>NZ_BDBN01000079.1 GCF_001613005.1 Nocardia nova NBRC 15556 | reverse complement strand
GTCGATAGTGGCCGGACGCGAATCCGGTTGCGGCACTGCCCCTTCCTCGATCTGGCTGAAACTCGTGCGAGTGTGGTGTGTCCGATCCATCTGGGCCTGATGCAGGGCGTGCTGGAGGGCCGGGCCGCGCCGCTGGCAGTCGAGCGGCTCGAGGCATTCGCGGAACCCGATCTGTGCCTGGCCCATCTCACCGCGACCGGCAGCGCCGGGCCCGCCCCGGCGCAGATGGAATCAGCGCAATGACCACCGCCGCGGCCGTTATCACCGCGACCGGGCTCAGCTGGCTCGGTATGGTGCTGGCGATCTCCTTCCTGGAAGCGCCGCTCAAATTCCGGGCGCCCGGCGTCACGGTGCCGATCGGGCTCGGAATCGGACGGCTGGTCTTCCGCGCCCTCAATAGCGTCGAAATCGTTTTTGCGGCAACGATTGTCGTCGCCATCGCGATCGACCCGCCCGGCACCGGCGCCATCACAGCCCTGATGGTCGCCCTCGCCGCACTGCTCGTGCAGTTGACGTTGGTCCGGCCACGGCTGACCCGCCGCAGCGATGCCGTGCTCGCCGGCCACGACGCGCCCCGCTCGCGCGGCCACTACGAGTATGTGATGTTGGAAATCCTGAAAATCGCTGCATTGCTCGGCGGGGCCATCCTGCTACTGGCCCACAGCGTGTCATGAACACCCCTCGCACCGCGGGCCGTCCCGTGTCGACGACACACCCGCCGCGTTGGGGCCACCACCCCACGCCAGGCACCGTCGTGCACATCCTGGCTCTACGACCATGACGGGCTCGGCCGAATCACGCCCCGAACATCCGCGACGCTCCCGCGGTCAGCACCTCGACGCGCTGATGGAACAGATCGCGCATCGCCGCGATCGCCACGACAGGGTAGGCGGGGCGCTCATCGTCGTCGGCATCGACACCTCCGAGTCATCCCCGCATGCGCTCGCCTATGCCGCCGGCGCCGCGCGCCGCATGCATGCCACCCTGCTGGTTGCCTACATCACTACGCTCGGAACCGGTGCCTACCTGACCAGCCTGGCACCGATGGGCGCCGACGCCGACGTCGCACTCGCCGCCGAGCAGATCACCACCGTCCGCGAGTTGGCTACCGAGATCCTCTACGACCTGCCCCTGCCGTGGTCGTTCACCGTCCGTCGCGGCGACCCCGCGGTGGAACTGGCGCGCCTGGCCGAGGAGAACAGTGCCGACAGCCTCATTGTCGGCCAAACGAGAGGCCGATTGCACCGCCTGACCGGGTCCACCGCCGCCCGGCTACTGCGCCGGGCCCGCTGTCCGGTCACTGTGGTGCCGTGATAGCGGGCCGATCCCAAACGATCCGCCTCAGCTGATCGGGTCCAGTGCCAGCGCCTGGCGGCGTTGATGCACGGTCAGATACCGCAGCCCGTGCGGGCCTGCGGTGAACGCGCGGCGCGACCGGCGCGGCAGCCACACCAGCGCACCCGACGTCAACTCCAGCTCACCGAGTTCGGTGGTGAGGGTGCCCGTGCCGTCGAGCACGTGGATCAGCACATCCAGGTCCGGGCCGGTGTGCGCATCGATGCGCCCCCGCGCGGCAAGGCAAATGATATTGGCATCCAGATCGCGTCGGCGCACCGGCAACGTCCATATCGCTCCCGTCGTATCCGGATGCCCCGGCTCAAGGGCGGAGGTGTCGGTCAGGATCCGCGGCAATGACGTCGAGGCCAGCTTCCCAATCCGCACCCGCCACACACGCGGCCCGTCCTCGACGACATCCCAGCTGTACCCACCGGGATGCTCGACATCGAACTCATCGCGCAGATGCCGCGGATAGTGGTTGTTCACCAGCACGAACGACTCTCCGGCAGCCAGGGCGTCGAACCGCGCGAAGATCGCCGGATGCTTGTCCGGCTTGCGCAACTCCCGCACATCCAACTCCGACGGTCCCGTCTGTGTCAGATCCGTGTCGGGCATGTGACCCACCTCCTGTTTTTTACAATATTCTATTGTATAAACTAATCCTGCGATGCACGCCAGCCAAGCCACCCCGGTTATGACACGCGTCATCCACGACCCACCGGCCCGGCCGAGCGGCGACTCGACACAACCGCCCATACCGGAGATTCGAGGAGAATGCGATGACCACCGCGATGCTGCCCCCGATCCATCACCCGCTCGAGATCCCGCAGCGCGCGGTCAGCGTGATCCGCCAGGTGCAAGACGCCGTGTCCGCGTTACCCGCTCCGACACTTCCGCGGGACGTGCTCGCGGCAACGACGACGGGCGATCTCGCCTTCACTCACGTCATCGACGCCCGCACTCTCGCCGTCGTCGCCCGCAAAGACCGCGACATCCAGCCGATCGCCGCGATGATCACCGAACACCTGCTCGGCGTCACCGCGACCGTGGTCGGCAGCGCGGTCACCGTCACTCTCCGCTGACCCTTCCGTCACTTCCGCAGCGACGCCACGATGATCCCGGCCCCGGCGGGCTCGAACCGGCAGGGGTCGGCAAGTGTTTTCCGCACTGAATCGAATGTAGGGGCGTTCGGAATCGTGGTCCGGACGAAGGAGTCGCACTTGGCTTGACCGGCCTTTCCGAGGCTGTCCCATCGCCAATGATTCCGCGACGTCCTGTCGACGTTCTGTGGGGGCGAAAAAATCGGTGATCGCGAGTGAATCCAGTCGTTCCCGAGGCATCGACAATCCCGTTGAACTGCGGGTTTGCTTCTCACCGAAACGGAGCAGAACGGGCTGAAGGATGAAATATCCCAGTCTATTTGCGTATCGATCGCATGGAGTCGATGCTACTGATGACCGGTTGGTTTTGTCCGGCGAAGCGGCGCGACCTGCGGGTTCGCGGTTGTTGATCAGTGTTGCCGGTTGCCGTTTGTGGACCTGTGACGTCCTGAGGTTCCCCCGATGATCCGGAGAGCGGATTACCTGGTTCCAGCAGGAACTGGTGATGGTAGCTGGCTTCGTATTCGTCAGGAGATCTCCAGCCGAGCTTCTTCTGGATCCGCTGGGTGTTGTACCAACCATCGATGTAGCCGAACAGGGCGTTCTCGGCGTCATCCCTTGTCCGCCAACTGTTCCGATACACCCGCCGGCGAACCGAAAACCATGCTGGCCAAGGAATTCGGTATCAGCCGTGACACCGTCTACACCTACCTCCGAACCCCGGGCGAGGAGACCCCGGCACCCCCTTCGAGGGAAACGATCTCGGCTGCCACTATCCCGGTCGTGGCCGATGACATTCTTCTCGCATAGCTCGGGCGCCACCGCAAGTGAGCCAGAGCCGTTATCCCGACACTCCCTTGCAGCGCTTCACCGGCTTCGCGGGCTTCATCGGCCAGAAACCGGTATCCGAACTCGGGGTCGTCGCGGTGCGCGTCGAACAACGCATTGGCTCGGTACGCCTCGGCGATCTCGCCGAGGGTTACCGGTTCGGCCAGCCATAAGCCATCGTGGTGGGACGGGTCGATGTCGGCCTCCGGACCGAACGGACGACTGCCGGGAATGACACCCGAGCGGGGGCAGACGATTCAGTCACCCTCAACCGGCTGCGCCTTGGCCGACTGCTTGTGCGGCCGCGTTGTGGTGTAGCGCCCTTTCGTCGTCTACGTAGACGGGTTTGAGGTCGAACACCACTTCTTCGACCGTGCCGGTGAACGCATATGGTGCCTTGTCTTCGTAAGCTCGGTCCACGACGAGGCCGTTGTCGCGGCCGATATCCATGCCCGCGTACGAGGAGAACGCGATCGGCGCGGTCCGCGCCATCTCGCCCGCACCGATTAGTTCGCCGTCGGCCCACAGAGTGACATGTCCGCCCGAACCAGGCGCCGGTTCGGCGGATTCGAACAGCATCTTGACGGTGACGTTGCCGGTTGGAATCGGCTTGTCGGACACTTGCCGGTAGGTCTCAACACCCAGGAACGAGTAGGTGTGGCGCAGTTTGCGGTGCTCGTCGACCCACAGCCCGAACCCGCCGATGAAGTCGGCGTTGGCCACGATAACCCCCTGCGCGTCCTGCGGCACGATCAGATCGGCCTCGATCGCGTAGGAGCGTCCGTAAATACGCGGAATCATGCCGCGCTGAATGTTTTGCACGTCGCCTTTGAAGGCGAACCGTGTGGTGGTCGGCATCGGCGGCAGATCGCCGAAGACCACCGCTAAGCCACCCAACAGGGGCAGCACCCGGTTGCGCTCGGCTTCCTGCCACCACAGCTCGGTCAGTTCTGCGACCTTGTCGGGATGCTCGGCAGCCAGATCGTGGGCCTGCGAGAAGTCATCGGGCAGATAGTAGAGCTCCCATCGGTCCTCGGCGGGATCATAGACGCCAGGCGCGAAACGTTGCAGCGTGTGCGGCGAGACGTCCCACGGCGCCTTGTCCAGCCGGGCGCAGGCCCACCACCCGTCTTTGTAAACGGCGCGGCTGCCGAACATTTCGAAATACTGCACGGTGTGGCGTTCTTCGGCCGCCGCGTCGTCGAAGGTATGCAGAAAACTGGTGCCGTCCATAGGTTCTTGCTCGATGCCGTCCACGCTGACCGGCGCCGGCAAGCCGACAGCCTCCAGCACCGTGGGCACGATGTCGATGCAATGGGTGAATTGCCCGCGCACCTTCCGGTCCGGCGTGAGTCGGCTGGGCCAGGACACCACCATCGGGTTACGGTCACCGCCCAGATGGCTGGCCATCTGTTTGCCCCACTGAAACGGGGTGTTGTTGGCATGTGCCCACGCCGAGGCGAAGTGGGGGGCGGTGTGCTCATTGCCGAGCGCCTCGATGCCCCCGTACTGTTCGATCAGCTTCAATTGCTGGTCGGCGTCGAACACGAGGCCGTTGAGAAACGTCATCTCATTGAAGGAGCCCGTGAGGGTGCCCTCCATACTGGCGCCGTTGTCGCCCCAGATGTAGAAGATCAACGTGTTGTCGAGCTCGCCCAAGCCCTCGATCGCATCGATCAGACGGCCGACGTTCCAGTCGGCGTTCTCGGAGAACCCGGCGAACACCTCCATCTGGCGGGCATAGAGCTTCTTCTGGTTGTCCGACAAGATGTCCCATGCGGGGAACAGTGCGGGCCGCTCGGTCAGTTCCGTGTCGGGCGGTACGATTCCCAGTTCCTTTTGACGCTCCAAGGTCTTCTGCCGGTAGACGTCCCAGCCCTCGTCGAACTGCCCTTTGTACTTGTCGGCCCACTGTTTGAACACGTGGTGCGGAGCATGCGTGGCGCCGGTGGAGTAATACATCATCCACGGCTTCTCGGCGTCTTGGGCGCGCACAGCGTGCAGCCATTGCACGGCCTTGTCGGTCAGGTCGTCGGGAAAGTAGTACGGCTTGCCATCGGAGCCTTGCGGTACACCGATGACGGCGTTGTCCTGGGTGATGATCGGATCGTACTGGCCGGCCGCCCCGGACAGAAAACCCCAGTAATGGTCGAATCCCCACCCCAACGGCCAGTTGTCGAACGGCCCAGCCGCCCCCTGCACAGTGTCGGGAGTCAGATGCCACTTGCCGAAAGCCGCTGTCACATAACCGTTGTCACGCAGAATGCGCGGCAGCGCGGCGCAGCTTTTCGGTTTCACCGACGAGTAGCCCGGATACGGTCCGGGATACTCGGCGATCGAACCGAAGCCCACACGGTGGTGGTTCCGGCCCGTCAGCAGTGCGGCACGCGTGGGCGAGCACACGGCGGTGACATGGAAACGGTTGTAGGTCAGCCCGCCCTGAGCGATCCGGGTCAGCGTCGGGGTGCGGATCGCCCCGCCGAAGGTTTCCGGACCACCGAAGCCGGCGTCGTCGATCAAAACGATCAACACATTGGGGGCATCGGCGGGCGCCTTCGGCCCGGGCACTATGGTCCAATCGCCCACCGACTCGGCGACCGTGCGGCCGATCACGCCGCCGGACGTCCGGTCCGGCAGCGGTAGTCGAGTGCGATCCGGGTTGAACTTGCCCATAGCCTCGCCCAGGGCAGCCTCCAGCCCACCCAGCGTCGACTTGTCCAGCGGTACAACCGATTTCATCGGGGACTCGGCCAATACCTGCTCGACACCCAGTCGGCTCTCCGGCGGCAGCACAGCGATCACCGCCGCACTACCCGCCGCGAGAGCTTGCCCGATCTTTTCGCCGAGTCCGCTCTCGAGCCGGTGCCCGGCGAACACGCCTGCCAACGCGCCCGCCGCCGCGCCGATCGCCGCAGAAGCGACCAGGGCCGGTGAGAAGAACCCCACGGCCAGGCCGACTCCGGCTCCCCATGCGGCGCCCCGACGACCGAGATGGTTACCGGTATCGATCAGCACCGGTTTGCCGTCGGAATCCTTACCGACCAGGACAGCGCCTCGCACCGCCACGCTCTTGTCCTTCACCGACTTATTGAGGGTGTCGAAGTCGTGACGCGCGGCTTCCAACCCGGGGTACCCCGCCACGACGACCAGGGCATGCTCATCAGACATGGACGACCTCCCTCGTGTACGAAAATGGTCGGGTCTCCCACTGCCGTACCGCATATTGTTGTCCCGGGCTCGGTAGATCAATAGGGACGAACGGCCTTCCCGGGGAGGCCGCGGCGACGGTCCACTGCTCGGTCGGTGCACGGACGAACCCGAGGCTGCACATCGCCGTCGCCCAGCGGATTCGCAGTTGCGCGCCCAGTTTCAATCGTGGACGGCAGTCCATTGGCATGACATATCTTGGTGACCTTTTGCTGGGCTCCCCCTCGGAGGGTCGACGGTCCCCGTTGCCACATCGGCGGACTTGCGCAATGCCTCCGCACTCTCGGGACCCGGGCGGGGAGGACTCTGACTCTGGTCAGTTCTGCGGTGGGATGCGGGTGTAGGTGGTGAGCGGCACGCCCCTGCGCCGGCGGATTCCGTCCGCTGCGATACCCGTTGCCGCCGAAACGGCAACGGTCGTTCATCACTGTTACCGCTCGCCAATTTCGAGGCGCTCTGACCGCCGAGCACGCGCCTTGCTGCCGGAAGCTACACGCATGCGCGCGGCGGGCCTTCAACCTGCGTCCCGGTGGCAACCAATGATCCACGGTCTAATCAGCCGAGTGTGGGATCACCGGGCCGCGCGTTCAGGACAATGCCGGCGCCCCGGACCGCCGCCAAGGGCTCAAGACGGGTAGGAGGACAGGCTGGGTCGGCCCAATCTGCCTGCCGCGGCCGATCGGCAAGCTGTCGCGAGGTGGACGGTCTCGCTGCGGCCGCGGACCTGGGGCTCGGTCAGCGACACCAACTCGGACGAGGTGTTCACCCGGATCCGGTGGCGCTATCTCGGCGATCCGAAATCGCCGTAACGTCAACCTGTAATCACGCACGAGCAGAGACCCCCGACTCGGACTGCCGGGGGCCCTCGTTCATGCGTGGTCAGCTAGGAACCCGGCTCGTCGTCGAACAATGGGCTGTCCTGGGCACCTGGCCTTATCTCGTTTGCGGTACACCCCCACCAGCGGGGTGCGGCCGGTGGTGAACCGGCACCCTCTCTTTGCGGGCGGTCCGCTACGGCGCGGGTTCCACCGCAACCGTCGTCGGCCTGGGGCTCGTATTCCTGCAGCTACTGGTCCAGGGCCCGAGAGACTGCGGACGCATCCGGCCTGTATCCGCGGCGGTAGTCGTCGCCGGGCTTATCCCAGCCAGGGCGCCACGCCGGGGCCGCGTGAGTTCCGATATTGCTGCCGCGCAGGCGGTTTCGCCGCGTGATCTGCGGTCGGTCGTACGTTCGTGCGGAGTCCTCGCGGGATCTGCTGCGCTCGTGATCGGTTCTGCGTGGGCAATCAGCGGGTCGACGCGGGTGCTTCGGAGGCGGTATCGGTAAAAGGTGGGGTGTCTTGCCGGCAGACCGTTCCGAGCGGGGGCAGCACCCCTCGCACGAGGTAGTCACTTTCGTGGGCGTTCGCGCAGCTGCTCGGATTGAGCAGTGCGGTGTGTCCGTACCCCGCGACGGTGAGCAACCGGGCCCTGCCGAGTTCAGCGGTCATGGTCTGGGCGCTGCTGTACGGGGTGCCGGGATCGTAGGTGGTGTTGACCGTCAGGATCGGTGTTGCCGACCGGTTCCACGGGCCGGTGTAGCGGTGGGCCGCCCGGGCCGGCCAGGTGGAGCACGGTTCGGTTACCCACGTCCACCAGGGGCCCATCGTCCCGGCGCGAGCAGTGCTGAGCTTGGCCAGGGCACCGTATGCGTGTGGATCGGGCGGGTTGGGGCTCTCGCTGCAGGTAACCGCGAGGGCCTGCTCGACACCCATGTACTTCTGCTCCTGGGCCGGAAAGGGGCCGCCCGGAGGGAACGGGAGGACTCGACTCGGCGTCGGGAACCAAGCCATCGGCGGTGCCGCCATGACGGGTGTCTCCGGCGTCTGCCCCTCCCACAGCTGTTGCAGGAACTTTGCCAATACTGACCAGTTGGCAGGGCTGGGCGGATGAACGAAGTACAGGCTCCCGCGAACGGCGGCCGCGACGGCGGCGTAGGTGACCTCGCCTTGCGGGTGCACCAGCAGGCGACGCATCAGTTCCTCGTACTTCGCTCGGGTAGCCCAGGCGTTGTCGGCGGCGAACGGGCAGCGGGTGCGCCCGGCCCGGGCACAGAGGTCGAGGAACTGACCCAGGGTGCGAGCCGACCCGAGGTCGGAGTTCTCCCGCAGGAAGGTCGGCAGCCAGGGGTTCTGGTCGTACCACGCCGACGGATAGGCGTTGCCGTCGAGCACCATTGCCCGTATCCGGTCCGGGAACAGGTTGGCGTAGGTGGCGCCCAGCACCGTGCCATAAGAGATCCCCAGGTAGGTCAGCCGCTGGTCACCGAGCACACGCCGCAGCAGATCCATATCCTGCGCAGTGTCGGCGGTAGAGACGAACCGCAACAGGACCGGGTTGCGTTGCTGGCAACGCCGGCCCAGCTCGGCATACCCTTCGATCCAGCGCCGCTCCTCCTCGCGACCGACCGGGAACCCCACAGGCAACCGTTCGACCCAATTGTCGTATTCCGTCTTATTCGCGAAGCATTGGACGGAGGTCGACCGACCCACCCCGCGCGGGTCCCAGCTGACGATGTCGAACCGCTCCCGCATCTCCTGGGCGAACAGCGGATAAAGCTGCGGTAGGTCGTTGGTGCCCGATCCCCCCGGCCCGCCCGGGTTGAACAGCAGGCTTCCGATGCGGTGCTGCGGGTCGGTCGCCCGGTGCCGGATCACCGCCAACTCGATCGTGCCCTTGTCTGGATGCTCGTAGTCCAACGGTGCCGGCACGGTGGCGCATTCGAACCCTTCCAGGTCGGGAGGGTTGGGGGCAGCGCACTGCCCCCACTCCGGGGTGGGCACCGCCCCCGGCGTCGGGCCCGGCTGGGCCATGGCGGGCACGGCACCGCAGGCTACGACCGCCGCTGCGATCACGGAGGTCACCACGTACCAGGGGGAACGAGCGCGGTTCGACACGGATCCTCGCTATCGTCACGGTGAAAAGCGCGCGGGTGTCGTGCAAGAACGCCGAGTCGAACCGTAGCCGATCAACGGTCGATACCGGGTCAGCCAACCTACCGGCGTGGCTGCACTCGATACCGCGCAGCAGCGGTTCGGTGAATGATGCCGAGTTGCACCATCCGCAAATTGCGGAAGTTCCCGGCGTCGCCGCTGGTCGGGATCCGCGATAGATCGCCTGACCGCCAGTGAATCCGCGACGTCCTGTCGACGTGCTGCAAGTCCGTGTGAATCGGCGATCACGAGTGAAATCAATCGTTCCCGCCGAATCGAAAAGTGCAGTTGAACTACGAATTTTCTGTTCGTTGAAACGGAGCAGAACGGGCTGAGCGACAAAGTGGCCTAGTCTATTTGGGTATCGACAGCATCAACACCGTGAACGCCTTCTCGGCATTCCCTGGCTACACCGCCACCCTGACCCAGCGCACCAATCCCGGTGGCGAGGTGACCGTCGGGACAGCGACCGCGGCCGGCAGTATCGGCGGGGCGAATGCGTCGTTCCAATGGACACGCAATGGCGCCGGCTCTACGTCATCATCACCAAAACCAGCGGCGGCTGGGTCAGCCAGGACGGCCCTATCGACGTCAACGTCGTGTGAGGTAGCCGAGTCCTCCCGAACCACGACCGCGATCGTCGACAGCTCATTCTCCTGCCGGAAGTGAGCCTTGGTAACGAGTCGGTGCGGGCGGTCGGTGACCGCATCGAGTGGTGCGGCGACATCGACGGCCGCCCCATCGAACCCGGCGACCCCGCGGCACGGACGTACACCGGCATCGTCGACAGCGTGCACCGGCATCCCGACGACGCCGGCCGGATTGTGGCGTATCTCGTGCGCTGCAGGGGCGGGGTAAGCGGCACCTACCTGGCGACCGTGCTGCCGGAGCATCGGCCGGCAGTCGTCGACTCGTAGGCGCTGCCCGGCTTGGCAGACCGTTCGGTCGGGTCTCGTATTGTTGACGTGTGCCCTACAGCAACGGACCGATCGAAGGCGTCAACACGAAAACCAAGCTGATCAAACGACAAATGTACGGGCGGGCCAGCTTTGAGCTACTCCGACACCGGATCCTGCTCGCATAGATGGACCGCCACCGGAAGTGAGCCAGAGCCGTTGTTCCGACAGTCCCAGTCCCGGTCGTTGTCCGGCGATGCGGTAGCGGCCTGTTCAGCTCGCGTGGCTCACGGCAGCGCAGTTCGGCTGAATGACCGGCGTGAAGCCGTCTCGATGTGCGTGTGCGGTTGTTGTGCGGATCTATTGTCCGCGTCGATGGGTTGGTCGCGACTGTAAGGTCGCGGCGATGTGGGCGCGGTCGAAGCTGATGGGGAGGCCGTGGCCTGGAACGAGGATGTGGGCCTGCATCATCGCGAGATGTAGGGCGGTGTCGTGGGTGAGCTTCTCGTCGTGGTTGAACACCGCGGGGAGGAGTTGGGGTCCGGTGTGAGGCAGCAGTGGATGACCGGTGACGAGGGCGTCTCCGGAGAAGAGCACGCCTTCGGAGGGCATGAGGTAGGCGGTGTGGCCGCTGGTGTGGCCGGGGGTGGGGATCGCGAGAAGCCCGCCGGGCAGTGCCGCCAACGTGGCGGGTTCGCCCGTTTCGGCTCGAGGGACGGCCATGCCGGTGTGGCCGTGGACCGCGCGCAGGGTGTGTGCGACCCAGCGGCGTCCGCGTCGGTTGGCGAGTTGTTTGAGCATGCCGGTGGGGGTGATCTGTTGCAGGTATTCGCGTTTGGCGTGGCGGACCTCTTCGGCGCCGGTGTAGACAGGCATGCCGGCCTGTTCGATGAGTGTCGGGATCGCGCCGATGTGGTCGAGGTGGGCGTGGGTGATGAGCACGGCCCGAATGTCGGCCGGTCGCCGCCCGATCTGGTGGATCGAGTCGAGGACGTCGGCTGTGTCTGCGGGGTATCCGGCGTCTATCACGGTGACCCCGCTACCGTCGTCGATGAGCGCCCAGTTGACGTTGGTGCCGGCTACGACATGGACGGAATCGGAGACTTGATCGATTTTCATGTCGGCCCTACTCGCGGATGTCGTGTTCGATGATTCCGACGCCGTCGATCTCGAGGCGCAGCTGGTCGCCGGGGGTGAGCCAGCGACCCAGTTCCATCCCGGAACCGCCCGGCAGGGTGCCGCTGGACAGCAGTTCTCCGGGGTAGAGCTGTTCACCGCGGGACACGTGCGCGATGGCCTCGGTCATCGAGTACCGGGCGTCGTGTGTTCCGGTGCGCGCCAGGATTTCTCCGTTGACCATGACCGTGGCAGTCAGTCGGTCGAGGCGAGTGGTGAGGGCCGGCCCGGCGGCCGCGGTCGCCGACATCGAGGTGAGGAAATGTTTGGCTCGTTGCGGACCGAAACCCGAACGCATCTCGGCCAGCTGGACATCGCGGGCGGAGAAGTCGTTGATCACTACCACGGCGGCGATTGCCGCGGCCGCCTCCTCGGTGGTGGCGTCGCGCAGCGGGGCGCCGAGCACGACGCCGAGTTCGAGTTCGAAATCCAATGCCCGCGTGTAGGTCGGGGCGCTGACCGGGACTCCGGAGGGGACGATGGTCAAGGCGTTGGACATGTAGTAGATCGGTTCGCGGTACCACAGTGCGTGCGGCCGGAAGGGCGGAAAAGTGCGTCGGGTCAGTGTCTCGTAGGCGTTGGCGACACGTGCGGCCGCGGGCAGGAAACGACGGGTCAGACCGCGTGCGGCATCGACAGCGTGCTTTTCGAAGATCATGAAGTCGCGGAAGGACGCCGGGCATATCGGCAGAACAACGGCGCCGTCGCCCAGCCCGAGTGTGTCGTAGCGCGCTATTTCGAATGCGGTGGTGAACGCGGGCTCGATCACCGAGAATCCTTGACTGGCATCGGATTCGGTATAGGTGCGCCAGCCGGTGCCGCTGTCGACCTGGGTGTCGATGTGGCGTGCACTTCTATTGAGGACGCGTCGTAGCCGTGGGAGCGGGTCGACGGCGGTGTCGTGTGGTTGGTTCACGCGGTGACCTCGGCGGGGGCGATCAGGTGATCGTGAAAGAACTTCGCCGACAGTGCCGTCCACTGCTCGGCATGGCCCATGGCACAGTGGTCGTCGTCGGCGTAGAGCACCAGTTGTGCTTGCGGTGCGGCGATGGCGATATCGATCGAGTCCTGGGTGTCGGCGAGGGTGTCGCGGGCGCCGTTGATCACCAGCAACGGGATGTCGATGTGTCGATAGTGCTGGGCGAGTGAGAATTCCGCCAGTTTGCTCGACAGGTCCAGGGGACTGCCGGCACCGAGGGTCGAGACCAGTGTCGAGACCATGATCTCGGGCATCCCGATCGCGTTGAACGGCCCGAAGCTGCGGTCGGCGAGCGGGCCGTTGGATACCGCGACCGTCAACCGGGGGTCGACGGCGGCCATGCGGGTCGACCAATAGGCCCCGAAGCTGAAGCCCAGCATGCCGATCCGCTGCGGATCTATCCGCGGGTCGGCGCACAGATGGTCGATGACACCGGAGTAGATGTTCTCGGCGGCGGTGGTCAGCGGCTCGGTGTAGGAGAAGGTGCCGGGCATTTCCATCACGAACACACCCAGCCCGCTGTCGCGGAGATACAGCAGCGGCAGCAGCGCCTCGGCGACCGTGCCTTCCAGGCCGTTGGTGACCAGGATCGTCGGCGCCGACACAGCACCGGCCGGCAACATCAGCATGCCGCGCACGGTCTGGGTGCCGACCCGGATCCGCACCACTTCGATCACCCCCATCGCAGCATCGAGCGAACCCACCAGCACCTCACACAGCCGCCACGAACGTTCGTAGGCGGCCAGCCTGGCCGGGCTCCACCCGGGCCAAGCGGCAACGAACTCGTACGTCAGCGCCTTGATCAGCCCGTCGATCGCGACCGCGGCATCGGCGTCATCGGGACGGGCAGCGCAGAACCGCTCGACCGCTTCGGGATCGGCCACCGGCCCGCGGTCGGCCAGGATCGTCACCGCGGGTGCCAGCAACTTTCCCAGAGCGGGCAGATCCGGCGTCGCTGCCGGGTCGAGCAACTGTTCGGTCGTCGGTCCGCCCAGGCGCAGCAAGGCCGCGTCGGCCCGCGCGAGATGCTGATGGGCGAAGCCTTCCCAATGCCCGGCCCAGCGCGCGTCGTCGAACGACCGGCACTCATGTAATTGGCGCCGGAATTCCTCGGGGTCGATCCCCCCGAGGTGGGTGAACCTGTCGGCGAACAACCGGGGTAGGAACGCGGCCACACCGACCCGGCGCGCCGCCCGCTCGGTGGTGTGAGTCATCGCGCGCGCACTGATGAGCACCCGTTTGCCGAGCTCCCGCACTGACGTCATTGTTGTGCCTCCCGATCCCGAAAATGCAGAATGTTCTGCTTTTGTGAGCGTAACCACGCCCGGTAACCAAAAGCAAGAAGTTCTGCTTTAAGATCGGGCTATGTCGGTAGCCGAGAACGTCGAGCCGCTGCGCCGGCCCGGAGGCCGGGCCGCGAAGGTGCGCGAAGCCGTGCACCGAGCCGTGCTCGAAGCCGTCGAGGAACACGGCGTGGACAAGGTCGGCATCCCCGATATCAGCCGCCGCGCGGGCGTGCGTGACAGTTCCATCTACCGACGCTGGGGAACACGAGAGAACCTGGTGCTCGACGTGATGCTCAGCGTCAGCGAACGCACGCTCCCGCTACCGGACACCGGCTCGCTGCGCGCAGACCTCACCCTTTTCGCCACCGCGCTCATCGCCTACCTCGACACCCCGCTGGGCGCGGGCGTGGCGCGCGCTCTCGCGTTCATCACCGACTCCGAACAAGTCGCCGAAGCGCGAAAAGCCTTCTGGGACAAACGCTACGAAGCCAACCAGGCGATGGTGACCCGGGCCGTCGAGCGCGGCGAACTGCCCGCCGGCACCGACGCCAAGACAGTCATCGAAACCCTGATCGCGCCGATCCACTTCCGCCGCTTCCTCACTCACGAACCGATGGACGACCGGTTCGTAGACCAGCACGTCACCCGGGTGATCCGCGCACTGCAATCGGGCCCGACCGGATAAGCGCCGCTCGATCGCGGGGCGCGCCCCTGCCTCGAGGACCGGCACATCTCGGCCGACAATCAATCGTCCCGCGGCCGGAACGTCCAGGAAGTCATAACTCTCACTGAACGACACTTCGGCTACCGCTGAAATCGGCTTCGGACATCGACACGCTCACCAGCCGCTGGCCTCCGATTCCGCCCACTTATCGGAGGCCAGCAGCGTCAGCGACCGGGCGTTTTCGCGTGTCGCAACACGCGCTCCTGAGCTACACCGGAGTGGCCCGTGCTCGCGGCATCGCCGTTCCAGAGGGAAACGAAACAGGTATGCGAGCAGGTAGTTCTCCCGTCGTTCACCGTGCGGGTGCGATGGATGCTGGATCAGACGAATGAGGCGCTACTGCTCGAGGACGCTGATGGACTATTCACAGAATCGGCAGCGAAGCCGCTCCAGCACGGTGCGTGAGGCGCGGCCGCAGCAGCGGTTGCGAGGGGCTCGCGTCGAAGACAAGAGTCCGGCGCCGAGGGTGAGGTATGACTCTTGCTGGGTGCGCTCCTCGCTGAGCCAGCTGGACTTTCTCATGTCGGCACGATCGGTCGATACGAAACTGGTGCCATTGATCGAGTTCTCCATCCGCTGGGCGCCGTTCGGTGGTGCCGACTCCGGTGATCTGCTGATCTCGTTCGGTGTCAGCCGCCGACGTTTCGTGGAGATGGTGCGCGCTGGTCTGAAACCTCGTCGCATCGACAACGAGGAAACGCGATGGCTCAAACGTAGGCTGCTGGATGCCCTAGCGGCGGCATGGGATGTCGACAACGCGGCTTCCTGGGGCGAGGTGCGTTGAAACCGCATCGGGGACAAGGGCTTTCGGTGGATGACGATGTTCATCTGCGGATCTGGCTGAACGGCATCGCATTCGACTACCGGGCCACCGTCACCGCGGCACGTCAGTTGATTCGTGACTGGCAGCGGAGACGTTGGTGCGCGATCGAATTCATCGTCCACGTGGCGGGCGAGCGCCTGCCGGAGACCAGGTTGCCCAACGAACGGCTGTTTTCGGGCCCGTAATCGAACCGGCGTGGTGCTACGGCACGGTGAGTACCGATCTCGTCGGTTTGCCCAGAGCCCTCGAGATGATGCTGACGGCTACTGCGTGTAGCCGCTGCCTTTGGATTAGGTAGCTCTCTAGGTATTTTTCCCGTTCTGCGCAAGCGGCATAAGTGTCACTCTGTGAATGCGAAGGATTCACACGGATCGGGCCATCGGGCCGACGACGGGGTAGTCCACCTTCCCCCAACCGACAAAGGCGTCGGATGGTCGCCAAGGATGTCGGCCAGCAAGGGAGGTGGTCGGATCACAGCCGGACTGCCCGCAAGACTGAAATCCGCGCACTTTCTCTGCGGCGAGGCCTCGCAAGCGTTGAACGGCTGGGTGCGTTCGTTGTCGGCAACTCGACGAGCGAGGCGGTGGATACGATGCCGGCTGCGGCACGGCACTCACGCGAAGGCGGATGTCCACCTGAGGATCTGGCTCGGTGGCGCGCCCTTGGACTACAAAGGCGCCGGCGACTGCCGCGCGGAATTTCACAGGGAAACCGATCGAGCCCGTGCGAACCTACCCAGCGCAAGACTGCGGCACGGCAAGGGCCGGGGTGTGTTTCACAATCTTGGCGCCAACGCCGCACGGTCCCGCGCCCGTTCGGAAGGTGCCCGATCACCACCGGCTCGTCGGGCCGCTATTCGGTTTCCAGATGACGCTCAGCAGATCCAGATATTGGACATGTCGACGCCGCCCAACGAAACTCGTTGTAGGCGAAACGAATCGTGATACGAATTCTTCGCCGTCGGTTTCCGGAGCCGAACTGCTCGAACCAACGGAAGGGAAAGGCCGCGCCTACGGGAGCGTCCGAATTCGATATGACACTGTTTCGCGACTTGCGCCATTACATCGACAATCTCACCGAAAAGCTGGGTGATCAGGAGGTGCGGCTCGTCGAGGGGGCGGATTGGGATCTGGAGATCGGCGCGATCACTGAGCTCATGGCCGAAAAGGAAGGGCCGGCACTGCTGTTCGACAATATTCCGGGCTACCCTCCCGGCTATCGGGTCTTCACTAACTTCATGGGCACGGCCGAGCGGTGCGCGGTCGCGCTCGGTCTGCCGGCCGACACCTCCAAGATGGACATAATCCGGGCTTGGAAGGATCTGAGCAAGCAGATCGAGCCGATTCCTCCCGTGGAGGTCTCCTCCGGCACGGTTCTCGAAAACGTCATGGAGGGTGCGGATATCGACTTGACGGCGTTTCCGGCTCCCCGCTGGCACGACGGCGACGGCGGCCGCTACATCGGCACGGCGTGCATGGTGATCACCCGGGACCCCGATACGGGCTGGGTCAATGTCGGCACTTACCGAGGTTGCATCCAGGGCAAGGATCGTCTGTCGCTGTGGATGTTGGGCAACCGGCATGCTCGCGCGATCGCGCAGAAGTATTGGGATCGCGGCGTCGCCTGTCCCATTGCGGTTGTCGTGGGGTCGGATCCGATTCTTTCGACTGTTGCCGCGATCGCGGCGCCGGCGGGTGTTTCGGAATACGACGTGGCGGGCGGGCTCCGTGGCCAGGGCGTCGAAATCTTGTATGCGCCGGGAAGTGATATCCCGATTCCCGCTCACGCGGAAATCGTCATTCAGGGGGAGATGCCGCCAGTTGAGGAAGAGTCGGTGATGGAGGGGCCGTTCGGCGAATGGACCGGATATTTCACCCACGCCGGTCACGAAACCGTGGTCCGGGTCAACCGAATCATGCATCGCGATGATCCGATCATTCTCGGCGCACCACCCATGATTCCCACCGTGCCTGCCGGTGATCAGGCTGTTCCGTTGTACTCGGCATCGGTGACCTGGGATCATCTCGAGGCCTCCGGCGTGCAGAATATTCGGGGCGTGTGGGCCTACGCCCGGCAGTTGATGATGGTGATCTCCATCGAGCAGACCGGTGCCGGTGACGCCATGCACGCATTGCTGGCTGCCGCGGGCCGCAAACGCACAGGCGGTATGGAGCGGTACTTCGTCGTCGTGGACGACGACATCGACATCACCGATATCAACCACGTGCTGTGGGCGATGTTCACCCGGGTGGATCCCGGCGAATCCATTCACGTACTACGGACGCCCACCACGGCCATCGATCCCCGGCTGGCTCCTGCCAAGCGCGAAGCGGGCGATATGTCGATGGGCATCGTGCTCATCGACGCTTGTAAACCTTTCGCGTGGAAGGACTCCTACCCCCGCGCGAATCGGTTCGCCGAACCGTATCGAGCGGAAATCCGTGAGCGGTGGAAGTCCGCGCTTTCCCTCTGATACGTCCCATCCCGCCGTCCACCGTGTCGCACAGGAAGGTCCCGACATGATGCCACTACCTGCCGAGGTTGTCGCGCTGCTGCGCGGCTACCCGTCTATCGGAGTGCGCGAGCAGATCTATCCCTTGCTGTCGGTGGATCGGCGGGGTTTCCCGCACACTGCACTGCTGTCGCGATCAGAACTTGAGCCCACCGCTGACGGACAGGCATTGACTGCCGTCGTGGCCAGCGCAGGAACGCAGGCGAATCTGCGGCGGTCTGGTCGGGCCGCGTTGCTCGCGATACACGACACAACATGCCATCACATGAAATTGGAACTGATGGCCTCTCTGCAGCAGGACGGTCTTTTAGGCGGTCTGTTCGCAGTGGTGGAGCACAAACGCGACGATATCGGTATCCCTATGCAGCCCTTGACCTTTCACGCCACCGCGGCGCTGGCCGAGCACGAGGACTGGCGGCGCAGCTCAGCGGTGCTGATGCAACTGGAGCAGATGCACGAGGGGCGGGTGCGGCCATGAGCGAACCGATGCGTTTGATAGTCGGTGTCACCGGAGCCAGCGGGGCGCCGTTCGCCGTGCGGCTGCTGGAGACGTTGCACGCGATGGCCGGGGTGGAAACACATCTGGTCATGAGTACGTGGGCGCGATCCAATATCGAGGTCGAGACGGGCTATTCCGTGCGGGAGGTGGCCGCGTTGAGCGATGTCACCTACAAGTTCGGCGACCAGGGTGCGGCGATCTCTTCGGGCTCGTTTCGCACGGCCGGAATGATCGTGGTGCCGTGCAGTATGCGTACCTTGGCGGGGATCCGGCACGGGCATGCGGACAATCTGATTTGCCGGGCCGCGGATGTGGTGCTAAAGGAGGGGCGCCGGCTGGTCCTCACACCGCGAGAGACGCCGCTGAGCGAGATCCATCTCGAGAATATGCTTGCGTTGAGCCGCATGGGTGCACGCATCGTGCCGCCCATGCCGGCGTTCTACAACCGTCCGGAGACCATCGATGACATCGTCGACCACATTGTCACGCGGATTCTGGACCAATTCGACCTGGACGCCCCGCAGGCTCGGCGCTGGACGGGACTGGACGCCGCACGCCGTGCTCGGTCGGAATCGCCTGTCGGGGCCGGGCCCGCGCCCGGTTGAGCACTACCGGTCTGTCTGTCGGGCGGCGGTTTGTCGCACCGTGTGTTCGACGAACACGCGGGCGGCGGGGACCGCGACGCTCGGATCGCGCCACACCACTCCGAGCCTTCCGAGGGGAAGCTCCGGGACCGGGACTGCGACGAGCCGCTGGTTGTGTCGCAGCGCCGATTCCGGAACCAATGCCATGCCGAGTCCCTTTTCCGCCATCGCGACCAGGACATCGGGGTCACCGGCTTCGAACGCGATCCGGGCGCGGACGCCTGCGCGGGCCAGGGTGCGGTCGAGTTGACGCCGCAGGCCTGAGCCCTCGGGCAGCGCGATGAGAAGGCGCTCCGCACAGGCGCTCAGCGGCAGGTGTGACTCGCGCGCCAGCGGATCGGTCGGCAGCAACGCGGCCACGACGCGTTCGGTGTGCAATTCCCGCGTGCGAACGTCACCGTTCAGTTCCTCGGTGAGGCTGGTGAAGGCGACGTCGACGTTCCCCTCGGCGAGGCGGGCAAGGAGCGATGCGGCGGTGTCTTCGACCAGTGTGATGTCGACGCCCGGATGCCGGCGGTGGAAGGAGGCCAGAATTTCGGGTAGATCGATGCTGCGCGGGGAGATGGAGGTGATCGTGCCGATCCCCACGTGACCATGTAGGAGCCCGGTCAGTGCATCTATCGACGCTCTCCCCGCCGCCAGTGCGTTCATGGCGGCACGGGCATGGGGCAGCAACGCCTCGCCGGCGGCCGTGAGCTTCACAGCTCGCGGCCGCCGTTCGAAAAGTGCTTGGCCCAGTTCGCGTTCCAGCGCCTTGATATGGGCGCTGACGCCCGATTGGGCGACATGTACCTGTTGTGCGGCGCGGGTGAAGTTCTCGGTCTCCGCGACCGCGATGAAGTACTGCAGTTGACGCAGGTCCATGCTCGATAGGAAACGTTACGAGATCAGCTCGCCGCCCAGCGGGACGAGTCCACGGCTGTGCAATCCGCCATCGGAATGGATCACACATCCGGTTACCGACTTGGTGCGCTCCTTCGAGGCCAAGTACACATACGCCCATCCGTGGTCGTCTGGCTCGGAGGCGACCTGCAGCGGGTTGGTTTGCCGGATCAGCCGGGGTAGATCGGGCATATCGACCAGGCGTTGGTTGCCCGAATCCATGGCCGTGATCCCACGCAACGGCGTCACGGTTCCGCCGGGAGCTACCGCGTTGACACGAATGTCGGGTGCCAGTTCGAAGGACAGTTGCGAGAGCAGGCCGCGGACCGCGAACTTGGACCCGGTATACAACGGGCCGCCACCGCCGGGCAGGTAGCCGGCGTTGGAAATGGTCAGTACGATGTTGCCTTGGGTCGATTTGAGTTCGGGCAGTGCGGCTTTCACCGCCAGCAGCGAGCCCTTGACGTTGATGTCGAACATCTCGGTGAATGCCGCGTCGATCCGGTCCTCGGCGATCGACTCCAACGAGACGAAATAGTCGAAGATTCCGGCCACGGTGACGAGCGCATCGATGCGGCCGAACTGTTCGACGGTGTCGGCGACGGCTTGTTTGTGATCGTCCAGGCTGCGTACATCGCCTTGCGTCGCAACCACGTTCGTTCCGAGCAACGCGCGCAGATCAGCGATGGCTTCGTCCGAGCGGTCGAGCACTCCCACCCGCGCGCCTTCGGCGACGAAGCGTTCGACGACGGCGCGGCCGATACCGGTGCCACCGCCGGTGATCAGTACGACCTTGTCGGTCAGCCAACCCTCAGTCATTTCGGTCTCTTTCTGTGGTTGTGGGCCCCGCATCCGGGGCCGGAAGTGTGTGATTCAGGGGTTCACTGGGCCGATGGAGCCTTCGAGCATTCGAGTGAAGGCATCGCGGCTCTGCCAGGTGAGGGCTTCCAAGACGACCGGATCGAGTCGGATATCGGTGCCGCGACGGGGTGAGGCAATCTCGAGCCGTTCCCCGTTGCCGGTGTCGACGATGCGAAGGGTCACTTCGGCGAACTCGTTGCTCAGGCGTAGCGGTTTCACAGGAATATCCCGAGATTTGCGGTCACGAGTGTCGTATGCGCCAGATGGACCGTCCGAGCCGCGAGCTTCCATCCCTTCGGGCCTTTGTGCAGGACGTCGAAGCGCTCGCCGACGATGAGGTCGAATTCGACGCCATCGCCCTGACTGCGGTAGCACATGAAATTGCTTGCCACATCGAATTTTTCGGGGTCTTCATGGGTGGCGACCCGGATGTTGGTCACCAACCGCTGTGTTCGTGACGGCGGGTCCTCCGCGTATGCGTGTTCGGTGGCCAATCGCGAGACCCGCATTTTCATCGATGCGTAGGTCTCCTTCATGTGGAATCCCAGTGGAGAGAATTCCACGTCCCGTGATTCCGGTCCACGGGTGACGCGGATCGGCATGAGATAAATCAGTTCGGTGGAAAGGCAGTCGAGCCAGCGATCGAATTGCCGATGGTCGAGATACCCCGCTTCCCGGAACAGGAAGTCAGCGCATTCGTCGGCAATTTCCCGAGGCACACCGGTAGTGGATTCGGACGTCGTGGTCACCGGGGGCTCTCCTGTTCCGCGGCGCGATCCTCGGTTGACACCTCGCGCAGCCATCGCCGATAGAAGGCACGCTGGGGTGCTTCGCCCAGAGCGGAGGTGGTCGCCCGGCCTGGGAAACGCCATTGCGGGTCCTCGCCGTAGTCGCTCATACCGTCGAGGCCGAGTTGGAAGTTCAAGCGCATTCCGCTTTTTCGGGCGAAGACCGACTTGCCGGCTATCGGCGCGCCGGCCCAGGCGACCGGGTCGTCCTGTTCGAGGATGCCTGCGGGGCCGTGCATGCTCAGTCCGGCCACGTAGGCGTCCTCGTTGAACTGCTCCGGGGCGCTGTTCCAGCCGAGGGTCCAGTTCCAGTTCTCCATGGTGCCGAGCCCCACTGGCTGCATGAGCCGCAGATAGGTGAAGACCATCGGCGGAGCATCCGGATGGGGCGAGGCAGGAACTCGAATCAACCCGAGGTTGGGGAAGATGAGGAACGTTGTGGCGGAGTGGCTTTCGGCGAACAGGCGCTGATCGTTGGTGAGGTGGTCCAGCCGGAAGTTCTCGGCCACCTCGGGCGGGAAGCCGGTGCGATGCCACGGGGGAGGCAGGAAGCCGTCGTTGACGATCATTCCGTGTCCTTCATCGAAAAACACATGCCGGGATACGCCCTGAGGGCCGGCGCCGCCCGCTTCGATATTCGGGAACATCCCGACCTCTTCGGCCGAACGGTGAAGCGAAGGAACGTGATAGGCATCGGCCATGACGTTGTCCGCAGCCGATTTCCAGTTCGCAGGAACCCGCCAGCGGTGTGGTTCGCCGATCGCGCGCATGCCCTTCGGGTCCAGGCCCAACAGCACATCCAGATACCAGCGCATGCCACCCAGATACTCGTCGAGTGTCGGCGCGGCAGGATCCAGGCACGCGAAGATCAGTCCGTGCACCGAATCGACGTGTGGTGCGGCGACCAGCCCCCATGAGCCGGCGTCGAGGTGTTTGTACGCCTTCTTCCGGTACGGCGCACCGCTCCATTCACCGTTGTTCTTGAACAACCACGAGTGATAAGGGCAGCGGAAGTGGGAACTGTTCCCCTTTTCCACCCGACAGACCGGGCTGCCGCGATGTGTGCACTTGTTGAACAAGACGCGGACTTCACCGTCCTCGTCACGAACGACGATGAACTGGTCCTGGCCTATGTAGCGCAGGACATAGTCACCCGGCATGGGAATTTCCGACTCGTGAGCGACGAAACACCAGCATCGGGCGAAGATGCGATCCAGCTCATAGGAATAGAGCTCCGAGTCGTTGTAGATCCGTGGCGATACAATTCCTTGCTCCAGATCGCTGTCCACCGTGCGGAAGAATTTCGCGGCAGACCGTGATGTCGTGATTCGGCCGCCGGAATCGGATCTGATCATTTGATCGAACACGTGCTGTCTCCTCGTAGTGCATCCTGCGGAATTTTCGGTACGGTACGAGGCCCGCGCCGCGTTGCCAACGCACTCGGTCCGGATGCCGGAACGTCGCCGGAAGGCCGTGAAAGCGCCTGTTCTCCGGCGCTCGGATGGCTATTGTCGATGGCACCTATTGGAACGTCGAGGTGATTTGATGGCCGAGGCCGCCATTCCGCTCAGGATGCCGGGCCTTCCGGTGGAGATGAACAGTATCGTCGGGCGTACGGCCGAAACCGTGGAGGTGCGTCGGCTTCTGGCCGGATCGCGGCTGGTGACCTTGACCGGTCTTGGCGGTGTAGGCAAGACACGGCTCGCAGTGCACGTAGCGCGCATGGCGCAGCGTGGGTTCGCCGACGGAGTGGTGCTGGTCGAGCTCGCCGAGGTGGCAGGTCCTGATCTGGTGGCATTGTCCGTCGCGCAGGCATTGGGTGTCACCACCCATCAGCACGATGTGGTCGCCGCCCTGATCGACTATCTCCGCGGCAGGGAAATGCTCGTCATCCTCGACAATTGTGAACATGTGCTGGCCGAGAGCGCGGTGCTGACACGAAATCTGCTGTCCGCATGCGGGGATCTGCGGATCCTGGCCACCAGCCGGGAACCGTTGCGGGTGGCAGGTGAGCATGTCTTCGACGTGCAGCCGCTGTCGGTGCGGGCTCCGGGAACGAAAAAGGATGCCGGCGCCGCGGCTCGCTCGGAGGCGGTCACCCTGTTCGCCGAGCGGGCAGCGGCCGCAGCTCCCGGATTCGATGTCACAGCGGACAACGCCGAACAGATCGAGCAATTGTGCAGGCGCCTGGACGGTCTGCCGCTAGCGATCGAACTCGCGGCGGGCCGCATGCGGGCATTGTCCCCGCGTGAGTTGCTGCATCGTCTCGATGATCACTACCGGTTGCTCGGTGCCGGTGACCGCTCCGCCGCCCCGCGCCAGCAGTCGCTGTGGGCGACACTGGACTGGAGCTACGAATTATGTTCCGCGCGTGAACGATTGCTCTGGGAGCGGCTGTCGATATTCACCGGTCCGGTAAACCTGCAGGCCGCAGAATGTATCTGCAGCGGACCGGACCTGCCGCGCGCGTCGATCGTCGACGATATCGCGGCGCTGGTCGACAAATCTCTGCTGGCCCAGCAACCGAACGACGGCACACCGACCTATCGCATGCTGGAAACGGTTCGCGAGTACGGACTGCGCAAACTCCATGAGCGGATGGAAGGGCCCGACATCGTGGCCCGTTACCGCAGGTACTACCAGCGGCTGGCCCAAGAATTCGACGCCGAATGGTTCGGGCCCCGACAGGAGCAAATGGTCGAACGCATGCGTGGCGAGCACGCGAATCTCCAGGCTGTGCTCGATTCACTGCTCGCGGATCCTTCGGGCGGTCGCACCGCTCTGGGAATGGCTGCCGCGCTGTTCTGGTACTGGATCGGATGCGGTCGTCAACGAGAAGGCCGCCACTGGCTGGATCGCTGTCTGTCATCCGATCGCAGCCCCAGCTCCGAGCGTGCCGCGGCACTGTGGTCCAACGGCTATCTGGCGGTCGCGGAGGGCAAAGCAGTGGTTGCGCTGGAATTGTTGCGAAACAGCCAGGCGCTGGCCGAGGAACTGGGGGATTCGATGAACCTCGCGCATGCGACTCACTTTCGCGGTGTCGCTGAACACAATCTCGGAAATACGGCACTCGGCATGCAACTGATCGAGCAGGGGTCGGCCATGGAAGCCGCGGGCGGGCCGAGTCTGCTGCATGTGCTCGCCCTCGAGCAGCTGGGCTGGGCCTACTGCCGGAGGCAGGAGCCGGATCGAGCGCTGGAGGTCCTCGAACAGTGCCGCCAGGCGTGTATCGCGAAAGACGAACACTGGCTGCTGTCGTGGATTTCGACCTTTCTGGGGTTGGCGCGGTGGATGCGTGGCGAAAACGAGCAGGCAGGGACGCTGCTGCGGGACGCGCTGGCTGGCAAGCGTCCGTTCCATGACGCACTCGGAATCGCTGTGGTACTGGAAATGCTGTCCTGGGTGGCGGCAGACGACCACGACTACGTGCGGGCGGCTCGTCTGATGGGCGCGGCCCGCAGCGTATGGAAACAACTCGGCGACTATCCGGGCGGATTCGAACTCCGCGCCTGGGCCGAACGAGCCGCGGACACCGCACGAAACAGATTGGGTGCGAAAGTATTCGATGCGGAACTCACCGAGGGAGCTCGACTGGGCACCGAGCGGGCCATCGGCTACGCGCTCGGGGAGGAGGAGCCACAACGGGAGCCTCCCTCCTCCGAGGAGGTCTTGCTGGCGGGGCTGACACCACGCGAGACCGAAGTGGCGCGAATGCTGGCCGAGGGGAAGACGAACAAGCAGATCTCGCAGGCGCTGGTCGTCGCGCCGCGGACAGTGGAGACCCACGTCGAGCACATCTTCACCAAGCTGGGCGTGAACTCCCGGACTCAGGTAGCCGTGCTGCTCGCCGGTGTTCGCGGCTGACCGCGGCGCAGTCGCTCAACCCAGTGGCACGCGATTGGCGAGCACCCCTGTCGCTGCTCGCGCTCGGATCACCGAGTCGTGATCGATCTCGGTGACCAGCAGGCCGGGTTCGGCCCCGAGTCGGTGTGCGACACGACCGAGCGGGTCGACGGCGACCGAACATCCGATGCCGCTCGGAACCTTCGGGTTCACCGACAACCCGGTGGCGTCCGGGTCGGCCTGATCGCACCCGAGAATCCAGCACCCGGAGTCGAGCGCGCGCGCACGCACGAGGACCTCCCATTGCTCGAGCTTGCCCGGACCGGCGCCCCAGCAGGTAGGAAGGAGGACCGCGTCCGCGCCTCGGTCGGCCAGTTGCTGGAACAGCAGCGGAAAGCGAACGTCATAACAGATCGCCACACCCAGGACGACATCGTCCACAGTCACGGTGAGCTGTTCGGTTCCCGGCTCCACCGCGGCGGATTCGCGATGGCCGAAGGCGTCGTAGAGGTGGATCTTGTGATACCCCCGGTGATGCCCGAGCCCGGTGACCAGCACGGTGTTGCGGATTCGATCGCCCGCCGGTGTGAACATTCCCGCGACGACGAGAAGATTGTGCTCGTCGGCCATCTCGGCGACCGCGTCCGCCCAGGGGCCATCGAGCGGTTCGGCGTGGTCGGCGAGTGGACTACCGAACGAAACCATGGTCGCCTCGGGAAAGACGACCACGCGGGCACCGCGCGCGGCGGCCCGCAACACCCAGTCACTGATCTGTGCGAGGTTGTGTCCTGGATCATCGGTGGAATTGATCTGACAGAGCGCGATTCGGAGCTTCGAACCACTCATCGCCCGACCTGCTGCTCGGCTCGTGGAATCCATCCGGGACGGCTCAGCAGGTATCGCACCATGCGCGGAGGGATCGTCAAAGTGTCGGCGATTTCGGCGGGATCCGCAGGCAGCACGGTGCGAACCTGATGCGGTACACCGGCTTTGAGTTTATCGACCCATTCCGGGTCGATCAGTGCCGCGCGACCGACCGCGATCAGGTCGGCACCCGCGCTCATGGCCTCGGCCGCGTCGTCGGCCGTGCGAATACCGCCACTGGCGACCACCGCACAGCGGCCGGCCACCACATCGGCTATCGCCCGTATCGGATTGCGCGATTCGACGCGTGTTCGTGTTCTGGTCCAGTCCCGATCCTCGGGCTGGGGCGAATTCGCGCGGAAGTTGTCCATCGAAATGTGCACGTAGTCGACCCGCGCCCGGGCCAGCCGGTCGACGAGGCGAACGGAATCATCCAGTGTGTAACCGCCGGGCTCGGATTCGAACGGCGTCACCCGAAAGCCCAGTGTCACATGGGGTCCCACCGCATCGCGCACGGCGTCGGCGACGGCGAGGGGGAAGCGCATCCGGTCGATATCATCGCCACCCCACCGGTCTCGCCGCTGATTTGCCCGGGGTGAGAAGAACTGGTGAATGAGATAATGGTTGGCGCCATGGATTTCGATTCCGTCGAATCCCGCGCGCACTCCGAGCTCGGCGGCACGCGCGAAGCACGCCAGAAGGTCGATGATCTCGTTTTCCGTCAGCTCCCGGGGGACACGAGCGTTCGGCCGCGCTGAGGCAATGGCCGATGGCCCGCGAATGCCTCTCGGTCCCACGAGCTCCGGCAGCGCGATTCGTCCACCGTCATAGATCTGCAGAATCGCGAGTCCATCGCTTCCACGAGCTGCCTGGGCGACTGCGCGAAGACTGTCCAGCTGATCGGGACCAGTGGCTCCGATACCCTGCCACGAGCGGCCGTCGGCGTGGACGTAGGCACACGAGGTGATGGCGGCGCCGAATTCGGTGGCACCGCGGCGGGCAAGGTAGTTCAGTTCGGCCTCTGTCGCAGATCCTTCCGGTGTCGAGGCATCGGTGGTCATCGGCGCGAGGAGGAAGCGATTTCTCAATCTGGCACCGGATTCGAGGATCAACGGTGCCCAAGGGTCGGTAGCGTGCACGGTGGCTCCTGGTGCGGGATCGGCGGTCAGTCGATGGGTGCAGGGGTTCGGCGCACGGCATAGGCGAGCGCGATCGAACGCCCGAGCCGGTGGTCGGTGAGTTCGACACTCCACCCGGTGCCGAACTGATCGATTCCGGCGCGCATCGGAATCGTGCCGGACAACAGGACGGTGCCCGGACGCAGCAGTTCGCGGCTTCGCAGCTCTTCGACCCAGTACATCGGCGTCAGTAACTCCGCCAGGGTGCCCTGTTGAATCACCTGTCGTCCGGATTCGGTGTGCACCGCACCCGTCAGTGCGATGTCATCGATGTGATCGGCGATATCGGTCAATCGCCATGCGCGTCGCGCCAATACGTCGGGGGCGGCCTGTTTACTCCAGGCGACCCCGTGCTGTTCGAGCCGTCGATCGGTGTGATCGCAGGCGGCGGTCAGCAATAGGTCCTCGGGGTCCTCGCCGCTCACGACGAGGGCCCATTCAGCTTCCCCGGACGTGCGTTCGTGTTGCACGCACACTTCGTCGACCTGCATGGCCAGATAGGGCGAGACGGGATAGACGCACGGAATGCGTGTCGGTGCCGGCACGCCCAGTTCGGCCAGTTCGGCGACGTGTGCTGCGACATCGGCGCTGCTGCGGCCGGCGAATCCGGCGTTGAGCAGCGTTTCTATCGTTACCGGGATCTGCGTGTCGTCGGGTAGTTCGAAGGTCAAGCGGGGCATGGTGTCCTCTGCTGTGCGAGAATAGGGTGGATTGGAAAGTGCTGTGCGGCAACCACTTCGGTGGTTCAGCTGCTGAGTTGTTGCTGCCAGCTTGCTTGTTGCGCGAGCTGGGCGATGCCTGCGGCGGCTGCGCGGACCGCGGGGGCGGCCGCGGTGGGGCGGAAGCGCTGGACCGGGCCCGAGATCGATACCGCCGCAACGACGGCACCGGTCCAGGCGCGGATCGGGGCGGCGACGCAGGTCAGGCCGGGGCGGGTTTCCTGACGGTCGTAGGCGAGGCCGGAGACCCGGATTGTGTCCAGTTCCTTGGCCAGCCGGGTGGCCGAGGAGATACTCGATGACGTGGCCGGGCGGAGGTTGTCCGCGACTCGCGTGAGCACGTCGGTATCGGTGAACGCCAGAAGTGCTTTGCCGACAGCGGTATTCGTTGCGGGCAGGCGGGTGCCGACCTGTGCGGGGGAGTGGCCGCCCTGGTGTCCGTGGATCTTCTCGATGTAGAGGGTGTCGGTGCCGGCGAGGACACAGAGATTGACAGTTTCGTGCGTCATTTCGTAGAGGTCCAGCAGATGCGGGAGAGCCACTTGGCGAAGGTGCCTGGTTTCGGGATGCGTGGCGAGTGCGGCCAGCTCGGCCAGCCGGTTGCCTGGTGAGTACTCCGTTCCGCGTTTGGTGACCATCTCCCAGTCGACCAGAACCGACAGCAGTCGATGTGCTGTCGACTTCGGCAGCTGCGCGCGCCGCGCTATCTCGGACACACCCATGGTGAGGTTCTGTGGTCCGAAGCTGCTCAACAATGCGAGCGCTTTCGCAACCGAACTCGGCGACTCCTGATCGGGTCGATTCCATGGTCCGATGCCGCGGGCGGCATGAGGGGCGCTTGTGCCCAGAGTGGAGGGGAGGGAGGAGATGGACATGATTGCCTCTCGGTCGCCAGTGCCGACATGGTGGCGGCGGGCTGGGGCTGTCGACAAAAGGTGCGAGGTCGCGGCCGACCCGAACTCCGGATCGGTGTGCTGACGGTTTGTTCGCACATCGAAGCGGGTGTGGCCGGGATGTCGTCTCGTGATGGCCGGCGGGTGCGCCTCGTGACCGAGGTTAGGGCGATGGTGTCCGGCGTCACATCGGGAGAACGCCCGAGGGGGCTACCTATTTGTCGGTCTCGGGGTGGCCGGGTGACCGGAAGCAGCTGTTCAACAGTGCAATCCGAGCGACCCCAAGTGTGTGAATTGGGCGGTCACGGTGGTTCCGGGTGGTACCGCGACCGCATCGGTCAAGGCGCCGGTCATGACGATCCAGCCGGCCTCGAGTGCGTGTCCGCGGCGCCCGAGCGAGTTGGCGGCCAGCGCGAGTGCCTGCGCCGGGTGTCCTTGGACCGCTGCGCCGAGCCCGCTGGCGGCGGTTTCACCGTTGAGGTCGAGCAGGCAACCCTCGAGCGCGAGATTCAGCGTCGTGGGATCGATTCCGATCGGTCCTGTCGAGAAATACGCCGCCGACGCGTTGTCTGCGATCACATCCGGAAGAGTGAAGCGGAAGTCCACATAACGACTGTCGATTATCTCCAGGCCGGCGTACACCCGGTCGACCGCTGCGAGGGCGGTGGCCGCGGTGACTCCGGGGCCTGCCAGGCGGCGTCCCAGCACGAAGGTGATTTCGGGTTCGATCCTGGGGTGGATGAGCCGATCGTGAGGCAGGGGCGCACCCGGAGGTAACGTCATCGCGTCGGTCAGCCAGGCAGTGAGGGGGGCGGACACTCCCATCTGGCGCTGCTTGGCCGATGACGTCAGCCCGAGCTTCACTCCGACCACCGTTTCGCCGCGTTCGATTCGCTGACTCAGTGCCTCGTCCTGGACCAGGTAAGCCAGGTCGATATCCAATTCCGGGTGATCAGCGGTGAGCGGTGCACGCGCCGCGCGTCCCGCAGCGGCCGAGAGTAGGTCGGCCGCCATGGATTCGACCGATCTCGGCTGTTCCGTTTTGCGTACCGGTCCGCAGGGTTTCACATCCATCTCTGCTCCTCGCGTCGTCGAAACTCGATGCGGGGCTAACCCTGGCCGGAGACGAGAGACCGCGGAACCACTGCGGTCCGCCCCCCGGAACAGGAGGTGCGGGCGAGTGGCAGTGCTTGCCGCCCAGCGGAACATCGCCGTTGCCGTGCGGATGCGTGGCCGCCACGCTGCTGTCTCGACAAACAGCTCTGCAGTGGAAAGGAATTGCCGATGGCGACTATGACGATCGACGGGGTCGAGCTGTACTACGAGGATCACGGTGCGGGTGAGCCGCTGTTGCTGATTCACGGAGCCGCCGCCTCTGGCCGATGGTTCGGCGATGTGGTGGCTCAGCTGGCGCGGGTGTGCCGGGTGATCGTGCCGGATCTGCGGGGGCTCGGCCGCAGTCAGCGCGTCGAGCCGTTGGACCAGCCCCGGAGATGGGTGGCTGATCTGTGGCACTTGCTCGATGAGCTCGATCTCGACGACGTCCATCTTGCCGGAGTATCGCTGGGATCGCGTATCGCCGGTCGTTTGGTTCTCGAACAGCCGGACCGCGTTCGGACCCTCACCGTGGATGCGCCGATCATCGGACTGAGCAACAGCGGAAACACGTCACTGAATACCGTGTTCACCGAGATCGATCCCGACAGCGCGCAAGCTCGTGAGTGGCACACGCTGCACGGCGACGACTGGCGCGACGCCGTAGATTTCTATGCTCGCACACGCGCCACCCCGCAGTTTCAGCAGTACTTCACGCTGCGGCCTCACCTCGGCGAGCTCAGTGTGCCCACGCTGGTTTGCCGCGGTGACCACGACGATGCGATACATCCGGTCGACGATGCGTTCGTCTGGCATAAGCAGGCACCGGACACGCGGCTGTTCATCGCACCCGGCCTCACTCAATCGTCGGTGATGCTCGAACGCCCCGAACAGTTCGTCACGGAATTCGCCACGTTCCTGGCCCAGTTCACCTCCGCACGGCCGGCATGATCAGAGCACTCGTCACGGGGTTCGGCAGTTACACACAGGAAACCGACAATCCCAGTGGTGCGCTTGCGCAGCTCCTCGACGGACAGACCTTCGATAAGATCGAGGTCGTGGGCCGGGTTCTTCCGGTCGACACCATCGCGGTCCGGGAGGTGCTGACCGCCACGATCGACGCGATCCGGCCGAAAGTCATCGTCGCCACCGGGGTAGCCCCAGGGCGCGCCGCACCGGCGCTCGAGCGCGTCGCGATCAATGTGCGCGACTTCCCGATCCCGGACAACCAAGGCCAGGAACCGATCGATGAACCCGTCGAATTGGACGGGGCCGCAGCCTATCTGAGTACATTGCCGAACAAGGCGATCCTCCGTGCCTGGCGCGAAGCGGGTATTCCGGGTTACCTGTCCAACACCGCGGGCACCTATCTGTGCAATCAGACGTTCTATCTCGCCCGCATGCTGTCCGAACACACCGATGCTCGCACCGGCTTCGTGCATATTCCCGTGACACCGAATCGCGCAGCGCAGTCCGCGATGCCGCCGGCACCGTCGATGACGCTCGCTCAACTCGAACGGGCGGTGCGATTGGTCGTATCGGTCGCTGCCCGACACCGCGGCCCGGATCTACGCATCGGTGGCGGTGCGATCAGCTGACCTTCCAGTCTGGAGGAACCCCGAGATGTCTTTGCTCTCAGAACAATCCAGCGAGCGAATGCTCGAAGTGGACGGCAGCGCTGTCCACTTTCACGACGTCGGATCCGGGCCGCCCGTGGTCATCCAGCAGGCGTTCGGCCCATTGCCGGGCACCACCGCTTGGCTGACGTACCATCGCATTCTCGCGGACTTGGCGACAAATTACCGATGTATTCTGCTGGACTACCCGAACTTCGGGCGCAGCGCACCGCGCGAATTTCACGAACCCGTGCACGACTTGTATGTACGCAATACAGTCGCCGTCCTCGATGAACTCGGATTGGACTCCGTCACTGTGCTGGGCGTTTCCACCGGCGGGACGGTCGCACTCGATATGGCGATAACCGTGCCGGATCGTGTGGATCGTCTCGTCATCGGAGGATGCAGTGCCTCCACAGGCGGCGACCCGTACCTGCTGTCACCGGCGCCGACCGAAGTCGGGCGTCTGTTCGAGGAATGCCAGTCCGGCGCACCGGACCAGCGGGCGATCGCACGATTGTTGCGTGCCATCGTCTATGACGATGAATTGATCGGCGACGAACTCGTCGCCGACTACTACCGCTGGCGACTGCGCGAACCTGAGCATGCGGATGCTTGGGCGCGGTCGACGATCGTCGCTCGCGACAATTTGGCGGAGCTGTCATCGGTTGCGGCTCCCACCCTCATCGTGCACGGCCGCTACGACCGCATGGTGCCGCTGGAGGGTGCGCTGCTGTTGCTCGGCCGCATTCCCACGGCCGATCTGGTCGTTTTGAACAACTGCGGACATTGGCCCCCGTTCGAGCGACCGCGTGAATTCCTCACAGCCGTGCGGACATTTCTGGCGTCGTGAACAAAGCCGTGTTCCAGCAGGTGGATCGCACCCGTTGTGGATGGGACCGAGCATCACCGAAGCTGCGTTTCACGCCAGGGCGAAGTATCCCTCGGCGTACTAATCAGGAAGGTATCGCGATCATGACTGAAGTTGTCGGGCTGGGCTACGTCGGCCTCTACGCGACGGATCTGCAGGCCTGGCGCACGTACGGTACCGAGGTCCTCGGGCTGCAGGAAGTGTCGGCAACGGAAAGCTGTGACGAAACGGTCCTGCTGCGGGCAGACGAACAAGCCTGGCGGTTCGCGATCCATCGCGGTCCCGCGGGCGGCGCGGCCTACATCGGGTGGGAGGTGACCGACCGGAACGCACTCGACACCCTCGCCGAGCGTCTCAGCGCAGCCGGTGTGGCGGTCGCCGAGGACGCCGCATGCGCCGCTGTGCGTGGGGTGGAGGGACTGCTGCACTGCACCGATCCCGACGGCCACCGCCTCGAGTTCTTCTACGGTGCCCGCATCCCCAAGCAGCCGTTCCTGTCGCCGCGTGGAAATCGTTTCGTCACAGGCGATCTCGGTCTCGGGCACGTGTTCTTCTTCGTCACCGACCTGGCCTCGGCGAAGCAGTTCTACCTCGAGACTTTGGGCTTCCGGCTCAGCGACACCATCGAATTCCATGGACGTCAGGTGCATTTCCTGCACGTGAATCCGCGTCATCACAGCTTGGCATTCGTTCAGAACAACGAATTGGCGCCTGCACTGGGCCATTTCATGCTCGAAGTGACCGACATCGACGCGGTGGGCCGGACGCTGGACGAGGTCGAAAATCGTGGCGTGCCGTTGACCGAGACTCTCGGCCGGCACACCAACGATCTGGCGATCTCCTTCTTTATGGCAAATCCATCTGGCTCCGAAGTCGAATTCGGCTACGACGGAAGACTCGTCGACGACGCGACCTGGCGGGTGTCGAGCTACGACGCGACGAGTGTATGGGGCCATCACCGTGAGAGGACCGCCTCCATGCATCCGGGAACTACCACGGCCGATGCGACCGAAGGTGCGAAATGACCGAAACCTATGCGGTAATCGGTGCGAGCCTGGCGGGCGCCCGAGCCGTCGAGACGCTGCGTGCAGAGGGGTTCGACGGTCGCATCGTCCTGATCGGCGCGGAACACCATCTGCCCTACGACCGGCCACCGCTGTCCAAAGAGGTGATCACCGGCCGGAAACAGCCACACGAGACGCTGATCCATCCGGCCCGGTTCTACTCCGACAACGACATCGAACTACTCCTGGGAACCCGAGCCACGCGCATCGATACCGCCACCCGCACCGTCGAACTCGACAGCGGCGCAGCCCTCACCGTCGACAAACTCCTACTGTGCACGGGTACCGCACCGCGCCGGCCCGACATCGCAGGCCTGCAGCTGGACGGAGTGCATTTCCTTCGCACGATGGAGGATTCGATCGCGATCCGCGACCGGCTGGCTCACGGTGGGTCCCTTGTCGTAGTGGGTGGCGGGTTGATCGGTATGGAGCTGGCCGCCGCCGCGGTGGCGCTGGGTGCGGCGGTCACTGTGCTCGAGCGCGACAGCGGGGTGCTGCGGCGCGTGCTCGGCGAACAGGTAGGCGACCGCCTCGCCCGCTGGCACGCCGACCGCGGAGTGTGTATCCGGACCGGTGCCGAGGTCGAGCGGATCGAGGGCGATCATCGGGTGCGCCGGGTATGCACCACAGACGGATTCACCGCTGAGGCCGATGTGGTCGTGATCGGCATCGGCGTCGCACCCGCCACCGGGCTCGCCGATGACTGCGGAATCGCAATCGGCAACGGGGTGATCGTGGACGAATACTGCCGAAGCTCGGTCCCCGGGATCTATGCCGCCGGCGATATCGCTGAACACCCGGATCATCTCCTGCGCGAGAGCATTCGGCTCGAACACTGGCAGAACGCACAGAACCAGGCCATCGCAGCGGCTCGATCCATGGCGGGAAATGCACGACCCTACCGCGAGGTGCCGTGGTTCTGGTCCGATCAAGGGGACACCAATATCCAAGTGGCCGGGCACCCGCGCAGTGGCGATCGAACGGTGTGGCGGGGTGATCCGGAATCCCTGGAGTTCAGCGCATTCCATCTACGTGATGGCCAACTTGTGGGTGCCGTTTCGGTCAACCGGCGCCGCGACGTTCGTCTCGCGATGCCCCTGATCAGTCAGCGGACGCGGCCGGAACCGGCACTGCTGGCAGATCCATCCGTCGACCTTCGCAGTGTCGTCGACGGCACTGCCCCGGCCCCGACCCCCGTAGCGGTCAGGAGGAAAACAGAGATGACAACGACAAAGAAGTCGGAAAACCTTGTTCGGGTCTGCGCGATCGCGGAACTGAGCCCCGGCAACGTGACTCGGGTCGATACCCAGCCGCCCATCGCCGTATACAACATCGACGGCGAATTCTATGCGACGGCCGACTGGTGTTCCCACGACAAATCTTCACTGGCCGACGAGGGCTTCATCGAGGACGGCCAGATCGAATGTGGCTGGCATTTCGCGAAATTCTGTATCAAGACCGGGGCAGTGACGGCGCCACCCGCGTCGACGCCACTGCGCACCTACGCGGTCGAAGTCCACGACGATGCCATCTATGTCGCTGTACCGGACTGAAATTGTGTTCCGAGGCTCAGAACAGCACGTGGACCGCGGATCCGCTCACTGCTTAGCTTGACCACAGACTTCTGAACCGAAATATCGTTCTCGAAATGAAGGGAGATAGTCATGTCCGTCGACGCTGATTATCTGCGTTCGCTGGTGAATTGGGAAGAGGGCAGCATCGGCCCGGACATCTTCATCAGCGATGAAATCTACAAACTGGAACAGGAACGTATATTCGGGCGATCCTGGCTGTTTCTGGCCCACGACAGCATGATCCCCAACCCGCACGACTTCTTCGCAACCTACATGGGTGGAGATCCGGTGCTGGTGGTGCGCCAACCCGACGGCAGCGTCAAGGCGTTCCTCAACGTCTGCCGTCATCGCGGAATGCGGGTGTGCCGAGCGGAGGAGGGAAATACGCGCTCGTTCATGTGCACCTACCACGGCTGGACCTACGACAGCGCCGGCAAGTTGGTCGGTGTCCCCAATCTCGAAGACGCCTACTTCAACAAGCTCTCGCTCGACGACAACGGGCTCGTGCAGGTGGCGCAGGTCGACAGCTACAAGGGATTGATCTTCGGGAACTTCGATCCCGCGGCCCCGCCTCTGCAGGAGTACCTCGGTGATCTGAAGTACTACATCGACGGGTGGGTCGACCACGCCGAGGGCGGCATCGAAGTCCTGCCGGGGGCGATCAAATGGACGATCAACGCCAACTGGAAGCTGGCCGCCGAGCAGTTCGCCGGTGATACGTATCATGCCACGACGAGCCACCTTTCGTCGTTGCTGTCCTTCGGCCCAGGATTCGAGGCGAAGGACGGTGCGCACGTATCACTGCGCGAAGGGCACGGCGAGAGCTTCCTGTTCGAGCGACACACACGGTTCGCCGACGACCCGCTCGGGCAATACAACGAGCGCAAACGCAGGATTGCCCGCGAACGGGTCGGCGACCGGGCCGACATGGTCGCCAATTTCAATGCCTTTCCGAACTTCGCCGGCCTGCCCGGATCGGCCAACCTGCGAGTATGGCACCCCAAGGGGCCGGGCAAGTTCGAAATCTGGTCGTTCACCGTCGTAGAGAAGGACGCGCCCGAGGAAGCCAGACGCGCACAACAGATTTCGGCGTCCTTCACCGAGGGCGCAGCCGGTGTCGTGGAGACCGACGACGGCGAGAACTGGGGCATGATCGGCGGAATTCTCGAACAGGGCTACCAGGCGCGGAAGATGGCCTGGAACTACGAAATGGGTTTGGGTACCGCCACAGTCCATCCCGAGTTTCCCGGCGAGTACTTCGACTCCTTCTTCGGTGAGGCGGGACAGCGCGGTTTCTACCGGCGTTGGCTGGAGTTCATGACAACCGAGGCATGGCCGGCCATTCCGGCCGCCGAACGTGCGCGCACGTCGGCCGCGCCGGTCGCCACTGCGAGCGAAGCGGGTGGTCGGTGATGACAATCGGACAGCCTGTAGCCTCGCCGGACGCACAGCTACTGGATCGGATGGTGCTGCAGTACCGGATCGAACAGTTCCTCTATCGGGAATCCCGGCTCCTGGACCGATGGCAGTGGGGGAGTTGGCTGGAACTGTGCGCCGAGGACATCCTCTACTGGATGCCGATCCGCAAGAACCGGCTGCGCCGCCAGCGAGATCAGGACGAACTGCCACACGGCATCGAAATGGCCCACTTTTACGACAATTTCGATTCGTTGCGGATGCGGGTCGATCAGATGCACTCCGGCACCGACTGGGCCGAGGATCCGCCGTCGCGTTGTCGCCATCTGATCTCGAATGTGTCGGTGACGCCGCGCGACGAGATCACCTCGGCTGCGGGTGGGTTCGCCGAGTTCGACGTCGTATCCAACTTCGTGCTCTATCGCAACCGGTTGGAATCGGAGACCGACATCTGGGCCGGCGAGCGACGCGACGTACTGCGCCTGGTCGATGGCGATTTCAAGATCGCGAAACGCACGATCCTGCTCGACCAGAACGTGGTGCAGTCCAAGAACCTCAGCGTGCTGTTCTAGCTCGCGTCGATCACGAAGGAGACGAATTTCCATGGTAGTCACCGATATCGACAGTGCCGCCGAGGTGACGCTGCACCGGCAGCTGATCGAGCGCGCCCGAGCGCTCACACCGCGGGTGCGTGAGCTGGCCCCCGTGACCGAGGAATTGCGCGCGGTACCGCGCGAACTGATCGACGACATCGTCGCTGCCGGCCTGGGCGGCCGCATACTGGCGCCGCGCCGATTCGGCGGAGACGAACTGTCGCTGGACACCATGTACGCGGTGTCGGTGGAACTCGGCCGGGGGTGCGCCTCGACGGCCTGGTGTGCCGCGTTGCTACCTCATGACGCGCACATGGTCGGCTTCTTCCCGCAGGAGGCGCAGGAGGCCGTGTGGGCGCAGGGGCCGGATGCCTGCGTTGCCGCTTCTCTGGCGCCGGCGGCCACGGTCGAGAAGGTCGACGGTGGATATCGTTTGACCGGCCGGCACGGCTTCGCCAGCGGGGTGGACCATGCCTCATGGGTGGTCGTGAGCGGGTTGATCAAGGATGGCGGCCCGCCGGCCAATCACCACTTCCTCGTACCGCGCGGGGACTACGTTATCGATGACGACTGGTATGCCGCCGGTATGCGCGGCACCGGAAGTAAAACAATCGTGGTCGAGGACATCTTCGTGCCTGACGGGTTCGTCCTGCCGGCATCGGCGCTGGTGGCCGGAGACGGTCCCGGCTCGGAGATGAACACCGGACCGCTGTATCGACAGCCGCTCGCGGTGCACGCCGGTCTCACGTTTCTCGGACCGATGATGGGCACAGCATCCGACGCCTACGACCATTTCGTCGAGTGGGCGCGCGGGCGAGCGCAGACCGCGAACTCCGAGATCGTGCAGGAGGCAGTCGCGATGACAGCCGCCGACCTCGACGCAGCGGAGCTGTTCGTGCAGCGAGTACTCACATCGGTTCGTTCCGGCCAGCGCCTCGAGCTGGCCGATCGCGCATCCATTCTGCGCGACTACAACCGCGCCGCCGAACTGCTCGTGAATGCCGTCGACCGGCTGTTCGCCCTCAGCGGTACCTCAGGGTTCAAGGAGAGCAGCCCTATGCAGCAGAAGTGGCGCGACATCCACATGATGGCCAGCCACGTCTCCTTCACACGGGCCAATTTCCAGCACTACGGCCGCATGGTGCTCGGACTCGACCGCGATTCGAAACTGGTCGTGTACTGAACGCGCGGCACACCTCACCTCGATCCACCGGACTCGGAAAGAAGCAGATCAATGGCCGCAGTCAGCCAACTCAGTTATGTCGTGGGGACGTCCAGCGATGTCCCGGGATGGAAACAGTACGCGACCGAAGTTCTCGGCCTCGAGATCTCGCGCGACAGCGATGACAACCTGCTCTACGTTCGTGCCGACGACCGCCACCATCGGATCGGGGTCCGGGCCGGGCACGACGAAGACGTGGCATATGTGGGGTGGGACGTCAGCTCGAAGGAGGCGCTGGAGGCGGCGGCACGTCGGCTGGAGGCGGCCGGTATCGCGGTGATCGCGGGCACGCCGGAAGAGGCCGCAGACCGTCGCGTGATGGAATTCGTGCACTTCACCTGCCCGTACTCGGGAGTCCGAATGGAGCTGGCGCTAGGACACGAGAAGGTGTTCATGCCGCGGTTTCGGCCCTCACGTGACCTGGCCGGCTTCAACATGGGAGAAACGGGGATGGGGCACGTCGTGCTCTATGCCGCCGATATCCTCGGAGCTGCCGAATTCTACTCACGCGTATTGGGTTTCGGTGTCAGCGACTTCGCGCATATCCCCAAAGTCGGACCGTTCGCAGTGTTTCTGCACTGCAACACGCGCCACCATTCGTTGGCATTCATGAACATTCCGGGCGCCCCGCGTCGAATCCAGCACGTCATGTTCGAGACGATCAGCATCGATGATGTCGGCCACAGCTACGATCTGTGCCTCGAACGCGGCATCACCAGCACCTCGACCGGCCGGCATCAGAACGACCATGTCTTCTCGTTCTACTTCCGCAATCCCTCGGGCTGGCATTTCGAATACGGCTGGGGTCCGCGATCCGTCGAGCCGGAAACGTGGACCGCCGAAAACTATTCTCTCGGTTCGGGTTTCGCCTGGGGCCACGACGGCTTGATGAAGATGGTGTAATCGCTATGTCCCGAAACCACCAGCTATCGATCGTCGGCCTCGGCGGCACCCTGCGCGCCGCGTCATCGACGGAATCGGCACTCCGGCATGCGTTGGACGCGGCGGCCACACACGGTGCGCACACCGAACTGTTCGACGGTTCCGTCCTTGCGCGGCTGCCGATGTACGACCCGGACGCTACGCGAGGCGCAGACGCTCGCCGACTGGTCGACGCACTACGCACTGCCGATGGCGTCATTATCGCCTCCCCGGGGTATCACGGCTCGGTGTCGGGTCTGGTGAAAAACGCACTCGACTACGTGGAAGACCTTCGGGAGGACCGCAACCCGTACCTGACCGGCCGGGCCGTCGGCTGCGTTACCACCGCCTACGGCTGGCAGGCGGCGGTAACGACGTTGCAGACCCTGCGCAGCATCGTGCACGCACTGCGTGGTTGGCCCACACCACTCGGCGCCGCGATCAACTCGGCCACGAGCCGAATTGCCTACGGGCACAGACTCGACGACCACATCGAGTTCCAGCTGCAAACCGTCGGCCGTGAGGTGTGCATGCTCAGCGGAATGATGGACGAAAACCGGGCGGCGCTAGTGACGAACAGGCCCAGTTGACCGCTCGCCTGCCGGCACTTCCCGGATCGGCCCCACGTGGGGCCGATCCGGGACTTTTGCCGTTGGTGTGGCAGTTGGCGCACCTCGCCCGCAATGTCCGGCGGGTTCAGAATGCCGGTGGCCGGCGGAATCCGCCGACCACGTCGGCGAGGCATCGTACGAACTGGACCGCTGTGCGGTCGTGCAAGTAGGGCGCGATCACCTGGATGCCGACCGGTAGTCCGTTCCGGGTCGCGCCGATCGGCGCCACCGCTGCGGGCAGATGGTTGAGAGCGGAAGGTGCCATCCAGGTGAGCATCTCGCGATACGGCCGATCCGAGCCGTCGACGGGCAGTGTCCGGACCGACCAGCCCGGGTCGGGCCGTTGATCGTGGGCAAAAGCAGCCGTGGGACTCACCGGGCACAGCAGGACGTCGATGTCGTGGAAGAACTCGGCCCACCGGCGCCGGGAGCGTTGCCGACGTTCGTCGAGGGTATGCCAGTCGCGGAAGCGGATGGTCAGATCCGAGGCGAACCCTGCGGTGGTATCCGCGGCGGCGAGATCCACCAGCGCGGCATACGACTCATCCGGCTCGATCAGGCCGCTTTGCGCCATCAGTAACGGTTCGTAGAGGGCCATCGTCTCCTCGAGCCTGACCGGACCGCCACTCTCGACAACCAGGGCACCCGCCGCGCGCACCGCGCCCACGGCCTCCGTCATGATCGCGACGAGCTCGCTGTCGACCGAACAAAACGGATCGTCGAGCCATGCTGCAACTCGAAAACCGCGCAGACTACTTGATCTGGGGGCAGGCAAGTCCAGCCGCCATGCCGGGGCGCGCTCGTGGTCCGGTGCTGCGAGGACGTCGAGGCTGAGATCGAGATCGTCGGCGTGCCGGCCGAGCGGGCCCAGTACCGCCATGTCGAACTCCGCCAGCGTCCCGGGCGCATGCCCGGAAACGCTGCCGTATCTCGGAACAATGCCGTACGACGGTCGGAGCCCGTAGACGCCGCAGAAATGCGCCGGCACCCGAATCGAGCCCGCAGTGTCGCCGCCGAGTTCGAGGCCGGTCAATCCCGCGGCGAGGGCAGCCGCCGATCCGCCGGAGGAACCACCGGGACCCCGGCTTCTGTCCCACGGATTGACGGTGGTTCCGTACACGTCGTTGTAGGTTTGCCAGTCCCGAGCGTCTTCGGGCAAATTGGACTTGCCGAAGACGATCGCGCCGGCGTTCTTGAGTCGTGTGACAGCCTCGGCGTCACTGGTCGAGACATGATGGCCCCAGCGGGCCGAACCTCCGGTCGTCCGCATACCCGCCGCTTCGAGGCTGTCCTTCACCGTCACCGGCACGCCATGCAGAGGTCCGAGCGGTTCGCCGCGGGATACAGCGCGGTCGGCCGCACGCGCCGCAGCTGCGGCCCCTTCCTTGTCCAGCGCGACGATAGCGTTTACCTCGGGATTGAACCGCTGCACGCGTTCGAGAAAATAGTCGAGCAGCTCGACACTCGATATTTCTTTCGCTGCGACAGCGGCAGCAAGCTCGCGTGCCGAGCGGAACGCCAAGTCGGACATGGGGCCTCCAGATACTGAACTGAACGACGGTGATGCCACCGTCGGGGGAGCGGTTCAGAATTGCCGAAGCACCAGCCCACACACCATCGCGTTGTTCCGCCTGACGAGACGCTCGTAACGGCCACGCCCGTACCGTGCCGAACAGCCCGACGGCCTCTTCACGCACGGCTGTCGTCTTCCTAACCACAATCGGTTCCGGCCAACCGAAGGGGAAGTTGCAGGTGGATTGGAGGTTTGGCCGGCGCCGTGGGCGACGACCTACGCCATATCGATCCTGCCGGGATGGCTGATCGGCGAAGCTGGTGTGGATTTCGCGTTGCCGGCCATCCTTTCCTCGGCGACAGCCGACCTGTAGCCTGCGCAATCCGCGACGGGCAGCGCGTTCGCCAACATGAGCCGCCAAATCGGCACCGCACTCGGAGTCAGCATCCTCGGCACACCGAGCGGCTACGACATGGCTCACAACGGATTCCAACACGCCTGGTGGTTCCTCGCCTGCGCCGCAACGGTTGGCGTCGCCACTGCACTGGGCGTGTCCCGGGCGGCTGAACACGATGCCGCGCACCTCGGGGTGAGGATGCGCTCCGACTCCGGGTACTGATGTAGTGATAGGAAGTGGTTATGAACAGTGCGCAGCTGCGAGCGGCGTTGGCGGTACTCGGCATCGATTCCGACCACATCTCATCTCGAGCGGCGAACTCAGCGGATGTCGGTCTGCCCGATATCGAACGAGCGATGTTGGCGGGCCTGCTGTATCGAGTTGCCGGAACTGCCCTACGCCAGGCCATCACCGAGAACGGGGAAGTATCGCGGATAGAAGCGCGCGGGGCGGCCGCTGTTCCGCGCGCTCCCTGGTTCGACGGTGAAGATCCGATCGAGCAAACGGTTTTCGAGGCGTTCTGGCTTGTCAGCCGCGTGAACCACATGCAGACCGAGTCCGCGCGGACCCGGCGCACACTGATACTGGAAGCAGCACGGCGCGCCGCCGCGGCGACCAAAGATCTACTCCGGCTTCATCATTCCCTCCTGCGCAAACATCGAATCGAATCCGGCGATCGGGAATGGCCAATCGTACTCCGTCATCTCGAACAGGCACACGCACTGACGGCGAACGCGGCCTCTGCGGCCGACCCGCAGCCTGTCAGGCGATAACAAAGCACTGTGGATACCGCTGGAAGTGGGTTCCCTGGTCAAGAAGTCGGCAGATACCACGTTCTTGAGCCGCAGTGGCTGTCGGTATCAGACGGGCGCAAGTCGTCACCATGACAGCGAAGGGTGGACCGAATGCGGGAGGGAAGTTGGACTGCCCGCTACGCGGCCGGAACCTCCGCCGCCTCACCGACGACAGGCGTCGGCTTCGCGAACCCCGGCAGGAATCGGTTCACCGCAGGGATCATCACATGGATCAGCGGACCGATTCCGAAGGCGTACACCAGTGTTCCGATTCCGGCGCTGCCGCCGAGAATCAACCCCTTTAGCAACACCGTCATCTCTATCGCCGTACGCACCACCCACCCGGCGTTTCGGACGGAAACCGTAAGAACACGGCTGAAAATCCGCCTCGAAGATCGGCTCGAGCACCAGTTTCAACGCGGCCTGCACGACCCGGTCCGCGGTCGTCGGAATTCCTAGACGCCGGATCTTGCCCGACGTCTTGGGGATCGCCTTCTCCCGCACCCGTTGAGGGGCAAACCGGTTCGCCTTCAACTCTTCTCGAAGATGTCTCAGTAACTCCTCGGCACCGAGGCCGCCGGTTGCTGTTTGTTGCTGTTTGTGAACCTGTGACGTCCTGTGGACGTCCTGATGCAGACGTCGTTTTGCCCACGTCCAGTGCTATTTTCGAGATGTTTCGCGCCGACAGGTGAACCGTCCGTCGGGGTCGATTCGCCGTTTTGACCGCTTTGGCTGGCGCGCAATGTTGCGCTACGAATATATGCGCATCTAAACATTAGTTGTCACTGTGTTGCGCACGTAGTCAACGTGCGGCGGCGGGTCGGGTGAGTCTGCACCGTGGGCAGCTATACGAGGGATCTGCTTGGTTGTCGCTGTGGCGCCGTTGCTTCGGCGGGTGCCGCGGGAGGATGAGCCAGTCCACCCGTCTTTGACCGTTGTGTCCCGAGGGGGCATTCGGGTTTCGGGTGTGCTGGTGGTTGGTGTCGGGCCCGAATCGTCGATTTTGTGTGGCGCGTCGGGCTGGCGGAGCAGACGGCTGCCGTTGGACCGAGCATGGCCGCCGATGAATCGGCGGG
>NZ_BDBN01000078.1 GCF_001613005.1 Nocardia nova NBRC 15556 | reverse complement strand
CCGCCGATGAATCGGCGGGTGTCCTCACCGCCGGAGCATGAACCTGGCGGCTATGCCAGGCATTTGTGCGCGAGGGGGACTCGTATTCCCCGATGCGGCAGATTTACCTAACCCATGTGTTCGACACGATCTAACATAGGTTTACTCCCAACAATTTTCAACGATGCCACGATGCGTGTTTACGGTAACTCGTTGCAGCCGAGCATCTTTGATGCATTCGCAAAAGATGATGCGCGGCTGACAGTCGAAGAATTCAAACGTGACCTCGGTCTCAACCTCTTAGGCGACGTCCCTGGCGCTGGCCATACCAAGTTCATGCAACTCGCTGCAACGATCAACGGTCTGCGCGACACGGGCGGAGTTCCGGGCCGGTTCACCATCGATGAACGGACCAATTTCGTCCCCGTAGCCGTAGGCTCCTCGGAACGCGACGTGGATCTCGCGGATTAGTCCGGTCAACCATTGGCGCCGTAACTGCGTCGGCGTAGTCGGGTGTCGTTTGGCCTTGAGTTCTGCCGGGTTACCCCCAGCACTCGACAGCATCAGTCTTCCGGTGCCCCGGCGGCGACGAGGCTGTCGATCACTGGGTAGAACCGCCTTTTGGCTCAGAGGTGTCCTCCCCGAGGAACTTCGCGGCGTGGCGGATGATCGTGATCTCGGTTTCCAGCTCGCGGATCCGGCGGCGGCCAGCACGCAATTCTGCCGACTTCGCCGAGGGTTGCCCGGCCGTAGTCCGCGATTTATGTCGTCCTGGCGCAACCTTTCGACAACGTCACCGGGTGGATGCCGAGCTCAATCGCGGTCTGCTTAGCGGGTTTGCCTGTCCGGACCAGAGCGATCGCTCGGGTACGGAACTCGGCGGGATAAGCGCGTAGCACGCGGGACAGCCTTTCGGTAAAGCTGTCAGTTAGCAACTGGAGTTGGAACCCAACCGCCGGTGGGGCAGGTCAGTTTGTCACCTCTCGGTGCAGCAGCCCCGCTCACATCGCCGTTGAGGCTGCCTCGGCGACAGCTTTGTCCTGCTCTCCGGTGCCGCCGCTGACGCCGACGGCCCCGACGACCTGGCCGTTGCGCCGCAGCGGCACACCGCCGGCGAAGATCATGATGCGTCCACCGTTGGAGGTTTGTATCCCGTAGAACTGCTCGCCCGGACTCGCATCGGTTGCGAGGTCCTCGGTCGAGATATCAAGCGCTCGGGCGGTGAATGCCTTGTTGATTGAGATGTCGATGCTGGCGATCCATGCACCGTCCATCCGCACATGGGCTACGAGGTTGCCGCCGGCATCGACTACCGCAATATTCGACGGCGACTCGATCTCGGTGGCTTTGGCCTGCCCGGCGGCAATCACCCGCTGCGCATCATCGAGGGACACTGAGGTCTGATTGATTGTCATGACGGACCTGTCCTGGTCTGCGCGAACTGCTCGATGCCCTGACAGACCGCGGAGAGGTCATCGGGCGACCTGCGCGAGATCAGGCTGTCGCAGATCGTGACCTCCTCGTCGGCGACGTGGGCCCCGGCGTTGCGCAGGTCGGCCCGCAGACTCGGGCATGGGGTGAGCGTTTCGCCCGCCCCGATCGACTTTCGGGAGCCCACGAAGTGGCGCACGAACGACACCGCTGTTTCCGCGATTCGCAGCTTGTCCGGGTTCGCCGTGCCACCCCGCAGCAGCAAGACATCGTGGACATCGACCGCGGCATCGGATACGGCGTCGCGGAGTCGGTCGAATTCGGCTCTTTCGATCCCCTGGGCAGCCGGTCTCGCGATGTGCTTGCCCTGCAGTGCATTTGCCATCGTGGCGTTCCTTTCGGTCCGGGCCGCCTCACGGATGCATGACGACCTTGGTCCATCCGTCGTCGCGGGCATCGAAATGCTGGTAGCCGGATTCGGCCTCAGCCAGCGGGAGTTCGTGAGAGACGATCCACGACGGTTTGGCCCGGCCTTCATGGATGAGGTCACGAAGCTGGCGGTTGTAGTGCTTGACGTTGGCCTGCCCGGTTCCGGCCTTTTGACCTTTGAACCAGAACTTGCCCATGTCGAAGGCGATTCTGCCCTTCTTCTCCAGCTTGTCGGGCGCGTTGGGGTCTTGCGGCAAGAAGATGCCCACCACGCCGATGTGCCCGGTGAACCGTACCGAATCGACCAGCCGGTTCATGGTCATCGCCGAATCCTCATGTCCCTGTGGGTCGTGGGCCTGGTAGCCGACGCACTCACAACCCTTGTCGGCGCCGTGCCCGTGGGTCTGCTCCAGCACCTGCTCGACCGGGTCGCCCTTCGAGTCGTCGATCGGTATGACGCCGATCTGCTCGGCCAGGCGCAGCCGGTCGGGGTGACGGTCGACGATCATTACCTTGCTCGCGCCCTGGATCATCGCCGAGTATGCAGCCATCAAGCCGACCGGGCCGGCCCCGTAGATGACCATCGAATCGCCGGGCTGCATGTCGGCCAGGCGGGTGCAGTGCCAACCGGTCGGGAAAATGTCCGACAGCATCACGTAGTCGGTTTCCTTGTCCTCGGCATCCTCGGGCAGCCGCAGACAGTTGAAGTCGCCGAAGGGCACCCGCAAATACTCGGCCTGTCCGCCCCAGAACGGTCCCATCCCGGCGAAACCATAAGCGGCGCCCGCCATCTTCGGATCCGGATGCACCGTCAGGCAGAACGCGGTCAACCCTTCCTCGCAGTTTCGGCAGAAGCCGCAACCGATGTTGAATGGAAGGCACACCCGGTCGCCGGTGGTGACCTTTACCACCGCATTGCCCACCTCGGCGACGATCCCCAGATTCTCGTGACCGAGAACCATCCCGGGTTCCAGATCGGTGCGGCCCTCGTACATGTGTAGATCCGACCCGCAAATGTTGGTGCTGGTGATCTTTACCAGCACATCGGTCGGCTGCTCGATCCTCGCATCGGGCACATCCTTGACATGAACCTGACGCGGCCCGTCGTACACAAGCGCTTTCATCTCGATACTCCCTAACTTGCGGCGTTTCCGGTGACGCCGGGCGGCCAGAGGCGGTTGTGTGTGAGCCACCGACCGAACGAACCGTTCTGCTGGGGCAGCCGACGCGATAGCGCGCGCAACGGAAGAACACACCAAAACTAGGGCACACCAACATGTTTCGCGTCATGGAAACAAGCAGCGGGTGCATTCCAGGCGTCGCGTTCTCTCCTCCTTGGAGTCTCCTCTTTCGGCTCCGCGATCGCTAGGGGGTCTCATTAATTTGTGGGCTCCGCTCAGCAATCCCGATCTTTCGTATCGGAGTTCTACTCGTGGAGCACCGGAGCAGTGGCTGAAACACGGTGAGCCAATCCGGTTTGGTCCGGCACTGGTGCCACGACCGCAGACCCGGATGGGTAACCTCGGTCAGCACTCAACGAATTCGGGCCGCGCTCACGGCGGTGGCCGGGCTGGTGCTACTGGGGAGAAGTTCATTGAGGGCCGCCTGGCTGCCCCTGATCAACGTGCCCGCGCTGGTGTTGCTGTTCGCGCGGATCGAGAGCTACTCCGCACGAGGGCCATACAGCACGGTGATGTCTGGATCGGTGACCCGCTGCGAGGTTGCTGAGACACATCGCTCGGCTGGAAAGATTCCTGGTAAAGATTCCTGGTTTCGGGCGTTCGACTCGTGGTAGCCCCGGGAGTGGTGGCTGATGCCCGGAGTATGCGCACCGGCCGCCTCGAGCGGGTTCCGGCAGACATCTGTGTTCCGGCTGGGTTCTGGATGCCACCGTCTCCCGTTCTTTCGACGCCACCGGCGAATGAGGAACTGTCAGGCGGTTGAGCCGTGAGTTCGAGCGGTTGACCGGCCAGCCGAACGCCGAACCGGTACGCGCCGGCTCGGCGAACACCGAATCATCAACGCCCAGGAGGCGTGATGTCAGAGTCCTGTCGTGGAACCTCCGCGATACGTCGGAACCGACCTGCCCGTCAGGTAGTAGCAACGTTCGACGACTACGCCGACGCTGAAAGTGCCGTCGACTCCCGCTCCGATCAACATTTCGCGGTCGACGAATCGGCCATCGACGGACACGACATCGAACAGGTCGTCGGCCGATCGAACTACGGCCGGGCCGCTCTGCGAGGCGCCGCCGCGGGCGGGCTGACCAGCGCACTGTTCGGCTGGCTCTTCGCATTGGGCGGTCGGCGCGACTTCACCTCAACCCAGCCGTCACAAACCACGTCACTACGAAGTCCTCGCCGACGTCGAGGTCGCGGACGAGCCGTGCGCCTGCTCACCGGCCGGACCGATCGAAAGGAATGAGCCATGGCGACCGCTGTAGGTATAGACCTGGGCACCACGAACTCGGTCATCGCGAGCTGGCAAGGCGGTGAGCCGGTCGTGATCTCCAATACCGAGGGAGCGCGAACGACGCCGTCGGTGGTGGCGTTCACCGAGAGCGGGGAGCGCCTGGT
>NZ_BDBN01000077.1 GCF_001613005.1 Nocardia nova NBRC 15556 | reverse complement strand
CGGCAGCGCCCACCTCGCCGGTCGTGGCCGCGGCCGCCGAATCGCCGGTCGCGGAGGGACTCTCGGCCTCACCGTCGACCGCGCCGGCGGGGTCCGCAGGCGCACCCTCAGCGGTATCAGCAGCGGGAACGGCACCGAATTCGGCGGGCTCGGCGACAGCTGCGTTCGAAGGTTCCTCGGCCGCAGAGGTTTCCGGAGCGGCGTCGGCCGCGGACGTCTTGTGGGCGGCCGCATCGGCAGTCGACACCTCGGGCGCGGCCCCGCTGGCGCCGGTCGCGGAGACGTCGTTCGCGGCGTCCGACTGCGATTCGACGGTGCTCGAAATACCCTCGGCGGCAACGGCTTCCGGTACGGCAGCGGAGACGTGTCCGGAGTCGCCCACACTGTCCGCTACATCCGAAGGCTGGTTGTTTCCGGCTTCCGACGCCTCGTCGCCCTCGACGGCTTCCGGCGCGCTCTCGGCGGCGGTGTCTTCAGCGGCGGCCGTATCGGGCTCCGTCGCGGCGAGGTCCGTCGACGCCTCCGGAGCGATGGTCGACGGCGCCGCGGCCTCGGCGGCCCCGTCCCGCGCGTTCAGTTCCTCCGCCGGGACGACCTCGATCGCCGCATCGTCGTAGGCCTCGTAGAGCGGGGAGCCGGCACCGGTGGGCAATTCGGTGTCGGAGTGGGCGCCGCAGCCGTATTCGACGTGGACCACCCGGCCGTCGGCGCCCATCGCGTTGGCGCAGACGCCGAAGGCGGCACGCAGCGCACCGGCGAGGGGCACGAAGAATCCGCACACTCCGCACGTTCCGGGGGCCGAACGCGCCATCTCGGTGTCGGGGCCGAATTCGGAGTACCAGCGCTCGGCGGCCTCCACGCGCCCCTCACGGCTGAGGACCTGGCGGCGGCCGAGGCCGACCTCCTCACACACCTCGTCGACCACCGGGTCGCCGGTCTCCAGATATCCGGGCACCAGGCGCGGATCGTCGACGCGCGGGGCGAGCAGATCGCCGGGCGCGAGATCGCCGGGGCGGATGCGCTGGTCCCACGGCACGAATTCCGGCGCCACCAGTGCGCCCGGCCCGGGTAGCAGCGCGGATTCGCTGACCGTCGCGTATTCGGCATCGGGCGCGGCCGCGACCACGACCTCCCACCGCCAGCCGCGGTACCCCGGCAGGGTCGCCGCGAAGTGATGGGTCGCCGCACACTCGTTCTCGCCGGTGACGCCCAGATGTTCGCCCACACCCGTGGGCTGCAACTCCAGGAGCGCACGGCGAGCCAGGTCGACCGCCCCCGCCAGGATCGGTCGCACGCCGGACTCCGAAACAGACACTGCGCTCACGTCCTACATTTTGCCGTATGAAATGCCAACGCCGTGCGGCGGCCGCAGCAGTGCTGATCGCGGCGTCCACAATGCTGTCCGCCGCGGCCTGTGAGCGCGACGACAACACACCGCGCCTGCGGGTCGAGGTGGTCGCCACCCGCCCGCACGACCGCACCGCGTTCACCGAGGGGCTCGAGGTCGACGGCCCGGTTCTCTACGAGAGCATCGGGATGGAAGGCGACTCCGGAGTGCGGGCGACCGACCTCACCACCGGCGCGCCGATCGCCACCGCGAAACTCTCCGATGCCTACTTCGGCGAGGGCATCACCCGCGCCGGGGACACCGTCTGGCAACTCACCTGGAAGAACGAGACCGCCTTCGCCCGCGATCCGCGAACGCTCACCGAACGCCGCCGCGTCCACTACGACGGCGAAGGCTGGGGCCTGTGCACCCGCGGCGACCGCCTGGTGATGAGCGACGGCAGCGACACCCTCACCTTCCGCGATCCGGCCACCTTCGCGACCACCGGCACGATCCGGCTCACCAGCCATCACGACGCCCGGCTCAACGAACTCGATTGCGCCGCAGACGGTTCGATCTACGCCAACGTCTGGCCGACCGATCAGATCCTGCACATCGACCCGGTCGGCGGCGCGGTACTCGCCGAGATCGAGGCCGGCGGCCTGTTGCGCCCCACCGAGCGCACCGGAGCAGACGTCCTCAACGGCATCGCCCAGCTCCCCGGCACCGACCACTTCCTGATCACCGGAAAGTACTGGCCGACCATGTTCGAGGTCCGATTCGTCCCGATGTGAGCGCGGCGGTCACCACGACGGCGGCCGACACGCATCGGATCACAGCCCGGCCGATGTCCACGCGCCGACCGAGTGCGAGAGAATCGACATGTGACTGCCTCCCGCGAACCCTCCGGCACCGAACCCGGTCCGTGGGACGGCGAGGAGTATCCCGCTACCCGGCGGCATCCCGGCTACGACCGTTACCCGCCGCCGAACACCCCGTCGTCGCACGCCCCGTCGTCCGCGCCCCTGCCTCCGCTGCCGCGCCGCGGCGGTGAACCGGACGTGCCCGAATTCGTGACCCGGCGCATGGCGACGGGTGAGCCACCGCGGGCCCTTCCGCCGCGCGGATCGCACAGCGACGACCGCTCCGGCGAGGCCCCCGAGGCCCCCGAGGCACCGAGCGCAGCCGAGCGCCCCCGACCCAAGGACGCGAAAATCGCCGAACGCCAACGTGTCCCTCGCAAGATGACGGTGACGCGCGTGATGGCGATGCGCACCAGGGACCTCACCGAGAAGGGTTTCCACACCTTCCAGCGCGCGGCGCGAGCCGACGGCGCGGGCGAATCCGGGCTCACCGCACTCGTTTACGCGACCATGGCCAACTTCGCCCTCGACGCCGCGATCGCGGTGGCGCTGGCCAATACGCTGTTCTTCGCCAGTGCCACCGCGGAATCCAAGACCAAAGTGGCGCTGTATCTGCTGATCACGATCGCGCCGTTCGCGGTGATCGCGCCGCTGATCGGCCCGCTGCTGGACCGGCTGCAACGCGGGCGCAGACTCGCGCTGTCGACCTCGTTCGCGATCCGGGTGGTCTTCGCGATCCTGCTGATCTTCAATTTCGACAGCTGGGCGCTGTATCCGCTGGCGCTGTGCATGATGATCTCGAGTAAATCGTTCGCGGTCCTCAAGAGCGCGGTGACGCCACGGGTGCTGCCGCCCGGTATCGATCTGGTCCGCACCAATTCCCGGCTCACCGTATTCGGCCTGGTCGGCGGGACGCTCGGTGCGGGCGCGGTGGCCGGAGCGGTCGCCGCGGTGGCCGGATCCGTCGGCGCGCTGGTGTTCGCGGCGCTGATCGCGGCGGCCGGGGCCTATCTGAGTCTGCGGATTCCGTCCTGGGTCGAGGTCACCGAGGGCGAGGTGCCGGCGACCCTCGGCTACCACAGCCGCAGCGGCACCGAAGTGCTGGACCGCGGTGAGAAGTCCGCGGTGAAACCCGGTCGGCGCCGGCAGCCGCTGGGCCGGTCGGTGGTCACCGGACTGTGGGGCAACAGCGCGATCCGGGTGCTGACCGGCTTCCTCACCTTCTATGTGGCCTTCGTCGCGAAATCGACCGAACACCGCCCGGTGCAGCAGGCCGCGATGCTCGGACTGGTCGGCGCGGCCGCGGCGATCGGCAACTTCGTCGGCAATGCGACCGGCGCCCGGCTGAAACTGGGCCGGCCCTCGCTGATCGTGGTGGAGTGCACCGCGGCGTGTACCGCCGTCGCCGTCGTCGCGATGCTGCTCGACAACCTGGTCGGCGCCGCAGTCGCGGCGCTGGTGGCGGCCTGTGCCAGCGCGCTGGCCAAGGTCTCGCTGGACGCCTCGATCCAGGACGATCTGCCGCCGGAATCGATCGCCTCCGGATTCGGGCGCTCGGAAACGGTGCTGCAGCTGTCCTGGGTGGTCGGCGGCGCCGGCGGCGTGCTGCTGCCGACCGTGTACTGGGAGGGCTTCGCGGTGGTCACCGCGGTCCTGGCGCTCGGATTGGCGCAAACCTTCGTGAGCTACCGTGGGCATTCGCTGCTCCCCGGATTGGGCGGTAACCGTCCGCAGCACGTCAAACAGGAAGTCCCCCTAGCGACAGGAAAACAGCCACAGTGACCAAGCCCAGCACCCGCACGATCCTCGCGCTGGCCCTGGCGGCAGTTCTGGTCGTCGCCGCGGCCGTCGCCGGCATCGTGGCGGTGGCGGTGCACAACGCGCACGAGGCCGATCCCACGGTCACCGCCTATGCGCACGGCAAGACCGTCACGGTTCCGCCCTATCTGTACTGCACGATCGGCGAACCGGATCCGCACGGCCGCGTCTCCCCGGACTGTAGGCGCACCGAGATCACCGCGGAACTGAATCCGCCGCTGGGCTATCCGGTGCAGCTGTCGCTCCCCCGGCACATCGCCGACGCGCCCTGGGTGATGGTGCTGGAGTACCAGCAGATCGACAATCCGGGCAAGACCGTGCAGCACCTGGCGTCCTACCGCGACTACCCGCAGGGCACCCTGGCCGTGACGGTGGACAGCCATCCCGAACCGAACCTGCGCCTGATCGGCGTCGAGGTGCAGCTGCTGCTGCTCGTGCGTGACGAGGCAGGCAACGAAGCGTTCTCGCCGTATCAGGCGTGGTCGATCAGGGCGGCGTGACCGCGGTTTCCTCGCGAATCAGGCGCTCGCGAACTCAGTGATCGAGTTCGCGGGCCACCCCGCGCACCACTTCGGCGATGCGCTGCGCGGTCTTGCGATCGGGGTACTTACCCTTGCGCAGCTCCGGCTGCACCGTCGCCTCCAGCAGGGTGATCATGTCCTCGATCATCCCGTGCAGGTCGTCGGGCGCCTTGCGCGGATGGGCCGGAGCTTCCTTGCGCACCCGGTCGTTGCGGCCCTGCGCATTGCGCACCGAGGGCAGCGGATCGAGCAGCTTCAGGCTCAGCGCCTGCGGGCCGCGGCGACCGGCGGCCATTCCGAACTCCACGCGCTGGCCGGGCTTGAGCGCCTCGACACCCTTGGGCAAGGCGGACGACCGAACGTAGACGTCCTCACCCTCATCCTGGGAAAGGAAGCCGAAGCCCTTGTCGACGTCGTACCACTTCACCTTGCCGGTCGGCACTGCGCTCACCCGTTCGTCATCGTTGTCCGGTCCGTCCGAATCCAGCGGGGTCACGAACGACCCCGGACACGGACGTAGGTTCCGGCGAAACGCCGGAACCTATCTCTGTGCGAAAAGAACGCGCCCCACACAGCTATGCAGGACGCGATTGGTTCGAGTCTACCCCGGTGGGGATAGGGCGAGCACATCCGTTTTACGGTGCACCCATGCCGGACTCCTCCTCGCCCCGCGCGCCCCGGGGCTCCAGCGACGTGCTGTTGCGCGTGGCCGTGGGCCTGTTCGCGGTCGGCGTGCTCGCGATCGTCGCCATTTTCCTCACGCCGATCCTGACCGACGCCGACCCGCCGCTGTGGCTGTATCTGGTGGCGATGGCGGCGACCCCGCTCGGGCTGCTGCTCGCGATCGCGTTCGCGCTGTGGTCGGGGCGACGCGCCCGCTGACTGTTTCCCCAACACGCCGGGCAATTACACGTGTGACCTTCGTCACATAACGACGCGATAACGCCGCGGTCACGACCCGCACTCGGCGGAGACACGCCGTACTCACCTGCACAGACGCCGATTCGGAAGGTCTTGCGGCACAGCGCGACCGGCCATACACGCCGGTTACCAAATAGTGATTTTTCAGCCGGATCGTCGTACCGTCTATCGCAGCCGGGACATCCCGGCACCACCGGCCCGCCGCACCGAGCCTCGCCCCGCGGGTACGGACCCCGACGGAACCAGGGGCGAGGGCGGGGAACCCACGTTCCCACAGAGGTTTTCGGAGCTCAACCGAGTTTCGAAGCCTCCGCAGGAAGCGGGAACGGCCGGCAACGACCGATCCCTTGGGGTGAAGTCCCGGCGAGCCGGGACCGGACGGCCTCTCAGTCCGAACCCGACAGCTCACCTCGCAGGCGCGTACGAGAGGAAGACGACCCGATATGAGTGGACGCCATCGCAAGCAGACCAACACCGGTCGCACCGTCGCCAAGGTCGCTGTCTCCACCGCGATCATGGGTGGCGCGGGTGTGGCTCTCGCTGGACACGCCGCCGCGGCTCCCGATTCGGAGTGGGACCGCCTCGCACAGTGTGAATCCGGTGGTAACTGGGGCATCAACACCGGCAACGGCTACCAGGGCGGTTTGCAGTTCTCGCAGTCGACGTGGGCCGCTCACGGCGGCACGCAGTACGCCCCCTCCGCCAACCAGGCCAGCCGCGACCAGCAGATCGCGGTCGCCGAGAAGGTGCTCGCGACCCAGGGTTGGGGCGCGTGGCCTTCCTGCTCCTCCAGCCTCGGCCTGCACGGCAGCGCCACTCAGCGCGAGGTGCCCGCTTCTCCCGCTCAGTCCCCGCGCTGGCAGCCGGGTGCCGCCGAGAGCGAAGCCTCGACCCAGGCCCCTGCCGATGGCAACCAGCAGGTGTTCTCCGCCGTCGACAAGGCCGTCACCGCCGCACAGGCGCAGGGCGTGCAGCTGCCGCAACCGGCGCTCGACGCGTACAACGCCTTCAAAGCCAGTGGCGCCAAACTCGATCCGTCGATCGTGAACTTCTACGAGGCGAACAAGGGCCTGCTGCCCAACTAGACCGCTCACATAGTTTCCCCCTGCAGGGAAGGCCCGCATCTCGCGATGCGGGCCTTCCCTGCGTTTCCGGGGAGCATGAAGCGTGTATGCCCGCCGACGGCCTGCCTGCGACGCGAGCGCGGCGATGTCCGCCCGGATAGGACGCCTGGATACGGGACCCCGGATACGAAAAAGACCCGCCTTCCTATTACAGGAACGCGGGTCTTCTTCGTGTTCGCGTCAGCGGTTGACCACCGTGTGCGGATGCACGTAGGGCAGGGTGTCAGCCGGCACCGGAAACTCGGTGTCCTCACCGTAGGGCGAGAGGCCACCGGAACGGGTCGACGACAATTCGGTAACCGCGTGGTCACCGTGGTCCACCTCGGGCCAGCCGTTGTCGACGTAGGGTTTCTTCGATTTGTTCACCACGGCCTCATTCTGGCATGTTCGCTCGCCGTAGTCTGGATTGGATGACCACGACCGATGCCCGAGCCTCCGACGACGGCGCCGGGACGCATTCCGGGGCCGACGCCGGACCCGCCGAGCTCGGCACACTCACCGACTGGCTGAGCTCCCGCAGCGACGACGATCTGGTCCGGCTGCTGGGTTTGCGCCCCGACCTCGCCGTGCCGTTGCCCGGTTCGATGACCGTACTGGCCGCCCGCGCGGAACAGCGGGCGTCGGTGCTGCGTGCCGCCGACGATCTGAACACACTCGAGTTCGCCGTAATCGAAACTCTCGCCGCGCACAACGCATTCGGCGGCAGCCGCCAGGAGCGCCCGTTGCCGCGCCGGCGCCTGCACGAACTGCTCGCCGATCGGGTATCCGCCGCCGCTGTCGACGCCGCGCTCGCGCGCCTGATCGAGCGCGCGGTGGTGTGGGGCACCGAGGAACTGTTCGTCGTGCCCGCCGCGCCGGAGGCCCTGCCGTGGCCGATGGGGGCCACCACGGAACTCCCCGACGCACTGACAGAGCCCGAGATCGAGACGGCGCTGCGCGAGATCGGCGGCGCCGAACGCGCTCTGCTGGACAAGCTCGCGACCACCGGCCCCCGCGGCCGCACCCGCGACGCCGCGCCCGGCACCGATCCGGAGCGGCCCATCCAGCGGCTGCTGGCCCGCCGGCTGCTGATCTGGATCGACGACGAGACCGTCGAACTCCCTCCGGCCGTCGGCCAAGTGCTGCGGCGCGAACCGGTCACCGATCCCCACGTGCTCACGCCCCCGCAGCCACAGACCCGCGAGCACTCCGCCGCCGACGTGAACGCCGCGGCGGCCGGTGAGGTCGGCGAGTTGCTGCGCCACGCCGGCGACATCCTCGAGGTTGTCTCCCAGGTGCCGGCGCCGGTGCTGCGGGCGGGCGGCCTGGGGGTGCGAGAACTGCGGCGCATCGCCAAACAGACCGGGCTCGACGAGACGCGGGTAGGGCTGCTCGTGGAGGTGCTGGCCGCGGCCCGGCTGCTGGACAAGGGAATTCCCGAGCCGCCGCCGGACAACGACGCCGGTGAGGATTTCTGGGCCCCCACGATCGCCTCGGACGGCTGGCTGGAGGGCCCGGCGGCGCGCCGGTGGGCGGTGCTCGCGCACGCCTGGCTCGAGTTGGACCGCTTCCCGTGGATGATCGGCCTGCGCGATGTGAACGACAAGCCGCTGGCCGCCCTCTCGGCGGAGCTGCGCACCGCGCACGCGGTCCCCGATCGGCGTGCGATCCTGGCGGTGACCGCGGAGTTCCCGCCGGGTACGGCGATCACGGCCGCCGATGTGGCGCGGGTGCTGAGCTGGCGAATGCCGCGGCGGCGCAGGCATTTCCGCATCGAGGCGGTCGAGCGCACGCTGTCGGAAGCGGCGGCGCTGGGGGTGGTCGGCCGCGGCGCGCTCACCTCCGCGGGCCGGGCGCTGCTGCACGGCACCGTCGCCGACGCCGAGGCCGAAATGGACGCGGCCCTGCCCGAACCGGTCGATCACGTGCTGGTGCAAGCCGATCTGACCGTGGTCGCCCCGGGGCCGCTCGTGCCGGAACTGCGGGAGCGCATCGCCCTGGTCGCCGATATCGAATCCGCGGGCGCGGCAACCGTCTACCGCATCGGCGAAGGGTCGGTGCGGCGCGCGCTCGACGCCGGCATGACCGCCGCCGAACTGCATCAGCTGTTCACCGCCCATTCGCGCACCCCCGTCCCGCAATCGCTGACGTACCTGATCGACGACGTGGCACGCAGGCACGGGCGCTTGCGCGTCGGGATGGCGCAATCGTTCGTGCGCAGTGAGGATCCGGCGTTGCTGGCCGAGGTGCTGGCGGCACCCGTGGCGGGACAGCTGGCATTGCGAGCCGTCGCGCCGACGGTGGCGATCTCGCAGGCGCCGCTGGGCGAGGTGCTCGAGCAGCTGCGCGCGGCGGGGTTCAGTCCGGCCGGTGAGGATTCGTCGGGGGCGATCGTGGATCTGCGCCCGCGCGGGGCGCGGCTGTCCACCCGGCCGAACGAACGCCACGCCTGGCGGCCCACCCCGCCCAGTGCCGAACAGCTGCGGCTTCTGGTGGGCGAACTGCGCGCCGGGGAGAAGGCCGCCCGCAGCCGGTCCGGGCAGCGGGTGCGTAGCGACGGCACCCGCACGAGTACCGCGGCCACACTGGCGCTGCTGCAACTGGCGGTGCGGGTGCGCCGCCCGGTGCATATCGGTTACGTCGACGCCCAGGGCGTGGCCACCCAGCGCATCGTGGAACCGGTGCGGGTGGCCGGTGGCCAGCTGGATGCCACCGATCCGGACACCGGCGCGATCCGGCACTTCACCTTGCACCGGATCGCGTCGGTGGCCCTGGTCGAGCCGTGAACCGCGGCTCGTAGCGGCCTCAGCTCTTGGGGTTGGCCAGACAGAACGTGGTCTTGGGCTCCGAGAGCGTCAGGAAGGTCGAATTCGCATCGCAGAGGAATTCGTCGTTCTGACCGTCGACCCGCTTGACGACCTTGACCGTCGCGTCCGCCGAGTCGCAGTCGGCGTAGGAGTATCCGGTCGTCTTGTCCTCGTGATAGCAGCTGCCCTGTTTGAGGTTGGGCGCCAGGCACAGGAATGCGGTGGTACCGCCGTTGAAGGTCTCCTCGTACGAGGAGTATTCGGCCCCGCAGTCCTGCTTCTTGTCGGAGGTCGATTTCACCGTGTAGACGGCCTTGGCCGAGGAGCAATCCACCGGCTCGGTCTTGGAATCTGCGGGCGATCCCTCCAGCACGTTGATGCAGTCACCGACCTTCGCGCGGGCGGTGTCGGATTTTGCCGCATCGGAAAACATCGAACAGCCGGTCACAGTCAGGGCGGCGACCGCCATGAGCGCCAGCACGAGACCCTTGAGCGGTCTCGGTCCTGCGAACTTCACCTACGAAAACCTTTCTCGCCGAGCCGTTCACCAATGGCGAACGTGGTGGGGAGGATACCCGCCCGCCCTGCCGGGCGGGTCCCGCCTCACATATGCAGCGAGTGCAGGCCGTACATACCCATCAGCGAATAGTTGACGATGCTGGGCAGCAGGTGGTTGAGAAGCAGGAGCCCGAAATAATTCACGATCCGATACACCTTTCGAATATCCGCGAGCGCAGCCGCACACGCGCGATCTGTAGTCGATATCCTCGCCCGAATCGTTACGCTCTGCAGCATGAAGCTCGAGCAGACGACCGCAGAGCTCTATGCCCTCGACCCCGCCGAATTCGTGGCCGCTCGCGACGAAGCGGCCCGCACCGCGCGCGCGAACGGCGATAAACAGCTGGCCACGGCGATATCGCGGCTGCGGCGTCCGACCGTCGCGGCGTGGGCGGTGAATCTGCTGGCGCACAAGGCAACCCAGGAATTGGGGGCACTGCTGGATCTCGGCGAGGCGTTGCGCGAGGCGCAGCGCACCCTGTCCGCCGACCGGATGCGCACCCTCGCCGACCAACGCCGCAAAGCGGTGAACGCGTTGACGGACAAGGCCGCTCGCCTCGCCTCGGACGCGGGGAAGAAGCTCACCGAGCCGGTGTTGCGTGAGGTCGCGCAGACCCTCAATGCGGCACTGGCGGATCCGGAGGTCACCGACCAGGTCCGTGCCGGCGTGCTGACCGCCGCGGTCGACTACGCCGGTTTCGGCCCGGCCGGGCCCGCCTTGGCCGCCGTTCCCGACGAGCGGTCCGAGGAACCGGCCGACACCGGCGCCGAGGAGCTGGCCGCCGCCCGGGAAGCGCTGGAATCCGCTCGGGCGGATCGTGATTCGACGGCGGACGACCTCGAACGGCAGCGCTCCGACGTGGCCGCCCTGGACGAGCGGATCACCGCGTTGCGCGACGAACTCGCGCAGGCCGAGGAATCCCGCCGATTCGCCGCCGCCGGGGTGACATCCGCCGAAGCGGCGTTGCGACGAGCCGATACCGAACTGGAGCAGGCGCAGCAGCGCGTGGACGACCTGGACCGGTAACCGCGAAACAGGTTGCCGCCGATCATCTTCGGCGGCAACGGCGGATCAGCCGCGCAGCGAACCCGGGTACAGGTACTCGTCCGGCGGCGGCGTGGTGGTGTCGAGCCAGGCGGTGAAGAATCCGCTGAGATCCGTCGTGGTCTTCGTTTGGATGAAGCTGCGGAATTCCGGCATGGAAGCGTTCCCGTAGGCATGGGACCGCACGAATTGCGCCACGGCGGGAAAGAACACGTCGTCACCGAGTTCGTGGCGCAGGGCGTGCAGGAACAACGGTCCGCGCGAATACACCGTGGTGAATTCGTTTCCGGCGCCGGGATTCTGCAGCGGAATCTCCCAGTAGGCGGGCTTGTCGAGGGTTTTGGCGATCGTGCGGCGGTAGAGGGCGTCGACATCCTTACCCTCTTTCCGTTCCGGCCACAGATAATCGGCGGTATAGCTGGCGAAGCATTCGTTGAGGCACACATCCGACCAGTTCCGCACCGACATCGAATCGCCCCACCACTGGTGGGTGTTCTCGTGGACGACGGTGTTGAAATCGGTCCACGGCGCGTAGATGGGCCGGGTCTGGGTCTCCAGCGAGAAGTGCAGGTCGGTGTCGACGTAGATACCGCCGCCGCTTTCGAACGGATACGGGCCGTAGAGGGATTCGAGGAAATCGAGCACCTCCGGCAGCCGCTGCTCGAGTGCCTTGCCCTTGTCCGCACCCGGCGCGAAGGCGCTGATCAGCGGAGTGCCGTTCGCGCGGCGCTGTTCGAGGAAATCGAAGTGGTCGATCGCGACGGTGGTGAGATAGCCGATCGAGGGATGTTTCGAACTCCACGTCACGGTCCGCTTGTCGCCGGCGACGGTATCGCTGATTCGCAGTCCGTTCGAAACCGCTTGCCACTCTTGCGGAATCGTCACCCGCAAGTCGAAAGTCGCCTTGTCCAAGGGTGTGTCGTTGAGCGGGTACCAGGTGGTCGCCGAATGCGGCTCACCGGCGGCGAAGGCACCGCCGCTCGGTGAGATGGTCCAGCCGGAATCGGGGTCGTCGGATTCGTTACCCGCATAGTCGACCGTCACCGTGAACGGCAGCCCGGGCAGCACCGGCAGCGCCGGTGTGACGGTCAGTTCGTGTTCACCGCCGGTGGTGAAGCCCGCCGGCAGGTTGTTCACCGACACCTTGGACACCGCGGGCCCGGCGTAGTCGAGGTTGAACGCGCGCAGCGGCTGCGTCGACACCGCGTCGATCCGCGCCGTACCGGCGAGATGCCTGCTCGGCGGGTCGTAATCGATGGCGACGTCGTAGTGCTGCACGTCGTAGCCGCCGTTGCCGTCGTCGGGATAGTAGGGGTCGCCGAGGCCGGGCGATCCGGTGAACGGATCGGCGGCGGGCTGGGCCAGCACCGGGATCGGTTGCACCTGGCCGGGGAGCACCAGCGCCACCCCGCACAACGCTCCCGCCGTGAGACACCGTGCCCAGGCATGCGACTTCATCGACCCTCCACCCCTTTCGCGGCACGGTGTGCCGACCATCAGCCGATGCTAGTCGGCCCCGCTGCGCGCCGGAACCGCCACACGCGTCACCCGCGCAGTTCCTCGGGCAGTTGCTGCGGATCCAGCAGCAGCCGTTGGGAATCGACGCGGCCCACTTTCTCGGCGAGGCCGAGATTGTCGGCCAGCAATTTCCACTCCACATCGCTGATCGCGGTCCGGGCGCGCTCGATCACGCCCAGGTCGCGGGTGCCCCAGGCGATCGGCATCGCGCTCACCGCTTGGCGCAGATCGCCGACCGACCGCGGCGCGCGATCGGCCCGCACGGTCACCGCCGGAACCTGCTCCCCCGCGTCGGTGTCGTGCCCCGGCAGGGCACGTACGACGCGGGTGATCAGCGCGTAGCGCGGCACGGCGCCGGGTTTGGCGAGGTTCACCAGCGCGAGCAGCGTGATCCCCTTCGGGTGCCGTCCCGACACCACGGCCGGGACCAGCTCGCCCTCGGCGTACAACTTCTCGATGCGCGAGCGGTACGGCGTCCACAGCGCCACGAACAGCGCGGTGATGGTCGCCAATGCGAAGGCCACCGCCAGGAGGAACGAATACGGGTGATTGAGCCAGATCAGCCCCGCGGTACCGAGGCCGAGCACGATGGCCGCGGTGAAGGCCAGGATCCGCAGCCGCCGGATATCGCGGACGACTTCGTTCACCGCCCGGGCATGTTCGCGGTCGACCGCGAATTCGAAGCGTCGCACGTGTCAAATCCTCACATCTGTCCGGCAGCGGTAACCCAGCGGCGCGCCCACCGCGGCCCGATCGGCTGCCCTACCCGATCGCCGGGCCCAGCAGATCGTCCGCATCGGTGATGCGATAGGCATACCCCTGTTCGGCAAGGAAACGCTGGCGGTGGGCCGCGTATTCGGCATCCAGCGTGTCACGTGCCACCACCGAGTAGAAATGCGCCTGACCACCGTCGGACTTCGGGCGCAGCAGCCGGCCCAGACGCTGGGCCTCCTCCTGACGGGAACCGAAGGTGCCCGAAACCTGCACGGCCACGGACGCTTCCGGCAGATCGATGGAGAAGTTCGCGACCTTGCTGACCACGAGGACCGGGATTTCACCGTTGCGGAACGCGTCGAACAGCGCCTCACGCTCCTTGGTGCGGGTCGAACCCTGAATGACCGGAGCGTTGAGGTGTTCGCCGAGTTCGTCGAGCTGATCGAGATAGGCCCCGATCACCAGGCTGGGCGCGTCGCGGTGCCGGGCCAGGATGGATTCGACGACGGGGAGTTTGGTGCGCGCGGTGGAGCAGAGCTTGTAGCGTTCCTCCGGTTCCGCGGTGGCGTAGGCCATGCGTTCGGCTTCGGTGAGGGTGACCCGTACCTCGATGCAGTCGGCCGGCGCGATCCAGCCCTGGGCCTCGATGTCCTTCCACGGCGCGTCGTAGCGCTTCGGGCCGATCAGCGAGAACACGTCGCCCTCGCGGCCGTCCTCGCGCACCAGCGTCGCGGTGAGCCCGAGCCGGCGCCGCGACTGCAGGTCGGCGGTCATCCGGAACACCGGGGCGGGCAGCAGGTGGACCTCGTCGTAGATGACCAGGCCCCAGTCGCGGCTGTCGAACAGTTCCAGGTGCTTGTATTCGCCCTTGGTCTTGCGGGTGATCACCTGATAGGTCGCGATGGTGACCGGGCGGATCTCCTTGCGCTCGCCGGAGTACTCCCCGATCTCTTCCTCGGTCAGCGAGGTGCGGGCGAGCAGTTCTCGCTTCCACTGCCTACCTGCCACGGTGTTGGTGACCAGGATCAACGTCGTCGCCTGGGCCTTGGCCATCGCGGCGGCGCCCACCATGGTCTTGCCCGCCCCGCAGGGCAGCACCACCACACCGGAACCACCGGCCCAGAACGAGTCGGCGGCCAGCTCCTGATAGTCGCGCAGATGCCATTCGTGCGTGGCGAAGTCCAGATCGATGCGATGCGCCTCGCCGTCGACGTAGCCGGCGAGGTCCTCGGCGGGCCAGCCGATCTTCAACAGCATCTGTTTGATCCGCCCACGCTCGGACGGGTGCACGACGACCGTGTCGTCGTCGATGCGGGCGCCGAGCATAGGCTGAATCTTCTTGTGCCGCAACACTTCTTCCAGCACGGCGCGATCCAGGCTCACCAGCACCAGGCCGTGGGCGGGATGCTTGACCAGCTGCAACCGCCCGTAGCGGGCCATGGTCTCGACCACGTCGACCAGCAGCGGCTGCGGCACCGCATAACGCGAATAGCTGACCAGCGCGTCGACGACCTGTTCGGCGTCGTGCCCCGCCGCCCGCGCGTTCCACAGCGCCAGCGGCGTGACCCGGTAGGTGTGCACGTGCTCGGGTGCGCGTTCGAGTTCGGCGAACGGCGCGATCGCCTGCCGGGCCGCATCGGCCTGCTCATGGTCGACCTCGAGCAGCAGGGTCTTGTCGCTCTGCACGATGAGCGGTCCGTCCGTCACGGCACCTCCTCCAGATTCTCGGGCCGGCCCCCTGCGCCCCCTGCGCACGAGGAATACGTCCCACATTGTTGCCGGGACCCCCGACAAACCTTCATCAACCCTACGCGAGCTGGGCAGATGTTCGCTGTGAGTGCACTCGCAGCCGGACGCGTCAGAGCGCCGATCCGGACCCGCGCAGGGGCGGCCAGTCGGTGGCCGGCTCCGGCGGGTCGCCGGCCAGCCGCCCGGCGACCCAGGAATCCCTGCGCACGCCGCGCTGCACAGCCGCCCCACGCAGCAGCCCTTCGTAGTGGAAGCCGGTCCGCCGCACCACCGCGGCGGAGGCGAGGTTGCCGACGAACGCCCGCCACTCGATGCGGGCCAGGCCGAGCCCCTCGGCGGCGAAAGCGAAATCACAGACCAGCCGGACGCTGCGGGTCATCAACCCGCGCCCGCGCACCGCGTCGCTGAGCCAGAAGCCGATCTCGGCGGCCCCGGGCTGCGGCCCGGCCTCGAGGCCGACCATGCCGGCCACCGGCCCCTGCGCTGCCGTGCGCACGGCCCAGACCGGACTGCGGGCCGCCCACCCGGGCGCGACGATATCGGTCAGGAATCCCACCGCGTCGGCCCGCCGATACGGCACCGGCACCGTCGTCCACTCCGGGATCGACGGCTGCCGGCAGCACGCGACGATCGCGTCGATATCGGCCTCGGCCGGGCGCGACAACCACACCGTCCCGTCGGTCAGTTCACAGTCCTCCACGGCTTCATGCTGGCACGCAACCCAGCGGTGGCCCAGCGGATTTCCGGCGACCGTAGAATCGGACCAATGGTTGCCGCGTTGCTCGCCGATTTGTTCGAATCTCATCGGGCGCATCTGCTCTCGGTGGGCTATCGGCTGACCGGCAGCGTGGCCGACGCCGAGGACGCGGTGCAGGAAAGCTGGCTGCGGCTGGCCACCACCCATCAGTCCGAGATCGAGGACCTGCGCGCCTGGCTGACGACCGTGGTCAGCCGGATCTGCCTGGATCGGCTGCGCAGCGCCGCCTTCCGGCGGGAAAGCTATGTGGGACAATGGCTTCCGGAGCCGATCGTGACCCGCGTGACGCCCTCCAGCCTGCCGGATCCGCTGGAATCGGTGGTGCGCAAACAGGATTGCCGTTTCGCCGCGCTGGTGGTCCTCGACACCCTGACGCCGCCGCAGCGGGTGGCATTCGTATTGCACGACGGGTTCTCGGTGCCGTTCGACGAGATCGCCGAACTGCTCGAGGTGACGCCCGAGGCGGCCCGCCAGCTCGCGGTCCGGGCCCGGAAATCCCTGGCCGCGGCCCCGGAACCGGTATCGGACACCGAACATCTGGCCGCCGTCCAGCGACTGCTCGAGGCGCTGTATTCCGGCGATGTGGCGGCGGTCGTCGCGGCCCTGCATCCGGATTCGGTGTTCATCGGCGATACCGGCGGCACCGCGAAGACGGCGGCGCGGGCGATCGTCGGCGCGGACAAGATCGCGCGGTTCGTCCTCGGGCTCATCCGGATGTATCAGGTGGAACAGGCCGAACTCTCGCCCACCGGTTCCGATCGATTCGAATTCGTCGGCGTCAACGGCCAACTCGGGTTGCTGCTGCACGAGCGCGCTCCGCGCAACGGTGCGCCGGGATCACCACCGCGCGTGGTCGGCTTCACCGTCCGCGACGGATTGGTCTGGGGCACTTACGATGTCGCCAATCCCGCGAAGCTCGGCGGCATTCGCCTGCCCCGGGATCCGGCGTAGCCGCCGGAACGCATCGAGCGTCCCGGCGGCTCGTGACTACGGAGTGGACGAACCGGTCCACATGTCCGGGGTGCTCGAACCGAGTCCCCAGTTGCCCGTGGACGATCCGGTACCCCAGTTCGGCGTCGAGGATCCCCAGCCCCAATCGTTGCTGAAGATGTTGTGCAGGGTGTCGTTGATGTATCCGAGGACCGTTCCCGCCGCCGGATGCAGCAGAAGGTCGAGATAGGAGGCCATACATCGCCCCTTTCGAGCCACCACCGAAGTGGTTGTGAGATAGAACACGGGGAGGCTAGCTGTCACCAGGAAACCGCACAACCATGCAGGTCAGAAGCCCGAATGAAATGTGAAACATAGCCTTTCGCTATCGCACCGCAACCGTAGCGAACGGGCGGCAAGCATCGCCCCGATCCCCGGCCCGGGGTGTGCGCCGCGGGCACGACGGCGGTATCGCTACGTTGGGACCATGCCAGCCATCCCCACCGTCGCCCGCCTGCGCCCGTTCCGCGCCACGATCTTCGCGGAGATGACCGAGCTGGCCGTGCGCCACGACGCGATCAACCTCGGCCAGGGATTCCCCGATTCGGACGGCCCGGCCGCGATGCTGGAGGTGGCCCGCACCGCCATCGCCGACGGACTGAACCAGTACCCACCCGGGCGCGGGATGCCCGTGCTGCGCTGGGCGATCGCGGCGGACCGGAAGCGCCGCTACGGGGTGGACTACGACGTCGAATCGCAGGTCGTGGTCACCGTCGGCGCCACCGAGGCGATCGCGGCGGCGGTGCTGGGCCTGGTGGAGGCCGACGAGGAGGTGGTGCTGATCGAGCCGTACTACGACTCCTACGCCGCGGTGGTCGCCCTGGCCGGCGCCACCCGCCGCACCGCGCGGCTGGTGCCGGACGGCAACGGATTCGTCCTCGACCTGGACAGCCTGCGCGCGGCGATCACGCCGAAAACCCGCATGCTGCTGCTGAATTCGCCACACAACCCGACCGGCGCGATCCTGTCCCGGGCCGACCTCGAGGCGATCGCGGAGCTGGCTCGCGAGCACGACCTGATCGTGGTCTCCGACGAGGTGTACGAACATCTCGTCTACGACGGCAACACCCACATCAGCATCTCGACGCTGCCCGGCATGGTCGAGCGCACGATCGTGATCTCCAGTGCGGCCAAGACTTTCAGCGTCACCGGCTGGAAGATCGGCTGGGCGTGCGGCCCGGCACCACTGATCGACGGGTTGCTGGCCGCCAAGCAGTTCATGAGCTTCGTCGGTGGCGGGCCGTTCCAGCCGGCGGTCGCCTACGCCCTCGAACACGAGCAGCAGTGGGTCGCCGATCTCCGTGACCGCCTGTCCGACAAGCGCATTCGGCTCTCGGAGGCACTGGCCGACGCCGGATTCCGGGTCAAGCGCAGCGATGCGACCTATTTCGTCTGCGCCGATATCAGCCCGTTGAGTTCGGCCGACGCACTGGTCTTCTGCCGGGAGCTGCCGCAGCGGCTCGGCGTCGTCGCGGTCCCGATCGAGGTGTTCGCCGACGACCGCGAATCGTGGAACCGCCTGGTGCGCTTCGCATTCTGCAAGCGGGACGACACACTCGACGAGGCGGTCCGCCGTCTGCACGCGGCCCACGTGTGATCGGCGCGGCGCACGATCGAGCGGTCACCTTCGCCCCGAGCCGCGAACGAAGGTGACCGCGATCCTGTCTCAGCCGCGGCGCCGGGCCACCGCGTCGGCGAGGCGGTCCAGCTGCGCCGCCGTGGTCTCCCAGTCCAGGCAGGCGTCGGTGATCGACTGGCCGTAGGTCAGATCGTCGGCGTGGCCGAGGGTGAGGTCCTGACGGCCGGCGACCAGGAAGCTCTCCATCATCACACCCACCACCGCGCGGTCACCCGCGGCGATGCGCTCGGCGATATCGGTGACCACGTCGACCTGCTTGTTGTGGTCCTTGTTGCTGTTGCCGTGGCTGGCGTCGACGACCACTCGCTGCGGCAGCCCGGCCTTCTCCAGGCGCAGGCAGGCCTCGGCGACGGAGGCGGCGTCGTAGTTCGTGCCGGCGCTCCCGCCGCGCAGGATCACGTGGCAGTCCGGGTTGCCGCTGGTGCGGATCAGCGCCGAGCGACCGTCGAGGTCGGTGCCGGGGAAGACGTGGCTGGCCCCGGCCGCGCGCACCCCGTCCACGGCCACCTGCACATCACCGTCGGTGCCGTTCTTGATCCCGACCGGCATCGACAGCGCGCTGGAGAGCTGCCGGTGCACCTGGCTGGCCGCGGTGCGCGCGCCGATCGCACCGTAGGAGACCAAGTCCGCGATGTACTGCGGCGTGATCGGATCGAGGAATTCGCAGGCCACCGGCAGTCCGAGACCGGTGATGTCGACCAGCAGCCGCCGCCCCAGTCCGAGACCGGTGTTGACGTCGAACGAACCGTCCAGATGCGGATCGTTGATCAGGCCCTTCCACCCGAGCGTGGTCCGCGGCTTCTCGAAGTAGACCCGCATCACGATGTGCAGGCGATCGGAGAGTTCGGCGCTCTTGGCGGCCAGGCGGCGCGCGTAGTCGAGAGCGGCCTCGGGGTCGTGCACCGAACACGGACCGACGACGACCATCAGGCGGTCGTCGGCGCCGTCGAGGACTTTCACGGTGGCGGCGCGGCCGGCCCGCACGGTGTCGGCGAGCGCATCGTCGATCGGATGCTCGCGGCGAACCTCGGCGGGCGAGAGCAGGGGGCTGATACTCAGCGTGCGCTGATCGTCGAGGTCACTGTGTGAGGCATCGACATCGGCTGCGGTGGTCATGATGGGTTCCTTTTCTCAGGCCGACCCACCGAACGAGATCCCGTGGAGCCGGTCTGCAATCCGGCTCGGGGTGGGAGAAGGTCAGCGCGGGTCACCGACCGACCCACCCGGGGCCGGCTTGGTAAACCAGAAATACGCGCGCTGCACGAGGGTGACTGTACCAGGGGCGCGGCGGGAGTGGATTCGACCGGGTGGCCGGACGTGACGGTCCCCACAGGCGCGGCGGACGCGACGGGGCCCGGCCGGGATCGAACGATCCTGTGCCGGGCCCGAATTCGCGTGCGGCGGTCAGAACATGCCGGGCTCATAGGTGCCCGCCGGGGTGCCCGCGATGACGTTGAGCCGGTTGTAGGCGTTGATCAGCGCGATCAGCGAGATCAGGGCGCCGATCTGCTCGTCGTCGTAGTGCTTGCGCACCTGCTGCCAGGTCTCCTCGCTGATGCCGCGGTGGACATCGGCGAGGCGGGTGCCTTCCTCGGTCAGCGCGAGCGCGGCCCGCTCGGCATCGGTGAACACGATCGCCTCTCGCCACGCGGCGACCAGGTTGAGCCGCACCGAGGTCTCGCCCGCGGCGGCCGCATCCTTGGAATGCATATCGGTGCAGAAGCCGCAGCCGTTGATCTGGCTGGCGCGCAGCTTGACCAGTTCCTGCGTCACCTTGGGCAGCGGCGAGTTGTCCACGACCTGGCCGGCGTTACCGATCCGCTTGACGAACTTGGCGGCGATCTCGTTGCTGAACAGAGCGAAACGGGGTTCCATGACCATCCTCCTGTACACAGTGAGCCGCGCTTCGCGGCGTCGCTACACAGAGATGACGGCGCAGCACCCACCCGGTGTGACATCCGCGGAAGTGATGCCGATCACACCGATTCGAAGCGGCTCAGCGGCGGGCGAACGAGTAGGTCACGTCGGTGAGTTGTTCGGACAGGTCCCAGAGGCGGCGGGCGGTGACCTCGTCGCGGGAGGCGGCCGAGGAGCCGCAGCGCTCGGGATAACCACGCAGGCCGCCCAGGTGGGTCGGGCCGTAGAAGGCGCCGGGTTCGACCTTCGCAGTGGCGGCGTAAAGGCTTGGTAGCGCGCCCATTTCGGCCGACTGGGCGAGAATCCGGTTGCCCAGGGCCATGATCGCGTCCAGGAACGACTCCGTATGCGATTGCAGTTCGGTGCTGGCGTAGCCGGGATGGGCCGCGACCGAGACCTTCGGCGAACCGGCCGCGGACAGGCGGCGCTGGAGTTCGTAGGCGAACATCAGATTCGCCAGTTTCGACTGACCGTAGGCGCGCCAGCGTTCGTAGCGCCGATGCTGGTAGTTCGGATCGGCGAGGTCGATGCGGCCGATCATATGGGCGCCGCTGGATACCGTGACGACGCGATCGGAGATCTTGTCGAGCAGCAGTCCGGTCAGCGCGAAATGGCCGAGATGGTTGGTGCCGAACTGCATTTCGAAGCCGTCGGCGGTGCGGCGCAGCGGCAGGGCCATCACGCCGGCGTTGTTGATCAGCACATCGGCGCCCTCGATCGTGCGCGCGAATTCGCGAATCGAGGACAGGTCGGCCAGGTCGAGCCTGCGCACCTGCACCCGTTCGCCGATGGTGTCGGCGACCGCCCGGGCCTTCACCTCGTCGCGGCAGGCCATGATCACCTGCGCACCGGCCTGCGCCAGGGCCCTGGTGGTGGCCGCGCCCAGTCCGCTGTTCGCGCCGGTCACGATGATCGTGCGACCGCTCTGGTCCGGAATATCGGAGATGTTCCAACCGCTCACCCGCACGAGTCTAGGCGGGCACCGGCCGCTCCGCGCTGTTGTCGCGAGCCGGGCCGTGGCGTTTCGGGTCGCCCGTGACGCGACACGACCTCACCTGATATAGGGTTGCCTAACCTATCTAAGGCAGCTCGACACTGCGCAGCTCGACCGGTGAGGCGTTACCCGTGACTTCGATATCCCCCGCTCAGCAGGACCTGCTCGACGGTTACGTACCGTATCCGGCCGAACTCGCCGAAACTTATCGGGCCGCGGGCTACTGGCGCGGCGAACCGCTGGGCGAGCTGCTGCGCGACGCCGCCCGCCGCGGGCCCCGGCGTCCCGCCCTGCACACCGAGAGCGGGCCGATCGACTATGCCGAACTCGATCGCCGCGCCGATCGCGCGGCCCACGGGCTACTCGCCTTCGGACTCGAGCCCGGCGACCGCGTAGTGGTTCAACTGCCCAATGTGACCGAATTCGTGGAGGTGCTGTTCGGGCTGCTGCGCGCCGGGATCGTGCCCGTACTGGCCCTGCCGGCGCATCGGCAGGCCGAGATCGAACATCTGACCCGGCTGTCGGGGGCCGCCGGCTACATCGTCGCCGACAAGGCCGGCGACTTCGACTACCGCGAACTGGCGGCCGCGGTGGCCGCGCGGGTGCCATCGTTGCGCACGATCTTCGTACTCGGCGATCCCGGCGACTACGTCGATCTGCGAACGATTGCGCGCGAAGGCGATTCGCTGCCGGAAGTCGATGCGTCCGGTATCGCGGTGATGCTCGTTTCCGGCGGCACCACCGGCCTGCCGAAACTCATCGCCCGCACCCACGACGACTACCACTACAACGCCCGCGCCGGCGCCGAAATCTGCGCACTGAGCTCCGACGACGTGTACATGGCGACACTGCCCGCCGCACACAACTTTCCGCTCTCCTGCCCGGGCATTCTGGGCGCGGTCGCCGCGGGCGCGTCGGTCGTCATGCTGGCCGACCCGAGCCCGGAGAACGCGTTCGCGACCATCGAACGCCACGGCGTCACCGTGACGGCGGTGGTCCCGCCGCTGGCCCAACTGTGGTGTGCCGCGGTGGAATGGGAGGAGGCCGACCTGTCCAGCCTACGGCTGCTGCAGGTCGGTGGCGCGAAATTGGCCGAGGTCAATGCCCGCGAGGTGACTCCGGCCCTGGGCGCGACCCTGCAGCAGGTGTTCGGCATGGCCGAGGGACTGATCAACTACACCCGCCTCGACGATGCCGAGGAAACGATTCTGATCTCCCAGGGCCGCCCAGTCTCCCCCGCCGACGAGGTCCGCGTGGTCGACGGCGAGGGTAACGACGTCACACCCGGCGAGGAAGGCGAACTGCTCACCCGTGGTCCGTACACCATTCGCGGCTATTACCGTGCGCCGGAACACAATTCCCGCGCCATCACCCCCGACGGCTACTACCGCAGCGGTGATCTGGTGCGGCAACTGCCGAGCGGGCATCTGATCGTCTCGGGCCGGATCAAGGATGTGATCAATCGCGGCGGCGAGAACGTCTCCTGCGACGAACTCGAGGAACACCTGCTGGCCCATCCCGCGGTCCGGCACGCGGCCGCGGTCGGACTGCCCGACGCGGCCCTCGGCGAAAAGGTCTGTGCCGTCCTGGTGATCGACGGCGAGATGCCGAGCCTGGCCGAGATCAAGGAGTTCCTCACCGCTCGCGGCCTGGCGACCTACAAACTGCCCGACCTTCTCGAACAGGCCGACGCGCTGCCGTTCACCGCCGTCGGCAAGATCGACAAGAAGGTGCTGCGGGCCCGCTACGACACGCAGACCGCGACCGCGCCGAACCGAGCCTGACCGCCGCACCGAACTCTCGTCCCACGGCCCCTCCGGTACGAGAAAGCCCGGCGGTAGGTCCCGCCGGGCTCGTTCTATCGGGCTTCGACGACGTAAGGCGCTACGCTGCCCAGCTTTTCGCAGGTCTCGGTGAATTCGCGCTCCGGGCGCGACTGGGAGACGATGCCGGCTCCGGCGCGCAGCCAAGCGCCCTCCGCGGTCTGGTAGATCGCCCGCAGCACCAGCGTGGCCTCCAGCGCGCCGCCCGGCGAAACGGTCACCACCGCACCGGAATACAGGCCGCGGGCGTCGTGGTCGAGACGGAACACCGCGTCCACGCCGGTGCGCTTGGGGATACCGGAGGCGGTCACCGAGGGGAACAGCATTTCCAGCGCATCCCAGGCGCTCTTGCCCTCGGCGAGGGTGCCTCGCACGGTGGAGGCCAGATGTTGCACACTCCCGCGTTCGCGCACCGCCATGAAATCGGAGACGGCGGTGCTGCCCGGCTCGGCCACCGCGGCGATCTCGCCGAACGAGGTCTGCACCGAAATGGCGTGCTCGACAATTTCTTTCGGATCACCCACCAGCTCTTCGCGCGCGGCGGCATCGGCCGTCTCGCCGCGACCGAAGGCGCGGGTGCCGGCCAGCGGCTCGGTGGTCACGACCCGGTGGCGGTCGACCGAGGCCACCAGCTCGGGACTGAATCCGGCCGCCTCCAGGCCGCCCAGTCGCAACAGGAACGAGCGCGCGGGCGTGTTGCTGGCGCGCCCGAGCCGATAGGTCTGCGGAACGTCCACGGGGAAGGGCAGATCCACCTTTCGCGACAGGATCACCTTCTGATACCGCCCGTCCCGGATCTCGTCGACCGCCTCGGCGACCCGGCCGCGATAGTCGGTGGGATCGATGGTGACATCCACCGGCCGCGCCGACGCCGGAGGTGTCGCACTCGCCTGCGCGATCAGTTCGTGGATCTCCGCGGTCTCGCGGGGCGTCGCACCGGACACCCGCACGCCGGAGGCGTCGATGCGCACCTCGATGCGCGGAATCATCAGCTGCGCGAGGGTGGTTCGGGCCGGAACGTGCGCATCGGCGCCCAGCGCCCAGGCGCAGAATTCGAATCCGATCCAGCCGTAGGCGTTGCGACCCCGCAGCGGCAGCGTGGCCAGCGCCGCGTCGATCACCGCGGCCGGGCGGCCCTGCCACGGTTCGACGGTGGACCGGCCCTCCCATTCGACACGCAGTTCGCCGGAGTCCAATTCGATGCTGCCGATCGGATCGGCGGCGAACACCCAGCCGTCGGGCCCCTCGTAACCGACGTACTCGCCGAATCGGTCGGCCGCGGCGAGCGCCGCCATGGCGTCGGCGGGTGCGATCGCCGACGCCGTGCCCGTCACCTCCGGCCCCGTTGCCAGCTGCCCCGTCGCCCCCGGATCGTCCCCGTAACCGTTTCGCACCCGCTCGTCCGTGGTCGACACCGTTCCTCCAAGGTTATGCTTACCTAACTACAAGAGGTGAGGTTAGCATTACCTGTCCTTTTCGGTATTGTGCCGGAGCACACATCGGAATCGCTTTGCGAGCGTCATGGTCAACTTCCTGCGCGAATATGCTTCCGCGAGCTTGAATGGTGGAGCGCCGTCGAGGAGGGGCCCGCCATGATCGATCACGCTGCCGGCAATCCGGCTCCGAGTACCGCGAAGGATCTGCCGCGCTCGGCCGTCGCCCTGGTCGACGCAGTGTCGCCGGTGGAACGCGAATTGATCGGCGGCTGGCTCGCCGAGGGCGGGATCGCCGCCGAACTCGGAATCGACGCTCCCGTCACGCAGATCGACCTGGACGCCGCCGCTATCGCCGCCCGGCTCGTCGGCCGCCGCGACGACCCGCTGGTGATCCCGATCCGGGTGCTGTGGCTGCCGCCCGAACGAGACGGCGTGCGGCGCACCACCTTCGCCGATCTGGCGCTGCTGAGCAATCCGCGCCGGCCCCACCGGCTGCTGCAGCGCCGGCTGGTGGACAAGGCGCCCGACCGGCATCTCATTCTCACCGGACAGCCCGCACGGCTCAGCGATCTGCGTACGAACAACCCCGGGGCCGCCGAAAGTTCGGAACCGTTCGCGCGGGCGATCGTCCGTGCGGGCACGGTGGCGCTGGAACGCGCCGAACGATCGGTGATCGGCGACCGGTACAAGGTTCCCCGGATGGTGGTCGAGGAGATTCTCGACTCCCCAGACTTCCTGCGCCGCCTCGACACGATCGCCACCGAAACCGGAACCGAACCGCGCGAGGTGTACCGCCGGGCCGAGAAGGCGCTGCGCGAACTCGTGGCCGCGCAGAGCCGGCTGATCTCGGATCTGTTCACCCAGGCGATGCGGCCGGTGCACGCCTCGGCCTGGAGGATCGACTGCGACCGGTCCGGGCTCGCGGCACTGCGGCGCCTCAATCGCAACTACCCGCTGGTGTTCCTGCCCTCGCATCGTTCCTATGTGGATGCCTTCGTCCTCGGTGACGCGCTGGCGCGCAACGACTTTCCTCCCAACCATGTGATCGGCGGCGCCAATCTCGGTTTCTGGCCGATGGGGCCGATCGCGCGTCGCACCGGCACCGTCTTCATTCGCCGCAGCTTCGGCGACGACGAGATCTACAAGGCCGTGGTCGAGGAGTACTTCGCCTATCTGCTCGCCAAACGCTTCAATCTGGAGTGGTACTTCGAGGGTGGGCGCACCCGTACCGGGAAGTTGCGCCCGCCCCGGTTCGGACTGCTGAACTACCTGGCCTCGGCCATCCGTTCGCGGCGCATCGACGATGTGATGCTGGTGCCGGTGTCGATCACCTACGAACGGCTCAACGAGTTGGGATCCATTGCGACCGAACAGGTCGGCGGCGCCAAGAAGCCCGAGGGGCTGACCTGGCTGGCCCGCTACATCCGCAGCCAGCAACATTCCGCCGGGCGCGTCTACGTCCGTTTCGGCGCGCCGCTCTCGGCGCGCGACCGGCTGGCCGCCCACGGCGATCCGATGCAGCCGATCGCGGAATCGCTCGCTCCGGATCCGGAAGAAGTGTCGGACCGGCAGCGCAAAGCCGTGCAGCGCTTGGCTTTCGAGGTGGCGGTCGGCATCAACGCGGTCACTCCGGTCACGGTCAACGCGCTGGTGACGCTGGCCCTGCTCGGTGTGCACGAGCGCGCACTCACCCTCGGCGAGGTGCGCCAGACGCTGGAGCCGGTCCGTGGTTACATCTCACGCCGCGCGCTGCCGACCGGCGAGTTGGATACGCTGCGCGACGATCAGGGTCTGGCGGTGGTTCTGGAACAGCTGTCGCTGGCCAGGGTGGTGACGGTGTACCGGGGCGGGCTGGAACCGGTGTATTCGATCGAGGCCGGCGCCCATCTGGAAGCCGCGTTCTATCGCAACAGTGCCGTGCACTGGTTCGTGAACCGGGCGATTCTGGAATTGGCGATTCTGGAGGTGGCCGACCAGCAGGCCGGCGCCGCACCCGGTATCGAGGCCATCTGGGATGCCGCCTACCGGCTGCGCGATCTGCTCAAATTCGAGTTCTTCTTCCCCGACCGGATCGAATTCGCGGCCGAGATGAGCGCGGAGATGCTCCTGGTGGACCGCGATTGGGAGCAGCGCGGCAGTGCCGCGGAACTGGTCTGCGCGCTGGCCGATTCGGGATTCATCATGGCGCACCGCGTGGTGCGCTCGTTCTTCGATGCCCAGCTCGTGGTGGCCGAGCGCCTGGCCGCCGCCGATCCGGCCGCACCGCTGGACCGCAAACAGTTCATCGACGAATGCCTGGCCGTCGGACGCCAGATGCTGCTGCAGCAGCGGCTGCACAGCACCGAATCGGTATCGTCCGAATTGTTCTCCAGTGCGGTGAAACTCGCCGAGAACTACGGTCTGCTCGATCCGGGCACACCGGATCTCGCGCGGCGTCGCCGCGAGCTGGCCGACGAACTGCGCACCATCGGCGCTCGCATCTCCCGTGCGGCCGCTCTCGATCCGTCCAGCCGCGCACCGCAGGGGACAGTGTGAACCTTTCCGAAGCGATTTCCGCCATCCGGACCGGGCCGCAGGGCCCGCGAGTGGCGGCCGTATTCGACTTCGGCGGAACGGTCGTCGCGGGCTTCGCTCCCGCCGCCGCACCGCTGCGCCTGCTGCGCGGACGCGACTCGCGCCGGGCACTGACCGACACGCTGCTGTACAGCATTCGCGGTTCGCGGACCGAGGGTGAGTACGAGCGCTTCCTGCAGCGCCTCGCCCGAGTGTGGGCGGGCCGTACCGAGGAAGAGCTCACCGAACTCGGCGAACAACTGTTCCGCAGCACCGTCTACGGGCACGTGTATCCCGAAGCGTGGCAACTCGTCCGGGAGCACGAGGGGGCCGGGCACACGGTGGTGATGGTCACCAGCCTCACCCGTTTCCAGGTGCTACCGGTGGCCCGGGAACTCGGGGTGGACCACGTGCTCTACACCGCGATGGCCACCGCCGACGGCGTCCTCACCGGCTTCACCGAGGGAAAACCGCTGTGGCGCAACGAGAAGGCCGCGGCGGTGCGGCGCTTCGCCGCCGAACACGATATCGATCCCGCCGACAGCTACGCCTATGCCGACGCGGCCCCGGATATCCCACTGCTGGAATCCGTCGGCCATCCGGTCGCGGTCAATCCGGGACCGCGCATGTCCATGACCGCCGGTGAACGCGACTGGCCGACCCTCACCTTCAAGCCGCGGGAACCGGCCCGCGTCACCGACTTCGCCCGTACCGCGGTCGGTTTCACCGGGCTGCTCAGCGGCGCCGCCTTCGGGGTCGCCTCCCGCGCCGCCACCCGCCGCCACCGGGCGATGGCCGACGCCATGATCGCCACCGCCGCCGACACCACCCTGCGCACCACGGGCGTACGGGTGCGGGTGGTGGGCGCCGAGCATGCCCGGCAGCCGCGTCCGGCCGTCTTCCTGTTCAATCACCAGAGCCAGTTCGACATGGTGGTGCTGGCCGCGGTGCTGCGTTCGGGATTCACCGCTGTGGTGAAGAAGGAGGTCACCACCAACCCGGTCTTCGGCCCGCTGTTGCGATTCGCCGAGGCCACCTTCATCGATCGCTCCGACACCACGAGTGCGAAGGCGGCGTTAGAACCGGTCGTCGACACCCTTCGTGGCGGGCTCTCGCTCGTGGTGGCGCCGGAGGGCACACGCTCGATGACGCCGCGGATCGGCCCCTTCAAGAAGGGCGCCTTCCATATCGCGATCGAGGCCGGGGTGCCGATCATTCCGCTCGTCATCCGCAACTCCGGCGAAATCGCCTGGCGGAATTCGGCGATCGTGCGCAAGGGCACGGTGGATGTGGCGGTCCTGGCACCGATCGATGTGAGCGGCTGGGATCCGCAGCACATGGACGCCGACATCGCGCGCGTGCGGCAGCTGTTCATCGACACGCTGCTGGACTGGCCGGACGATGCGGCCGTGGAGGCAGTGCCCTAGGTGCCGGACGCCCCCAGCCCCCTAACGCCCCAGCCCCCTAACGCCCCAGCCGCTAGACGCGACGGCCGAACAGCAGCTTCCACGGCATCAGCGCCGATTCCAGCTGCACCTTCAGGCTCATCTTCGACGCGCCCTTGGTGCGCTCCTCGAAGCGGATCGGCACCTCGGCGATCGAAATACCCTGCTTGATCGTGCGGTAGTTCATCTCGACCTGGAACGAATAACCGTTGCTGTGGATCGAGGCCACATCGATGGCCCGCAGCGTCTCCGCCTTCCACGCCTTGAATCCGGCGGTCGCGTCCTTGACGCCGAGCCGCAGGATCGCGTTGACGTAGAAGTTCGCCCAGGCCGACAGGGCCTTGCGATACCACTTCCACTCCGCCGCGGTCGAGCCGCCCTCGACGTAGCGCGATCCCAGGACCACACCGGCATCGGAGGTCTCGAGCTTCTCCAACATGGCCGGAATCACCTCGGCCGGGTGGGAGAGGTCGGCGTCCATCTGGATGACCACGTCGGCGCCCTGGTCGAGCGCCGCGGTGATGCCGGCGATGTAGGCACGGCCGAGGCCGTCCTTCTCGGTCCGGTGCAGCACACCCACCACGGACGGCAGCTCGGCGGCCAGTTTGTCCGCGACCTCACCGGTACCGTCCGGGGAGTTGTCGTCGACCACCAGAACGTGCAGATCGGCGACCGGTAGTGCGGTCAGCCGCTCCACCGCCACCGGCAGGTTCTCCCGCTCGTTGTAGGTCGGCACCACCACGGTCACCTTCACAAGTCGCCCTCCACTCGATTCGACCTGACTGCGCGCGCCCGGATCCGGGCACGACGTGCTCTGGAGAACCGTAGCCCACCCACCTGAGAGGGCACGAGCGGCTCAGTCTCTCCCGTCGCGGGCATCCTCGCGGGCATTGCGTTCGCGCACGATCTCGAGCGCCCGCTCGGCGGTGGCACGGTCCGGATACGGCCCCATCCGGTCGGCGAACCAGCACCGCTTGCTCTGTTCGGCGCGGTGATGCTTGAGGCAGTAGTACCACTGATCGTCGGAATCGCCCATGCCGATCATCGTCGCACCCGGCGCCCGCCCTGTCAGGCAACCGGTGAATCCGCACGTCGGGCCGCCCGGCGGGCATCCACCGACGAGTGTGGCCCTTGACACACTCGCGTGGTGAATGTACGTTCATTCACAACAAATGCTAGTTCACTCATTCGGCGGTGGTCCGCTCGCCGACTCGTCGGAGCAGAAGGAAGCGCAATGGATTTCTCGACCTACTCCCAGCTCACGTTCAAACGCCTGGACGACGGCGTCCTGCTGATCACCATCGACCGGCCGGAGAAATACAACGCCGCCGACGAGCAGATGCACGCCGAGCTGGCCCGGGTCTGGACGGATGTCTCCGGCGATCCCGAAACCCGGGTCGCGGTCATCACCGGCGCCGGCAAAGCGTTCTCCGCGGGCGGTGACCTGGCGATGGTCGAGCGCATGGCCGGTAACCACGAGCGGGTGGCGAACATGCTGCAGGAGATGAGCGACCTGGTCTACAACATGATCAACTGCGAGAAGCCGGTCGTCGCCGCGATCAACGGCGTCGCGGTCGGCGCCGGGCTGGTGGTGGCGCTGCTCTCCGATATCTCGATCTGCGCCGAGGACGCCAAGCTGGGCGACGGGCACGTGAAGCTCGGCGTGGCCGCGGGCGATCACGCGGCGATCCTGTGGCCGCTGCTGTCCGGTATGGCCAAGGCCAAGTACTACCTGCTGACCGGCGAGATGGTCGTCGGCGCCGAGGCCGAGCGCATCGGCATGGTCACCAGCGCGGTGCCGCGCGAACAGGTGCTCGACGACGCGCTCGCGGTCGCGGGCAAGCTCGCCGGCGGTTCCCAGCTGGCCATCCGGTGGACGAAGAAGGCGCTCAACAACTGGCTCAAGCAGGCCGGTCCCATCTTCGACCAGTCCGCCGCCTACGAAATGCTCTGCTTCATGGGCCCGGATGTCACCGAGGGCTATACCGCCCTGCGCGAGAAGCGCGCCCCCAACTTCCCCTCCGCCCGCGCGGTCACCGGTAACTGAGGAGCCGAACACGATGAGCGACAACACCATTGCGGTAGTCACCGGAGCCGGTTCGGGTATCGGCCGGGCGATCACCCTGGCCCTGGCCGCCCGCGGCGACCGGGTCGTGGCCGCCGATCTGGATCTCGACGCCGCCAAGCGCACCGCCGAACAGCAGTCCGACCGCATCTTCGCCATGCAGGTCGACATCGCCGACGCCGAGCAGGTGCAGGCCCTGCGCGATCGGGTGCACGCCGAGGTCGGGGTGCCGAACATCCTGGTCAATGCCGCCGGCTGGGACCGCACCGACAAATTCCTCAACGCCACACCGGAATTCGCGCAGAAGGTGGTCGCGATCAACTACCTGGGGCCGGTGCACATGTGCAGCGCGTTCCTGCCGGGCATGGTGGAGGCCGGCGGCGGTCGGGTGGTCAACCTGGCCAGCGACGCCGGGCGCGTCGGCAGCTCCGGGGAAACCATCTATGCCGGCGCCAAGGGCGGAGTGATCGCCCTGACCAAATCGCTGGCGCGCGAGATGGCCCGCTACTCGATCACCGTCAACTGCGTCTGCCCCGGGCCGACCGACACCCCGCTGTTCCAGGCCCAGGACGAGAAGCTGAAAGAGGCGCTGATCAAGGCGATTCCGTTCCGCCGCCTCGCCCGGCCGGAGGAGGTCGCCGCCCCGGCTCTGTTCTTCGCCTCCCCCGACGCGTCGTTCATCACCGGTCAGGTGCTCAGCGTCAGCGGCGGACTCACCATGGCCGGCTGAGCGCCGCGCCGACTTCGGAGGACCAGATGTACGACGCCCATGCCTACCGGCAGTACTTCGAACACGATTTCACCTACCTCAACGGTTTCCGGCGCAACGTCCACCGCTACGCCCACCACCCGGCGATCGAGGATCCGGCGACCGGGACGACCGTCACCTACGCCGAACTGGGCGACCGCGTCGATCGGCTGGCCACCGGCCTCGCCGACGCCGGTGTCGAGCCGGGTGACGTCGTGGCATATCAGCTGTTCAACGGGGTCGAGTTCGCCGAGCTCTATCTGGCGACGCAGGCCGCCGGAGCGGTCGGCTCGCCGATGAACTTCCGGCTCGCCGCCGGTGAGACGTCCTACATCCTCGCTTCGAACCGTCCGCGGGTCTTCGTCTACGACACCGACCTCACGCCGATGGTGCGAGACGCGTTGGAGCGCAGTGAGTTCCGGCCCGGTCTGCTGGTGGCGGTGGGACCGGGTGAGCCGCTACCGGGCGCGGTCCGCTTCGACGACCTGGTCGCGGCGACGGCGCGGGCGCTCCAGCCGGATCGCACGGTGTGGGACGAGACCACCCGCCTGTACACCTCCGGCACCACCGGGATGCCGAAGGGCGTGCCGCTCAACAGCCTGGTGGAGATCTTCAGCGCACACGACGTCATCATGCATTTCCCGATGTCGCCCGAGGACAAGACGCTGAACATGACCCCGTGGTTCCATCGCGGCGGATTGTATTGCGCCGGACCGAATCCCACGTTCTACTTGGGCTCCTCCCTGGTACCGATGCGCGCCTTCGACGCCGACACCACCCTGGATCATGTGCAGCGCTACGGCCTGACCTTCCTCATCGGCGCGCCGACCAATCTGGCCATGCTCGCCCACGCACAGGAGGCCCGGCGCCGCGACCTGTCGAGCCTGCGCGGCATCGTGACGATGGGCGCTCCGCTGGAACGCGAGGCGGCGCTGCGCTATCAGAAGGTGTTGAATCCCAACATCTTCAACGGATACGGCAGTACCGAGGGATTCTGGAACACCTTCCTGCGCCCGTCCGATCTGCCGGCCATGGCCGGAACCGCCGGGCGCGCGTGCATCGACGACGACGTGGCGGTGGTCCGGGTACTCGACGACCGGCTGGCCGAGCCGGAGGAGACCGTCGCCAAGGACGGCACGGAAGTGGGCGAGGTCATCGTCCGCTCACCGAAGGGCGCCAATGCCTACGTCGACTCGCCCGATCAGGAGGCCCGCAAGTTCCATCGCGGCTGGTTGTATATCGGTGACCTCGCCACCTGGGACGAGCAGGAATTCGTCACCATCGTCGGACGCAAGGACGACATGCTGCTGTCCGGCGGCGAGAACGTCCACCCCGTCCAGGTCGAGGAGGCGCTCAACGAACATCCCGGCGTAGACGATTGCCTGGTGGTGGGCATACCCGACGAGCGCTGGGGGCAGGTGGTGGTGGCCTATGTGGTCGCCGCCGAGCCCGGAGTGGGCGTGGCGGAGCTGGACCGGCACTGCCGCACCCATCCCATGCTCTCGGCGTTCAAACGCCCGCGCGCCTACCGCTTCGTGGATTCGCTGCCGGTGTCGGCCACCGGCAAGAAATTGCATTACAAACTCACCGAACAGGCCCGCGACGATGCCGCGGCCGGCCTGTTCACCTATCCGGACAAGGAAAACGCATGAGCGCGAAACGTCCCCCCGCCTTCGACGCACTCGACCCGCTGGCCATCGATTCGCTGCTGTCCGAGGACGAACGGGCCGTGCGCGACAGTGTGCGGGGCTTCTGCGCCGAGCACATCACCCCGCATATCGCCGACTGGTTCGAAGCCGGCGATCTGCCCGGCGCGCGCGATCTGGCCCGCGAATTCGGCAGGCTCGGTGTACTCGGCATGCATCTCGAGGGTTACGGATGCAGCGGCGCCTCGGCCGTGCACTACGGTCTGGCCTGCCTGGAACTCGAGGCCTGCGATTCCGGTATCCGCTCGCTGGTCTCGGTGCAGGGCTCGCTGGCCATGTTCTCCATCTGGAACAACGGTTCGGAGGAACAGAAGCAGCGGTGGCTGCCGGGTATGGCCACGGGCGAGATCATCGGCTGCTTCGGCCTCACCGAACCGGATGTGGGCAGCGATCCGGCGGCCATGCAGACCCGCGCCAAGCGCGACGGTGACGACTGGATCCTCAACGGGCGCAAGATGTGGATCACCAACGGCTCGATCGCCGATGTCGCGGTGGTGTGGGCCAACACCGACGAGGGCATCCGCGGTTTCATCGTCCCCACCGACACCCAGGGTTTCAGCGCACACACCATCAAACACAAACTGTCGCTGCGCGCCTCGATCACCAGCGAACTGGTCCTCGACGACGTGCGCCTGCCCGCCGAGGCGATGATGCCCGAGGGCCGCGGCGTCAAGGCGCCGCTGTCGAGTCTGTCCGAGGCGCGCTACGGCATCATCTGGGGTTCGATGGGCGCGGCGCGCTCGGCCTGGCAAGCGGCTCGCGATTATTCGATGCAGCGCAATCAGTTCGGACGTCCGATCGCCGGATTTCAGCTGACCCAGGCCAAACTCACCGATATGGCCGTCGAACTGCACAAGGGCCAACTGCTTTCGCTGCATCTGGGCCGGCTCAAGGATTCGGTGGGACTGCGGCCCGAACAGGTGAGCTTCGGCAAACTCAACAACACCCGCGAGGCGATCGAGATCTGCCGCACCGCGCGAACCATTTTGGGCGGCAACGGTATTTCGCTCGAATATCCGATCATCCGGCACATGGTGAATCTCGAATCCGTCCTCACCTACGAGGGGACGCCGGAGATGCATCAACTCGTGCTCGGCCAGGCCTTCACCGGCCAGAACGCCTTCCGCTGACAAGAGGTCCCATGAACGCACGACTGGAGTACGACTCCGAACACCGCCAATTCCGTTCCGTGGTCCGCGATTTCGTCCGGCAGACGGTCGCGCCCGCCCACGAGGACTGGGAACACGCCGGCCGGCTGGACCGATCGCTGTTCACCGAGGCGGGCAAGCTGGGACTGCTCGGCTTCCCGGTCCCGGAGCGTTTCGGTGGGCCGGGAGTCGAGGATTTCCGCTACCACGCCATCGTGATCGAGGAGATCACGCGGGCGGGTGCGGCCGCGGCGGGTATCGCGTTCTCCCTGCAGAACGATGTGGTGCTTCCCTATCTGACCGATCTCACCGACGAGGAGCAGAAGGCCCGCTGGCTGCCCGGCGTCGTCACCGGTGAGACCGTCCTGGGGATCGCCATGACCGAACCGGGTACGGGCAGCGATCTCACCGGCATTCGCACCACCGCCGTACGCGACGGCGAGTATTACGTGGTCGACGGCAGCAAGACCTTCATCTCGAACGGGCAGAACGGTGACCTGTTCGTGGTCGCGGTCCGCACCGGCGAGGACAAGCACAAGGGGCTGACGCTGCTGGTCGTCGAGGCCGACACACCGGGATTCGGCCGCGGCCGCAACCTGGAGAAGATCGGCCTGCACGCCCAGGACACCAGCGAACTCACCTTCACCGAGATGCGGGTGCCGGTGGCGAACCGGCTCGGCGCCGACGGCGAGGGCTTCTATCAGCTGGTGCGGAATCTGCCGCAGGAGCGGTTGTCGCTCTCGGTCGGCGCGGTCGCGGCGGCCGAGGGAGTGCTCGCGCACACCCTGGACTACGTGCGCGAACGCAAGGCCTTCGGCGCCTCGATCGCGAGCTTCCAGAACACGCAATTCGTGCTGGCGGAATTGGCGACCGAACTCGATATCGCGCGGACCTTCCTCGACGACTGCCTTGCCGAACACATTTCCGGCGGCCTCACCGCGGCCCGCGCCGCCCGGCTGAAATGGTGGACCACCGAATTACAGATGCGAGTGGCCGACCGCTGCCTGCAGTTGCACGGCGGCTACGGGTATATGCGCGAATACGCGGTCTCGCGGGCCTTCGTCGACGCGCGTATTCAGAGCATCTACGGCGGCACCACCGAGATCATGAAGACGATCATCGCGAAGGAGCTGGGCATCTGATTTTCGGTGGACCACTCTAGAGTTGAGTGAACCGTCGTTCATTCGACTGCGCAGATACGGAAGGGTATGCCCGATGGCGAAGCGATCCGCACCGATGGAACTCGAGGAGGCGGTGCGCGCGGTGCGAACCAGCTCGCGCCGGCGCCAACTCCTCAACGCGGCCGTCGCCGTCATGCAGACCACGGGCTTTCATCAGATGTCGATGCAGGCGCTCGCGGATCAGGCCGATGTGAGCGTCGGACTCATCTACAAGTATTTCGGCGGTAAGGAAGACCTGCTGCTCGCGGCGATCGTCGATATTCTCGACGCCTTCCGGGACGAATTGGCTCCGGCCATGGACGCGGTCGGCGACGATCCGGTGGAGCGGCTCGTCTCCGGTTTCCGGCACTACGTGGAAATCGTCGACGAGAATCTCGACGCCGTGGTCCTGACCTATCGGGAGAGCCGGACCCTCGATCCGGAGGGCCGCGAACGGATCAAGGAGCTCGAGGTCGAAACCTCCGCCCCGCTGCGGGCCGCCGTCGAGGCGGGTATCGCGGCGGGTCTGATGAACGACCTCGATCCGGATCTCGTCGTCTTCAACCTGATGATGCTCGCCCACGCCTGGGCCCTCAAACATTGGCATTTCGCGCCGCGCTACACCGTCGAGCAGTACATCCGGGCACAGGTGCGTTTCGTGCTGCCCACCGTGCTCGCCCCCGGAGTCGCCGAGCGCTATCGACATCTCATGGAGTGAACTATCTTGTCGGTCACGCTGTCTCGTACCGGCGCCGTCGGCGTCCTCACCCTCGACCGCCCGCCGGTCAATGCCTTCGATGAGGAACAGGCCGGTGAATTCGCCACCGCGGTAGCCGAATTCGGCGCCGATCCGGCGGTGCGTGCGGTCGTGGTGCGCAGTGCGGCGAAGGTGTTCAGCGCGGGTGCCGATATCGCCATGATGGATTCGTGGCGGGAACTGCCCGACCGGGGTGTGCGGCTGGAGAAGTTCTGCCTGCTGCTGCAGGATGCGTTCGCGGCCCTGGCGGCACTGGAAAAACCCACGATCGCCGAGATCGGCGGTGCGGCCACCGGCGGCGGATTCGAACTCGCCCTCGCCTGCGATTTCCGGGTCGCGCGGGCGACCGCGAAGATCGGGTTGCCCGAGGTCGGAATCGGTTTGCTGCCGGGAGCCGGTGGCACTCAGCGGCTTACCCGCCTGGTCGGACCGGCCACCGCGTACCGGCTGATTCTCGGCGCGGAGCTGATCGACGCGACGACGGCCGAGCGGCTCGGCCTCGTGCACTGGGCCGTCGACGATGCGGCGGCCACGGCGATGACGCTAGCCGAACGCCTGGCCGATCTTCCCGCGGATGCCTACACCGCCGCCAAACGGTGTATCGACGCGGCGGGCACCGGAGACGGGTACGGCTTGGAGCGCACCGAAATCGGGGCACTCATCCACACCGAGGAAACCGGGCGCCGCTTGGATCGATTCGTTTCCCGCTAGGGCGAATTTCTCGTGCGTCGATTCGGCGGAGCTGCGGCTGTTGTCCGAATCCGGCTCCGCTCGGCCGCGCGATGCCTAGAGTGCGCTCATGAGCAGAGTGGGCGCCCTGGTTCGAGTCGCGCTGGCCTATGTCGTAGCCGTCGTCGCGGGTCTCGCCTGGCTGCTGTGGGGGCCGGATACCGGACAGCTGTGGTTGAACGGCCTGATCGCCGACTTGATCGCCACGGTTGTGATCTTCGTATTCAGCCGGATCTACCGGAATTCCAGCTTCTACGACCCGTACTGGAGCGTGATCCCGCCCCTGCTGGCCTTCTACTGGTGGATTCGCAGCGACGAGCCGTCGAATACGACCCGCTGGTGGCTGATGATGGCCGTCATGCTGGTGTGGGCGGTGCGGCTCACCGCCAACTGGGTGACGACCTTTCCCGGTATGCACCATGAGGATTGGCGCTATCCGATGGTGCGCGAACGAGCGGGCAGGTTCGCCTTCGTCGCGGATCTGTTCGGAATCCACGTCTTTCCGACGCTGCAGGTGTTCGCCGGGCTGATTCCGGTGTACGTGGTGGCGACGCGCGCCGGCGAACCGTTCGGTGCGCTCGATATCGTCGCAGTCGTGATCGGTGCGGGTGCGGTTGCCTTGGAAACCGTCGCCGACCTGCAGATGCATCGCTTCGCCGCCACCACATCGCCGGGCCAGGTCATGGACCGCGGGGTGTGGGCGTGGTCGCGGCATCCGAACTATTTCGGCGAGTGCGGCGTCTGGCTCTCGTTCGGCCTGTTCGGGCTCGCGGCCGCCCCGGGCAGCTGGTGGGTTCTCGCGGGGGTGGTGACCATGGTGGCGATGTTCGTGGGCGTCAGCATTCCGATGATGGAACAGCGCAGCCTGCAGCGGCGGCCGGCGTATCGGGATGTGGTGCACAGGGTTTCGGTATTCGTTCCCCTGCCGCCGCGGAAACGAGCGGCATGACCGGACCTCGGGTCGTCATCGGGGGTGCTGCCGACCCTGCGCGTCGTGGGTTCGACGACGTCTTCGCGGTGGGCGACGTGGCGGCCACCGACCGGTAGCGACCCGAGCGCGTGCCATGCTGCCGACGGGCACGCAGCGGGCAATACTGCACGGGTGAGCGGTTCCGAGAACGACACCGACGACGTTCCGGCGTGGGCACGCCGCACGGCCGGCGAATCACGCTGGGCGGCGACGGCCGCGATGGTGGGCATCATCGTCCTGCAAGTGCTGCTACCCGATCACTTTCAGCTGCGCCCGGTCTGGCTGCTGCCGATGCTGGAAACGGTGCTGCTGATCGTGCTGGTGGCGAGTAGCCCGGTGCGCCTGGACCGTGAGGAGATCTGGCTGCGTTGGTGCAGCCTGGGGTTGTCGGCGCTGCTCGGCATCGCCACCGCCTGGTCGGTGTTCCGGCTGGTGGCCGGCCTGATCAACGGCACGCTCAGCAACGATCCGCCGGTCCTGCTCGGTTCCGGCGCGGCGATCTGGCTGACCAACGTCACCGTATTCGCGCTCTGGTTCTGGGAACTCGATCGCGGCGGCCCGGCCGCACGGGCGCACGCCCGCGAACAGCTACCCGATTTCCTGTTCGTCCAGATGCAGAATCCCGAGCTCTCCCCCGCCGACTGGGAGCCGGAATTCCTCGACTACCTCTACCTGTCGTTCACCAATGCCACCGCGTTCAGCCCCACCGATGTGATGCCGATGACGCGCTGGGCCAAGACGCTGATGATGGCCGAATCCGCGTTGTCGCTGATCACCGCGGCACTGGTCATCGCGCGGGCGGTCAACGTCTTGAAGTGAGGACGGCGCGGAGTTTTCCGAGCCGCCGGAGCGGCTCGCCTACCGGTCCACCAGTTCGGCCACCGCGAGCCGGGCGGCATTGGCGCCGCACATGCCGTGGGCGCCCGGTCCGGGCGGGGTCGCTGCCGAGCAGATGTACATGCCGCGAACGCCGAGGCTATAGGGCGACAACGTGGTTCGCGGTCCGAACATCAGCTGGCGAATGTCCTTGGCGCCGGTCATGATGTCGCCGCCGACATAGTTCGGGTTGTACACGGCCATCTCGGTGGTCGAGCGAACCGCCTGTCCCACAATGCGTTCCCGGAAGCCGGGGGCGAACCGCTCGATCTGCGCGATGATCGCCTCGGTCGCATCGCCCGAATAGCCGTTGGGCACATGGGCGTAACTCCACACCGGGTGAATGTCACCGGCCGAACGTTGTGGATCGGCCAGATACTGCTGCCCGACCAGTACGAAAGGACGCTCGGGCATCCGGCCCGCGTGGATCTCGCGTTCACCGGCGGCCACCTCCGCGTAGGTCCCGCCGAGGTGCACGGTCCCCGCCCGGTGCGCGTGCGGAGCGGTCCACGGCACCCCACCGGCGACCGCGAAGTCGACCTTGTAGGCCCCGGGCCCGCGCCGGAAACGGGCGAACGCATGCCGAACTCGTCGCGGTAACCGATCGCCGAGAATACGAGCGACGGCATCGGGCGCCAGATCGAACATGGTGATGTCGGCCGGCGGCAACTGTGCCGCCGACTCGACCCGCACCCCGGTCTCGATCTTTCCGCCCAGCTCCGCCAGCAGCGCCGCCAGCGCATCCGCAATCGCCTGTGATCCGCCTTCGGCCACCGCCCAGCCGTGCCGATGACCGGCGGTGAGGATGCCGAGGCCGACGGCCGATGTGAGCGGATGGTGCAGCGGCCGGAAGGCATGGACCGCAACGCCACCGAACAGTGCCCGCGCCTGCTCGGTGCGGAACACCCGGGCGAAGGCCGAACCGGGCAGCAGCGTCGGCATCCCGAAGCGAGCCAACGTCAACGGGTGATGCGGTACGCGCAGCAGCGGGCGCATGATGTCCTCGCTCAGCGCGTCGTAGCGGCGCACCGGGCGGTCGAATGCCAGTCGCCAGCGCGAGCCGTCGCGACCGAGCCCGGCCGCGGTCTGCTCGACCGAGCGGTACAGCACCCCTGCGCTGCCGTCGTCGAGCGGATGCACACAATCGATCTCGGGCAACCGCCAGGTCAGTCCGTAGCGGTCGAGCCCCAGGCCGGCGAGGAACGGTGACCCGACGGCCATCGGGTGGATGGCCGAGCAGTGATCGTGCAGCAGACCGGGAACGATGGCCTCGCTGCTGCGCGTACCGCCGCCGATCTGCTCGGCAGCCTCGAGCACGGTGACCTCGACACCTTCGGAGGCGAGGGCGACGGCGGCGGCGAGCCCGTTGGGCCCGCCGCCGACCACCAGTGCGGTTGTCACGCCACCACTCCGAAATCGTCCTGGCTGGGCTCGGTCTGCACCGGGCGAACCCAGATGGGCCGCAACGGAATCGGACCGTTGGGCAGCCACGGCTGCTCGGCGACGGCATCGGCGACATTCCAGGTGCCGCGTTCGATCACGCCCAGCGCGGCGTCGATCAGCTTGTAGTGCTGCACGCCGCTGCCGAACGCCTCCGACTCCACCCAGGCGATCACACATTCGCCGGGTTCGAAGCGAGCCTCGTCCTGCACCGCGCGGATCATCTCCTCGTCGTGGAAGTGGCCGTCACCGAAATTGAACCCCACGATCGAGTTGCAGAGGAACTCCCCCTCCCGGACCGTGCGCGAATCGATATCGGGCAGCCGTGAGATCAGCAGCGAGAACAGGCCCCGCCCCTGGCTGTGCAGGGTGCGCCAGGCAATCGTCTTCTGCAAGGTGATCTCCGCCCACTGCGGGTCGTAACCGAATTCGATGAACTGATCGATCTGATTGCGGGCCGAGCGGGTCACCCGGTTCAACTTCTCCTCGGCGCCCGGGGTGAACGTCCACACCGCCGAGGCCCAGTTGCCCGCGTACTGCCGCATCGACGGCAGGAACGAGACCTTGTCGGGCCGCAGATTGCCGAGCACCGGGAAGAACAGCAGCGCGGCGACCACCGGAACGACCAGCCACACCGGCGACATGTCCCACACGGCGTATCCGTTCCAGGCGGGGAAGCCCAGGAACAGGAAGACGGTGGCGTAGGCGAACAGCACGTTCCATTCCAACGGCACCGCCAGCGGGAAGGTGGACACGATGAAGAGGTGGAAGATCACCATGATCAGCACCGCGACCAGGGTCACCCACTTGTTCGTGGAGAACAACAGCACCAGCGGAACCAGCATCTCCACGCAGGTGCCGTTGACGTGGGCCATGAAATGCGCGATGCCGGAGGGACGCATATCGCGCGGGAAATCCTTGTAGTGCGCGCGTTTCACCGATTTGAACGGCACCGACGGGCTGTTGGACACCATCGGCGGCACCACGTTGGAGAAATGCTTGCCGAGTTTGGAGAAGCCGGCGCACACCCAGACGACCACGATCAGCAGTTTCAACGCGACGATCATGTTCACGAACGGGAACACCGTGAACGCGATCAGCGCCGGCAGATATTGCTCGCCGCGGGCGCCGAGGAAGACGACCTTGTCGCGCAGGCCGTTGAGGATCAGCAGCACGATCGGCGCCGCCAGCGCGGCGGGCGCGATGAGCCCGGAGGTGTTGCCCGGAAGTACCGCCGCGAGCGAATCACTGTGCGCGCCGGGCAGAACCAGCGCGATCACCAAACTCGCGAGCAGGGCCAGATACAGGGTGACGTCGAACCAGGTGCGGCGATCACCGCCGGTGCCGGGCATCCACGCCCACGGGCGTTGCCGGATCGTGCCGGGTCGGGCCCAGAAGAGGATGCCGCCGGTCATCGGTTTGACCTTGCCGGCCAACGGGCCCCAGGAACCGGCGAGGCCGAGAACCTCCAGCAGCACCGTCCAGACGACGGCCTTCTGATAGACGATCGGCTGATTCCACCATTCGACGACATGCCAGAACGCCGGCAGGCCGGAAGTCAGTGTGGCCACGGTGATTCCGCCGATCGCGTAGAGCACGATCAACTTGAGGATGTAGACGCAATGCACCATTTTCGGTGAGCCGAAGCCGTTCTCGGCCCAATCGGCGCCGAGGATGCGCATGCGCTCCATCAGCGGTTGCTGCAGGAATGTGTCCGGATCGACGGCCGGCAGATCCGGCTTGGTGAATCCCATCGGAATATCTCCTTCTCGTGGGGGCGGATCAGGCGGTCGGCACGCGGCGCAGCGACGGTTTGTCGAGTTTGCCGACGGCGTTCTTGGGCAGGTCGTCGAGGAAAGTGATCGCCACGGGCAGTTTGTATTTCGACAAATTGCGCCGGGTATGGGCGAGCACCTGTTCGGCGGTGAGAGTGGCGCCGGAATTCAGGGCGAGGAACAGCACCGGCTCCTCGCCGTAGAGCTCGCTGGCCCGGCCGACCACCGCGGCCTCGGCGACCTCGGGCAGCTGGTAGACGACGCTCTCGATCTCCTTGGGATAGATGTTCTCGCCGCCCCGGATGATCATGTCCTTGGCGCGGTCCACCAGGACGAGATAGCCGTCCTCGTCGATCCGGCCGATATCGCCGGTGCGCAGCCAGCCGTCGACAACTGTGCGAGCCGTGTCCTCCGGCCGATTCAGGTAGCCACGCATGACATTCGGGCCCTGGATCAGGACCTCGCCCGCGGCGCCGTCGGCGACCGGTGTGCCGTCCGGGTCGGCGATGCGGATGGACTGGCCGGGCAGCGGGAGACCGACCGTGCCCGGCTTGCGGCGGCCACGCAGCGGGTTGACCACGCTCGCACAGGTGCCCTCGGACAATCCGTAACCCTCGACGATCGATATGCCGTAACGGCTTTCGAACTTCCGCAGCAGTTCGGCACTGGCAGGCGCCGCGCCACACACCGCGAAACGCACCGCCGAGGTATCGGGGGTGACCTCCGGCGGCAGGTCGGCCAGCATCGTGTAGATGGTCGGCACCGCGGAGAAGTAGGTGGCGCCACTGCGTTCGAGCCGGGCGAAGAACGTGCCGGGGGCGAACCGGCCCGCGATCGTGGTGCGCCCACCGGCGAGCAGCGGGGCGAGGGTGCTCACCACGATCCCGTTGACGTGGAACAGCGGCAGGATCAGGAGGCTGTGGTCGGCGGCCGTGAGTTCGAAGGCGCCGATCACCATGGCGCACATGGCCTTCAGATTCGCGTGGTCGAGCATCACGCCCTTGGGCCGCCCGGTGGTCCCGCTGGTGTAGACCAGCAGGGCCAGCGCGTCGTCGCGGACTTCGGCGGTGGTATCGGCGGGCGGGGGCGCGGTGAGCTCGGCCGGGGTGAGCACGGTGATCCCGATATCCATCGGCCGATCGGTGACCAGGACCTTGGCGCCGGCGTCGGCGCCCTGAAAGCCGACCTCGGCCGGAACGAGCGACGGATTGATCGGCGTCACCGCGGCGCCCAGACGCCATGCGGCGAACAGGGATACCACCAGCGTCACGGTGTTCGGCAGCATCACCGCGACCACGTCACCGGGCGAAACTCCCTGTGCGGCAAACGCGGTGGCGGCCCGCCGCACCGCGTCGGCGAATTCGGCGTTGGTCAACTCGACCTGATCGTCGGCCACACAGGGTGCGCCGGGATCGTGGCGGCTTCGAAGGTCGGGCAACTCGGAAAGGTGCATGGACGGGTCCTGAATCCTCGGTGTCGAACGGATACGTCAACGCTAGGAATCAGTGAGCTGGACCACACCGTCGTCCGTGGACGAATTACTGCCGAAGTCTTGTCTCTGCGAGACAAAGATCACGCGCCGAGACCTCGGAGCGCGTTCGATGGTCAGCGAGTGAGGACCGTCTTGCCGTACCAGTGGCACACCAGCAGTGCGAGTTCCACGTCGAGCCGGGCGTCGGCGATGGGCCGGCCACGCCGCGACACGGCCCGGCCCACCCGGTATTTCACCGAGTTGTAGTGCAGATCCAGTTCCTGCGCGGCCGCCTTGTAACTGGACCCGGTCCGGAGAAATACCCGCAGGGTGTCGCGCAGCCGCGCATCGCTCGCGGTGTCGGTGGCCAGTGGACCGAGAACGTCGGCCACCCAGTCCCGGACCGCGGCCGGATTCCCGCCGAGTAAGGCGGCCGCCATCAATCCGGGATCGGTGGACGCCACGATCTTGTCCTCGGGCCCGCGCCGTGCCGCCACGGCGCGGGCCTGCTGGGCCTGGCGGTGGGACCGGCGGAATCCGTCGACTCCCACCCCCACCGCCCCGATCGCGATGTGCGGAGTATCGGGCCGGCCGAGGGCGAACCGGCGGATCTGCTCGGCCGGATCGCCGGGATCCGAGGTGAACGGCAACCAGACCCACCCGCTGGTGCGGTCGGCCGCGGCGAACAGCGGAGCGGCGGCGGCATCGACGGCACCGGCCAGTTCACGGACGAACCGCTGCAACCGGGCCAGGTCGTCGCTGTCGGAGTCGGCGTCCGGGTACCAGAGCACCATCGCCACGTGATGCCGGCGCAACGGATACCGGATCGCGGCGGTGGCGTCGTCCACGTCGACGGCCGTGTCCTGGGCCAGCATCTCGCGGACTCGCATGGCGCGCACGCTGTTCCGGTTCTCCAGCCACCGCTCACGTTCCTCCTCGTAGACCGCGACGACCTGCTGTGAGATCCAGTCGATGTAGGCGAACAGCACGTCGGTGATCTCCTCGATCACCGCGATCCGGGTGGTCGGCTCCATATCTATGGCGTGCAGCTCCGCGAAGACCAGCTCGGTCAACCGCCGCTGCCCCAGCCGATACGCCCGCACCAGCGCGTTCACCGGAACCCCGTGCTGCGCGAGCCGCCGGGCGTATTCCAGCGCGGCGGTCGGCGCGGTGATCCGCTCCACCGCGATGCCGTGCCGCAGCGCATGCAGAATCGTGTCGACATTCCCCTCGACACTCGCCCCCAGCAACTCCACCGTCCGCGCATCCCCCCGCAACTCCGGTATGAGCTGTTCGAGCGCATCCTTGATGAGCGAGCTGACCCCGGTCACCTGCTCGTTCATCCGCGCGGCGATCCGGGCCACATATTCTCCCGAACCGACCTCGCCGTCGTGCGCCTTCGTCACACCACGGACGGTAGGCCCCGAACGCCCACCTCGACCGGCGTTCCGCCCGAAATTCGTCCTCCCGGAACAAAGGCGGATGTGGAATCTGTCTCGGCGCGATCAGCGACCGGTCCGAGACGAGAAGATCCGGTTCCCCGCCGGGCTGTCGCTACCGGATACGACGCGTACCCGGACGTATGCTGTGAACCCACGGTCGGTCACCCGCTGCGCTCCTGACCTGCCATTACAGGCTCACGGTCGGGTCGGGAGGGGTTTGCTACCGGCCACGTATGCGTCGCTCCACACAACCTGGAGGAACATCGCATGAAGAAACTCGTATCGGAACGAGCTCCGTGGATGGCCCGCCGTACGACCCGCATCGGGTCGATCGCTGCCGCAGCGATCACGGCGTCCTTCGTCGCGCTGACACTCGCGTTCTCCGCACCCCCCGGCCAGCCGCAGACATCGGCTCCCTCCCCGACCTTTCCCCCTCCCCTCCCGACCTTCCCTCCTCCCCTCCCGACCTTTCCTCCTCCTCTCCCGACCTTCCCCCCTCCTGGCGGAAGCGGCTCGGCCGGGTGTGCCACGTGGAGCGGCTCGGCTGGTTCGAGCGGTTCGGGTAGCTGTTGAGAGCAGCGGCGCGCGAAGGGTTCCGCGGGGCGCCCCGTTCATCCGGGACCAGTCATGGCCGTCGAAGACAAAAAATCCCCCCGACCACAGGTCGAGGGGATTTCAAAGTGGCCAAGGCCGGGATCGAACCGGCGACCTTCCGCTTTTCAGGCGGACGCTCGTACCAACTGAGCTACCTGGCCGGGGCACCCGAACCGAATGCCGTACAACAAAGCGACCCTGACGGGACTCGAACCCGCGACCTCCGCCGTGACAGGGCGGCGCGCTAACCAACTGCGCCACAGGGCCTTGCATGCTCTCAACGGTGTTGCCACCGTACCCCCTACGGGATTCGAACCCGCGCTACCGCCTTGAAAGGGCGGCGTCCTAGGCCGCTAGACGAAGGGGGCCCGCCGGATCTCTCCGGTCCGTACCTCAACGGCTTCCGTTGGGAGCTCGCATAGCTTATGACAGGCTTTGCGCTATTCCCAAATCGGCTGGTCAGAGGCCCAGATTCAGATCTTCCAGGCGTGCCGAGGCCTTCCAGCCGTGCCGGCGGAACTCCTCGAGCCAATCCTGAGTCGCCATCGCCTCGATGATCACCTCCAGCGCCTCGGTGAACCGGGTGCGCAGATCGACCCCGCCGCCGAGCAGATCGATGATGTAGCGCTGTCCGGCCAGCGCGGCCGCCAGGGTGCGGGTGAACCGGTCCGGGTCGGTGTCCAGGCGCAGTTGCTTGCGGTCGACGGCACGCACCGCGAGCAGTCGCGCCGACCGGCTGACGATCCGGCTGCCGCCCGACCGCGCGTCCTGATAGAACTCGGGTTCGATCACGAGCCGGAACTCCGCCTGGGCGATGATGTCGTTCTCCAGGCGCAGCGCGACCTCGTCGATCATCCCGTGCATGATGTCCAGCGGCTCGAGATCCGTTCTGGCCAGCCACCTTTCGGTGGTCGCCCGATATCGTTCGACGGCAGCGTCCAGCACCGCCCGGGCCAGATCCTCCTTGGAATCGAAATGGAAGTACATCGCGCCCTTGGTCGCGCGCGATCCCTCCAATATGCGATTCAGCGATGCCGCGGCGTAGCCGCTCTTCCCGAATTCAACGGCGGCGGACCTGATGATCGCCGCCCGTGTCCGGCGGGCCCGCTCTTGCTGCCGTGCCATGCTCGAAACGCCTCCGAAGCTGCTTGCCGCCGGAGGAACCGATAGGGGACGGTCCTCGACGAGAAGTTATTAGATTTTCAAATACTTAATTCCGGGCTACCGCCCGGCTTTCAGACTTTTGGTACGAAAATTCGCAGGGATACCTGAAACACACCAGCTGGTATAGTTTCGACGTCCGGGTGCGCCGCAGGGGGTGCGCACCCGGGCGTTTTGTTCGTCTCGGATCCGCCTCCTGCGACGTCGTCTCCTCCGACCTCGCGACCGGCCCGGCCGATCGCGACATGTGCCGGCACAACAACCTTCGGCCGAATCCCAACCGCCGGAAGATCTCCCGGTTTCGCCGGAATTCACCAAGCGATCACCGTACCCCGAATCCCGAGACGACGCGCCACGTACCGAGGAGTCACTTCACCGGAAACCGGGACCGCTCGTGGCAAATGCCCGGTTAGCGCCCGCGTATGCGAATTCCGGCGCGCCCCAGCAATGTTCACCACCACGGCCGGCACCGTCGATACCCGGGACTCATCCCGGCCGCTGCGGTCGGCCACCGGGCGGATCCACCGACACGATCACCTCCCGTACCAAATATGTTGTCACGCACTACGTTTGGACAATGTTTCCACACTTCCGCGCTGAAACAAATTGCTGAGCAAGGAGATTGCCCGAGAATCGGCCGGGTATACGGGAACGCCCCGGCGCTGCCGGGCCGGCCGATCCGGGCACAGGTCCACCGGGCCGGGTCGGGCGGACGTCGCCCGGCGTTCAGGAGGCGCCCCGGGTCCCGCCGGCGGCGATCCCGCTCCCGGCATCCGCCACTTCGCCCCGGAGGGCCGCGCCACCAGGGCAGATGCCCACCGCCACACCGTCACACGGATACCGGTTACCACTTCCGCGCGCGAAACATTAGACTTGCGGACCGCGCCCCTATAGCTCAGTTGGTAGAGCTACGGACTTTTAATCCGCAGGTCCCAGGTTCGAGCCCTGGTGGGGGCACACCGATGGGCCGGAGCGAGAGTTCCGGCCCATCGTCGTCTCGGGCTCTGTTTCGTGCCGCGACCAGCGGCGCGGGCACCCGGGACCCAGAAATCCGATGCTCGGCTAACGTTCACGACTCCCAGGCGATACACCGTTGGCGCACAGGTCTCCCACCTACACTCGCACCGGTTGGGGCATGTGCCGAACACCCTTATGAGTTCCGTCACCGATGCTGTGAACTCATACAGGTGCGCTTCGCATCACACCTACGGTGCCGTAAGGTATGGGCGGCGGCGGCACGGCCAGCAGGGGGGCGACCAGCAATATCGCAGGACAACACCGAAGGGCGTATGTATGGCAAGGGATCTGACTCAACTCGAGCTGCTGACGGAGTTGGAGCCGGTTGCCGAAGAAAACGTCAACCGGCACCTTTCGATGGCCAAGGAATGGCACCCGCACGACTACGTGCCGTGGGACGAGGGGCGCAACTTCGCCGCGCTGGGCGGCGTCGACTGGGATCCGGAGCAGTCGAAGCTCAGTGAAGTGGCGAAGGCCGCGATGATCACCAACCTCCTCACCGAGGACAACCTGCCCTCCTACCACCGCGAAATCGCCGAGAACTTCTCCCAGGACGGCGCCTGGGGAACCTGGGTCGGTCGCTGGACCGCCGAGGAGAACCGCCACGGCATCGTGATGCGCGACTACCTCGTGGTCACCCGCGGCGTGGACCCGGTGGCGCTGGAACAGGCCCGCATGGTCCACATGACCAACGGCTTCGCCTCCCCTGCCGAGGCCGACGCCGGCTTCCTGCACTCGGTCGCCTATGTGACCTTCCAGGAGCTGGCCACCCGCGTCAGCCACCGCAACACCGGCAAGGTGTGCGACGACGCGATCGCCGACCGCATGCTGCAGCGCGTCGCCGCCGACGAGAACCTGCACATGATCTTCTACCGCAACATGTGCGGTGCGGCGCTGGATCTGGCGCCCGACCAGGCCCTCGACGCGATCACCCTGATCCTCGAGAACTTCCAGATGCCCGGCGCCGGAATGCCGAACTTCCGCCGCAACGGTGTGCTGATGGCCAAGCACGGCATCTACGACCTGCGCCAGCACCTCGAAGAGGTCGTCCAGCCGGTGCTGAAGAAGTGGCGCATCTTCGAGCGCGACGACTTCACCGCGCGCGGCGAGGCGACCCGCGAGCGGCTCGGCCTGTTCCTCGACCAGCTGGGCAAGGACGTCCTGAAGTTCGAGGAGCAGCGCGACCGCATGCTGGCCCGCGAGGCCGCCAAGCGCGAACGCGACCTCACCGCGGCGAGCTGAGCTCACCGCACGACTACGACCGGGACCGGTGCCGCACGGCACCGGTCCCGTCGCACGCACAGGGCACCCCTGTGATCTCTCGCACTGTCATTCGGATGGGACACTGGAACTCGTGACCGCGGCACTCGACACCAGAACCGGATTGCGAATCGGCCCCTACCCCGTCGATCCGCCGGTGGTGCTCGCCCCGATGGCCGGGATCACCAATGTCGCGTTCCGCAAGCTGTGCCGCGAATTCGGCAGCCGCACCTCGATCTACGTCTGCGAGATGATCACCGCCCGCGCGGTGGTCGAGCGGCACGAGAAGACGCTGCACATGATGGCCTTCGACGAGGACGAACATCCCCGCTCGATGCAGCTCTACGGCGTGGACCCGAAGACGCTCGGCGAGGCGGTGCGCATCATCGTCGGCGAGGGGTGGGCCGACCACATCGATATGAACCTCGGCTGTCCCGTGAAGAAGGTCACCCGGCTCGGCGGGGGTGCGGCGCTGCCCTACAAGCGGCGGCTGTTCGCCGAGATCGTGCGGGAGATGGTCGCGGCGGCCGAACCCGCCGGTGTCCCGGTGACATTCAAATTCCGCATCGGCATCGACGACGACCATCAGACCTATCTCGACACCGGACGCATCGCCGAGGCCGAGGGCGCCGCCGCGGTGTCGCTGCACGCCCGTACCGCCGCGCAGCTGTATTCCGGCACGGCCGACTGGTCGGCCATCGCGCGGCTCAAGGAAGCCGTCACCACGATCCCGGTACTCGGCAACGGCGATATCTTCAGCGCCGCAGACGCACTCGCGATGATCGCCGAAACCGGTTGTGACGGTGTGGTCGTCGGACGCGGCTGCTTGGGCAGACCGTGGCTGTTCGCCGAGCTGAGCGCCGCGCTGCGCGGGGAGCCGATTCCGGAGGGACCGCGACTGGGCCGGGTCGGCGAGATCCTGTACCGGCACGCGACGCTGCTCGTCGACCACGACGGCGAGGACAAGGCCATGCGCGATATCCGCAAACATATGGCCTGGTACTTCATGGGCTTCCCGCTCGGTTCGCAGCTGCGCCGCAGCTTCGCGACCGTGGGCAGCCTGACCCAGTTGCGCGAGCTGATCGACCAGCTGCCGCCGGATGTGCCGTTCCCCACGGATGCGCAGGGACCGCGCGGGCGACAGGGCTCACCCGCGGCGAAGGTGGTGCTGCCGGAGGGCTGGCTCGACGATCCCGAGGATCCCACCGTGCCCGCGGCCGCCGATGTGATGCACAGCGGAGGCTGACGCGCAGATACTCTCCGACCTGCGCCGACAGTGATGGCTGGTTTAGAAGTGGCCAACTGTGGCGTAATCGTTATCATGGCTGGGGCCGATTCGGCCGGATGTGACTGCGCGTGCCGCCACCGGAGTGATGGAATCGACAGCTCCGGTCGCGACGAAGAGTGAAGTGAGGTTCGTTGGTGGGTGACGACGATCGGCGCGGGCGTTCGTCCCGGCCCGGAGGTCGCGCCCCGTGGGAGCGATACCCTGCGCCGGATTCCGACGACGCCCCTCGCAACCGGCGTGCGGACGAACCGCAGACCTCCAAGCCGATCACCGTCCACGACCTCGTTCAGCGGGTCGACAGTGAACGTATCGAGCGTCGCCGCAAGGACGAGGCCGCGGACAAGCGCCGCAAAGCGGGCGAGAGCGGCTCCGGCCGCGGTCGTAACCCGCAGCCGGAGGACGCCGGCCGTCAGGCCGGAAACCGCGGGCGCACAACGGATAACACCGCCCGGCCCGCCACCGGTGCGAACCGGACGGCAGGTCGCGGCAACCCGCGAGCCGCCCAGCCTCCGAACCCGCCCGGCCGGGGCGGCAGCGAACGCCGGGTCGATCCCCGCGACCTCGCCCCCGGCGCCGCGCCACGTCCCGCAGCACCCGGACCCGCAGCACCCGGGCCCACGGCCCGCGGGCAGGCGCCGACCGGCGCATCGGG
>NZ_BDBN01000076.1 GCF_001613005.1 Nocardia nova NBRC 15556 | reverse complement strand
GCTCCGGCGCCCGCCCCCGCGCCGCTTCCGCCGCCGCCCCCGCCGGCGCCGGTCTACCCGGACAACCTGGACGGCTGGATCCACAACGCTCTCGACATCATGGCCGCGCACGGCATCCCGGGCAGCTACAACGGCATCTACCGCAACATCATGCGGGAGTCCTCGGGTAACACCCAGGCCATCAACCTGTACGACTCCAACGCCGCCATGGGCATCCCGTCCAAGGGTCTGCTGCAGGTCATCGACCCGACCTTCGCGGCCTATCACGTCGACGGCACCTCCTGGGACATCTGGGATCCGGTCGCCAACATCGTGGCCGCCTGCAACTACGCAGCGCATCGCTACGGCTCGATGGACAACGTCAACTCGGCGTACTGAGCCGAGGCGACCGCGCCCGAGCGGGCATGACCCCGCTCACATCGATCCCCGGCCGGGGGTTCCCGCCTCGAGCGCCGCGGCGGCACGGATCTAGGCTGGTCGGCATGACCGACGATCAGCTGGGGTTCTCCACACGAGCCGTGCATGCCGGGTTCGATCCCGACCCGCAGACCGGTGCGGTGAACGTGCCGATCTACGCGAGCTCGACCTTCGCCCAGGACGGCGTGGGCGGGCTGCGTGGCGGCTACGAGTACGCCCGCACCGGTAACCCGACCCGCGCCGCGCTGGAAGCGAATCTGGCCGCGCTGGAATCCGGGAGTTACGGGCGGGCATTCTCCTCGGGGATGGCGGCCACCGACTGTGTGCTGCGGGCGACGCTGCGCCCGGGTGATCACCTGGTGATCCCGAACGACGCCTACGGCGGCACGTTCCGGCTCATCGACAAGGTGTTCACGCAGTGGGGTATCGAATACTCCGTGGCCCCGGTGTCGGATCCGGACGCGGTCGCCAACGCGTTGCGTCCCAACACCAAACTGGTGTGGCTGGAGACGCCGACCAACCCGCTGCTCAACGTCGGCGACATCTCGGCACTGGCCGACGTCGCGCACGGCGGCGGCGCGAAACTGGTGGTGGACAACACCTTCGCCTCGCCGTATCTGCAGCAGCCGCTGCTGCTCGGCGCGGACATCGTGCTGCATTCGACCACCAAATATCTGGGCGGTCATTCCGATGTTGTCGGCGGTGCGCTGATCACGAACGACGCCGAACTCGACGCCGCCTTCGCCTTCCTGCAGAACGGCGCCGGCGCGGTTCCGGGTCCCACCGACGCCTTCCTCACCATGCGCGGCATCAAAACCCTTGCGCTGCGGATGGATCGGCATTGCGACAACGCGGAGACCCTCGCCGGATTCCTCGCCGAGCACTCGGCCATCTCACAGGTGATCTACCCCGGCCTGCCCGAACATCCCGGAAATCCGGTGGCGCAGAAGCAGATGCGCCGCTTCGGCGGCATGATCTCGGTGCGGCTGCGCGGCGGTAAGCAGGCCGCGCACGACTTCTGCGCGCGGACCAAGATCTTCACCCTCGCCGAATCGCTCGGTGGAGTGGAATCGCTGATCGAGCACCCCGGCGCGATGACCCACGCCTCGACCGAGGGCTCCGAACTGGAGGTGCCCGCGGATCTGGTGCGACTGTCGGTCGGTATCGAGGACATCAGCGATCTGCTCGCCGATGTGGAGCGCGCGCTGGGCTGACGCAGGGAAACGACGAACGGCCGCACCGGAATCGGTGCGGCCGTTCGTGTGGGTAGAGCTATATAAGGTATCCGGCCGGGCTGCTGCCGACCCGGCCGAATCTGCCGAGGAGCGCGCGCAACGCAGCCGCGGTGGTATCACCGCCGCTGCTCGCGTCCATCGACGACACCTTCCCGTCAGCTGTGGTACGGCTCCGCGCTGACCAGGGTCACCTTCATCATGTTGCCGTTGGGCAGGCGGTATTCGCGCGTCTCGCCGACCTTCGCGTCGATCAGGGCGCCGCCGAGCGGGGAACTCGGCGAGTAGGTCTCCAGGTCCGATCGGCCCAGGCCCTCTTCGCGGGTCGCGATCAGGAAGGTCTCGGTGTCGGTTTCGTCGCCGTCGTAGTAGACCTTGACCACCGAACCCGGAAGCGCCACACCGGATTTGGTCGGCGCGACGCCGACCTTGGCGTTGTTCAGCAGCTCCTGCAGCTGACGGATGCGGGCCTCCTGCTGACCCTGCTCCTCGCGCGCGGCGTGGTAGCCGCCGTTCTCCTTCAGGTCGCCTTCTTCGCGGCGTTCGTTGATCTCGGCCGCGATGACCGGACGGTTGGCAATGAGCGCGTCGAGTTCGCTCTTGAGCCTCTCATGCGACTCCGGTGTGAGCCAGGTCACTTGCGTCTCAGTCATCTCGATCACTCCCTAGTAGTTGTTCCCGGCGTGCCGGGGTCCGTGATACCCGTCGCGCATGCGCGAGAACGTGTCCGCGCACAGCAACAGTCGACGGCTAGAGCGATCCGGGGGGATGTTCCTCGAACCCCGACGGTGCGCGGGCATTGTGTGCCCGGGAACCGGCAGCGCTGGCCGTCAATGCAGCAAACACGGCTCCGAGCGTTCGGAACCGTGTTCGCGCCATTCTAGCACGAATTGGATATGTGCAGGTAGAAGGCTTGAATGTGGGGGTGTCAGCCGGCCTTCAGGTAGGCCGGTACCTGATCGCTGCACCCATAGATATTGCCGTTGGCGGGCCGGGCGGTGGTCCGCACCGTGGTGGTGAGTTCGACGGTTCCGCTGTCCGAGCCGGGGATCAGCACCTCGCGGCGGCCGATCTCGCTGCCCTCGGTGTCCATGCCCCGTACCAGGCACACCACCGGCTGCTCCGGATGCTTGCGGGTCAGCTTGAAGTGCACGGTCAGCGTGGAATCGTCGACGACGTCGTAGCCGAGTTGGTCGGGCTCGATATCCTTGGGACCGTACTGCCGATAACCCACATAGGCGACGATCAGCCCGAGTATCACCACCACGATGCCGAGTGCGATCGGAACCCAGCGGAGGTTGCGCACGGGACCGGTTCCGTAACGATTCGACACCCGATCGTTGCCTGCTCCCGTCGCCCCGGTCGCGGCGTCGGCGGTGCGCCCGTCCGGATCGGTCCGGTCGGACTGCGGTGCCGCCTCGCTCATGATGTGGTTGCTCCCGTGGTCGATCAGGGGGTAGGTCGGAACAAAAGACCGTCGGATGGAACTATAGGGAATGCAGTTCGGACACCCGCGTGCCGCTCGGGCACGGCGGACGGCTATGAGGTGAAACGGTGAGCAACGAGGTGAACGAGAAGTGAGCGGCAGCTTCGATCGGCCGCTGCGCCTCATGGCGGTGCACGCCCACCCCGACGACGAGTCGAGCAAGGGCGCCGCCACCACCGCGAAATATGCCGCGGAGGGTGACGACGTGCTGGTCGTGAGCCTGACCGGGGGTGAGCGCGGCTCCATCCTCAATCCGGCGATGGATGTGCCGGGCATTCTCGATCGCATCGACGATGTCCGCCGCGAGGAGATGGCGGCCGCCGCGAAGGCACTGGGCGTGCAGCACCGCTGGCTGGGATTCGTGGATTCCGGTCTGCCCGAAGGAGATCCGCTGCCGCCGCTGCCCGAGGGCAGTTTCGCGCTGGTGCCGCTCGAAGAGGCCACCGAGGCCCTGGTGCGGGTGGTGCGCGAGTTCAGGCCGCACGTGATGACCACCTACGACGAGAACGGTGGCTATCCGCATCCGGACCACATCATGTGCCACAAGGTGTCGATGGCGGCCTTCGAGGCGGCCGGCGACCCCGAGCGCTTCCCCGACGCGGGCGAACCGTGGACGCCGCTGAAGCTCTACTACAACCACGGTTTCAGCCTGCAGCGGCTGGAGACCTTCGCCGACGAGTACGACCGGATCGGGGAGCCGTTCCCGATGCGCGACTGGATGGAGCGCATCCGCAAGGCCGCCCAGGAACACGGCGATGTGATGTCGCGGGTGACCACGCAGATCGACTGCGGCAAGTACTTCCCGCAGCGTGACGAGGCCCTGCGCGCGCACGCCACACAGATCGACCCCAACGGCATGTTCTTCGCGATCCCGCTGGAGATGCAGCAGCGGTTGTGGCCGACCGAGGAATTCGAACTGGCCAGGACCCGGGTGCGCACCGCGATTCCGGAGAACGACCTGTTCGCCGGAATCCGGGACGCCGATGATGCGGAGGCAGATGACATGGTCGCCGACGATATGGTCGCCGACCGGGCGGTCGAGGGCACCGTTCGATGATGTCGATGTTGTACGCGCACACCGCGCTGCTGGCCCAGAACACCACCACGAACCCGACCGGTCCGGAATTCGGCAAGGCGTCGCCGCTGGGTCTGGTGATCATCCTCGTGCTGCTGGCCGGCACGGTGCTGTTGATCCGCTCGATGAACAAGCACATCAAGAAGCTGCCCGCGGATTTCTCCCGCGAACATCCGGAACCGGACCAGGAAGCCGACGAGGGCACCGAACACGGTGTCGCCGGTGATGGTGACGATGCGGCAGGTGGCGATGCGGCAGGCGGCGATCGGGCGGAGCAGCCGCGCGACGGCGCCGCCAACGGATCCGGCCGCAGCGATTCGGGTCCGTCCACCCCTCCGCCGGCCTCCGGTAAGGCCTCCTGAGATCCGCTGATTCGCCGCGTCGTCGCCGATTCGCCGCCCAATCGCAATCCGAGGCCGGTCACGGCCGCGGGCGGCGACGTCGATTGATGCTCTGATCTGCTTCGATGTTGCCCGGGTCATACGACCCGGCGCTCGCTCACGCATGTCTCGATACCGCGCTTCGGCGGGAATCGGCCGGACGACTCGTATGGGATCCCACACGATACGTGCGGGTAACCCTGCACGGCGTACACATTCGTGGAATAAAGGTGCACACTACGCGGAGCCGCGATACCTCGAATTCTGCCCATGCACCGGGCCTACGCTGTGGAAAGGAGTCGGCGAGTGTTCAGCCGCATCGCCATCGTGAACCGGGGTGAGGCCGCAATGCGCCTTATCCACGCCGTCCGAGATTTGGCCGCGGCGACCGCGCGACAGATCGAAACCGTCGCTCTGTACACCGATGTCGACCGGAACGCGACGTTCGTGCGCGAGGCCGATATCGCCTACGACCTCGGTCCGGCCTCCGCCCGCCCCTACCTGGATCTGAAAGCGCTGGAGAAGGCGCTGGTGGCGACCAAGGCCGACGCCGCCTGGGTCGGCTGGGGTTTCGTCGCCGAGGATCCCGCCTTCGCGGAACTGTGCGATCACATCGGTCTCACGTTCATCGGTCCGAGCCCGGACGCCATGCGCAAACTCGGCGACAAGATCGGCGCGAAGCTGATCGCCGAAGAGGTCGGGGTGCCGGTGGCGCCTTGGAGCCGCGGTGCGGTCGAGACGCTGGACGCCGCCATCGCGGCGGCCAAGGACATCGGCTATCCGCTGATGTTGAAGGCCACCGCCGGTGGCGGTGGTCGCGGTATCCGTGTCATCACCAACGAAGCCGAACTGGTCGACGCCTACGAGCGCACCAGCCAGGAAGCGGCCCGCGCCTTCGGCAGCGGTGTCGTCTTCCTGGAGCGGCTGGTCACCGGCGCTCGCCACGTCGAGGTTCAGGTGATCGCCGACGGTCAGGGCACCGCGTGGGCGCTGGGCGTGCGCGACTGCTCGGTGCAGCGGCGCAATCAGAAGGTCATCGAGGAGTCCGCCTCGCCGGTGCTGCGGCCCGAACAGGTCGCCGATCTCAAGGCCTCGGCCGAGCGGCTCGCGGTGGCGGTCGGTTACCGCGGCGCGGCGACCGTCGAATTCCTCTACCACCCCGGCGACGAGTTGTTCGCCTTCCTGGAGGTCAACACCCGCCTGCAGGTCGAGCACCCGATCACCGAGTACACCACCGGGTTCGACCTGGTCCGGGCGCAGTTGCACGTGGCCTCCGGCGGACGGCTCGAGGGTGAGCCGCCGGCCGAACGCGGGCACGCCATCGAGGCCCGCCTCAACGCCGAGGACCCCGACCGCGACTTCGCCCCGGCGCCGGGCCGCATCGCCCTGCTGGATCTGCCGGCCGGCCCGGGTATCCGCGTCGACACCGGTGTCAGCGAGGGCGACACCATCCCCGCCGACTTCGACTCGATGATCGCCAAGATCATCGCCTACGGCCGCGATCGCGAAGAGGCCCTGGGCCGGCTGCGCCGCGCGGTCGGCGAGACCCGCGTGATCATCGAGGGCGGCGCGACCAACAAGAGCTTCGTCCTGGATCTGCTCGACCAGCCCGAGGTCATCGACGCCAGCGCCGACACCGGCTGGATCGACCGGGTGCGCGGCGAGGGCCGATTGGTGGCCCAGCGGCACACCGCGGTCGCCTTGGCCGCCGCCGCCATCGACGCCTACGAGGAAGAGGAGCGGGCCGAGCGGCATCGGCTGCTGTCCACCGCCGCCGGTGGCCGCCCGCAGGTGCAGCACGAGAGCGGCCGCCCGCTGGATCTGAAGCTGCGTGGCGCGAGCTACCGCCTGCGGGTCGCGCGAGTCGGCGCGCACCGATTCCGGATCGGCATCGAGGCGGCCGGCGAGATCGCCACCGCGGACGTCGATCTCGAGCGTTTCGACCGCCACACCGGTCAGATCGTGGTCAACGGCACCCGGTATCGGCTGGTCACCGGCACGCACGGCCCCACCCACGTGGTGGATGTCGACGGCGTGACGCATCGGGTGAGCCGTGACGAAGGCGGTGTCGTGCGCTCGCCCGCGCCCGCGCTGGTCGTCGCCAAGCCGCTCGAGGTCGGCGACGAGGTCGAGGCGGGCGCGCCCGTGCTGGTCCTCGAGTCGATGAAGATGGAGACCGTGCTGCGGTCGCCGTTCAGGGCGCGCCTCAAGGAGTGCAGCGTCTCGGTCGGCTCGCAGGTCGAGGCCGGCGCGCCGCTGCTGCGGCTGGAACCGATCGCCGACGACGATCAGGCCGACGAGGCCGCCGCGGTCGAGTCGGTCGAACTGGACCTGCCCACCGCGCCCACCGAGGTGCTGGCCCACGAGCGCACCGTGCGCGGCCAGGAGGATCTGCGCGGGCTGCTGCTCGGTTTCGACGTCGACCCGCACGACGGCGGCCGTGTCCTGACGGACTACCTGGCCGCGCGCCGCGCGGCGATCGCGGACAGCCGCCGCCCGCTCGCCGAGGAACTGGAACTGATCGAGGTCTTCACCGATCTCGCCGAGCTGAGCCAGTTCTGGGGCGAGGACGCCGGCCACGGCCACGTCCACAGCGCCCGCGAATATTTCCACACCTATCTGCAGAGTCTCGACGTCGAGCGGGCCGGACTGCCGGAGTCCTACCGGGCCAAGCTGTCGAAGGCGCTCGCGCACTACGGCGTCACCGACCTGGAGCGCACCCCGGAACTCGAGGCCGCGGTCTTCCGGATCTTCCTCGCCCAGCAGCGCCCGTCCGACACGGTCACCGTCGTCACCACGCTGCTGCGCGAATGGCTGGGCGAGCCGGTGCCGGATCGGGTGCTGCAGGAACCGGTGGGCCTGGCGCTGGAGCGGCTGGTGGCCGCGACCCAGGTGCGCTTCCCGGTGATCGCCGACATCACCCGCGGTGTGGTCTACGCCTGGTACGGCCAGCCGCTGCTGCGCCGCAACCGCGCGCGCGTCTACACCACGGTCCGCAAGCATCTGAGCCATCTGGACGCGCATCCGGACGCCGCCGACCGCGCCGATCGCATCGCCGAGATGGTGCGCAGCACCGAACCGCTGGTACGCCTGCTGGCCCAGCGGCTGGTGCGGGGCAACCCCGACAACACCGTCATGCTCGAGGTGCTGACCCGGCGGTACTACGGCAACAAGGGCCTGACCGACGTCCGCACCCAGGAGGTGGACGGCTGCACCTTCGTGGTCGCCGAACGCCGCGGTGTGAATCTGGTCTCCGCGGCCGTTAGTTTCGACTCGCTCGACACGGTGCTGAGCGGGCTCACCGAACTGGCCGGCGGCGCCGCCTCCATCGAGGCCGACATCTACCTCGGCTGGGAGAACCAGCCGGAGGACTTCGACGCGATGGCCGCCGCCCTGCAGGAGGTGCTCGGCGCCCGGTCGCTGCCCAACCAGGTGAATCGGATCACGGCCACCGTCGCGGGCAGCAACGGCGCGGTGATGCACCACCACTTCACCTTCCGCCCGTCGGCGACCGGTCTGGCCGAGGAGCGGTTGATCCGCGGCCTGCACCCCTATATCGCCGAGCGGATGCAGATGCGCCGCCTGCGCAAATTCGATCTCACCCGGCTGCCGTCCTCCGACGAGGAGGTCTACCTGTTCCGCGGTGTCGCGAAGGAGAACCCCGCCGACGAGCGGTTGATCGCCTTCGCGCAGGTGCGCGACCTGACCGCGCTGCGTGACCACGAGGGTCGGCTGCTGTCGCTGCCGACCGCCGAGAGCACGGTCGCGACCTGTGTCGATTCGATCCGCCGGGCACAGTCGCGGCGCCCGTCGGCCAAGCGCTTCCACACCAACCGGATCGTGCTCTACATCTGGCCGCCGCTGGATGTGACCCGCGCCGAGCTGGACACCATCGTCGGTCGCGTCGAACCGGCCACCGCGGGCGCCGGGCTGGAGGAGATCCTGCTCATCGCCCGCCAGCCCGACGCGCAGACCGGTGAGCTCGTCAAGCTCGTCGTGCGCATCCGGTTCGATGCCACCGGTAGCACCGAGGTCACCGTCGGCGAGCGCACCGACGATCCGGTCGAACCGCTCGACGAGTACCGCCAGAAGGTGCTGCGGGCCGCCGGCCGCGGTACCGTGTACCCGTACGAATTGACCGGTCTGCTCGGCACTTTCACCGAATACGATCTCGACGCCGAGCACACCCTCGTCCCGGTCGACCGGCCCAAGGGCCGCAACACCGCGGCGATGGTCGCCGGTGTGGTGAACACGCCGACCGACCGGCATCCGCAGGGCATCACGCGGGTGGTGCTGCTCGGCGATCCGACCAAGTCGCTGGGCGCGCTCTCGGAGCCGGAGTGCCGCCGGGTGATCGCGGCGCTGGATCTGGCCGAGCAGATGCAGGTGCCGCTCGAGTGGTACGCGCTGTCCTCCGGCGCCCGGATCTCGATGAAGTCCGGTACCGAGAACATGGACTGGGTGGCGGCGGCGCTCAAGCGCATCGTCGAATTCACCCAGGACGGCGGCGAGATCAACATCGTGGTCTCCGGCATCAACGTCGGCGCGCAGCCGTACTGGAACGCCGAGGCGACGATGCTCATGCACACCAAGGGCATCCTCGTGATGACCCCGGATTCGGCGATGGTGCTGACCGGTAAGCAGGCGCTGGACTTCTCCGGCGGTGTGTCGGCCGAGGACAACTTCGGCATCGGCGGCTACGACCGCGTGATGGGCCCCAACGGTCAGGCGCAGTACTGGGCGCCGAATCTGGCCGGAGCCCGCGATGTGCTGATGTCGCACTACGACCACACCTACATCGCTCCCGGTGAGCAGGGTCCGCGCCGCGCGCAGACCACCGACCCGATCGACCGCGACGTGTGCACGTTCCCACACAACGTGCCGGACAGCGATTTCACGACTGTCGGCGAGATCTTCTCCGCGACCGCGAACCCGGATCGCAAGAAGCCCTTCGATATTCGCACCGTGATGCGGGCGCTGGCCGATCAGGACCACGCCGTGCTGGAGCGCTGGGCGGGTATGGCCGATGCGGAGACCGCCGTCGTCCAGGACGCGCATGTGGGTGGTATCCCGGTCTGCCTGCTGGGCATCGAATCGCGGGGTGTGCCGCGGCGCGGCTTCCCCTCCACCGACGGACCCGACACCTACACCGCGGGCACGCTGTTCCCGCGGTCGTCGAAGAAGGCGGCTCGCGCGATCAACGCGGCCAGTGGCAACCGCCCGCTGGTGGTGCTGGCGAATCTGTCCGGCTTCGACGGATCGCCGGAGTCGATGCGCAAGCTGCAGCTCGAATACGGTGCCGAAATCGGCCGCGCGATCGTGAACTTCCGCGGGCCCATCGTGTTCTGCGTGATCTCGCGCTACCACGGCGGTGCGTTCGTGGTGTTCTCGAAGGCGCTGAACCCGAATATGACCGTGCTCGCGCTGGAGGGTTCGTTCGCCTCGGTGCTCGGTGGCGCCCCGGCCGCGGCCGTGGTGTTCGCCGGTGACGTCAACACCCGCACCGCCTCGGATTCGCGGGTGCGCGAACTGGAGTCGCGGGTCGCGAACGCGTCGGGCACCGAGCGCGCGGAGCTGTCCGCCGAACTCGACGAGGTCCGTTCGCAGGTGCGCGCGGAGAAGCTGGGCGAGGTCGCCGCCGAGTTCGACCGGGTGCACAACATCCACCGCGCCGTCGAGGTCGGCTCGGTCGACGCGGTGATCAGCGCTCGCGAGCTGCGGCCGCGCATCATCGAGGCGATCGAGGCGCGTCTCGGCTGATTTCCTGCCCGTGACCGGCCGTCCGCGGCCGGTCACGGGTTCGGCCGCGTTGCGATGATCATGGCGGGGTAGTCCCTTGTCGTGACGGTAATCACGCGACTTCTCGTAATGGTGTGTGCGGTCGTTGCCGGGGGTACTTTCGCGGCGGGTTCGGCCGCGGCGGACCCGGCGGCGCATGTGGTGGGCGAACATCCGCTGGGTCCGGCGGCGGTCGAGATGGACGTCTATTCGCCATCGATGGACCGGGTGATCACGAACCGGGTGATCCGCGCGGCCGGTGGCGGACCGGCACCCACGCTCTATCTGCTCACCGGCATCGGCGGCGGTGTGGACAACATCTCCTGGTGGGACGACACCGATGTGCGCGCGTTCTTCGCCGACAAGCATGTCAATGTGGTGATGCCGATCGGCGGGCCCAACAGCATGTACACCGATTGGATCGCCGACGACCCGATGATGGGCCGCAATCGCTGGCAGACCTACCTCACCCAGGAACTGCCCGATGTGGTCGACGCCCAGCTGGGGACCACGGGCCGCAATGCGATCGCCGGGGTGTCGATGAGCGGGGCGTCGGCGGTGGACCTCGCCATCCAGGCACCGGAACGCTTCGCCGCGGTGGCTTCCTATAGCGGGTGCCCGTGGTCGAACGACCCGGCCGGGATCGCGATGGTGAGTGCCCAGGTCGTGCGGGGCGGCGGTAATCCGGGCAATATGTGGGGCCTGCCGGGAACCGGGGCGTGGCCCGCACACGATGCGTTCGCGCGGGCCGGCGCCCTGGCCGGCAAGGCCATCTATCTGTCGGCGGCGTCCGGCATTCCGGGTGGTATCGACCGGGGACTGCCCTTCCCACCGGTGGAGGCCGTCGCGAGTGCGTGTACCGGTGCTTTCGCCGGTCGGCTCGGGCAGCTCGGCATCCCGGCGGTGTTCGTGGACCGGCCCGAGGGCTCCCACACCTGGGGACTGTTCGAGGCGGACCTCCACGATTCCTGGCCCGTACTGGCCGGTGGTATCGGCGCCTGAGCCTGTTCTCGACGGTTCCCAGCAGTGGGAACAAACGCCGCCGAGATCAGCCGGTTCACGAGCGCCATATCGTTGCCGCCACCCGTGACCGGGGTGAAGGAGTAGACCAGGCGGCGACCGAGGTCTCGGGTGGTGAACATTCCGTCCGTGTAGCCGTAGGTACTGCCGGTCTTCCCCCAGACCGTCACTCCGTTCGCCGAGGTGACCCGCATGAGGCCCGCGCTGTAGTAGGCCCGGCTTCGGCCACTGTCGCTCGTCCCTCGGCGCTACGTAGCTGTATGGGGTGGGGCCGGGAATCGTCGTATCGGTCTGCGGGGCAGTGGTATCGGGTAGACGCGGCGCTGCCCGGACGGAACCGCCCGTCCACCGGCACCGGGGCTTTCGTGGCCGTGCTGGCGATGCCGGAAGTCCCGGACCACTGTCCTGCGGGTCCGTTCACCTGCGTGAGAACCGCCGTTGTTCGGTCGGGCGCGCTGGATACCGCGGCCTGCATCGATGCCGAATCGAGTTGTGGGAGAGCGGAATCGGCATACTCGTGGACGAGACTGCTCGTCGAGGGGACGAACTTCAGGGCCAGAGTTCCGGCGCCCAAGATCACTACGGCCGAGGCGGCGCTCACCAGGGCTACCCTCGGCGATCGGACTGCTCGCCGAAAACCGAACGGCGCGAAGAATTTTCAGACCGCTGCGGGCCGGAACCGCCGGTGGCAGATCTCGCAATCACAATCGAAATAGCCGAGTCCGGCATTGCCGTGGGCGCCACGTCGTTCGGCTTCTTCCAGATCCGCGAACCAAGGCCGCCGCCGCATCGGTACCGGTCGAATCTGCGCGCTGTCGTTCATGGCGACGGAGTACCCATTTCGGACAGCGCGTACGGTCACGGTTTCGGCGCGATGGGTGTGGTGATACTGGAGGGGATGGCGAGCACAGATCCCGAACCGATCCGGGAATCGCGCAGGGCGTCGGCGGGCGCCGGATGGTCGGCCGCCGACCGCGCGGCCTACCGCCGTTTCGTGCGCGCCCAGCACCCTGACGTCGGCGGCGACCCGGCCGCGTTCCGAGAAGGTCTCGCTCGCTACGAGGCCGCCCGCCGGGCCGGTACCTTCGCATCCGAAGTCGACCCGACGGACCGATTCGACGGGCCGGTGCGGTTCGTCGCCACACCGCGTGGCTGGCGGCGGGCAGTGCGCGTGCTGCGCCCGCGCCGGCGTACCCGGCACCTGCAGTGATCGATATGCCGGAAGCCTATCCGGCTAATGGCCGACAACAGCGATAGCTGGGTATACGCTGATGTAAGGCCATTCTGTGATGTGGCTTACTCCAAACATCGGGGTGTCGTCGCTCGACCTATCCCGCGGCAGTGCGTCCGCGTCGGCGTGTCGAGCAAACCAGGAGAAGGCCATGAAAGGTGGCACAAGTATCGCGATAGGGGTGGGCATAGGTTACGTGTTGGGGCGCACGCGCAAGATGCGGTTCGCGCTGGGGGTGGCGGGGGCGATGATGGCGAAACGTTCGTCGGATATCCCCGGTGAGTTGCTGGAGCGGGGGACATCGCTGCTCAAGTCGTCGGCGGATCTGACGCAGCTCACCGATACCGTTCGCGACGAATTGCTGGGCGCGGCCCGGTCCGCCGCCGTGACCGCTGCGAGCAATCAGCTCGACTCACTCAACACCCGGCTGCAGCAGGGCTCGTCCCTGCTGTCGGGCGACTCCCTGTTGTCGGGCAAGGACCGCGAGCGAGCACCGGCAGCCGAGCCGGACGACGAAGGCGAGCCCGAGGTCCTGGACGTGGAGTCCTCCGACGAAGATCTCGAGGAAGTCGATTCCGGCGACCGGGAAGAAGACCGGGAGCCGCCCGCCCCGCGGGCACGCAAGTCCGCGGCCCCCCGCGCGCGGAAGACGACTTCTCGGACTTCCACTACTCGTAAATCCGCGGAACGCAAACCCGTTTCGGTCAGCCGACGCCGTAGCAGCTCCGATTCCGACGAACCGCCCGTGCGACGCACGAGGAGGTGAGAGCGATGGCGAAAACGGCTCAGCCGACCAGCCCGCTCCAGCAATCGGTGCAGAACCTCGCGGGCACGCTGGCCGAACGCGCGGTGGAAGGGCTGTCGAACCGGGTCTCGAAGACCGCCGGCCGGTTGAACGACTACGCGGGTGGCGAGGGCAATCTCCTCGCGGCCGTGACCGGCGTCGACAAGCTGGCCGGCGGCGCTTCCCCACTGCACGCCGTCATGAGCGGAGGTATGAGCAAACTCAAGCACTCGGCGGGGGAGACGTTCCAATCGATCAAGAATTCGCTGACCGGTGGTGGCAAAGGAGGCGGGGGGAAGAAGCTCAAGCTGACCAATATCGTCGAGGAGATCGACGTCGGCGTGCCGATCGATCTGGCCTACGACCAGTGGACCCAGTTCGCGGACTTCCCGAAGTTCACGAAGAAGCTCGAGCAGGTCGAGCAGGTCTCCGATGAGAAACTCAGCTGGACCGGCAAGGTGTTCTGGTCGAGGCGGACCTGGGAATCGACGATCATCGAACAGATTCCGTTCGAGCGAATCATCTGGCGTTCCAAGGGCGCCAAGGGCTATATCGACGGTGCCGTCGGCTTCTACGAGCTCACCCCGAATCTCACCCGCATCCTGGTGGTGCTCGAGTACCACCCGCAGGGAGTGTTCGAGAAGACCGCCAATATGTGGCGCGCCGCCGGGCGCCGATGCCGGTTGGAGCTCAAGCACTTTCAGCGTCATGTCATGACCGATGCGGTCCTGCACAGCGACGACATCGTCGGCTGGCACGGCGAGATCCGCGACGGCAAGGTCGTGGAAGACGACGAGACGGCGCGACAGCGCGAAGAGGAAGAAGAGGCCGCCGAGGAAGACCACGAAGAGGACAACACCGACGAGGACAACGCCGGCGAGGAAGCATTCGACGACGAAGAACCGGATGAGGCAGAAGAAGAGGAAGACGAGGAAGACGAGCAGGACCGGGATCGGAGCGAGCCGGACGAGGAGGAAGAACCGGAGCCGCCTCGCCGCCGAACGGCCGCCCGCAAGAGCTCGGTCACTCGCCGGCCACGTGTGAGCGGAGGAGCAAGAAGATGACGATCGAACCCGCAGGAGGCGGGGGCGGAGGCGGAGCCGGCACGATGGCCCGGCCGAACTCGTCCAGCCTGGCCGATGTAATCGACACCATTCTCGACAAAGGCCTGGTCATCGACGCGTTCGCCCGGGTGTCGCTGGTGGGTATCGAATTGGTGACCATCGACGCGCGCGTCGTGGTCGCCAGTGTCGACACATATCTGCGGTTCGCCGAAGCGGTGAACCGGCTGGAGATTTCGACCAGTGAGCCGAAGGGCATCACCGACATCGTCGGCGACGTCACCGAGGGCGCGGCCAAGCACAAGACCAAGGGCGCACTCGATGCGGCCGGACAGAAGGTCGCGGACTTCCTCGGCGATGTGCAGGAGAAGCGGCAGACGGTGCACCGGCCCTCCAAGCGGGAGGAGCGGTGATGGCTGCCGATGCAACCGCCGTATACGTCTACGGCATCGTGCCCGCCGACGTCGAGCCGCAGCCACACGCCACCGGAGTCGGCGATCCACCGGGTGAGGTAACGGTCGTGCGGCACGGCGACATCGCCGCGCTGGTCAGTCCGCTCTCCTCCGATCGGCCCCTGGGCACACCCCAGGACCTCACCGCCCACGAGAAACTTCTCGACGGGTCCGCGGCGGTGGCCCCCGTGCTGCCGCTGCGGTTCGGCGCGGTCATGACCGACACCGATGCGGTGGAAAATGAGCTGCTCGAGGCGAACGAAGACGAATTCCACGCGGCCCTGGTGGAACTCGAGGGGCGCGTGCAGTTCGTTATCAGAGGACGTTACGTCGAGAATGCGATCTTGCGCGAACTGCTCGACGAGAATGCCGACGCCGCCCGCCTCCGGGACGAGATCCGTGGGAAATCGGAGGATGCGACCCGCAACGAGCGAATCATGCTGGGCGAGATGATCAATCAGGCCATCGAGACGAAGCGAGCCGAGGACACCCGCAAAGTGGCTTCCGAACTCGAGAAACTCGAGGCGATGGTCAACCTGCGCGACCCCACCCACGAAGAGGATGCCGTGCACCTCGCGGCACTGATCGAAACGGCCCGCCAGGACGAGTTGGAGGAGTTGTTGCGCCGGCTCATGTCGGACTGGGACGGCCGGGTGGAGTTGAGTCTGCTCGGGCCGATGGCGGCTTACGACTTCGTGACCAAGCGAGCACCGGAGGGGTGAGGCATGGGTCTGTTCTCTTCGATACTCCTGCTCCCCGCCGCGCCGGTTCGTGGCGTGATCTGGCTGAGTGAATTGATCCAGGAGCAGGTCGAACAGCAAATGCACGATCCCGTGAGGTTGCGGCGCGAGCTCGAGGACATCGACCGCGCCGCGGCCGCCGGCGAGCTGTCCGCGGAGGAGGCCGCGCAAGCGCAACAAGAGATCCTGAATCGGATGACCGGTCCGAGGTAGGTCCGACCGACCGGAAGAAGTGACTCCCGTGGCCCGCGACACCATCTCCGACGATGCCCAGGCATCGGACGAACAACCGCCACTCACCGCGGCGCAGGCCGCCGGGGTGGCGGTCGAATGCCTCGCGGAACTGACGACGAAGCCCCTCCAGGGTGTCACGAGCGTGGAGCCGACCGACGACGGGTGGCTCGTGGAGATCGAGGTGCTCGAGGATCGCCGCATCCCCTCGTCGGCGGACATCATGGCGACCTATCAGGTGGAGATCGATTTCGACGAGAATCTGCTGGCCTACCGCAGAACCGGACGCTACCACCGCGGTAGCACCGAAATCGGCCCGAGGGGGCGGTGATGACGGTAGTCGGAGGTGAGTCGTATCAGCCGCAGCCGTTCGGGGGCGGGGGCGGTGGCGGGCACTCGACCAACCTCGCCGACATCCTGGAACGTGTCCTCGACAAGGGCTTGGTGATCGCAGGCGATATCCAGGTCAATCTTCTCGACATCGAACTGCTCACCATCAAGCTGCGGTTGGTGATCGCCTCGCTGGAGACGGCCAAGTCGGTGGGCATCGACTGGTGGGAGACCGATCCCTGGCTCAACAGCAAGGCGCACACGCTGGAGAAACAGGACAACGACCTCGAACTCGAGAATCGGAAACTCCGCGAGCGGATCGCCCAACTGGAGGCCGCGAACGAACGCCCGGAGCCCATCGAACGTGCCCGCGAGCCGCGAAGGACCCACCGTGACCGGTGATCGGGCGGTCTGGTTGTACGCCGTGGCGGCCTCTCGCGACGACGCGGTCGCGCCCGACGGACCGGCCGGAGTCGCGGGGGAGTCGGTGCGCGCTGTTGTGTCGGGCGATCTCACCGCGATCGTCGGCTCGGTGCCGATGGATGTGTTCGGCGAGGAGCCGCTGCGCCGGAACTTCGAAGACCTGGACTGGCTGGAGGCGACCGCGCGGGCACACGACGCGGTCGTCTCGGCCGTGGTGCGCCGCGGCCCGGCCGTACCGTTGCGGCTGGCCACCGTCTTTCGCGACGACGAGCGGGTGCGTGAGCTGCTCGACGAACGGCGAGCGGATTTCGCCGCGGCGCTGGAATTGGTGAGCGGGCGCACCGAGTGGGGAGTGCGCGCCTACGGCGACCGTGCCGTCCTCACCGCCGCCGTGGCCGAGGCCAAGGCCGAAGCCGGCACCATGACGCCGGGCGCGGCCTATCTCGCCCGGCGGCGCGCGCAATTGTCCGCGCAGGAGACGGTCGAACGCGACGCGGCCGAGCGGGCGTCGCAGGTGCACGAGCGGTTGCTGCGCCGGGCCGCGGCCGGACGATGTCAGCCACTGACCGATCCGGCGGTGAGCGGCCGCCGGGACTGGATGGTGCTCAACGGCACCTACCTCGTCGACGACGACCGGACCGAGGACTTCACGGCGACCGTGAACGCGCTCGGCGCCGAATTTCCCGGTATCCGGCTCGAACTCACCGGCCCGTGGCCACCGTATTCGTTCGCCGGCGTACAACGTGAGCCGACATGACGCGGGCCGATATGACGCGGGCCGGCACCACACCGCCCGATCGCGGCGTCGACGCCGAGCGGCGTATCGCGCTGGTGGACCTCTTGGACCGGGTGCTGGCCGGCGGTGTGATAATCACCGGCGACATCAAACTGGCCATCGCCGATGTGGATCTGGTGCAGATCTCGCTACGCGCCCTCATCTCCTCGATCAGCACCCTGTTCCCGCCGGCCCTGTCCACGTCGTCCGACAAGCACGGCGATGACTGAATTCGGCGGTATCCCACCGCGTATCGACACCGACCCGGAATCCGTCGAACGCGGACTGGTCACCCTCGTGCTCACCCTGGTGGAGTTGCTGCGTCAGCTCATGGAGCGCCAGGCGCTGCGCCGCGTGGACGCCGGCGACCTCACCGACACCCAGGTCGAACGCATCGGCACCACGCTGATGCTGCTCGAACAACGCATGGCGGAACTGCGCGAACACTTCGGCCTCACCCCGGAAGACCTCAACATCGACCTCGGTCCGCTGGGGCCATTACTGCCCCCGCCGGAGTGACCGGGTCGCCCTCCGCCACTTGCTGCCGCGTCGAGCATGCGCGATAATTGCGATCGATGATCTGTAAAGTGTTGGAGGGCAATTGGTCTGATATAGCACAATCTCGTTCACTGTTTCTTGTGTGATGCAGCCTGTGGGGGACTTCGCATTGGATACAGTGCCGGAGAGTGAAAACGCGAGCGTAACGCTCGGCAGCGTAATCGCTGCGCTCTGCTGCTCGAGTCGGCAGAGTCCGGGTCGGGGCTGAGGCCCTGGTCGACATATCTGCCTGCGAATTGATTGGTGCGTATTCGCGTCTCTCGTGCACTTCTTCAGGAGTTCTACATGTTTGATATCGCCCTGCTCGGGTCGGGTTGCTTCGTCTGCTATCTGGCGCTGTGTACCGTCGTGGTGCTCCGCACCGGCGACACTTCTGGTTTGCGTGATGTCGCTCTCGCGGTTCAGTGCTTGCGACGGATGCGACAATTGAGCTGATGACGCAGGGCGGGGCGATGTATTCGAATCGCTCAATGCTCGCCTCGCCCTACAGCTTTCGATAGCGTTCATGCCTCATGCGGCGTGCACGTACGCGCTCAATACCTCGCGTTCCTCCGCCGCCGCCTGTGAATCCGGGAAGTGTTGTGCCAGAATCTCATCCAGTTGGTTGAGCCGCTTTCGTACCCACGAAAAATGATGTTCGATCGGCTGTTCGAGGACCGGCGCTACCGCGGCCAAGCTGGCGTCGAGGTCGCCCAGCCGGGCGCTGGACATGGCGAGATAAATCGTTGTCAGCATCTCATCGCCGGGTGAACGCTGATTTTTCCACGCGCGCAGGGCTTCTTCCGATGCTTTTACCGAACGCTTCAAGGTCTTGGCATCATCGGCCCACATGAGTGAAAACCCGTGATAGTAAATCTGTTTCGCGGGTGTGAAGGTGAACAGACCTGGTATCTCATCGTTGTTGGCTCCGTGATCGCGCGCCCGGTCGGCTTGTACGAGCAATTCTGCGGCCCCCTCTGAATTGCCGAGGTTGGCTACCGATGCTGCCAAGCTGCACAACAGCCGTGGCTCACTGGTGCCGGTCGATGCGCTGACGTAGCGCAAACCGTCCTCCGCAGCGTCGCGGGCCAACTCGAAATCACGCGTGAAGCGGTGTGCGAGCGCCTGGGTTCCCCGCGCCCACGCACGGAGTTGGTCGTGGTTGGCTCGCTCACCGAGCTGGAAGGCCGCTTCGGCGTGCAACTTCGCATGGGAGTGCTGCCCGAGGTCGAGGGTGAGATATGCCAGCACACCGCACACGCGCCCGAGCGCTACGTAGAGGTCGCGAATCGTGTTCGGGTTGTACGCGCCCACTCGCAGCCGCCGCGTCAACTCTGCCCGGAGTGCAAGGGCACGATCGAGGGTGCGGTCATAGGACTCCAAGCGCGCCTGTGTAGCGATGTCCACGATGCGCTGGCCGATGTCATCGAGTGAGACTCCGTCCGGCGCCGCCAGCAGCGCCTCCGACCCGCGCCGAGCATCCTCGAGCATCCGCATGGTGTCGGCCGCTCGGGATCGTTCGATCTGGTCCGCGTCCCAAGCCGTGACCACCTCGCCGTCTGCATCGAGCGCCAGGTCTGCCTGTTCCGCCCACGCTCGATTGCCGGGCCAGCGCCGGCCTGCCTCGATGGAAGCGATCCACGAATGATCGCAGAACAGCGCCGCGGCCAGCTCGCGTTGGGTATGTCTCCGCATAAGGCGGTAGCGGCGCACCATCTGTCCGACTCGGTTCGCGTTCATATGTGGCAATCGTGCACTGGTCATCTCATCCCCGCTGGTGACAGATCACGGATGCGCGCTTTGTCACCACGGTATCGCTACCGCGAGCTGCTTGCGACTGGTGATCTGAGCTGGACGGTTTCAAGGACCAGGGGAGTAGGGGAGTCAGCAATGTACGGGGTGATGAATCACGATCGCGTGCCGGTGATGACGATCGGCTACGCGCACATCATCATGCAGGTGCATATCGACTGTGCGCTGTGTGTCTGCCCGGTCAAGCAGCAGGCGAAGCAGCGTCTCATCGAAGCGAAGCATCTTGTCCCGGATAGCACGCGGCAATGACGGCTGAGGGGTGGGGACTCGTTGCGGCAGTCGGTATTCCGATCGCCGTAATTGTGCTCGCGGTGGTCTGGCCCGAGCGGGTCGCCAAAGACATAGCGCGGGACAACTCGGTGCAGGGAATTCTGAATCGCGTTGAGCGAGAGAAGGAACAGGGTGCGCGGCAGGCGAATTATCTGGGTCGAGCCTACGGCGGACTTGGATTGGATGTTACGGATCGCTTGCCCCGATTGCGGCCAGGGGACGCCGGTGGTGCGAGGTACGGCCGCGAAATTCCTCATAGCGGACCATCTCGGGCGCGACGACGAGACGCGTACGGCAGCTGAAGCTGAAATTCACAGGCGCCTAACCAGACTGAAGTCATGGGAGGAGACCCGGTGGCGGTCGAATTGAGCACAACCAATCTCGGTCGGCAGTGCGCGGACTGGGCATTGACGGACGGGCAAGTCACTGTCTTCGGTTTCGTCGACAGCGACCGCGACCGTCTCTACATGGCCCGGTTCGACCGAGTGAACGCCCTGTGGCGTGAGCCGCGTGGCGTCGCATTCCCGGAGGGGCTGTCGTTGGCTCGGGTTCATTCGATCCTGCCCGAGTTCACCCGCAAGAGCGACCCAGACCTCGGCTTCCCGCATCACTGACGCCAGATGCCGGAGAGCGGAAACCCGTCGTTTCGTGGGTGCCTACGCCTCAGGCCGTCGGTGCCGTGTGTTCGCAATTCGATTGCACGGCAGTGCGCAGTCGTGTGATGATCGGGATCACTCGTACGGTGCGACGAAGGGGAGGCAGCTTGTGGAACGTGCCACGGTCTACCGCTGGAACGTTCGTAACGGCACCGGAGTGCTGACTCGACCGGACGGCTCACTCGCGTGGTTCCACTTGTCAACTGTGGACCAAGAAGATGTTCTTGCACTGCGGGAGGGCGATGAGGTCGATGTCGAGATCGAGAATATTCCTCAGGGGGACTACGAATGTCGAGCTGTATCCGTGCGACGGCATATAGAATAAGCGCCACACTGGCGGCGCTATTTGCTTGCGCCGCAGCGTTTCTCGTATCAGCGCCGCAGGTTGTGGCAAATCCCGGAGCTGTGCCGGGCGTCTATCACTATCATCCGAATGACACTCGCTATCGCTATGACGGACAGCACGGGAGTTTCACGGGTGACGCAATTTACGCCGTCCAGGACCCTGCGGGTGGTAATCGTTTGATTTGGTCGCTGCGCGTGTCACCTTCTGTGCAGGAAATCGTGCAAGGGCCGATGTCGTGCGGTGCCTCCGTACTCGGCAAAGCCGGCTACCACGATTTTCACCCGTCGATCCCAGCGGATTATTGGTGGCATTCAGCAGTCACCGATATCCAACTGGACCGTACGTACAAACTGGAGGCCAAATGCGACTTCACCGCCACCAATGGCCACACCACCGCTCCCGGCAATGTGCGATTCACTGTCGAGTTCACCTTACATTCGAGCTGATGGAGTGATCATTCCGTCGCGCACGACCGTGCGTTGCTCCTGGCGAGCCCATCGCCCGGATCCCGGGGCGGAAGGGCCGTAGGGTGAATGTATGAACCGGTTAGGTAGCGCCACTTCTCCCTACCTGCGCCAGCACGCCGACAACCCCGTCGACTGGCGGGAATGGAGCGCCGAGGCGCTGGCGGAGGCGCGGTCGCGGGATGTGCCGATCCTGCTGTCGGTCGGTTACGCCTCCTGTCACTGGTGTCACGTGATGGCGCACGAATCGTTCTCCGATCCGGCCACCGCCGAACTGATGAACGCGAATTTCGTCTGTGTGAAGGTCGATCGCGAGGAACGGCCCGATATCGACGCGGTGTACATGTCCGCGACCGTGGCGATGACCGGGCAGGGCGGGTGGCCGATGACGTGTTTCCTCACGCCGGCCGGGGAGCCGTTCTACTGCGGCACCTACTATCCGAAATCGCCGCGCGGCGGTATGCCGTCGTTCACCCAGCTGCTGACGGCGGTCGCCGATACCTGGACCAATCGCCGTGCCGAGGTCGACCAGGCCGCCGGTCAGGTGGCGCAGGCGCTGCGGGACCAGGGCGCCGGACTGCCCGCGAGCGAGTTGACCGTCACGCCCGAGTTGCTCGCGCACGCGGTCGCCACGGTGCTGCGCGATGTCGACGAACGCTACGCCGGATTCGGCGGGGCGCCGAAGTTCCCGCCCTCGGCGCTGCTGGAGGGCCTGCTGCGCCATTACGAGCGCACCGGGGAAGACGCTGCGCGACAAGCGGTTTCGGCGACCTGCGCGGCCATGGCGCGCGGGGGAATCTACGATCAGCTGCGCGGTGGCTTCGCTCGCTACTCGGTCGATGCCGCCTGGGTGGTTCCGCATTTCGAGAAGATGCTCTACGACAATGCGCAACTGCTGCGTGCCTACGCGCATCTGGCACGGCTGGAGGCGAGCGGTGAACCGGGTACGGGCGACCCGCTGCCGCAGCGGATCACCGAGGAAACCGCGGCCTTCCTGCTCACCGATCTGCTGACCGCCGAGGGCGGGTTCGCCTCGGCCTTCGACGCCGACACCCATGTGGAACCCGGGGCGCCCGGAATCGAGGGCGCCACCTACGTGTGGACGCCGCCGCAGCTCACGGAAGCCCTCGGTCCCGAGGACGGCCCCTGGGCCGCAACGATTTTCGGCGTGACGCCCGAGGGCACGTTCGAACACGGCACCTCCGTGCTCACCCGGTACACCGATCCCGGCGCCGGACCGGGCGAGGATCCCGCCGACGCCCGCCGCTTCGACGACATCCGGCAGCGGCTGCGCGCGGTGCGGGACCGGCGGCCGCAACCCGAGCGCGACGACAAGGTGGTCACCGCCTGGAACGGCATCGCGATCACCGCCCTCGCCGAGGCCGGTGCCGCCCACGACCGGCCGGAATGGGTCGACGCCGCGGCGCGGTGCGCGCGGTACCTGCTGGACCGGCACCTCGTCGACGGCCGTTTGATGCGCGCCTCACTGGGCGGCGCGACCGGTAACGCGCCCGCCGTCCTCGAGGACTACGCGTGGCTGGCGACCGGACTGCTGACCCTGCACCAGGCCACCGGCGAACTGTCCTGGCTCGACCGGGCGCAGCAGCTGATCGACGCCGCCACAACCCTTTTCGAGGACCCGGCACAACCCGGCAGTTGGTTCGACACGGCCGTCGATGCCGAGGAACTCGTCGCCCGCCCGCGCGATCCGCTCGACGGGGCGACCCCGGCCGGGGCCTCCACCTTCGCCGAAACCCTGCTCACCGCCTCCGCCCTGAGTGCCCCGGACCGCGCGGCCCGTTACCGCACGCTGGCCGATGCCACCCTCGACGCAGGCGCCATCGTGCTGGCCCGTGCGCCGCGCTCCGGCGGCCAGTGGCTCAGCGTCGCCGAGGCGGCACTGGCCGGGCCGATCCAGATCGCGATCTCGCAATCGGCCGACGCCGACGCTAGCGCCGAACTGCTCGGCACTGCACGGCGTTTCGCCCCTGGCGGTGCGGTCATCGTTGCCGGACAGGCAGATTCGGCGCCGCTGCTCACCGAGCGCCCCGCACTGGGAGGCGCCCCGGCGGCCTACATCTGCCGTGGCACCGTTTGCGATCTCCCGGTCTCGGATCCGCAGCGGGTGCGCACAGCACTGGTGGGAGAGTGAAGCGCCGCTGATCCGGTAGCGGCATCCATTCGATGCCGCCCAGCTGTATTCGGGTCTCAGACGGCTTACACGGTACCGAAGCTGAGCGTGCGGGGTGGGCGACGGCGTGAATCGGAGGTAGCGAGAGGTTCGCGTGGTGACGATGGGTGCGCGGCATCCGGCCCGGCGCAGCCGCCCTCACTCCTCGACCGGAGCGTTCGCGCCCAGTCCCACCGGTTTGCGATCGGTCCAGCACGCCGTCGGCTCCCGGCGGCCGCGCAGCTGGATCTTGTCGTAGAGCACCCACCGGGAACGTTCGGATTCGGTCGCCGCGTCGATCACGGCCTGGCTGGCCAGGATCCGGCGGGGGACCTCCTTGGCCTCGGTGGTGAGCCGGGAGGCCTCGTTGACAGCGTCGCCGATCACGGTGAATTCCAGCCGGGTGTCGGTGCCCACGTCGCCGGCGAAGACGCTGCCGCGCGCCAGGCCGATGCCGATATCGAATTCGCCGCCGAGGGCCACCTCGTCGCGGATGCGCCGCGCGGCGCGCAGGGCGGGAGTCGCGTTGTCGCCCAGAGCGATCGGGGCGCCGAAGATGCACAGCGCCGCGTCGCCCTCGAATTTGTTGACCAGCCCGCCGTTGTCCTCGGTGGCCGAGACGACCACGGCCAGTAGGCGATTGAGCTGATCGACGAATTCGCGCGGCGCGAGTTCGGTCGACATCTCGACCGATCCGGTCACGTCCACGAACAGCGCGGTCACCACCCGCACATCGCCGGTCAGGTCGACGCCGCCGGCCAGTGCGCGTTCGGCCACCTCGTTGCCGACGTGGCGGCCGAAGACGTCGCGCATGCGTTCGCGTTCGGACAGATTCTCGGCCAGCTCGTTCACCGACAGTTCCAGGCGCCCGATCTCACTGGCGCTGGTGATCGGCACCCGCGCGGACAGTTCCCCGCGCGCGATCCGGTCCAGCGCCCGCCGCAGCGTCCCCAGCGGCGCCGCCACCGACCGGGCCAGCGTGGCGGTGGTCAGCGCCCCGACCAGCAGGCCGACCAGCGACATGTACAGCGCGGTCCGCACCCGATCGGTGGCGTCGGCCACCGGATCGCCGAGGACGGTGATCAACATCAGCAGCGGCATCGCCCCGGCCACCGCCCAGGAGATGACCAGCCGGTTGAGCACCGTGGCACTCCAGTGCGAGGTACCGCCGAGCACCCGCGCGATGACCGGGATCGTCGGCCGGATGAGCCGGTCCACCACCAGGAAGGTGAAGCCCGCCGACTCCAGCCCGCCCAGGAAGAACATCGCCCCGATCGCCCACAGGGCCCGGGTGGGCACCACCTGGGCGAACAAGGCCGTGGCGATGGCGACACCCGGTATCCAGATGGCCAGCGCCCGCACTGTGATGGCGATGGGTAGTCGGAGTAGTCGCTCGGCCTCGGGACGGGTGGGTCGGCGGGTCTGATCGATCCAGCTGAAGTAGTACACCCGGTCGCGCACCGCCAGCACGATGCCGGCCAGTGCGCCGATCACCGGATAGATCGCGGTCTGGGCCACGGCACTGAGCCAGTCCTCGCCGAGGTTGCCGAGAAATCCGCTCAACCACAATTCGACGACGATCACCGCGAGGCCGCCCAGATTGCAGACCATCACCACCGTCGAAAGGCCCCAGCGCGCACGCAGGGCCCAGAGCACGAGTCGACTGGTCATAGCCCCTGGCAGTGGTCTGGTTCGGTATTACCGGTTTCGGACGTATAGCACGAACGAGCATAGAACCCGCCCGTACGGCCGCGGCAGGTTACCGGTGATCTTGCCCTACGAGAATACGACCAACCAGATCGCGACGTAATGACACAGGGCAGCGAGAACCGTTGCCGCGTGGAAGAATTCGTGGTGACCGAAGACCTCCGGCCACGGATTCGGCCATTTCGCGGCGTACAGGATCGCGCCGACGCTGTATGCGATGCCGCCGATCAGCAACAGCACCATCGGTGTGACGCCCACATTGTGGGTGAGCGTCGCGGCGACCGGCACGATGGCCCAGCCCAGCAGCAGATACAGCGGCACCCCGACCCAGCGCGGCGCGGTCGGCCACAGCACCTTCAATGCCACCCCGGCGACGGCACCCGCCCAGACCACGCTCAGCAGGGTGATCCCGGTGCGGCCGGGCAGCCCCAGCAGGGCGAACGGTGTGTAACTGCCCGCGATGAACAGGAAGATCATCGAATGGTCGGCGCGCTTCATCCGGATCCGGGTGCGTGCGGACTGCCAGGTCACCCGGTGGTAGATCGCGCTGATGCCGAAGATGCCGCAGACGGTCACGCCGTAGACCAGCGTCGACCAGCCCGCGGTGGCGGAAACGGTGGCCGAGAACGCGACGAGCACCGCCACGGCGATGGCCGCGACGCCGACCGCGTAGGTGTGGATCCAGCCGCGCATCCGCGGTTTGACGGCCAGGGTGCGCAGCCCCTTCTCGGCCAGATGCTCGAGTGTGGACACCTCCCCGCGGACCGGATTTGCCGAGCTCACCGATTCGGACACTAGTTCCCTCCTGAGTAACCTACGGTTGCGTAGGTTAGTTCTTCAGCCACTGTACCGGCAGTAGGCTCCGCGTGCCGGACGCCGCCGCGATAGGGTCGATCGGAACCGGGGAACTGATTCGTGGTGTCCGCTGCCATTCCTGCGCAGCAGAAATTGGCGGAGAACTCGGGCGGCACGCGAGAGGTGGATAAGGTTGGCAGCCGTGAAGCTTGCTAGTCGGGTGCTCAGCGGTAAGGTGCGCAACCTGCCCTATCGCATCTACGAAGCGCAGCTGTCGAAACAGCTGGCAGGCAAACAGCATCCGCGTCACGTCGCGGTCGTTTGTGACGGAAATCGCCGCTGGGCGCGGGAGAACGGCTTCACCGACGTCACCCACGGCCACCGGGTCGGTGCGCTGAAGATCGCCGAACTGGTCGGCTGGTGCGAGGCCGAGGGCATCGAGATGGTGACGGTGTATCTGCTCTCGACCGAGAATCTCAGCCGCTCCGCCGACGAACTGGAAACCCTGTTCGAGGTGATCACCGATGTGGTCGAGGAGCTGTCCGCGCCGGAGAACAACTGGGGTGTGCGCATCGTCGGGTCGCTGAAGGGCCTGCCCGAGGATGTCGCCCGCCGCATGCAGAAGGCGGCCGACGAAACGCACGGTCGTGGCGGTGTGCACGTGAACGTGGCCATCGGCTACGGCGGCCGGCAGGAGATCGCCGACGCGGTGCGCTCGCTGGTGCGGCAGGAGATCGCGGCCGGGGAGACCGGTGAGGATCTGGTGCAGTCGATCACGGTCAACGCGATCGGCCAGCATCTCTACACCTCCGGTCAGCCCGATCCGGACCTGGTCATCCGCACCTCGGGAGAGCAGCGGCTCTCGGGCTTCCTGCTGTGGCAGAGCGCCTACTCCGAGATCTGGTTCACCGAGGCCTACTGGCCGGAGTTCCGCCGCGTCGACTTCCTGCGCGCGCTGCGCGACTACGCCGCGCGGCATCGCCGTTACGGAGTGTGAGCGGGCGGGCCGCAGATAACGGCCCGGCGCAGGATGTGTTGCATTGCATGATCATCCCCCGATCCGGTCGTGTGCTCGCGTACCGTCGCGAACATGAGCGAGATGCGGGGCGGGCCGGGTGGTGCGACGGAGGTGGCCGGAGCGCCGGTGCCCTACGTCACCTATGCCGAATTCGGCCGGCGATTCGTGGCCTACGCGGCGTCCGAACAGCGCATATCCGCTGTTTTCGCCCAATTGGCAGGTAGCGCATTCGATTTCGGCCCGATCGGGGTCGGCCCGGCGCATCTGGCGAAGGCCTCGGCGCAGGTGCGACTCGGTGATCCGGTGCTGGAGCGCTCGGTCGGCGAGGTCGTCGGCTTCGAGCTCGCCATCCCGCTCGATATCGATCTGCTGCTGGATCTGGCCGTCGATCGCCACCGCTTCGAGGTCAGGGGTTTCGTCCACGTCCACCTGACGGTGCGCACCGCGGCGCCGCTGCGGATCCTCATCGATATCGCCGAACCGCGTCCGGGCGATGTGCGGATCAATGTGGCCACCACGACCCGGCGCGGCCAACTGCTGCGGCTGCTGGCCAGCGTCGATCACGAGATCCGCCGGTTCGTCGCCCGCTATGTGGCCAACGAGATTCGCCAACCGCATATCGCGGCCGTCCGCGATATCGATGTCGCCGCACGGCTGGACGCGGCCTGGCCGGCCTGATTCGCCAACTCGTCGAAAGGAACCGAATCAGAGCTTGCGCAGCCGGATCCGGTTGATGCTGTGGTCGGAATCCTTGCGCAGCACCAGGGTTGCGCGTGGCCGCGTCGGGAGGATGTTCTCCACCAGATTGGGCCGGTTGGTGGCGTTCCAGATCTCCTGGGCGGCGATGGTCGCCTCGGAATCACTGAACTTCGCGTAGTGGTGAAAATGCGACTGCGGGTCCGCGAACGCCGTTTTCCGAAGGGAGAGAAAGCGATCGACATACCACCGCTCGATATTCTCGATGCGCGCGTCGACGTAGATCGAGAAGTCGAACAGGTCCGAAACCATCAGCCGCGGCCCGGTCTGCAGGACGTTGAGCCCTTCCATGATGAGGATGTCGGGCTGGCGCACGCAGTGGAACTGGTCCGGCAGAATGTCGTAGGCGATATGCGAATACATCGGTGCGCACACCTCGGACGCACCGGATTTGACCTCGGTGACGAAGCGCAGCAGCTTGCGCCGGTTGTAGCTTTCCGGGAAACCCTTGCGGTGCATGATGCCGCGCCGGGTGAGCTCCACGGTGGGATAGAGGAATCCGTCGGTGGTGACCAGATCGACGCGCGGATGGTGATCCCAGCGCGCCAGCAGCGCCTGCAATACGCGGGCAGTGGTCGATTTACCGACCGCCACACTGCCGGCGATGCCGATGACGAACGGCACCTGATGATCCGGATGCGTTTCGCCGAGGAAGGTCGCGGTGGCGGCGAACAGCCGCTGCCGGGCGGCGACCTGGAGATGGATCAATCGGGCCAGCGGCAGATAGACCTCGGCGACTTCTTCGAGATCGATCTGCTCGCCGAGACCGCGCAGGCCGATCAGTTCTTCCTCGGTGAGGATCAGCGGAGTCGATTTACGCAGGGTGCGCCATTGTTTGCGATCGAATTCGACATACGGACTCGGCTCGCTCATCCGGGCCACCTACGCACACTCCCGGTCCGGAGTTCCCCCGCTGGGCGGGCGCGCCACCACCCGTAACGACGTCACCGATGAACCTGTGCCGTGCCCGGCGCGGTGAAATGCGCTCGACAGTCCTCGCATAGGCGAATTCTCCTCGGAGTGGGCACCGCGCCGAACGCGGGGTGTTATTACTCGCCGGTAACCCTGGGTGACATTTCTCTCTCGACCGACGGGTTTCGGTCGCCGGCGAGGCCGGGAACGGGGAAGCGGCTATCGTCGGATGTCATGGCTGCGCATCCGCTCGTCACCGAATATCTGCGCCTGGGACTGGCATTCGACCGATTGGAACCCGGCTTCGTCGACGCCTACACCGGCGATCCCGCGCTGCGCCGGGCGGTGGAGTCGGCGCCCGCGCCGCAGCCGCGCGAACTGGCCGACCGGGCGGCGGCCCTGCGCAAGGAACTGCCCGAGGCCGGGCTGAGCGAGCAGCGCGCCGAATTCCTGGAGGCGCATCTGCGCGCGCTGGAATGTTCGGGACGCAAGTTCGCCGGTGACGACATCTCCTTCATCGAGGAGGTGCGGTCCTATTTCGACGTCGATATCGCCCTCGGTGACGTCGAGGACTATCGGGACGCGCACCGGCAGCTCGACGAGGTGCTGGCCGGTGACGGCTCGCTGCTGGATCGGATGACCGCACATCGGCGCGCCGACGAGATTCCGCCGCAGCGCCTCACCGAATGTGTGCAGGCGTTCTCGGGCGCACTGCGCGAGTTGGTGCGCGAACGCTATCCGCTGCCGGATCACGAGCAGGTGGAATACGAGATCGTCGGCGACAAACCGTGGTCGGGATTCAACTACTACCTCGGCAATTTCCGGTCCCGGGTCGCGATCAATTCCGATCTCAAACAACATATGGCGCAGCTGCCGGCGCTGATCGCGCACGAGGCCTATCCCGGTCACCACACCGAACACTGCCGCAAGGAGGCCGGGCTGGTCGCCGCCGGACAGGACGAGCAGACGCTGTTCGTGGTGAACACGCCGCAATGCCTGATGGCCGAGGGGCTGGCGGATCTGGCGCTGAAATCGATCATCGGCCCGGACTGGGGAATCTGGGCGCAGGAGATCTACGCCGACCTCGGTCTGCGATTCGACGGCGAACGCGCACAACGACTGTCGAGCGCCTCGGCGAAACTGCTGGCGGTCCGCCAGGATGCGGCGCTGTTGCTGCACGATCGCGGCCGCAGTGCCGACGAGGTCGCCGAATTCCTGCAGCGCTGGAGTCTGACCACACCCGAGCGCGCCCGGCAGTCCCTGCGTTTTCTGTCCTCGCCGCTGTGGCGGGCCTACATCAGCACCTATGTGGAGGGGTATCGCCTACTGGGCGGATGGCTGGATCGCGCGGTCGACACCGACGATCGGGTGGCGCGCTTCGGCCGGCTGCTCGACGAGCCGCTGACGCCGGCGGCGCTGCGCAGGATGTGAGGACGCGCCGTAGCGAGAATCGGGGAATATTCGGCCCCGGGACATTCGGTGGCGATGTCCGTACGCGGAAATAGTTAGCACGGCAAACAATGGCGACCGTGACCGGCATCGCAATATCCGGTTCGGGGCTATCGAGTAATTCGCCGGAAATCCGATTTCATGCACCGACCGGATCCGCGCCCCGACTCGCGAACCCGGCCGAAGGGTGTCGGTGCTACTACGCGCCCCAGCCCGCGCACCCGGCGTTGCCGCCGGAGGAGATGGTGCAGGCGGACTTCAGGATGGCGAAAAGCATGTCCTGAATCGAGTTACCGGTACCCGCGGTGAAAAACAGCATGTGAACCCCTGATGTGATCGAATGAGTCGATGACGCTGTCACAGTCGTCGACAGCGCGGCGAATGTTACGCCTTTTTTACACAGTGGGCAGCCCCGTTTTATGGGGGCGCAACGGGCCGGTGTGCAGTCGCTATTACGCCTCGGCGGGTATCGAGGTCGCCGCGCCCGGCACCGGTGCGGGGCACAACGGAGCGGCCGGGGGCCACCACATAGACTGTGCGCGTGACCCAGACGACCGCCCCCTCTGTCAACACCCAGTCGCTCGCCGATCTCGATCCCGAGCTCGCCGCCGCGATGGCGGGCGAACTCGCCCGTGAGCGCGACACCCTCGAGATGATCGCCTCCGAGAACTTCGTGCCGCGCGCGGTGCTGCAGGCACAGGGCAGCGTGCTGACCAACAAATACGCCGAGGGTTATCCCGGTCGCCGCTACTACGGCGGTTGCGAGCACGTCGACGTGGTGGAGAATCTCGCGCGCGAGCGGGTCAAGGAGTTGTTCGGCGCCGAATTCGCCAACGTGCAGCCGCATTCGGGCGCACAGGCCAACGCCGCGGTGCTGATGTCGCTGATGAATCCGGGCGAGAAACTGCTCGGCCTGGATCTGGCGCACGGTGGTCACCTCACCCACGGCATGCGGCTCAACTTCTCCGGCAAGCTCTACGAGGTGCACGCCTACGGGGTGAGCAAGGAAGACCACCGCGTCGACATGGACGAGCTGCGCAAGCAGGCGCGCGAGGTCCGGCCGAAGGTGATCGTGGCCGGCTGGTCGGCCTACCCGCGTCACCTGGACTTCGCGGCGTTCCGCGAGATCGCCGACGAGGTGGGCGCCTACCTCTGGGTCGATATGGCGCATTTCGCCGGTCTGGTCGCCGCCGGTCTGCACCCCTCGCCGGTGCCGCACGCGGATGTGGTGTCCTCGACCGTGCACAAGACCCTGGGTGGTCCGCGTTCGGGTCTGATCCTGGCCAAGCAGGAGTACGCGAAGAAGCTCAACAGCGCCGTGTTCCCGGGCCAGCAGGGCGGTCCGCTCATGCACGTGATCGCCGCGAAGGCCGCCGCCTTCAAGATCGCCGGCACCGAGGAGTTCAAGCAGCGCCAGGCACGCACCCTGTCGGGCGCCAAGATCCTGGCCGAGCGCCTGACCGCCGCCGATGTCGCCGGTAACGGCGTCACCGTGCTGACCGGCGGCACCGATGTGCACCTGGTGCTGGTGGATCTGCGCAACTCGCAGATGGACGGCCAGCAGGGCGAGGATCTGCTGCACGAGGTCGGAATCACGGTGAACCGCAACGCCGTTCCGTTCGACCCCCGTCCGCCGATGGTCACCTCCGGCCTGCGCATCGGCACCGCCGCGCTGGCCACCCGCGGCTTCGGCGACACCGAATTCGCCGAGGTGTCCGACATCATCGCCACCGCGCTCGCGGGCAAGGCCGATCTCGCCGCCCTGCGCGCGCGAGTGTCCAAGCTGGCCCAGGACTTCCCGCTCTACGACGGCCTGGAGGACTGGAAGCTGCTCGGCTGAGCCGTACCGCAGTGCGATCGACCCCGGTAGCCGGACCCGGCCGCCGGGGTCGATCTGTGAGTGCCCTTGTCCGCCAGGGCATCTCGCTTCGCGGTCGGTCCGGCAGCGCTCAGTCGCGGGTGCTCAGGTATTCGATGTACATGGGCCGCAAGGCCTCGGCGATCTCGCCCTCACCGGAGTGCATGTAGTCGTCGAGCATCGGCAGTACGTACTTGATGTCCGCCTCGCTCTCACCGATGTTCCCGGTGGCGGCCTCCGCCGCCGGAATCTGCTCCAGCAGCCGCCACAGGAACTTGACGTCGCCGTGCCGGACGGCGTGCTTGACCGCTCGGTCGTGCAGTTCCTTCGACGACAGCTTCTCCAGCTCTGCCACATCGCTCATGTAGCGACTCTAGCGGGTTCGGCCGGGTGGCCGGGCAACTCCGTAGCTGACCGATAGCTACCGGTCGGCGTTCACTACCTATTCATCGACACGCCTGTCATCTCGGGAGCCGGAATCGCGAAATCGCAGTACCGTCGAAGTGCGAGCCGCGTCGGTGTGGCTCGTCCGGGAGGTTCTGATCGTGGCTGAGCAACTCAGTACGAGAGGGCCGGTACCCGGCCCTCGGGTCGTTTGACCCCAGGGCGGACCGGCCCAGCGAGAACGTCCGTGCGGGTATGGCACGGACAACAAAGGAGCCCACCGTGACTGATGCACGCTCCGTCATCGCTCCCTCGAAAGCCCGCTCCGACAAGAGCGGAGGCTCCGGAAAGGGAGCCGGCACCTCGCCCCGCAAATCCTTCGTGATCGACACCTCCGTGTTGTTGTCCGACCCCTGGGCCATGACGCGTTTCGGTGAACATCACGTGGTGTTACCGCTGGTGGTCATCAGCGAACTGGAGGCCAAACGGCACCATCACGAACTCGGCTGGTTCGCCCGCGAAGCCCTGCGCAATCTCGATGATCTGCGTTTGGAATTCGGCCGGTTGGACCTGCAGGTCCCGATCGGCACCGAGGGGGGCACGCTGCAGGTGGAGTTGAATCACACCGACCCGGAGGTGCTTCCGGTCGGGTTCCGCACCGACACCAACGATTCCCGCATCCTCGCCTGTGCGCTCAACCTCGCCGCCGAGGGGCAGCGAGTAGTGCTGGTGTCCAAGGACATTCCGCTGCGGGTGAAGGCGGGCGCGGTGGGCCTGCCCGCCGAGGAATACCACGCCCAGGACGTGGTGATCTCCGGCTGGACCGGAATGACCGAGCTCGAGGTCGGCGCCGAGTGCGTCGACCGGCTCTACGCCGATTCGGTCATCGATCTGGACGAGGCCCGGGACCTGCCCTGCCACACCGGGATTCGGCTGCTCGGCGCCAAGGGCAGCGCGCTGGCGCGGGTGACCGCGGACAAGCGGGTGCAGCTGGTCCGCGGCGATCGGGAGGCCTTCGGCCTGCACGGCCGCTCCGCCGAACAGCGCATCGCCCTCGATCTGCTGCTGGACGAGAGTGTGGGCATCGTCTCGCTGGGCGGTAAGGCCGGCACCGGCAAATCGGCCCTGGCGCTCACAGCGGGCCTGGAAGCGGTGCTGGAACGGCGTTCTCAGCGCAAGGTGGTGGTCTTCCGGCCGCTGTACGCGGTCGGCGGTCAGGAGCTGGGCTATCTGCCCGGCAGTGAGAGCGAGAAGATGGGTCCGTGGGCCCAGGCGGTCTTCGACACCCTCGACGGCCTGGCGAGCCCGGAGGTGATGGAGGAGGTGCTGGCCCGCGGCATGCTGGAGGTCTTGCCGCTCACCCACATTCGCGGCCGGTCGCTGCACGATTCGTTCGTGATCGTGGACGAGGCGCAGTCGCTGGAACGCAATGTGCTGCTCACCGTGCTCAGCCGGTTGGGCAGCGGCTCGCGGGTGGTCCTCACCCACGACGTCGCTCAGCGCGACAACCTGCGGGTGGGCCGCCACGACGGTGTCGCGGCGGTGATCGAAAAGCTCAAGGGCCACCCGCTTTTCGCTCACGTCACGCTGACTCGCAGCGAGCGCTCGCCGATCGCCGCGCTGGTCACCGAGATGCTGGAGGAATACGGGCCCAACGCCTGACGGCGGCCGGCCGAGCGAAAACCCCGAGGCGGTAGCGGACCTGTTCCGCTACCGCCTCGGCGGCAAAAGGTGTGTCCCAGCAAACATTCGGAATATGGTTCAGATCACACGGTGGCGGGTTTCTTTCCGCAAGAACCCTGCTCGACGTGATTGTCGGTGTGTCAGATAGGTTCGCCGGATCATTGCCGAGCGCTGGCCTGTGGGTCGGTGGTGTCGCATGCGGCACTGTCTGCCTTCACCTTCCGAGAGGATGAACATGCACCACTTCGCTCGACGTTCCGCCGCCGTTGTGATGGCCTTCGCCGGGACGGCGCTGCTGTTCACCGCCGCCTGCAGTAACGACAACAACGACAACAACAGCTCGGGTACCACCACGACCCATGCCGGTGCTGCCGAGACCACCGGCGCGATGGCTACCGGGACCATGGCTACGGGCACCATGACGCCGGGCGAGACGCCGCCGGGCGCTGCCGCGGCCACGGAAACCAAGATCGCGACCCAGAACGGCCAGGAGATCGCGGTCTCCGGCCACATCCTCACCAAGTACACCGACATGGGCGGTGTGCAGAGCCCGCTCGGCGAGCCCACCGGCGCCTCGGTCCAGGGGCCCAACGGTGGTTCCTGTCAGGAGTTCACCGGCGGTGCGATCTGCTGGAGCGAGCAGACCGACGCCCATGTGGTGTGGGGCGATATCCGCACGGCCTGGGAGAGCAACGGCGGCGTGAACGGCAAGCTCGGCTATCCGACCAGCGACGAGAAGGACAACCCGACCGGTAAGGAGAGCGACTTCACCGGCGGCACGATCACCTGGAACTCCGCCGATCGGCAGACCACGGTAACCGCCAAGTAGGCGACCCGCGCGGCGCGGCGGCGAGGCATCGTCACGGTCTCGCGGGCCGCGCCGCTGTGTATCGCACGACGTCCGCGCGTAATTCCCCCGTTCGGCCCGGGCAGCCGGTACCTTGTCGGGGTGCAAACTCAGTTGACCGATCGTGAGCTGCTGGAATCGCTCGCGCACGCGGTGGAAGACAATCTCCGGCGCCACACCGATCTGGCGCAGGTCTGGCAGCCGCACGAATACGTGCCCTTCAGTGACGGACGCAATTTCGGCTTCCTCGGTGGTGTCGACTGGGATCCGGAACAGGCCACCCTGGGCGAGGTTGCCACGGTTGCGCTCACCGTGAGCGTGCTGATCGCCGACAATTTGCCGTCGTACCATCGCGAGCTCGGCAAGTACCTGCGCACCGGGCCGTGGTGGCGCTGGGTCGGCCGGTGGACGGCCGAGGAGAACCGCCACGAGATCCTCATCCGCAACTATCTGATGGTGACGCGGGCGCTGGATCCGGTCGAACTCGAGCGCGCGCGGATGGAGCATATGACCACCGGCTTCCGCCGGCCGCCGCTGCATCTGCTCGATGTGCTGGCGCTGTGCGCCTTCGAGGAGTCCGCCTCGGCCGTGCGGCATCGCAATATCGCCGCGCTGCAGGAGAATCCGATGGTGACGGCGATCGCGGACCGGATCGCGCTCGACGACGAATTGCAGTCGGAGTTCTTCGGCAATCTGGTTGCCGCGGCGCTGGACCTGGTGCCGGATCAGGCCATGCGGGCGATCGCCGATCGGATCGCCGAGTTCCGGGTTCCCGAACTCACCCTGCGCGACGGCCGCAACAGTACCGACGTCCTGGCCGAGGCCGGCATCTACGAACCGAAGCGCGCCGGTGAGCTGGTTTTCGCGCCTCTGCTGGAACGCTGGAACATCTTCTCGCGCACCGACTTCGGTACCACCGGTGAGGCGGCGCGGGCGGAGATCGCCCACCTGCGCGGCTGATGTCGCGACGGTCGTGGTGTGCCGGTGCGCGCACCACGACCTCGAGCACCGGCCGGTGCGGATCCTCGGTCCGCGCCGGGCGCCGCTCGGCTGCGCGTGCTCAGCGTCGGCGGACCAGGTTCCAGATCCCCGCCGCGGTGCCGCGCAGGAAGTTCTCCCAGCTGAAGTGGTCGTGCCACAGGGTGATGCGGCCGTCGACGAGTTCGAACGTGCCGCATACCCAGAACCCGATTTCCAACGGGCCCATGCGCAGGTAGTCGGTGCGCTCGGTCAGCACCGTCTCGCCCTCGACCGCGGGCGCGCCGTCGGTTTCCGCGGCGATGTGGTGCATATCGGCGCGGAAACCGAACGCATCGCGACTGAGCCCGCGCAGCACCGCGCCGACCCGGTGAATGCCCCGGATATCGGGCAGCGACGTGTTCTTCCAGACGATGTCGGGATCCAACAGATCCAGCGCCTCGTTCACCGCGCTCATTTCCATCGCGGCGAAGAACTCGCGCACCGTGGTCACGGCGTTCTGTTGTAGCTCCGGTAATTCGGCCATAGTCCGACTGTAGGCGTGCGAGGGCGCGGACGGGGGATGATCGGGCTCGTTTCGGCTCGTCGTCGGGTGTTCGGCGCGGTTCAGCCGCGGCGCCGGGCGATCAGCGCGGCCACTCCGTCGAGGATGCGCTCGATGCCGTAGCTCAGGGCCGCGTTGCGATCGTCGGCGGGGGTGTCGGCGAAGGCGGCCACGACCTCGGGATAGCGGTCGGCATGAGCGGCCAGCACCTCGCCGACCTGCCGGGTCATCTCGCTTTCGGCCTGTTCGGGGCCGGTCGCGGCGGTCTGCTGCACCAGGCTGCGGACGTGGCCGTTGAGCAGCACCACCGTGTCGAGGCGTTCGGAGCCCCGTAGACCCGTGCCGGCCAGCGGGGCCAGTGCGGCCTCCATCCAGCCCAGTTCGTTCGGGCCGAGCGGCCGCGCGCCGGCGGTGAGTTCGATGGTCCACGGATGCGCCCGATAGCGCTCGTACATCGTGTAGGACCACTGCCGCAGCGCCTCGCGCCAGGGTTCGGGGTCGGATTCGGCGGCCTCGACCTGCGGCGGCTGTCCCATGCCATAGTCGAGCATCAACGCGGTGAGCTCGGCTTTTCCCGGCACGTAGCGATACAGCGCCATTTTGGCGCAGCCCAGCCGCTCGGCGAGCCGCTGCATCGATACCGCGGCCATCCCGTCGGCATCGGCCAGCGCGATGGCCTCGGTCACGATGCGCTCCAACGACAGCGACGGCTTGGGGCCACGCCGGGGGCGCTGCGAAGTACCCCACAGCAGTTCGTGGGCAGTCGGTCCGGTCATGACGCCATCCTCTCCGAATCCGGGCTTGACGGGAAACTGCGTCCAACATACGCTAATTAGCGTCCAGCAGACACAGTTACTGACCGAGGGGTCCTCATGCGGAATACGACAGTTCTCATCTCCGGTGCGAGCATCGCCGGCCCGGCGCTGGCCTACTGGCTGCAGCGCTACGGCTTCGCCGTCACCGTCGTCGAGCGGGCGCCCGAATTGCGGCCCGGTGGTCAGGCCGTCGACTTCAAGGGCGCGACCCACCGCACGGTGCTCGAGCGGATGGGCGTCTGGGAGGAGATCCACCGCCGGCAGACCGGCAAGACCGATATGGTCCTCACCGACGCGGAGGGCCGCGAATTGGCCGTCATGTCAGGCGATTTCACCGGTGGCGATGTCGAGATCCTGCGCGGGGACCTGGCCGAGATCTTCTACGAGCGCACCGCGGACCGCTGCGAATACCTGTTCGGCGATTCCGTCACCGCGCTGCGCGAGACCGCTACCGGTGTCGAGGTGGAATTCGAGAGCGCGCCCGCCCGCACCTTCGACCTGGTGGTCGGATGCGACGGTATCCACTCCCGGGTGCGCGCGCTGGCCTTCGGTCCCGAGGCCGACTATGTCAAGCACCTGGGCTACTACTACTGCACCGCCGGTGCGGCCGGCTGGGGCCACGATCCGAACGGGCCGCGGCAGCGCAACCGCTCGCTCGCCTACAGCGAACCCGGACGGCTCGCGGTCCGCGGCGGCAACAAGGCCGCGCACATGTACATGTTCGCCGCCGATCGGCTCAGCTACGACCGGCGCGACGAAGCGGCGCAGCGGCGGGTGCTGGCCGAGGCCTTCGCCGGGGCCGGGGGACCGGTCCCGGCGATGATGGCCGAACTGTCCGGACTCGACTCCTTCTACCTGGACTCGATCGGGCAGGTCCGGATGAAGGGCCGCTACACCACGGGCCGGATCGCGCTGGTCGGCGACTCCGCGTACGGAAATACGCTGGGCGGCTTCGGAACCGGGCTCGCGGTGGTCGGCGCCTATGTGCTGGCCGGTGAGCTGGCGTTGGCCGCCGGCGACCACACCGCGGCCTTCGCGCGGTACGACGAACTGATGAAGCGCTACGCCAAGATCGCGGGCAACAGCAACGCCGGCCGCTTCCTCGCGCCGCGCACCGCCCGCGGGATCCGGATGCGCAACTGGTTCCTCGGCTCGCGCATGTTCGACCTGATGCTGAAGTACACCGACAATGCCGCCAACGACATCGAATTGCGCGACTATCCGGCGCTGGTGGCGGCCTGAAACGCACTTCCGGATCCGACCTCCCGGCGCGTCCCGGCGGCCGGATCCGGAGACCGTGTGATCAGTCCTGTTCCTCGACCTTCGCCATCGACAGCACGTCCAGCCGGCGATCGAGCTCCTCCTCCGACAGCTTCTCGCCGATCAATCCGCGATCGACGACCGTCTCGCGAATCGTCTTGTTCTCGCGCAGTGCCTGTTTGGCGACGGCGGCCGCTTCCTCGTAGCCGATGGCCGAGTTCAGCGGTGTGACGATGGACGGCGAGGACTCCGCGAGCCGGCGCAGCCGTTCGGTATCGGCGGTCAGGCCGGCCACGCACTTGTCGGCGAAGAGGCGAGACACATTGGCCAGCAACCGAATCGACTCCAGCACGTTGCGGGCCATCATCGGAATGTAGACGTTCAGTTCGAATGCGCCGTTGCCGCCGCCCCACGCCACCGCGGCATCGTTGCCGATCACCTGGGCGGCGACCTGCGTAACAGCTTCCGGCAGCACCGGATTCACCTTGCCGGGCATGATCGAGGAGCCCGGCTGCAGATCCGGCAGCTGGATCTCCGCGAGCCCGGTGAGCGGTCCGGACCCCATCCAGCGGATATCGTTGGCGATCTTGGTGAGACTGATGGCGATGGTGCGCAGCGAACCGGAGATCTCGACCAGACCGTCCCGGGCGGCCTGGGCCTCGAAGTGGTTGCGGGCCTCGGACAGTTCGTCCAGCCCGGTCGTCTTGCGCAGTTCCGCAACGACTTTCGCGCCGAAGCCGGCGGGCGCGTTGAGTCCGGTGCCGACGGCGGTGCCGCCGATGGGCAATTCACCGAGCCGCGGCAGCGCGGCGACCAGGCGTTCGGTACCGGCCTCGACCTGGCGGGTGTAGCCGCTGAACTCCTGGCCGAGCGTCACCGGGACGGCGTCCATCAGGTGAGTACGGCCGGACTTCACCACGGTTCGCCATTCGGTGGCCTTGTCCAGCAGTCGCAGCCGCAGATGATCCAGCGCCGGAAGCAGTTCCTTCACCACGGCCTCGGTGGCGGCCAGATGCGTCGCGGTGGGGAAGGTGTCGTTGGACGACTGGGACATGTTCACGTCGTCGTTGGGGTGCACGGTGATGCCGCGGGCGGCGGCCAGGCTCGCTATCACCTCGTTGGCGTTCATGTTCGAGCTGGTGCCGGAGCCGGTCTGGAAGACGTCGATCGGGAACTGGTCGTCGTGGCGGCCCTCGGCGATCTCGTTCGCGGCGGCGATGATCGCCTCGGCCTTCACACCGTCGAGCAGCCCCAGATCCCGGTTCACCGTCGCACACGCGGCCTTCAGCAGGCCGAGGGCGCGGATCTGAGCGCGTTCGAGGCCGCGGCCGCTGATCGGGAAGTTCTCCACCGCCCGCTGCGTCTGCGCCCGCCACAGCGCGTTCACCGGAACGCGGACCTCGCCCATGGTGTCGTGTTCGATGCGGTACTGCGTCTGGTCGTCGGTCATAACTCGACACTAAGCCGGTTGGCGGAGCGAGTGGGCTGCCACGCCTGAGGCTTTTCGCACAGTGCGGCTGGGCCGCCGGCAGGCAACAGCCCGCCGACGGCCCAGCCGCGTTCGGTGTCAGATGTAGATGTAGGCGACACCGTTACTGGTTCCGCCACCCGTCGCGGCCGTGATCTGCACTGTCCCGGCTACCCCCGCCGGGGCGACGGCGGTGATCTGGAAATCGGAGTCGACGGCGAACGAAGTGGCCGGCGTGGCACCGAAATTCACCGCTGTGGTGCCGGTCAGGTTTGTTCCGGCCAGAACGACGACTGTCCCACCGGCGGCCGAACCGGTATTCGGGACCGCCGCGATCAGGGTGGGCACCGCGACATAGGTGAAGGAGACACCATCCACCGTTCCCCCTGGGGTGGTGACAGTGACCAGCACCGTGCCGGCCGACTCGGCGGGAGCTACCGCGGTGATCTGGAGATCGGAGTCAACGGTGAACGATGTCGCCGGCGTGCTACCGAAATGCACCGCTGTGGCGCCGGTCAGGCCCGTGCCGGTGAGCACGACGTTCGTTCCGCCGGCAACCGGGCCAACGTTCGGCACCGCCGCGATCAGGGTAGGAACCACGACATAGGCATACGCGACACCGTTGCTGACGCCACCCGCTGTGGTGGCGGTTACCTGCACCGTCCCAGCCGTCCCGGCTGGGACGATTGCCGTGATCTGGGTCGCCGAGTCGACGGCGAAGGTGGCCGGTGTGGCACCGAATGCGACTGCGGTGGTGCCGGCCAGATTCGTTCCGGTCAGGGTGACGACGGTCCCACCGGTCACCGGCCCTGAACCGGGAACTATCCCGGTCAGCGTCGGAGCCGCGACATACGTGAAGGAGACACCGTCACCGGTACCACCCGCGGTGGTGACGGTGACCAGTACGGTCCCGGCCGTCCCGGCGGGTGTCACCGCCGTGATCTGGGTGGGCGAGTCGACGGTGAACGCGGCTGCCGGTGTGGCGCCGAAATTCACTGCCGTGGCACCTGCCAGCGCCGTGCCGGTGAGTACGACGGTGGTGCCGCCGGCGATCGGCCCTGAACCGGGAGCGATGGCGGTCAGGGCAGGCACGGCGACGTAGGTGTAGGCGACACCGTTACTCGTGCCACCCACCGTGGTGACGGTGACCTGCACCGTCCCCGCCGTCCCGGCGGGAGCGACCGCCGTGATCTGCGTGGCGGAGTCGACGGTGAACGACGATGCCGGAGTGGCACCGAAATCGACCGCTGTCGCGCCGGTCAGGCCGGTCCCGGTGAGTACGACCGTGTTCCCGCCTGCTACCGCGCCCACGTTCGGCGCCACCGTCGTCAAGGTGGGTACCGCGATGTAGGTGTAGGCGACGCCGTTGCTGGTTCCGCCCACGGTGGTGACCGTCACCAGTACGGTCCCGGCCGAATGTGCCGGCGCCACGGCCGTGATCTGGGTGGCGGAGTTGACCGTGAACGAGGTTGCCGGTGTGCCACCGAAACTCACGGCTGTCGCGCCCGTCAGGTTCGTGCCGGTCAGTACGACGGTGGTCCCGCCGGCGATGGGCCCGGAACTGGGAGCGACGGCGGTCAGGGTAGGCACGGCGACGTAGGTGTAGGCGACACCGTTGCTCGTACCGCCGGCAGTGGTGACGGTGACCTGCACCGTCCCCGCTGTTCCGGCGGGAGCGACCGCCGTGATCTGGGTGGCGGAGTTGACCGTGAACGAGGTTGCCGGTGTGGCGCCGAAGTTGACGGCGGTGGCGCCGGTCAAGTTCGTGCCGGTCAGTACGACGGTTGTCCCGCCGGCAACCGGACCGGCGCTCGGCACTATCGCCGTCAGAGTCGGCACCGCGACATAGGTGAAGGCGACACCGTTACTCGTTCCACCCGCCGTGGTCACCGTGACCTGCACGGTCCCGGCGGAATGCGCCGGGGTGACGGCCGTGATCTGGGTGGCGGAGTTGACCGTGAACGAGGTTGCCGGTGTGCCTCCGAAACTCACCGCTGTCGCGCCCGTCAGATTCGTGCCGGTGAGAACCACTGTGGTTCCACCCGTTACCGATCCTGACGCGGGGGAGATGCTGGTCAAGGTGGGCACCGCGGCGTAAGTGTAGGCGACACCGTTGCTGGTGCCCCCCGAGCCGGTGACGGTGACCTGCACGGTCCCGGCGGAATGGGCCGGGGCGACCGCGGTGATCTGGGTGGGGGAGTTCACGGTGAATGTCGTTGCGGTGGTGCCGAATCGGACCGTCAACGGGCCGGTGAATCCGGTTCCGGTGATCGTCACGTTGTTTCCGCCCGCGGTAGGTCCGGACGTGGGGGAGATCGAGGTGATGGTCGGAACGACGACGTAGACGTAGGTGACCGGGTTACTTGTGCCGCCGGGCCCGGTGACCGTCACGGATACGATTCCGGTGCCGGCGGGGGCGACGGCGGTGATCTGGGTGTCGGAATCCACAGTGAACGAGGTTGCCGGTGTGGCGCCGAAATTCACCGCGGTGACTCCGGTCAGCCCGGACCCGGTGAGCGTGACCGTCGTGCCGCCCGCGGTCGACCCCTGGCTGGGGCTGATGCTGTTCAACGCGGGAACGGCGAGGTAGGTATACGGCAATCCGTTACTGGTGCCCGCCGACGTGGTGACGGTGACCTGTACGGTACCGACGGATCCGGAAGGCGCGATCGCGGTGATCTGCGTCGGCGAATCGATCGTGAAAGTCGTTGCGGTAGCGCCGAATCGCACGGTAGTGGGGCCGGTGAACCCGGTACCGGTGATCGTGACGCTGGTTCCTCCGGTCGCAGGTCCGGACGTCGGCGAGAGTGAGGTGATGGTAGGCACGGCGTTTGCCTCCTGACTGCTGTGATGGGCAGCGCGGATAGCTGCCCGGGTTGCTCTGTGCTTCCGCTACTTCAATTAACGTCCGTGAAACATGCTGTGGGACGCTCTGCCCGGTTCGTTTTCGTCCGTTATCGCCTTTCCGTCCTGTTCCAAGATCAGCAAGCATCTTGTGCCGCAGCGTGTTTCGGCGTCGGTGCGGCCGTGCTCCGAGAGGACGAACGATCGGGGCGTCCGTGGCAGTTGTGGAAAACGGACGAAAACGGATCGGAGATCCGTTGCTGCCCAACGGTGTTAGGGGGCTTAATGGAAAGCGGGCCACCGATCGAGTAAGGCAACCATCCGGTATGCGGACACGCGGATCATCGCGTTCGCCGTGCCCGGAAAAAGGTCGCGCAGCTCATCGTGGTCGTGATGGGCGGGATCGGTAACGGAATTTCCTGCACCTGCGCCGGCGCAGTACCGGCTTCCAGCCGGTTGCCGCACGCGTCGGCGGCCCCGCGTGAGGTGCGGTTGTCGATCGAGCCGCCGCGGGGGCGGTGGTTGCAGGGGTAAGGGGGTTTCCTTGGCTACCGTTCTGAAGATGCTGCTGGCGCAACAGCATCTCACCAGCCACGCGGATTTCCTGGTGGCGTACGACACCTGCGCCGCGCGCCTCGATCCACCCATTCCGCCCGGCTACGGTCCGGCGAAGACCCAGTACTACCAGTGGCTTTCGGGCAAGATGGTCGGCCTTCCCCGTGACTACCACTGTCGGGTGCTGGCCGAGATGTTCCCCGGCTGGACGGTCGAAAATCTGTTTCGGACGGCGGATGCCACACCCCTCGGCACGGGAGCGCGCGAAACGGGTCCCGTGATCGACGTCGAACTCGAGGCTTTTCTCGGCGCCGAGATGATTTCCGGCGGAATAACTCTCGTCTACCCGTCCCTGGAGCTGCCCCTGCGATCCGTGCCGGCGCACCGGGCGGTCGATACTGCCGACCTGTGCGCAGTCGAGGGACGACTCCGCGCGTTCGCGGCCGATCATCGCTTGAATGTGCTGGCGGCATTGCCGGAGCGGGAGGTTCGCGGACTGCTGTATGTGTTGTCCATGCTTCAGCGCCGGACCGGCCTCTCGGCCGATGTCCGGAGCGACCGGGAGGTTGTCGCGCACGACGACCGGCCCTACATCGCCTTCGGGCTGACCGGAAACGCTTGCACACGGAGGTATCTCGACACCGCCGACCGGCGGCTGTTCACCCTCGACGACAGCGCCGCCGGATCGGAGCAACTGGCGTTGACCGACGGAAGCCGATTCGGTCCGAGCGGAGGACACAGCATCGGCATCATCGCGCGAGTGCGGACGAGCCCGGCGCTGCACCCCACCCGATACCGGATTTTCTGCGCCGGCTTGGGACCGAGAGGTACCACCGGGGCGAGCTGGTACCTCGCCAGCTCGTGGAGTCTCTTGCAGCGCCGAGTCAGTGACCACGAGTTCGTCGCCGTCATCGACGTCGGGGACGACGGCGACGAGACTGCCCGCCTCGAGTATCTGCTGATCGAATCGGAGCAGTGAGGCGCGAGTCCGGCACTGCGCTCCCACCCCCGAGCGCCGTCGAGGCAGATCCCTGTCGACGGGTTTCGGCCGCCTCGATTTTGCAGCGACGGAGGGAGGGAGCGCAGCGACTGACCGGAGGAGTGAAAAATCGAGGCCAAGAGGCCGAAACCCCGCCGGAGCGAAGCGGAGGCAGATATTTACGGCAGCGGCGGGATCGCGGTCTCGTCGCCGACGAAGTCGACCGAGGCGTACTCGTGCAGCTTGGTCAGGCGGTGGTAGGCGTCGATGATGCGCACGGTGCCGGACTTGGAGCGCATCACGATCGACTGGGTCGAGGCGCCGCCGCTGTAGTACCGCACACCGCGCAGCAGGTCGCCGTCGGTGACGCCGGTGGCGGAGAAGAAGACGTTCTCACCCGAGACCAGGTCCTCGGTGGTCAGGATGCGGTCGAGGTCGTGACCGGCATCGAGCGCCTTCTGCTTCTCGGCGTCGTCGGTGGGGGCCAGCTTGCCCTGCAGCGCGCCGCCCATACAGCGCAGCGCGGCCGCGGCGATGATGCCCTCGGGGGTGCCGCCGATGCCGACCAGCATGTCGGTGCCCGAATCGGGACGGGCGCAGGCGATGGCGCCGGCCACGTCGCCGTCGGAGATCAGGCGGATGCGCGCGCCCGCGTCACGGACCTCCTGGATGTGGCGAGCGTGGCGGGGCCGGTCCAGCACACAGACGGTGAGGTCGGAAACCAGCGAATTCTTGGCCTTCGCCACCCGGCGCAGATTCTCCGCGATCGGAACGGAGAGATCGATGACGTCGGCCGCCTCCGGGCCGACCGCGATCTTGTCCATGTAGAACACCGCCGAGGGGTCGAACATGGCGCCGCGTTCGGCCACGGCCAGCACCGAGATGGCGCCCGGCGAACCCTTGGACATCAGCGTGGTGCCGTCGATCGGGTCGACCGCGAAGTCGACCTCCGGACCGGTCCCGTCGCCCACGGCCTCGCCGTTGTAGAGCATCGGGGCCTCGTCCTTCTCGCCCTCGCCGATCACGACGGTGCCGCGCATGGAGACGGTGGCCACCAGTTGCCGCATCGCGTCGACGGCCGCCCCGTCGCCGCCCTCCTTGTCACCGCGGCCGACCCAGCGGCCCGCGGCCATCGCACCGGCCTCGGTCACCCGGACCAACTCCAGTGCGAGGTTGCGGTCCGGGGCCTCGCGGCGGCGACTGGTTGCGGGTGTGGGTGCCGTCATGACGGTGCCTCCTCGAGTTGTGTTTTGCTGCGTGAATTGTCGCAGAACGGTCGGATCGGCCATTCAGGTACTGCTGTTCCACTTCGAGGGAGGAGCGTCCGCGCCGGTGAAGGCGGCTGTGATGTCGGCCTCGTGGCCGGAGGGCGAGGCTCGGCGGCTTCGGCCGCGTGTGGATACTTGGGACGTGTCGCAGAAACCACGCATCCTCAACGACTACCGGGATCTGATCTGGTCGCTGATCCCGCTGGTACTGATCTGCGTGGTGCTGGCCGCGGTGGCCAGTCAGTGCAGCTTCTCCGCGCACGGGCCCACGCCCGGTCAGGTGCCGAATTTCGATGTCCAGTCGGCATTGCACGACGACGCGAAGGCGCTGCCCTTCCCGATCCGCGACCCCGCGGTTCCGGCGGACTGGAAGGCCAATTCCGGTAGTCGCGACACTGTGACCGGCACCGGTGGCGGTACCGTCAGCACCGTCGGTTTCATCACCTCCAACGGCACCTACCTGCAGCTGAGCCAGAGCAATGCGAGCGAGAGCGCGCTGGCCGCCCACATCGTCGACACCCGCAGTCCTTCCGGGTCCCGGATGGTGGGCAACCAGAAGTGGACCGTCTACCACGTGCAGGGCAGTGAGCCGGCCTGGATCTCCGACTTCGGGCAGAGCCGCGTGCTGCTCGAGGGCGCCGCGAACGAGGCGGCCTATCTGACGCTCGCGCAGGCCGTCGACGCCGCCGCCCCGCTGCAGCCCTGAGAATCGCCGCCCCGTGGCTCAGCGGTGGCTCACGACGTTGACGACCGTGCCGTCCGGATCGCGGACGAAGAATCGCCGCACACCCCACGGCTCGTCGCGCAGCGCGTAGACCACCTCGGCTCCGGCGGCGACCATCGTCTCGTGCGCGGCGTCCACATCGGCGACCTCGACGCTGATATCCGGTTGCGGCTCATCGGCATTCGCGCCGATCAGCAGGATCTGTGCGGTCGGATTGCTCGGTGAGGCCAGCCCGACCGCCCAGCCGAGATCCATCACCTCGTCCAGGCCCAGCGCCCGGTAGAAGGCGCGCGCCCGCGCCATATCGGCGACCCGCAGATCCGGGACGACACGACGGATGTCCATGCTCAATCCTGCGCTGCGCCGCGCCGCGACAGCGCGTCCTCTACCCGGCGGCGGGCTCCGGCGAGATGTTCCTCGCAGCGGTTGGCCAGCGCCTCACCGCGTTCCCACAGGGCCAGCGAATCGTCGAGGTCCATTCCGCCCTGTTCGAGCATCTTCACGACGTTGACCAACTCGTCGCGCGCGCGTTCGTAGCCGAAGGTCGCGATTTCGGCGTCTTCGCTCTCGGTCATGACGACTCCTCCTGTTCGGATGGCGGTGCCGGCCGGTCCGTAACCCGCTGAGCCGGCAGGGGATTCGCGAGTGCCTGACTGCCCAGGGCCGCGGCGCTGATCGCGCCGTCGGCGACCCGGATACGCAACTGCGTGCCCGGTGGGGAGTCGGCGACGGTGCGCACGACATGGCGTTCGCTACCGGTAACCCGTTGTACGACAGCGTATCCGCGCGCCAGGGTGGCGGCCGGGCCCACCGCGGTGAGCTTGTCGCGCAGATGCCGCGCGGTGGTGGCCTGGCTGGTGAGGCAGTGCTCGACCGCGCGGTGGGCCGCGGTCCGCAGCCGCTCGATCTCGTCGTGGCGCTGCTCCAGGATCCGCAGCGGATCGGCCAGCACCGGGCGCGACCGCAGCTGCTGCAACGCGCGCGCCTCGCGATCGACCCAGCCGCGCAGGGCGGCGGCCGAGCGGGCGCGCAGTTCCCGGACACCGGCGAGTTCGGCCGCGGCGTCGGGGACCAGCGTTTTGGCCGCATCGGTCGGGGTGGCCGCGCGCAGATCGGCGACGTAGTCCGAGAGCGGATTGTCCGGCTCGTGCCCGATCGCGCTGACGATCGGGGTGGTCGCGGAAACGATGGCGCGGCACAGGGTTTCGTCGGAGAACGGCAGCAGATCCTCGACACTGCCGCCGCCGCGCGCCAAGACGATCACCTCGACCTCCGGGTGATCGTCGAGCTCGGCCAGCGCGTCGAGTATCTGCGGCACCGCGGTGGGGCCCTGTACGGCGGTGTTGCGGATCTCGAAACGCACCGCGGGCCAGCGCTGCTGGGCCACGGTCACCACGTCATGCTCGGCGGCACTGGCGCGGCCGGTGATCAGGCCGATCACCTTGGGCAGGAACGGCATCGGCCGCTTCAGCCGCGGATCGAACAAACCCTCGGCCGCCAGCAGCGCCTTCAGCCGTTCGATGCGGGCCAGCAGTTCGCCGATACCGACGGGTCGAATCTCGGTGACGCGCAACGAGATCGTGCCCCGGCCGGTGAAGTACGACAGCTTGCCGTAGACCACCACCCGGCTGCCCTCCTGCAGCGGGACGGCCGAGGCGCGCAGCAGTTGCGGATCGCAGGTGATCGACAGCGACATGTCGGCGGCGGTATCGCGCAGCACCAGGAACGCGGTGCGGGTGCCGGGCCGCAGATTGATCTGGGTGATCTGTCCCTCCACCCAGACGCTGCCGAGCCGGTCGATCCACTGCGCGACCTTCATCGCGATGGTGCGCACCGGCCACGGCTGTTCGGCCGAGTTGGCGGGGCGGGCAGCAGAACGCGCCGGTTCCCCGGAGGCTCGGGCCCCGGCGGCCGGCGCGTCGGCGTGTGAGTCGGTCACTTGGCCTGCACGGTGGCGATCCGGTTCGTCAGCATGGTCACGAACGGCGCCCGGTCGAGGGTCTGCTGCTCGTAGGCCAGCAGGTCGGCCAACTCCTCGACGCTGAGCATGCGCAGCCGGGCCCGCAGCTGAGCCAGCGTCATGTTCGCGTAGTCGTACCGCCCGGCGACCTCGGGTTCGATCACGCCGCGCGATTGCGCCGGTGCGGACGCCGCGGTGCCGGCGGTGCCCGTTCCGGTGGTGTCCGTGTCCTCGCCGGTCGCCTCGGTGGCCTCCGCGCCGGCCGCCTCGGCGGCGGTGCTCTCCGCCGCGTCCGTTTCCGCGGTGGCCGCTTCGGTAGTGTCCGATTCCGCAGTGTGAGATGCGGCATAGCCGTTGGTCGGCGAGGGGGTGATCGAGGCCGTCGGTTCCGGGACGCCTTCGGCCGGGTCGGATTCGGCGAACAGATCGAAGCGGCTGAGCCGTGCGGCGAAATCGCTGTCGCTCCGCGCCGCGAAATCGCCGCTGCCGAACGGTTGCTCGTCGTCGAGATCCTCGTCGAACGTGGCCCATTCCGGCTGCTCCACCGGGCGATTGGCCAATCTGTCGAAGACCTCGTCACCCTTGAGGGCGAGGCTGGTCACGAACTGCTGCAGATGCATCGAGGTCTGCAGCAACTGGCTGATCGCCGTGATCGGCAGATGGATTGCCACAGTGGGTAACCGGCGAGTTTCCTCGAGGGCGTAGACGGCGGCCCCAGCGGCGACCCGGGCCAGGTAGGGAGGTCGGAACATGTCCCTAGCCTGCCCGAAACGGCCGGTGATGCAAAGAACAGAGTTCACGTGTTCCATTCTCGCGCGTCCCGTCGCACCGCCGCACCCGCTGTGCGCGGTCGGGACTTTCCCCGTCGGCCGGCGCACGTAAGCTGTGGGCATGTCCTCGGCTATCCCCCTGAATGTCGGAATCGCCCGGTCGGCCGATGCGGCCGGCACCGGCGCGGGCAAGCGGGTGCTGCTCGCCGAACCACGCGGCTACTGCGCGGGTGTGGACCGGGCGGTGGAAACCGTGGAGCGCACCCTCGAGAAGCACGGTGCGCCGATCTACGTGCGCAAGGAGATCGTGCACAACCGCCACGTGGTGGAGACCCTGCGCGAGCGCGGCGTGGTCTTCGTCGACGAGACGGACGAGGTGCCCGAGGGTGCGGTGGTGGTCTTCTCCGCGCACGGCGTGTCGCCGGCGGTGCACGAGTCCGCGGCGGCTCGCAACCTGCACACCATCGACGCGACCTGCCCGCTGGTGACGAAGGTGCACCAGGAGGCCAAGCGCTTCGCCCGCGACGACTTCGACATCCTGCTCATCGGCCACGAGGGCCACGAGGAGGTCGAGGGCACCGCCGGTGAGGCGCCCGACCACGTGCAACTGGTCGACGGCCCCGACGCGGTCGACGGCGTCGAGGTGCGCGACGAGAACAAGGTGATCTGGCTGTCGCAGACCACGCTCTCGGTGGACGAGACCATGGAGACGGTGCAGCGGCTGCGCAAGCGCTTCCCGAATCTGCAGGACCCGCCCAGCGACGACATCTGCTACGCCACCCAGAACCGCCAGGTCGCGGTGAAGGCGATGGCGCCGGAATGCGATCTGGTGATCGTCGTCGGCTCCCGCAACTCCTCCAACTCCAAGCGGCTGGTCGAGGTCGCCCTGAACGCGGGCGCCCGCGCGTCCTACCTGGTCGATTTCGCCCGCGAGGTCGACCCGGCCTGGTTCGAGGGCGTGCGGACCGTCGGCGTCACCTCCGGTGCCTCGGTGCCCGAGATCCTGGTGCGTGGCGTACTCGATCTGCTCGCCGAACACGGCTACGGCGAGGTCCAGCCCGTCACCACCGCGAACGAAACCCTGGTCTTCGCCCTCCCGCGCGAACTGCGCACCACCGGCCGCCGCTGAGCGAGCGCGGGTCCTACGAGACCCTCGCAACGCCAGGGCCCGTGCCATTGTCCGGCGACGCTCGCGGGGCGGTCGCGATGGCGATTCGCTCGCGGGACGGTCGGCGGCGTCCGGCGATAGGGCGCCGTTCACGTCCGGGACGTGTCGCTCAGCTGCGCGGGAGCTCGTCGACGCCGGTGCTTCCCGACCTCGAACCACGTTGGGAGCGTGCTGTTTTGCGGCACGTAACGGCGCGCGCCATCGAGACGATGAGTGGGCGTGGGGAATTCGGGGATGACCGCTACGGGCGCAGCCGTAACCGGTTCGGCGCCCGCGACGTTCGGCTCAGCGGTCGCGGTAGCGCACGTTCGGCCGAGGATGCGGGGGCACATCACTCGGCGGCTGCGGCCGGCCGCGACGAGGCTGCGGTTCGGCGACTCGCGTGCGTTCGGCGGTCCGGGTGCGCTCACCCGTGCGGGGATAGGCCGCGGCGGCGGAGACGCGCGGCGGGCGTT
>NZ_BDBN01000075.1 GCF_001613005.1 Nocardia nova NBRC 15556 | reverse complement strand
GGCTGCGCCGTCGCCTCCGGAGCCTCGTGCGGGGCCCGGGCGGCGCCGACCCCGGAGTGGAACGGTGTCACCTCCAGCCGCACGCCGTCGGGAAGGACGTCGACGCCCATCCGGTCGGCCTCGCCGGGCCCGCGCAGATCGTGCACGGTGGCGACGCCGAGCCGGCGCAGGATGTCGTGTCCGCGTTCGTCGAGCCGGCACAGCTGAGCCGACCGGAGCAGAACTCCGCTGCGAATCTTGGTCCCGCTCGCCGTGCGCAGGCCGCCGACGTCGCGGTAGTTGAAGGTGCCGGGAATGTGGAGATGATCGGGGCGCACCGTTGTCACGACTCCAGGTTATCGGCGGGTTCGACACGGTGGGCGGCGATGGCTCAGCTGTGTGCTCGCCCACATCGATATAACGATTCCCGGCCCGAGGCCGTAGAGTTCTGAGCGTTTGCGCCCGCGCGGCAGCCGCCCTGACCGTGGCGGATCCACCGCCGAACCCCACCGCGGGATGTGTCGGGGTGGTAACAAAACAATCTTTCAGTACGGAATGACCCGTTGAACCTGGTCACGATCCCCGAAAACCCTCTAACATTGACGGATGTTGAACGGGCCGCCCGGGGTAGACCTCGGAAGAGATCACCGCGGATCTGATGCCCGTTGAGCGAGCCGCGCAGGCGAGGTGCGCGAGTTCTTTCGCCGAGGGAGTCGTCGTTGAGCGCTAGTGGAGAGATGATTCGGGTCCGGCCGCGGCCGATCGTGCAGGAGGCCATCGACGCCGCGTCGGCCGCCTGCGACTGCACGGGCACGCGCGCGTTGCGGGTGGTTCTGCATGCCGGCGTGAGTGCGATGTGGTCGGCCATCCGGGCCACCCCGCAACGGCAGGTGCACACGCTGGATCTCACGATCAGTTCCTTACGCCGCCGCTGGGAGGGCGAGGCCGACTGCCCCGGTCTCTCGGCGACGGAGTGGCTGCGCGACCTGGACGCCGAGGTCGGTGCGGCGCTGTACGCGTGTGCCGAGCGTTCCGATACCCAGTGGATCGAGCCGGTGGCGGCGATATCGGCGTATGTGCTGGCCGTGATCCAGGGCGCCGTGCTGCGCTGGCTCGCCGACGGTGACGACGAGACCACGCTCGTGGTGCTGGACGATCTGGTCGCCACGCTGATCACCAAGGCGGTCGATCGGTAACGACGCGCGGGGTTCTCCTGGACGTTTGACCAGTTTCGTGATTGGCTGATGTGGTGACAGACGCGTCGCCCATCGCCGACCTGCACGCCGCCACCGCGGACCTCGATCCGCCCCTGGCCGCGCTGGACCTGAGCGCCCTGCGCGCCAACGCCGCAGATTTGGTGCGCCGGGCCCGCGGCGTGCCGATCCGGGTGGCCAGCAAATCGGTGCGCTGCCGCGCGGTCCTCGAGGAAGTGCTCGGATCGCAGCTCACCGGCCACGGCGGATTCGCCGGCATCATGTCCTATTCGTTGCGTGAGGCACTGTGGCTGGCCGGACACGGGGCACGCGACATTCTGCTCGGCTATCCGAGCGTCGATCGCGCCGCGCTGGCCGAATTGGCCGCCGACGCCACCCTGCTCGACTCGATCACGCTGATGATCGACGACGTCGCCCAGCTGGATCTGATCCGCGCCGCGGTCGGTGGCGCCGGAATCAGCCCGCGGGTGTGCCTGGACGTCGACGCCTCGTTGCGGATCGGCCCGCTGCACCTGGGAGTGCGCCGATCGCCGATCCGGACTCCGGAGCAGGCCGAGCGGCTGGCCCGGGTCGCTCGCGAGCGCGGCTTCCGGGTGGTGGGTGTGATGACCTACGAGGCCCAGATCGCCGGCCTGCCCGACACCAATCCCGCGGTGCGGCTGGTCAAACGGCTCTCCGCGGCCGAAATCGGCACTCGCCGTACGCATGTGCTCGACGCCGTGCGTTCGGTGGCCGGTGAGCTCGAGATCGTCAACAGCGGCGGCAGCGGGTCCATCGAGGTGAGTGTGGCGGCACCCGAGGTCACCGAGGTGACGGCCGGATCCGGTCTCTATGTGCCTACGCTGTTCGACGGATATCGCGCGTTCACGCCTCGTCCCGCGCTGTATTTCGCGCTGCCGGTGCTGCGCCGCCCGGCTGCCGAGATCGCCACCGTCTTCGCCGGCGGCTATATCGCCTCCGGTCCGGCCGGTGCCTCACGAGTGCCGAAGCCGGTGTGGCCCAAGGGGTTACGGTTGATCGGCACCGAGGGTGCGGGCGAGGTGCAGACGCCGTTCACGGGCGCAGCGGACCTGGCCGTCGGGGATCGAGTGTGGATGCGCCACGCCAAGGCCGGTGAGCTCTGCGAACGCTTCGACGCCATCCACATCGTAGATGCCGACGACCGGCGCACCACGGTGCCGACGTATCGGGGCGAGGGCCGCAACTTCGGCTAGCCGCGCCCGGTCAGTTCGAGGTAGGCGGCCAGATCGGGCAGCTGTTCGGGGGTTTCGGGCAGATAGTCGGTGAGCAGCGGCGACGCCACGACGATCGCCGACCACATCGCCCGGGAGACAGCGGTGGTCAGCCAATGCCGCGAGAGCAGATCGTCCATTCCGTGTGGTGCGTCGGCGGGGGCCGAGGTTGTCATCGAGATCAGCACGACCGCCGCCTCCCGGCCGCGGAAGCGATCGGCGGTGCCGACCACCACGTCCTCGATCCGGGCCCGCGACAACAGCATTCGAATGCGTGCCACCTGCGCGTGATAGGGCGTGACCACCAGAATGTCGTGCGGATGCAGCCGCCGCGTGAGTACGCCCTGGCGCCAGGTGCGGCCAAGCAGGGACCGGACCTGACGGACGATCTCGCGGGCCTCCTCCGCGGATTCGGTGCTGTTGCCGTGATGTTCGACCGGCACCGCTCGCACACCCGGCGCGACGCCCTCGAGTTCGCGGGCGAGGGTGACCGTCTCGTTGGAGCGCAGCCGGCGGCCGTAGCGCAGCGACGACACCGGCCCGCACACCTGGGGATGCATCCGCCAGGTGCGCTCCAGGAAATAGCCGAAAGCCGTGGGCACCGTGGGGTTGTCGCCGACGATGCGACCCAGGGCCGATTCGTGGACGCGCTCGGGATGCAGGCCGGTACCCGGCAGCGGAGCGGGATCGCCGATCAGCAGCAGATTGCGCGCCGACGCGCCGACCGCGATCGCCTGCGCCAGCGGGAAGTACCCGGCGTCGGCGATCACCAGGAGGTCCAGACTCTGCGGCGCCACCTGGTCGGGATCGGTGAAATCGCCGGTCAGTCCGCCGATCACACAACCGTTCACCGCGTTGTCGAGGAAGCGCGGATAGCGGTCGGCGGCGATTCCCAGCCATTCCGGAGCCACGGTGTGCACATCCGATTTGGCGACCAGTTCGGGCAGTACGCCCACGCGGACCACGGCGTCGAGCAGCACCTCGGCGGCCGAATGTGTTTGCGCCACCACCCCGACGCGCCACTTGTAGCGGGTCACCAGCCGCTCGATCACCCGCGCCGCGGTGTCGAGTTTGCCGGTGCCCGAGGGCCCCTGCACCGCGAGATACGAGTGGTCGAGATCGAGCACCGCCGCGGTGATCGCGGCCGCGTAGTCGCCGAAGACCTGCGGCAGCGCGGTCGCGCCGTGCAGCCGGGGCCGCCGCCGGCACAGCACATCGAAGGCCGCCGTCAGCGGGACGTCCGGCAGGCTGACCAGCAGATCGTGCGCCACGGCGTTCAGCGCCTGTTCCAGATTGTCGTCGCGGCCCGGCGGATCGGGCACGATGGCGACCGGCAGTTCGTCGTAGGGTGCGCATCCCGGCGGTAGCAGCTCCTCCACCCGCACCACATCGTCGAAGTTGTCGTCGAGGGCGAAGCCGAGGACCGTCGCCGCCGCGGTGGCGCGCCGGCCGGGGGTGGCCGGCAGGTCGGGGACGGGCGAATCGTAGAGCGTGCGTACCGCGGTGCCCGGAGGCGGCGGACGTCCGGTGCCGAGCCTGCCGGTCAGCTTCAGGTAGCGCCGCATCGGCCGGTCGTCGGTGTGCTGCCATTTCGTGTCGACGCTGGCCCAGTCCGCGACGAGAACCCCCGGGGTATCGGCCCATTCACCGATCGGCCGATGCAGGCGGTCCTCGTGCGCCCAGTGCAGCGGCTGACGCTCGCGCCGGTGATAACCCAGGACCGCGGCCATCATCGCGGCGGCTTGCTGTCCGGCACTGCGAGTGTCGTCGTAGTCGAAGGCGAATTCGCGCAGCGCCGCCTCCACCGCGGCCGGTTGTTCGGCGAGGGTGCGGCGGGGGACCGGGCAGGGCTGGATGTCGTGCTCGGCGGCGAGTTCGCACAGTCGCTCGCGCAGCCGCAGCGTTGCCGCACAGGAGGATTCGAGATCGGCGCGAACCGGTTCCGCCTCGGGGTCGAGCAGGCCGAGTACTTCCGGCAGATCATAGGACCGGGCGCCGATCAGCAGCGCGGAACGCACGATCGGATACAGGTCCAGCAGCGCGCCGAGCAGCTCGTCGGCGGTCTCCTCGTCGGCGCCGCAGCGTGCGCACAGGTCGGCAAGCAGCGTCCGGATCGGCGAACAGAAGTGGTAGATCCGCAGGTCGGGATGGTGCTGCTGGCGGTCGGCCAGAAATTCCAGCAGCGCCACCGGATCGTGCGTGGTGAAGGCGTGGAACAGGAACACGCCCTCGCCACCGTCCGCACCGCGCGCGGCGACTCCGACGCCGACGGCCGATCCGGCGACCGAGACGAAGACGTCGCCGGTGTCGGGCCGGGCCAGCTCGCCGAACGCGGCCGCATCGGTGACCGCATAGGCCGGGCGCCCGGAACGCTCGCGGCGCAACTGCAGCTCGGCCTGCCGCCGCAGCGTCGAAAACGTCTGTACCGCAACGCCGGTCACCGACGAATCCGCGGCGGCGAGGCGATCGACCGTGGTGATGCCGGCATCGCGCAGCTGCGCACGCACCGTCGGTCGCATCCCGGCCACCAGCAGCAGATCACGCCCGGCCACCAGTTCGGCGGTGCAGCTCGCGCATTGCCCGCAGGCGAGGTAGCGGCGGTCTCCCCACTGCACGGGCAGCAGTTCGTCCTGTTTGGCGGCGAGGATCGTGGCGAGCCGAATCCGTCGCGCCGCGTACACGGTTTCGGCCGGACCGAGCTCGTAGATCCGTTCCGCGCCCGCGGCATCCCGGATCCGGACCCACGGATCGACGTCGAATCCGTTGGCGCGCACCATGCGCGCACACGCCGCGGCCTCCATGAGCGCCGCGACATCGGACGACATCGAACGGACGTACAGGATGAAGGAGGAATGCGGAGTAGGCGCGGCGTCGCGGTCCGGGGCGTCGGCGGCCGCTGTCGCGGATTCGCCGGTCGCGCCGACGTCGGGCAGTGCCGCGGCCGCCGATCGCCGGGGCCGAACCGGCGTGAGGTCGTCGCGGCGGACGAGGACGGCGCATCCGGCCGCGAAGGATCCGTCGAAGAAGGTGGCCCCGAATATCGCCGGCGCGTCGGTGCCGAGTGCGGCGACGGTCTGCTCGTGTGCGCGGCGCAATTCCGTGGCCGTGGCGGCCGGCGAATCGATGCCGATCACGGCCGCGCCGAGAGCCGCGTACACATCGTCGAACACGTCGTCCGACAGTGTGTCCGAACCCAGCGGAAAGCTCACCGGATCGGTCGGATTCGGCGAAACGACAAGGCCCAGTTCGGTATCGAGCGCGCGCAGCAGCGCGAATTCGCAGCGCGCTGCCCTCACCAGGTCATCGGTGCTGCACACGACACGATCACCGAACAGAATCAATCGCGGCCCTCCTGAGTCCGGACACCCGCACGCGGCCGACGCACCGCTCGCGTGCCGAGTCGCGCAACAGCGTAATCTTTCGAGGTCGTACGGCGTGGCGTGAGGGGGGCGTGTCGGATATCGGTCTCACTTCGCCGGGCCGGGCCCGCTCACCGGCGACCCGCCCGTGACAATGGGGTGATGCCGTACTTCCAGGGTGCCCGCGGTCGACTGCACTATCGGCGGTGGCCGGTGGAGCGGCCGGTGGCGGTGGTGGCGTTCCTGCCCGGAACCGGCCAGCACAGCGGGCATTACCATCGGTTCGGTCGTGCCCTGGGTGCGCGCGAGATCGAGCTCTGGTGTCTGGACACCGCGGGTCAGGGGCTGAGCGAAGGCGACCCGGCGGCGCCGGGAACGCTCCCCGAACTGGCGGCCGACACCGCCGCGCTGGTGCGGGCGATGCGCGCCGAGCAGCCCGATCCGCCGCTGTTCCTGGCGGGCCACTCGCTGGGCGCGGCGACCTGTCTCGCGTCGATGTCGCTGCCGGAGATGGCCGGGTGCGCGGGCATGGTGCTGACCGGCACCCCGAAACGGGCCGCCGAATCGCCCGCCGCCCTGCCACCCGGACTACCGATCCTGGCGCTGCACGGTGTGGACGACCGTCGCGCACCGATCGACTCCGCGCGCGAATGGTCGGCCCGGCACCGGTCGGTGGGGTTGCACGAGTACACCGATGCCGGGCACGATTTGCTGCACGAGCCGGTGCACGCGGCAGTCACCGCCGATATCGCGGAGTGGATTCGCGAGGTCGCGGACCGTCGTTACCGCGCCGCGGAAGTGGGTTGAGAAAGGGGGACCGCGATGCAGTCACAAGAGGCCGGGGATCTGCGCAACGATGTCGGTGCGCTGGCCCAGGCGGTCGACGACGGAGAGCTGTGGATCGACGGCGTACTGGTGGGCGACGGCACCCACGAACGCTGCGCGCGTCGATACGAGTCACTGGCCGAGCAGGTCGAGCAGCAGATCCGCATCCTCGGCGCGGCCGCGTCGCTGCCCGGATTCGGCGGCTTCGAGTCGGGGCAGTCGCTGCGCCGCGGTTTCGAGAGCAAGGCCGCCGACGCGGTCGATCGGTTACGCGAATATGCCGATGCCGCACGGCAATTGGCGCAGACGCTGCGTGCCGCCGCGGCCGCCTATGCCCAGCACGATGCCGATGCCGCCGCGGCGATCGGGAAGACCGCACCACCCGCGGTCGTGGTACAGCCGTCGCAGCCGGTGGGGGTCGGACATGCATAGGGTCAGCGGCAACGGAACACCGCCGGCGCAGGGGCATGCCGACCCGGATTACGCCCCGACGGTCGAGGTGTTCGACAACCTCACCCATCGCGAAATCCAGTGTGGGGTCCAGGAATTGAATCCCGAGATCCTCACCGCCGGCCGCCAGGCCTGGCAGAGTTCGGCGGCCGGGATGGCCGATGCCGTCCAGTCCGCGCATACCGAAATCCGCGGCGCCATCGCCGACGGCTGGCGCGGTGGTGCCGCGCAACTGGCCGCCGACGCGGTGACCGCCTTCGAACGGCTGGGCCAGCAGCTGTCCGATGTGATGGCAGTTGTCGGACAACGACTCGCGCAGGCCAACGACGCAGCCGAGACATTGCGCGCCTCGGTATCGCAACAGGTGACCGCACATCCGGATCTGGAAGCGGCACTGCTGGATCCGAAACAGGCGGCCGCCAACGTCGTCGTGCAGAAGAGCGCCGAGAACGTGCGGCAGGACGCCGTGCGGGTGATGGATTCGGTCTATGCCGGTGTCTTCCTGCGCACCGGCGACAGCGTGCCGGCGTTTCCCGACGGCGGCATGTATCCGAATCCCGCTGTCGTGCCACCGGGTGACGAGGCGACCGCACCGGGTGGCGGCAGTGCGGATCTGGTCGGCCGGGTGACGGGCTCTCGGGTGACGCCGACCGTGGACGGACCGCAGGGGCCGGAAGCGGCTCCGGCGGATCGGCCGAGCGAACCGGGCGGCGACCGGCCCGGCGGTGACCAGCCGGCCGCCGATCGGCCCCCGGCCGTGGCGCCCGCCGCGGTCGCACCGACGCTCGTAGAGCCCGCGACACCGATCACGACTCCCGTGAACACCACGCTTCCCGCCGCCGCGGTCTCCGAGGTGCCGGTGGTAGCGACCACGAATCATGGTGTCGCGCAGTCGAAACCGTCCGTTGCCGCGCAGCCCGCGGCCGGGGCACCGCTCGCTCCCGGTGTGGTCCCCGCGGCCGCCGTGGGTCCCGCCGGGGCGGCCACCGGCCCGGCGTCGACGGCGCAGAATTCCGATTCGACCAAGCGCGACGACCACGACCAGGACCGCAACCCCGGCGCCGACTCGATGTCCGGCATGGGCGCGGGCATCGTGGGCGGCCTGGCCGGGGGCGCGTTCGCCGCGGGCGATGCCGTGCGACAGGGACCGTCGACCCCGGTGGCGGCGAAGCCGATCCGCCGTGTCGACGAGGACGAGGACTACTACTCCGAATTCGACGACGAGCCGACCTTCCTCGAACCGGCCGAGCCGGGCGGCGAACTGGTCGGGCACCTCGACCCGACCACCCCACCCGTGCTGGGCGAATGGTCCGAGGATGACTGACCGCGGGGTCACGGCCGGAGCCGAGGCGGTCCGGCGGCGGTGAAATGGACGCTGACGCCCGATCAATTCGCGATGGCGTGGCAACGGATCGACGGTGACCGGATCCCGTATCCGCTCGCCGTGCGATTGTCCGCCCGCGACAGTGCCGAACGGGCCGCGCAGCTCCCGGAGCTGACCGAATGGTGCGACCGCACCGTGGACCCCGATCTGGAGGCGGCGCTGCGACTGCTCGCCCGGCCCACCGTATGCGTCGAGGTGTTCGGCGAACACGGCGCGGGGGAGGCTCGGCCCGTCCGGGTGCTGGGCGCGGCCGCCGGTCACATCACCGTGGTCGCGGCCCAGCGCCACGGCAGCGCGCCCGATCGCGGCGGCGACGTGCGGCTGTTCGTCGGGAATTCGGGCACCCTCGCGGCCCGGGTGGTCTCGCTGCTGCCGGAATGCCCGGCCGGGGCCGAACCGCGCCGCACCGCACCGCTGGACCGGGTGCGCGAGGACAGTCGCGATCTGGTGACCGTGCCGGTCGCCGGTCCCTCCACCACGGCGCGGATGCGGCGGTTGCTCAAGCAGCCCCGCGACGGCATCGGTCAGATCGTGGTCTCCGCGCGTCGCGCCGACGACAGCATGCGCCCGCTCGGCGTGCTGTGCTGGATCGACGTCACCGGCGACGGCCGTTACGCGGTCCGCACCCGCGCGGAGGTCGATATCGTCGGCGTCACCGCGGAAACCTTTGCCGCGCAATTGCGCCCGATGGTCGCGGCCGCGGAACGAGTGGTCGCCGACGACAACGAATGGTGAGAACGCATGCCCTGCTACGAATTCGAAGGTAAACGCCCCCAGGTGGATCCGACCGCGTTCATCGCGCCGACCGCCACCCTGATCGGCGATGTGCGCGTGGAGGCGAACGCTTCGGTCTGGTACGGCGCCGTGCTGCGCGCCGACCTCGCGCCGATCATCGTCCGCGAGCGGGCGAATGTGCAGGACAACACCGTGATTCACACCCCGCCCGACGTGCCCGTGGAGGTGGGGCCCGGCGCCACGATCGCGCACAGCGTGGTCCTGCACGGCGCGAGCGTCGGAGCCGAGGCGATCGTCGGCAACGGCAGCACGGTGCTCGATATGGCCACGATCGGCGCCGGTTCGATGATCGCCGCGCACTCGCTGGTCCAGCCCGGAACCGAAATCCCCGAGGGAGTCCTGGCGGCGGGAGCGCCGGCCGAGGTCAAACGTCCCCTCGCCGGCACCCAGGCCGAGAACTGGGTCAGGATCAACCCCGGGTACTACGCCGACCTCGCGCAGCGGCATCGGAAAGGGGTGCGCGAGATCGACTCGGAGACCGAGTGATTCGCACCCGCATCCTCAGCGGCCGGGCTGGTGCGCCGTGCGCAACAGGTCCAGCATTTCCTCGTCGTCGAGTTGATGGAAATCGCGATAGGCCCCGCCGACCCCGCCGAGGGAACGCGGAATCAGCGGGCACACCGTCTCCCGGGCCAGGCCGCGCAGCCGCTCGATCGCCTCGATCGAGGACACCGGCACCGCCACCGTGATCCAGCGGGGCCGGTGCGATTGCGCCACGCGGCACGCCGCGGCGACCGTCGCGCCCGTGGCCATCCCGTCGTCGACGATCACCACCGCGCGATCGTGAATCGGCACTCGCGGCACCTGCGCGCGCACCATCCGCTGCCGGCGGGACAATTCCGCGCGCTCGGCCTCCTCCACGGCGGCGATCTGTTCGGATCGCACGCCGGTCTGCCGCACCACGTCGTCGTTGAGAACCCGGACCCCGTCCTCGCCGATCGCCCCCATCGCCAGTTCGGGTTGCCACGGCACGCCGAGTTTCCGGACGAGCAGCACATCCAGATCTCCGCCGATGACCTCGCGCACGGCGGCCGCGACCGGCACCCCGCCGCGCGGCAGTCCCAGCACGAGAGGATGCCACGCCCGCAGGTGCGACAGCGATTCACCCAGCGTGCGACCGGCCGACCGACGATCCGGATAGATCATGGTGCCGTCCAGTCTATGGCTCGACGGTGAATCGGCGCAGGCTCAGGCTGGGGTTGGTGGTGCGGATCTGGCGCAGGTGATCGAGGTCGACGCGGCTGGTGGCGATGCCGGGGGCATCACCGAGTTCGGCCAGCGGATTGCCGGAAGGGTCGACGATCATCGACGCGCCCGCACCGCGCGGGGCGCAGTGGTCGGCGGCGGCCACGTAGACCGTGTTCTCGATCGCGCGAGCGCGGAGCAGCGTGGTCCACTGATCGAGTTTGCCCGGTCCCGGAATCCATTGCGCGGGAAGGAGCAACACCTGCGCGCCCGCGGCGGCCACCCGGCGGCAGCCCTCCGGAAAGCGCAGGTCGAAGCAGGTCTGCAGACCGAAGGTGACGCCGTCGACGGTGAAGGTGGCGGGATCCTCGATCGGGCCGGGGGCGACCACCTCCGATTCGCGGAATCCGAACGCGTCGTAGAGATGCACCTTGCGGTAGATCGCCGCGAACTCGGCATCGGGACCGGCCGCGATCAGCGTGTTGTAGATCCGGTCGGTGATCTGCCCGCCCGGCGCCTCGACGACGCCGGCGACCACGTGCACGCCGAATTCCGCGGCGAGCCCGCGCAATTCGCTCGCCCACGGGCCCGTGATCGGTTCGGCCGCCGCCACTACCCGTTCGTCCAGCCGCTTCACGGCGAACATCGAATACTCCGGAGCGACAACCACTTTCGCGCCGTGTTCGGCAGCGGCGCGAACATGGTCGCGCAGCGCGGCGAGATTGGCGGCCTTGTCGGTATAGGGCCCGAACTGGACGACCGCGATGTCGACCGCTTGCGCCGGAGCCGGGGTGGGCGCCGGTCGGGCGGCGGGCCGGGGTTCGAGTTCACCGGCCACCGCGGGCGCGGGCCGCCCCGCCTCCGCGGTCGTCGAGTAGGTGATCACGATCGGGACAGGGCTGCCGATCGGTTCGGCGGTGTGCGCCCGGGTCGTTCCGGGTGCGTCGGCGGTGTCGGATTCGTCACTCACGCGCGCTCCGGCGCCGCCCGGAGAATTCGGCTCGGCGGGCGCAGATGCGGTGGGCCGCAGGGGTTCGGCGGGCTCCGGAACGGCGCGCGAGGGCGGCGGCTGCGGTTGCATAGGTCTCACCGTATTGGCCCGATGGTCCGGGCGGCCACCGCAAGGCATTAAACTGCTGGTCAATATGAACAACTCATCGGTCGACAGCGTGCCCGGCGGCGGGGACGACAGGCCCGAAGGCGCAGACGCGCGCAACCACGAAGGGCCCGCGGACGCCGCCACCGGGTCTCGCGACGGTAGCGGAGCGGATGTCACGGCCGGCGCGACCGAGCCGTCGTTCGCCGATCTCGGCATCGACGATCGGCTGCTCGCGGCGATCGCCGATGTCGGCTACGAGTCCCCCTCCCCGATCCAGGCGGCCACCATTCCGCCGCTGCTCGCGGGCGCCGATGTCGTCGGCCTGGCCCAGACCGGCACCGGTAAGACGGCGGCCTTCGCCATCCCGATTCTGATGGGCCTGGAGAAGCGGCCGAAGCCGCCGCAGGCGCTGGTGCTCGCACCGACCCGTGAACTGGCGATCCAGGTGGCCGAGGCGTTCGGCCGTTACTCGTCGCATCTGCCGGGAATCCACGTGCTGCCGATCTACGGCGGTCAGAACTACGCGGTCCAGTTGCAGGGTCTGCGCCGCGGCGCGCAGGTCGTCGTCGGCACGCCGGGCCGGGTCATCGACCACCTCGAGCGTGGCACCCTCGACCTCACCGAGCTGCGGTATCTCGTGCTCGACGAGGCCGACGAGATGCTGAAGATGGGTTTTCAGGAGGACGTCGAACGCATTCTGCGCGACACTCCCGCGGAGAAGCAGGTGGCGCTGTTCTCGGCCACCATGCCGTCGGTGATCCGCAAGATCTCCAAGCAGTACCTCAAGGATCCGGTCGAGATCACGGTCAAGTCCAAGACCTCGACCAACACCAACATCTCGCAGCGCTGGGTGCACGTATCGCATCACCGCAAACTCGACGCGCTGACCAGGATTCTCGAGGTCGAGCCGTTCGAGGCGATGATCCTCTTCGTGCGCACCAAGCAGGCCACCGAAGAACTGGCCGAGAAACTGCGCGCGCGCGGCTACTCGGCCGCCGCGATCAACGGCGACATCGCGCAGAACCAGCGCGAACGCACCATCGGCCAGCTGAAGTCCGGCGCCCTCGACATCCTGGTCGCCACCGATGTGGCCGCGCGCGGACTCGATGTCGACCGCATCTCGCATGTGGTCAACTACGACATCCCGCACGACACCGAGTCCTATGTGCATCGCATCGGCCGCACCGGCCGGGCCGGACGCACCGGTGAGGCGCTGCTGTTCGTCGCGCCGCGCGAACGCCGCCTGCTGGATGCGATCGAGCGCGCCACCCGCCAGCCGCTGACCGAGATGCAGCTGCCCAGCGTCGACGACGTGAACGCTCAGCGCGTGGTCAAATTCCACGACGCGATCACCGAGAATCTGGCGTCGTCGAATCTCGCGCTGTTCCGCAAGCTGATCGAGGACTACGAGGCCGAGCACAACATCCCGCTCGCCGACATCGCCGCCGCCCTGGCGGTGGGCGGCCACGACGGCGAGAACTTCTTCATGGAGGCCGAGGCTGAGCCGATCCGCCCGCCGCGTCGCGAACGTGCCCCCCGAGAGGATCGCGAGCGCCGCCCGGAGGGCGGGCCGCAGCACCACCGGGCCACCGGCGCGGAGATGGCCACCTACCGCATCGCGGTCGGCAAACGGCACCGGGTGGTGCCCGGCGCGATCGTCGGCGCCATCGCCAACGAGGGCGGTCTGCGTCGTAGCGACTTCGGCCACATCAGCATCCGCCCCGACCACAGCCTCGTGGAACTTCCCGCGGATCTGTCGTCGGAAACTCTGGATGCGTTGCGCCGCACCAGGATCAGCGGTGTCCTGATCCAGTTGCAGCTGGACCAGGGCGCGCCGTCCCATCGCTCCCTGAGCCGCGGCCCGCGCCGCGAAGGTCCGCGGAAATACGACCGCCGCAAGCCGCGCAGCTAGTTAGGGGCCGCCGCGGCGCGCGAGAGGCGCCAGACATTGTCGACCCGGGTGCCGGAACGGCCGTCCGGGGAGGTCAGTGCGCGTTCGACCGGCTCGCAGGTGCGAACGGTCCATTCGTCGCCGAGGTGCAGGGCGTGCAGGACACCGTCGAGGGTGGGGAAGACGGCCTCGAACGGGTACTCGTCGGGCGTCATCCAGGTGGGCCATCCGGCGTGCATGACGATCAGCAGGGTGCCGCCGGGCGCCACCGCGTCGGCCGCGCGGCGGAGCACGCCGTCCTGGTCCAGGGCCACCGGTGACTGCAGGAACTGGGCGTTGATCAGGTCGTAGCTGCCGTCCGGGAAGCTGCGCCCGAGTTCGTGTCGCTGCCACGAGATGCGATCGCCCAGGCCGGCCTGGCCGGCGTGGGCCGCGGCGCGCTCCAGCGCGGTCTGCGAGATGTCCACGCCGGTCACCTGCCAGCCCTGACCGGCCAGCCAGACCGCGTCGGCGCCTTCGCCGCAGCCCAGATCCAATGCGCGGCCGGGCCGCAGGTCCGTGGTCTCGCGCACCAGCAAGGGATTCGGATTACCGCTCCAGACCCGGTCGTTGTCGCGATACCGCTGCTCCCAGAACACCGCGGCCTCGGTGGGTGATGTGGCGGACATGAGACTCCTCGTCGCTCGGGGCGCCCCTGTCGGCGCCTGCTCCCAGGATCACCAATGGTCCGGAGTGGCGGCAAGAAAACTTGCTGAAACGGCAAACCGGCCCCGGATGCCGGGTGCCGCGGCGTCGACGGGCGGGCGCGTTTCCCGTCGTGGGGAATTCGGCGGAATGCATGCGAATTATCATTAACTTATTCCACTCGTGGGGAATTGCGCAGCGTACGGGCATTTCGCCGCAACCTAAAGGTTCCTTCGTACCGGCGGGGGAACCGGACCGCTCGGGATCGCGGCATCGTGCGCGATTCGTCGTTTATGATCCCGTCGACGACCGGTTCGATTCGAGGCGTAGATTCGATTCGGACCTACGAAATACGGTGGGAGATGCCCATGAAACTTGCCCTGTCACCCGACGAGGTGGCCTTCCGGGACGAACTACGCACGTTCTTTCGGACCGAGATACCGGCCGAGATCCGGGACAAGGTCGAAAACGGCCGGGAACTCTCCCGCGAGGACATCGTCACCGCCCACAAACTCCTGCACGCCAAGGGCATCGCGGTGCCGAAGTGGCCGGTGGAGTGGGGCGGCCAGGACTGGACCTCGATGCAGCGCCACATCTGGGAAGACGAGATGCAGCTGGCCTGCGTGCCCGAGCCGCTGACCTTCAACGCGAACATGATCGGCCCGGTCATCGCACAATTCGGCTCCGAAGAACTCAAGCAGCGCTTCCTGCCGCCGACCGCCGCCCTCGATATCTGGTGGTGCCAGGGCTTCTCCGAGCCCGACGCCGGATCCGATCTCGCGTCGCTGCGCACCACCGCGGTGCGTGACGGTGATTCCTACATCGTCAACGGCCAGAAGATCTGGACCACGCTGGCTCAGTACGCCGACTGGATCTTCTGCCTGGTGCGCACCGATCCGAATGCGCCGAAGAAGCAGGCCGGTATTTCGATGCTGCTCTTCGATATGAAATCGCCCGGTGTCACCGTGCGGCCGATCAAATTGATCGACGGCCGGCACGAGGTCAACGAGGTCTTCTTCGAAAACGTGCGGGTGCCCGCCGATCAACTGGTCGGTGAGGAGAATGCGGGCTGGACGTACGCGAAATTCCTGCTCGGCAACGAGCGCACGGGTATCGCCGGCGTGGGCCGCACCAAGGTGGTTATCGCCACCGCGAAAAAGCATGCGGCACAGATCGCGACGGGTTCCGGCACCCTGCTGGAGGATCCGGTTTTCGCCACGCGTGTCGCCGAGTTGGAGAACGAACTGCTGGCGCTCGAACTGACGCTGTTGCGGGTGGTGGCCAATTCCGCCGAGGGCAAACCGAATCCGGTGTCGTCGGTGCTGAAGTTGCGCGGTACCGAATTGCAGCAGGCGGCCACCGAGCTGATGCTCGATGTGGCGGGCCCGGACGCGGTGCCGGTCGGCGCCGACGACATCGCCGCGCCGGATTGGGCGCAGCGCACCGGCCCCACCTATCTGAACTACCGCAAGACCAGCATCTACGGAGGCTCGAACGAGGTGCAGCGCACCATCATCGCCTCCACCATCCTCGGATTGTGAGGCGCTGCCATGGATTTCGAATTGACCGATGAACAGGTCATGCTGGGTGAGACGGTGCGTGATCTGCTGGCCCGTGCCTACGACCCGGAGAGCCGGCTGAAGGTGCTCGACACCGAACTCGGCTGGAGTCGCGACGTGTGGTCGCAGCTGGCCGAATTGGGTGTCCTCGGACTGTCTTTCAGCGAGGAGGACGGCGGAGTCGGCGCGGGCCCCGTGGAGACGATGGTCGTCATGGAGGAGGTCGGCCGCCGTCTCGCCCCGGAACCGCTGCTGGACGCGGTCCTGCTGCCCGGTGGCCTGATCGCTTCCCTCGGCACCGCCGAGCAGCGGCAGCGGATTCTGCCCGAGGTGGCCGGCGGTTCCCGGCTGCTGGCCTTCGCGCACGAGGAGGCCGGTTCGCGCTGGCCGGATCTCACGGTGACGACCACGGCCACCGCAGACGGCGACGGCTACCGCCTCTCCGGTGTGAAAAGCCGGGTGCCGGGTGATTGCGCCGACGAGCTGGTCGTCACCGCGCTCGGATCCGACGGCGTGCTGCGGTTGTTCCTGGTGGCCGCCGATGCCGAGGGGGTGACCCGCACCTCCTACCGCACCTTCGACGAACGCCGGGGTGCGCAGATCGAATTCGCCTCGGCGCCGGCCGAACTGCTCGGCGCGGCCGAGGCCGGCGACGCCACGGAGGCCGTCGCCACCGCCATCGCGACCGCCCAGGCGAGCCTGTGCGCGGAGTCGATCGGCGCGATGGGCGAGGCATTGCGTCTGACCACCGAATATCTGAAGACGCGCAAGCAGTTCGGGGTCACGCTCTCGAAGTTCCAGACCCTGACCCAGCGCGCCGCCGACATGTACGTCGCGATGGAACTGGCTCGCAGCATGAGCTTCTACGCGACCGCCTCGCTGGCCGAGGGCACGGTCGATCCGATCGCGCTGTCGCGGGCCCGCCTCCAGGTCGGCCGCGGCGCCCGCCACATCGGGCAGGAAGCGGTGCAGATGCACGGCGGAATCGGTATCACCACCGAATATCCGGTCAGCCACTACGTCGCCCGGCTCACCGCCGTGGACCAGACCTTCGGTGGCCGCCGCGAACATCTGGGTGTCCTGAGCAGCCGGGTCGGCGACTACGGCCTGGCCGAACTCTGATCCGTACGCCGGTTCACCGGGGAGGGTGGCGGTCGTCGCGAATCCGCGCGGCCGCCACCCTTTTCGCCGTGCGGATCAGTTGCCGGCGTCCTCGGTGGTCGGCGCGAGATAGGGATCGGCCGTCGGTGCGGATTCCTCGACCGTGCGCGGTGTGTGATGGGGCCGCGTGGTCGTCGTGGTGTCGGAATCGGCGGACGGTTCGCCAGCGGACGGTTCCGTGGTCGGAGGGGGAGTCTGCGTCGTCGTGGTGGTGGTCGGCACGGGCGGTGCGAACGCGGTGTAGCTCGGATCGGCCTCGGTCGTGGTGCTGGTCGCCGTGGCGGAGGTGGTGCGCCGGGCCGGGGTATTCGCCGCGACACGCCAGGAGGGAGAGGGCGGAATGATCACCGCGGGGGCGGTGGTGGTGCCGCTGCGCGTGATGGGGGTGGTGGCCACCTGCAGATCCGCGGCGAGCGGCGGCGGGGCGACATAGACGTCCTTGTGACCGATTCCGCAGGCTCCGATCAACACCAAACCCAGCGATACCGCACCGGCGGCCATTGCGGGACCCGCGACCTTCATGTTCAGGCGGCCCGGGGTCTCCTCATCGGCGCGATCCCCCGTGCTCGCCCTGTCGTCCATGGATGTGGTGCTCCCTCAAACTGTTTCCGAGTGGACTCACAGTAACCGAGAGCCGCACCCGGGGCCAGGCATGCCGGTCGGTCCGCAAAATACCGGACGGTAACGTGAAAAGCCAATACTTCACATAACGAAGTAGTTACGTTCAGCGTGTCGCGGGCACGTGTCGCGTGGAGATTCGGTGTCGGGCACGTACCGTGTGAGCGAAGTTACATGTGAGACGCGTGTTATTTACCGGGTGAAACGGACGTTTCGACAGTCTCGGTGGGCGTCATCGAGGAGTAGTGATGGGAGCTTATTCGACATCCCCCACGCGCGCGGTGTCGCAGGGTGATTCGGCTGCCGCCGAATCCGGGCGCAGCGCCTGGTCGATCACATCCCGCATCGCGGCCTGGTTGATCTTCCTCGGCGGATTGGTCGGCGCGGTGCTCGGCATCGCGGGTCTTCGTGTCGAAATCACCGTTGCCGGACTGATTCTGGCCTGCACGGCCGGTCTGGTCCTGCTGAAACTCCGCGCCGACGGGCAACAATCGGCCTGAGGATCCCCGCCGTCGCGGAAAATCGGTGGGCCGGCTGATCCGACGGGCCTACCGTTGGCGGCATGAGGATCGAGCTGACCACGGACCCGTTCGAACTCCGTGCCCGCGCGGGCGACTGCCTGGCGCGAGACCCGCTGCGGCACACGGTCATTGCCACGATGCTCCGCAACTGCGCCGCCGGGGCGATAACGGTCGATCCGGTCTTCGCCATGGTCTGCGAGGGCGACACGGTGCTGGGGGTCGCCATGAATACGCCCGGGTACGGCGCGTACCTGGGTGACATTCCCGCCACGGCGGCGACGGGGCTGGCCGCGGCCCTGTTCGATCGCGACCCCGCCGTCGTGGCCGTCGAGGGAGATCCGCACTCCGCGTCGGAATTCGCCGTGCACTGGCAACGCCTGTCCGGCATCGCGTTTCGGCCGCAGTGGACGACGCGACTGTATCGCCTCGGGGAGTTGCGCATCCCTGCTGTTCCGGGACGTGTCCGCCGCGCCGGCGAATTCGATACCGATGTGTGTGTGCGCCTGGCCGAACGCATGCGCCGCGAGGAGGATATCGGCCCGGATCCGCGTGCCGTGCCCGATCGGATCGCCGCGGGGCAGTGGTGGCTGTGGGAGGACGAGGGTGCGGCGGTCTCCGTGGTCGCGCATCAGCGGCGCGCATACGGCTGGACCCGGATCGGGCCGGTCTACACCCCTCCCGAATTCCGCCGCCGCGGGTACGCTGCCGCCGCCACCGCGCAGGTGTCGAAAGTGCTGCGCGACAGCGGCTCCCAGGTATGTCTGTTCGCCGATCTCGCCAATCCGACCTCCAACAAGATCTATCAGGAGATCGGCTACCTCCCGGTCGGCGATTTCCCGAGGTTCGTCTTCGGCGCTTCCGGGTGACGGCGGCTACGCCGTGCGTCCCAGTGCCGATTTCTCCGGCTGGAACGGGGTGTTCTGGGCGGCCGCGAGCCACCATCGCCCGTCCCGTTCCACCAGCACGTACATGGCCGTCTCGGAGAAGCCGTCGGGATCGACTGCCTGCCTGCGGATCTGGGCCACCACCACGCCCGGCGCCGGCGTGGTCGCGGCGACCACCTCGAAGGTCGAGGGCGGCGCCACCTGTCCGGCCATCAGGCGGTGGTGAATCGGATTGAGCTGGTCGTAACCGACGACGGTGGCGCCGAACGGGCTGCCCCACAGCACATCCGCGGCGAAGGAGTGGTCGTAGAGATCGGCGTCGCCGGTCTCGCCCGCGCGCTGCAATTCCGCGGCGAAATGCGCGGCCACCCGCTGTGCCGTGGTGCGGGCTGCGGGGTCGTCGAGAGTCGGGCGCTGTGTCATGGCTGTCTCCTGTGTCGTGTTCGCTTCGGCTACAGCCAACCTAGAAGCTGAAGTAAACTTCAGGTCAAGCGTCCGTGTGGATGGCGGTCGAGCGGCCGCCGCGCTCGGGTTCGTGATCGGTGCCGTCCATGATTCGGGCCCAGGCCGACCGGAAGGCCGCGGCGGGATCGGCCGGTGCGACCGGAACCCGCCACGCGATCACCTGGTCCGGGCGGACCAGCAGCGCGCCCGTCGGCGTCAATCCGGTGGTGGCGCACCACGACCGGTCCATGCGGACGATCTCGACAGGCTGCGCGTCGAACTCCCGGTCCGGCGCCTCCGGACCGACCAGCAGCGTGAACGCCGTGCCGATCAGATCGAGCGTGGAGCGGCCGGCGGCGAGGTAGCGGTGGGGCAGCCGGGTACCGGGCTGCCCGGTCAGATCCAGATGGTCCATGGTGTGCGTGCTGCCGTCGTCGACGAACGCGCCGGCGGGATATCGAGTGCCGAGGATCAGGGCGATCGGGTCGGCGAGCGGCGTGCCGTCGGTGGATTCGCGAGTCATGGTGCGCAGGTCGGCGGTTCGGATGCTCGATTGATCGGCGATGTACCGGCCGACGGGGCGGCGCTCGAGGTCGTAACTGTCGAGCAGGTGTGCCGGCGCCGCGCCGCGCAGGACCAGCGCCAGTTTCCAGGCCAGGTTGTGGCCGTCCTGGATGCCGGTGTTGGCGCCCGCGGCCGCGTACGGCGGCATCACATGCGCCGCGTCGCCGGCCAGGAACACCCGGCCCGATCGGAATGTATCGGCGATGAACATTCCCGGCTCCCACGGCAATACGCTCAACACCTCCACATCGATATCGGAGACCCCGATGGCCTCTCGCAGCAGTTCGGGCCACCGGGCGGCGGGGTGGTCGACCTCCGCCGAACTGGTGAAGATCCATCGGTGTGCGCCGTCCACCGAGGCGAAAGCGCCGGGGACGCGGTCGTTCTCGATCTGGCAGAGGTTGAATTCGCGGCCCCGCACCCACTCCGTCAGATCCGCGCGGAAGTACACGTTCACGGCGCGGCCGAGGGTGCCGCGGCCGTGGCGGCCGATCTTCAGTCGCTCGCGGATCGGACTGTGCGCACCGTCCGCCGCGACGAGGTACGACGCTCGCAGGGTGTCGACGCGATCCGGAGCCGTGCGCAGGGTCGCGGTGAGACCCGCGGCGTCCTCGGTGACGTCGACGCATTCGACACCGAAGCGGATATCGCAGCCGCGTGCCTCGGCCAGTTCGCGCAGAGTGGGCTCCAGCAGATCCTGTGCGCACAGACACGCCGCGGCGGGTGTGATCGCGTCCCAGTCCGGCAGCCCGCCGGGGAAGGTGAACGGTAACCGTTCGGCGCGGGCCAGTGTCGGCCCCGCCGCCATCGCCTGATGTGCCGAGAGTCCACGGGCGGCGTCTTCGACGGCCGCGGCGATGCCGATCCGGCGGAACAGCTCCATCGTCCGGATATTGATCCGGCGTGCCTTCGGCTGGGCCGAGGTGGTGGCCCGGCGCTCGACCAGCACCGACGGTACGCCCTGATGGCGCAGGAACAAGGCCGCGGTCAGGCCGGTCAATCCGCCGCCGACGATGAGGACCGGATCAGAGTGTACGTCGTACATCATGTGTACGTTGTACACCGGTGGTTGAATTCCGGCAAGGAGGTGTGCACGGTGACCGAGGAAGTGCCGGGACCGCTCATCTGGTCCCTGCCGGAACCGCCCGGCCGGCCGACGACGAATCTGAGCCGGGCCGAGATTCTGCGCGCGGGAATGGCGATCGCCGATGCCGAGGGCGCGCGGGCGCTGACGATGCGCCGGGTGGCCCAGGCGGTGGGCGCGTCCACGCCGATGTCGCTGTATCGGTACGTGGGCAGCAAGGATGGGCTGGTCGATCTGATGATCGACGCCGTCTACGGCGAGGTGCCGCTCGCCGACGCTCCGGCTCCGGCGGCGCATTCGGACTGGCGAGGCGCGTTGGAACGCCTCGCGCTGGATACCTGGACTGTCATCCAGCGCCACCTCTGGTTCGGCGAACTCGTCCACACCCGCCCCCCGCTGGGACCGAATGCGCTGCGCTACTTCGATTTCCGTTTCGCGATGCTCGAATCGCTCGGTCTGTCCGCCGACGACCTCTCACTGCTGACCGGTGCGGTGGACGGCCATCTGTTCGGCGCCGCCCTGCAGGTGGCCGAGGAGCGGCGCATGCGGACCCGCGTCGGACTCGCCACCGACCAGCAGCTCGCCGAGGCGGCGAAGCCCCTGGTGGAACCCTTGCTCGCGGACAGTCGCTATCCCGCCTTCACGCGCTGGTTCCACGGCCGCACCGGCGCCGGCCCCGCCGACCCCGTGGCGTGGACACTCGGGTGCCTGCTCGACGGCATCACCGCGCGTATGGGCCTGGACGATCGGGACGGCCGATAAGGCCCGGCACGCCTAATCCTGGCGCGGCACAACCCATTCGAAGGCACGAGCCTCCGAGCGAGCGCCTTCGGCGGTGCGGGAGCGGTTGGGCTCGCCCAGGTCGGTCAGCAGACGTTCGGTGAGGCCCACCATGGTCGTCAGCGCGGCGGGGGTGAACCAGTCCGGGCGGGTGGCGAACAGAATGTCCTCGCTGGCGGTGTTGCCGCTCGCGCCCGGCGCGAAGGGGCAGCCGCCCAGACCGCCCAGGGAACCGTCCACCGCATCGGCGCCGGCGGCCAGGGCCGCCAGCGAGTTGGCGACGCCCATACCCCAGGTGTCGTGGCCGTGGAAGAGGATGCGGCGCTGCGGAGTTCCCGTTCGCACGGCGGCGATCAGGGCATGCACCTGCGCCGGATAGGCCTGGCCGAGCGTATCGGCGATCACGATATCGGCGGCGCCGTCGGTGCGGGGATCGGCGGCGATCGCGAGGACTCGCTCGGGATCCACCGGCCCGTCGAACGGACAGGTGAAAGACGTTGCCAGGCAGAGTTGAATGGACCCGCCGACCTCCTCGGTCAGCCGGATCGCCTCGGGCATCGCGGCCACGCTGTCCTCGGCCGTGCGGCCGATATTGGCCTTGTTGTGCGCATCCGATACCGACAGGCAGTACTGGAAGTTCCGCACGCCCGCCTCGGCGGCACGCGCGACCTGCCGCGGCGTGGCCACCCACACCCAGCAGCGTTGCAGCTCTTCGGGAGTCAGCGCGGCCACGACCTCCATGCTGTTGGCCATCGGCGGCACCAGATCCGGGCGTGCCATCGAACCGATCTCGAGTTCCGGCACGCCCAGCGCGAGCAGGGTGCGGGCGATCTCCACCTTGTGTTCGGTCGGCAGCACCTTGCCGGTCAGCTGAAGTCCGTCCCGCAGGGTCACATCCCGCAACGTGCCCGCAGTGGTGGAAGGAAAGTCGCTCATCACGCCTCCTGTGTCTTGCGGGACACCCGCACCCGGTCGGCGGGACGAGCCGCTGCGCGATTGTCGCTCATCACGCCTGCGGTGTTCATGCGGGACACCCGCGCCCGGTCGGCGAGATGAGCCGCTGCGCCATTGTCGCTCATCACGCCTGCGGTGTTCATGCGGGACACCCGCACCCGGTCGGCGGGACGAGCCGCTGCGCGATTGTCGCTCATCACGCCTCCAGGCCGTCGATATCGGCGTCCGACATTCCCAGCAGTTCCGAGAGGACCTCTCGGGTGTGTTCGCCCCGATCGGGGCCCACCGTGCGGATCGGCAGCGAACGTTCGCCGATCACCGGGACGATGCCGGTGAAGGCGACCTGTTTCGGTTCGGCGGCGCCGACGTCGACCGGGAAATGCTGAATCATGTTGCGCGCCCGGTACTGTTCGTCGGCGACGATATCGGCCGCGGTGTAGATCGGGCCGCACGGGATGGCCGCCTGCTCGAGGATCGCCAGCGCCTCGTCGCGGGTGTGGCGCACACTCCATTCGCCGATCGCGGCGTCGAGGCGGTCGCGGTGGCGCCAGCGGCCGGCGTTGTCCTGCAATTCCGGATCCTCGGCGAGATCGGGGCGCTCGATCACCTGCATATAGCGCCGGAAGATCGCGTCGCCGTTTCCGCCGATGATGATGCTGGTGCCGTCGGCGCACGGGTAGGCGTTACTCGGCGCGATCCCTTCCATCCGACCGCCGACGCGCTGGCGGTTGATGCCGTAGGCCTCGTAGTCGGGAACCAGCGACTCCATCACGGAGAGAATCGACTCGTTCAGTGCGACGTCGATGATGCGCTGCGGCAACGGGATTCGCTCCTCGGCACCCTTGCGCTGGAACAGTGCCAGCACCGTGCCGAAGGCGGCGTAGATCCCCGCGATGGAATCCCCGATCGAGACGCCCACCCGCACCGGCGGTCGATCCGGGTCGCCGACCAGTTCGCGCAGCCCGCCGATCGCCTCGGCGACCGCGGCGAAACCCGGCCGCTGGGAGAGCGGTCCGGTCTGCCCGTAGGCGGAGATGCGGGTGATGACCAGGTCGGGATTCGCCTCGTCGAGCACCTCCGGCCCCAGCCCCCACTTCTCCAGCATGCCGGGCCGGAAATTCTCCAGCAGCACATCGCAGTGCCGGATGAGATCCAGCACGATCGCCCGTCCCGCCTCGGTGCGCAGATCGAGGGTGATCGACTTCTTGTTGCGGTTCACCGTGCGATACAACATCGAGGTGTCGCCGCCGTAGAGGCGCCAATTGCGCAGCTCGTCACCGGTTTTCGGGCGCTCGACCTTTATCACCTCGGCGCCGAAGTCGCCGAGAATGCGCCCCGCGGTCGGCGCCGCGATGTAGTTGCCCAGTTCCAGTACCCGAACGCCGGCCAGCGGTCGAATCTCCATGTACCGATTCAACCACCGGCCGGCGCGGCGGATCAGGCCGCCTCGGCCAGATCCTCGATGATCGAGTAGTGGTCGGCGTTACCGGCGATGCTGAGGCTGGTCCGGCCGTCCACGCCGACCGGAATATCTCCGGCCAGCGTGATGCGGGTCAGCTTGCGGTGCTCGGCGCCGTCGTAGTCGTCGATCGCATAATGCTGAGTGGCACGGTTGTCCCAGATCGCCACGTCGCCGAGCGACCAGTTCCATCGGGTGGTGTGCTCGAGCCGGGTCACGCGATCCTGCAGCAGGCGGAACAGAGCGTGTGACTCGTTGCTGGACAGACCGACGAACTGCTTGACGAAATGTCCGAGCAGCAGCGCACGCTCACCGGTCTCGGGGTGTACCCGGACTACCGGATGCTCGGTCTCGTAGTAGGTCGACTGGAATTCCTCCCGGTAGGCCTGCGCGTTCGGGTCCGGCTGCTCCTCGTGGCTCGCCGCGTAGTCGTACTTGTTGGTGTGCACGGCGCGCAGCTCCTCGGCCAGGCGCTTCAGCGGCTCCGGCAGCGAGGCGTAGGCGGCTACGGTCGAGGCCCACGTGGTCGAGCCGCCGTAGCTGGGCAGGGTGACCGCGCGCAGAATCGAGGCCTTCGGGATCCGGTCGACGAAGGTGACGTCGCTGTGCCAGCTGTTGGCTCGGCCGTGGTGGGAATCGATCGCCAGGCTCTTCACGCCTTTGGAGGTGACCGTCGGGTGCGGCGTGGTCGGACTGCCGAGCAGCTGAGCGAATTCGTGCTGACCGTCTTCGGTGAGATGGTGCTGATCCCGGAAGAAGATCACCTTGTGCTCGTTGAGGGCCGCGCGGATGGCCGCGACCGTCTCCGGAGCCAGATCCCCGCCGAGCCGGACGCCGTCGATCCGGGCGCCGATGTGGGTTCCGAGTTTCACCACGGACACGGACTCTGCTGCGTGATCGCTTGACATGGAGGGCCTTTCGCTCGGAACGTGCTGTGTTCCGAGCACACCATCGGGGCCCGCGCGCGACCAGGTTTACGGTCAGCGCGATCACAAAGGCGGCACCGGCGCTGCGCCCGGGCGACCTTGCTCAGCCGAGGTGTTCGCGCAGGTAGGCGAGGTCCTCGGCGACACCCTCGGCCGGTGTTTCCAGCACCACGGGCGCGTCGGCGGTCCGGCACACCTCGGCGAGCAATTGCGGATCGATGGTGCCGTCGGCGAAGTTGGCGTGCCGGTCGGCGCCGGAGTTGAAGTCGTCGCGCGAGGAGTTCAGATGCACCAGATCGATGCGGCCGGTGATCGCGCGAATCCGATCGACCACGCCGACCAACTCCTCACCACCCGCCCAGGCGTGGCAGGTGTCGAGGCAGAAGCCCGCGCCGAAGTCGCCGACCGCATCCCACAGCCGGGCGATCGAATCGAAATGACGTGCCATGGCGTGATTACCGCCGGCGGTGTTCTCGATGAGGATCGGCACCGCGAACCCGCCTTTGTCCTGCTGGCGCTCGAACAGCTTGCGCCAGTTGACGATTCCGGCCTCGATCTCGGCATCCGAACGCACGTGCCCGCCGTGCACGACCAGGCCGAACGCGCCCAGATCGGCGGCGGCCTGCGCCTGCTGCGCGACCGCGTTGCGCGAGGGCATGCGCAACCTGTTGTTCGTACTGGCCACGTTGATCTGATAGGAGGAATGCACCACCACGTCGATGGGGCTGGATTTGATCTCCTCCGTGCGCGGATGCGGCTGCGGTTTGTCCCAGCCCTGCGGATCCACGACGAACATCTGGATGACGTCGGCACCCAATCGCTCGCCGAAGCCGATCGGATCACTGTCTTGACGGACGTGTGCTCCAATACGCATGGCAGAGAGCGTATCGGTAGGCACCGACAGCCCGCAGCGACAGGCGGTGACCCGTTGTTCACGCGGGCCGGCGGCCCCGTCGATCGAGAATGCCGGTTCCGGTGGACTGCTATGGTTTCGGGGATTCCGGCACGGGAAGTGGGAGCGGGGCATGCTGGCCAACGGTGATGTGTTCGCGGGCTACGTCATCGAACGACTGTTGGGCCGCGGCGGTATGGGGCAGGTCTATCTGGCCAAACACCCGCGGTTGCCGCGGATGACCGCGCTGAAGTTGCTCAACCGCGAGATGGTCGCCGATCCGGAGATCCGGGCCCGCTTCGAGCGCGAGGCCGATCTGGTCGCCCAACTCGATCATCCCAAGGTCGTCACGGTCTACGATCGCGGCCTCGAGGACGGTCAGCTCTGGATCTCGATGCAGTACATCGACGGTATCGACGCCGCGAGTGTGGACCCGAAGAAGCTGCCACCCGAGCGGGCCGTGCAGATCATCGCCGAGGTGGCCGAGGCGCTGGACTACGCGCACGGCAACGGGGTCATGCACCGGGATGTGAAGCCCGGCAACATGTTGCTGGCCCGTTCCACCGGAGGCAAGGGCGAGCGGGTGTATCTCACCGACTTCGGCATCGCCCGCCTGCGCGACGACGGCGGTCACCTCACCCAGACCGGAACCTTCACCGCGACCCTGGCCTATGCCTCACCCGAACAGCTCACCGGCGCGCCGCTGGACGGCAGTTCGGACCAGTACTCACTGGCGTGCAGCCTGTTCTGGCTGTTCACCGGCCGGGGACCGTTCAACGCGCCGAATCCGGCGGCGGTGATCCGCGGCCATCTGCAGGGGCCGCCGCCCGCGCTGAGCAGTGTGCGACCCGGCCTGCCCGCGAGCCTGGACGCGGTCCTGCTGAAGGCGATGCAGAAGCGTGCGGGCGACCGATTCGGCAGCTGTGCGGAGTTCGCCGCCGCCGCCCGCCAGGCGTTGTCCCCGGCCAGTGCGCCGCGGATGCCGACGGTCGGGCGCCCCTACACCGGTCCGCCGATGCCGACGACGGGCCGGCCGGGCACCGGGCCGGGACAGCCGGTCGTGCATCGGCCGGCGACCGGTCCGTCGATGCCGCACGCGGCCCGGCCCCAACCGATGCCGCATCACGGGCCCGTGCCGCAGCCGTATCCCGCCACCGCCGCGCGTCCGGCGAATCAGCCGCAGCCGTACGGAGCCTCGGGGCAGTACAACCAGTACAACCAGCCGTACGGACAGCGGCCGCCGGCGCCGATGCAGCCGATGCGACCGGTCCCGGCGCAGAACACATCGAATACCGGGCTCATCATCGGCATCATCGTCGGCGCGGTGGTGCTGCTGCTGGTGGTTCTGGTTCTGCTGGCTGCGCTCTCGAGTTGACCCGCGCCCGCCACCACAGGTAGGGGCCGAGGCACAGCGCGAGCCAGATCAGCCCGATCGACCAACCGGCCAGCACGTCGGTGGTCCAGTGCACGCCGAGATAAATCCTGGTCAGGCCGATCATCACCGCGAACAGTGCCGCGACCGCGACCGCGGCGACGCGGGCCATCCGGCCGCACGGTGAGAGCACGACCATGGCGGCCAGCACCCCGACCACCGCGGTACTCCCCAAGGTGTGACCGGACGGGAACGACGGACTGGTCTCGGTGACCAGCTGATCGATCGCGGGCGGCCGGTGCCGCCCGATAGCCGACTTCAGCACGGCACCGATCACCGCTGTCCCGACGCCCACCGCGGCCGTGGTCAGCAGCCGCGCCCACTGCCGCCGCACGCCGAACCAGGCGCAGGCCACGATGGTCAGGGCCGTCATCGCGGCGACGCCGCCGAAATCGGTGAGTGTCCGCATCACCGGGTTCAGCCAACCGATGCGATGGTCGATCACCCAGTCGGTGACGGGTTCGTCGATGCGGGTGATGCCGCCACCGTCGATTGCGTCGTGGGTGAGTTGTGCGGCGAGGCCGAGGACCACCGCCGGCAGAAGCAATCGGGCGGCCGAAATCCAGCGCAGAAGGCCGTACTGCGCCAGCGCGATCCCACCGACGAGCATCAGCAGGACCGGGGTGAGCGCAGCCATGCGCACGAGGATAGGTGCGCGGAAGCTCGGCGCTGCGGGATCCCCGGCGGGGCCCGGGAAATGCGCCCCAGGTATTGGGGGGAAATCCTGATGGCGCCCGCACGCCGGTTTGGCCAGACTGGAGACCATGACTGCCGATGCCCTGGGCACCGAACCCGCCGCGGCGACCACGCTCGCGGCCCGCGCCACCGACCTGACGAAACTGTACGGATCCGGAGACACCCAGGTCCGCGCCCTCGACGGGGTTTCGGCCGATTTCGCCCAGCGGGAGTTCACCGCGATCATGGGCCCGTCCGGCTCCGGAAAATCGACGTTGATGCATTGCCTGGCCGGACTGGACAGCGCCACCTCCGGCACGGTGTGCATCGGCGACACCGCGCTGACCGGTCTGTCGGACAAGCAGATGACGCGCCTGCGCCGCGACCGCATCGGCTTCGTCTTCCAGGCGTTCAACCTGGTGCCGACGCTGACCGCGCTGGAGAACATCACCCTGCCGCTGGATATCGCGGGCCGCAAACCCGATCAGGAGTGGCTGGACACCGTGATCGAACGTCTCGGTCTGGGGGACCGCCTCGACCACCGGCCGAGTGAGTTGTCGGGCGGGCAGCAGCAGCGTGTCGCGTGTGCGCGGGCGCTGGTCGGCCGGCCCGACATCATCTTCGGCGACGAGCCGACCGGCAACCTCGATTCGCGGTCCTCCGGGGAGGTGCTGTCGATTCTGCGGGCGGCGGTCGACGAATTCGGCCAGACGGTCGTGATCGTCACGCACGAACCCCATGCCGCCTCCTACGCCGACCGCGTGATCTTCCTCGCCGACGGGCGCATCGTCGACGAATTGCGGGATCCGACAGCGGAGTCGGTGCTGGACCGCATGAAATCCCTGGAGGCATAGCGCCATGGCTGGATCGCCGATGCGCAAGGTGGCCTTGCGTAATCTGGCCGCGCACAAGGTGCGGCTGGCGCTGACATTGCTCTCGGTCGTGCTCGGAACCGCCTTCGTCGCAGGCTCTTTCGTCTTCACCGACACCCTGCAGCGCACCTTCGACGGCATCTTCGCCGACCAGGCCAAGGGCGTCGACGTACGGGTGGAGCCGAAACACAGCCAGTCGCTGGGTGTTCCGAACGACCTGGTCGCCAAGGTCGCCGCGACCGACGGCGTGCGCGCGGTGGCGCCGGCGGTGCAGGGACCGATCGTTCTGCTGAAGGACGGGCATGCGGTGCAGACGGGCGGCGCGCCGAGCTGGGGCCGGTCCTATCTGCCGCCGGACAAGGCGATCGCCGACCCGGAGCATTTCGTCGACGGAGTGGCGCCGGTGACACCGGGGCAGATCGCGATCAATTCCGGTGGGGCGGACCGGGCCGGATTGCACGTGGGTGACAAGGCCAAGGTGCTGATTCCTTCCCGCGGCACCATCGATATGACCGTCAGCGGCATCTACACCGTGTCCTCGGACACCGGCGGATTCATCGGGCTGCTGTTCGACGACTCGCAGGCCCGGGAACTGTTCACCGACGGAGCGCATGTCGCCTACGTGGATGTGGCCGCGGTGCCCGGGGTGTCCCCGGATACATTGCGCGACCGGATTGCGAAGGTGGCGCCCGATTACAAGGTCATGAACGGCGATCAGGTGCGCGCCGATCTGAAGGCCCAGGTCGGCAACGCGCTGAAATTCGTCAACTACTTCCTGCTCGCCTTCGGCGCGATCGCGCTGCTGGTCGGCACCTTCATCATCTACAACACCTTCTCGATGATCGTGGCACAGCGATTGCGGGAGCTGGCGCTGTTGCGAGCGGTCGGGGCCGGGCGGCGTCAGGTCGGCTTGTCGGTGGTGGCGGAGGCCTTCGTCATCGGCCTGATCGGCAGTCTGCTCGGACTGGCCGGCGGCATCGGGCTGGCGTTCGGGCTGTCCGCGCTGCTCAACGCCTTCGACCTCGGACTGCCCACCGGAACCATGCAGGTCTTGCCGCGGACCGTGCTGACGGCGATCGGCATCGGCCTGGTGGTGACGGTGGCCAGCGCCTACGCACCCGCTCGGCGGGCGGCCAAGATTCCGCCGGTGGAGGCGATGCGCGAGGAGTTCGCCTCGGTCGGTGAATCGCTGCGCGTGCGCACGCTGATCGGTGCGGTCCTGGCGGTGATCGGTGTGGTGCTGGTGGTGCTCGGGGCCCGCAACACCGGCGGCAATGCCGCGGCCACGGTCGGAGTCGGCGCGGCCGCTTTGATTTTCGCGGTCCTGTTCGCCTCACCGGCATTGTCGCGACCGGTGGTCGGAGCGCTGAGCCTGCTGGTACGTCCGTTCGGCTCGATCGGCGCGATGGCGCGCAACAACGCGATGCGCAACCCACGCCGCACCGCCGCCACGGCGTTCGCGCTCACCTTGGGGCTGATGCTGGTCTCGGCGATCGGCATGCTCGGCGCCTCGGCGAAGGCCAGTGTCGGCGAACTCGTCGACAAGGGTGTGAACGCCGACTACGTCCTGGCCGGGCCGCAGATGATCGGTGTGCCGCTGGGCGCCGCGGAGGCGGCGCGCTCGGTCCCCGGGGTTTCCGACGTGGTGGCCTTCCGCGGGGTCGCGCTGCGGGTGGGCGACGACCAGGTCACCGGCACCTCGCCGGACGCGCCGATGGGCCAGGTCCTGCGCTACGACATCCGCCACGGCACCGACAACCTCACCGGCGACTCTCTGCTGGTGTCGGAAACCGAAGCGGGCAAACGCAATTGGCATGCGGGTGACCGCGTCGAGGTCACCAGTGTGGACAACAAGAAGTTCTCGGTGACCGTCGCCGGCATCTATGCCGACAGCCAGCTGCTCGGCCCCCTGGTGGTGGCGCCGGACCTCTACAACCAGGTGATGCCGGTGGCGTTCCGCACCGACCTGATCGTGCTGGTCAAGGCCGCGCCGGGCGCCGACGTCGCCGCGATGCGGGGCAACCTGGAGAAGGCGACCGCGTCCTACGTGGTGGTGCAGGTGCAGGACCGCGAGGAATTCAAAGGCGCACAGGGCAAACAGATCAACACCATGCTCGCCATCCTCTACGGGCTGCTGGCATTGGCGGTGGTGATCGCGATTCTCGGCATCGTGAATACGCTCGCCCTCTCGGTCGTCGAGCGGCGGCGCGAGATCGGCATGCTCCGTGCGGTCGGCATGCAGCGCCCACAGGTCCGGCGCACGATCTATCTCGAATCCATGCTGATCGCGGTCTTCGGTGCCGTGGTCGGGGTGGTCCTCGGGCTGGGACTCGGCGTCGGATTCCTGCGCACGCTGTCGGATCTGGGGTTGAGCACGATCACCGTGCCGTGGGGCCAGATCGTGGGCATGTTGATCGGCTCGGCCGTGGTCGGTGTGCTGGCGGCGCTGTGGCCGGCCGTGCGCGCCGCGCGCACACCACCGCTGGCGGCGATCGCCGATCTGTGACGGTGAGGGTACGGCCGCTGAGCGCAGGCGCTCAGCGGCCGTACCCGGATCACGCTCAGACGCAGTACTGGCAGACGCCGCCGGCAGGCAGCTGGATGAAGCACTGCGAGCAGACCGCCGGCCGCGGCTCGGAAGTCTTCTCCTCCTGTGCCATCACGGTTCTGGTCGCGCTGCGACCGCGACGGCGCGCGTCCACCTTCGGCGTCAGCGGCGGAACGCCGACCTCGGCGGGCATCTCCGCGCCGTAGTGCTGATAGCACTGCCAGCGGGCGTAGGCCGCATGCAGTTCGAGATCGTCGGGAATCGGCAGACCGGCGAGTTCGAGCACGTACTTGTAATCGTCGCCGACGGTGTGGTTCTGGCGTACGCACAGCGCGGTCAGCGGCGGCTCACCGGCGCCGTGGCAGCGCCGCGCGACCTTCCGCAGAATCGCGGCCATCCAGGTGCGTGTCGGCGCCTCGGTATGCACCCCGGACACGTCCTGAATCCGTTCGGCCAACTCGTTCACAGTGATGAAATGCCCGTATCCGGTCGCGGTTTCGGCCAGTTCGGCATGTGCGGCCAATGCCCAGGCCACCGCCGCCTCGCGAAATGACACCGCAGTGCCGTCACCTACCCGCCATGCTCCTGCCGTCGTGGCCACGGAATTCTTCAACACCGGTCCAAGTTATCGCGTCGATTTCCGCGCCGGCGCGCGGCCCGCCGAACTGCGCGGCCCGTACGGAGGAAATCGGCCGTACCCCGCCGAGAACAGCAGGTAGTCGCCGCGCGACTGTGCTGCCGGTGAGAGTTGCGGTCCGGCAAGACCTTTCGGTGGCGCCGGACACGGGCGCCGGTCGGGTGATCATCGGCGGCTCGCGTTGGATCGGGCCCAGGTCGCCACGTCGCCGCGGTCGAGGGCCACCGACAGCAGGTCGGGAAAGCGGTCGGGAGTGCACGCGAAGGCGGGCACTCCGAGCGCGGCGAGCGCGGCGGCGTTGTCGTGGTCGTAGGCCGGGGCGCCCTCGTCGGAGAGCGCGAGCAGTACCAGGACCTGGACGCCCGCCTCCTTCATCGCCGAGATCCGCCGCAACATCTCGTCGCGAATTCCACCCTCGTACAGGTCGGAGATCAGGACGAACAGCGTGTCGGCCGGACGGGTGACGAGTTGCCCGCAGTAGGCGATGGCCCGGTTGATATCGGTTCCGCCGCCGAGCTGTGTGCCGAACAGCACATCCACCGGATCCGACAGTTGCTCGGTGAGATCCACCACGGCCGTGTCGAAGACCACCAGTGAGGTCTTCAGCGAGCGCATGGAGGCGAGTACCGCACCGAAGACGGAGGCATAGACGACGCTGGCCGCCATGGACCCCGATTGGTCGATCGCGAGCACCACCTCCCGCCGAACAGCCTGCGCCTTGCGCCCGTATCCGACCAGTTGCTGCGGCACCACCGTGCGGTGTTCGGGCAGATAGTGGGCGAGGTTGCGGCGAATCGTCCGATCCCAGTCGATATCGCGCAGCCGTGGCCGCGACACCCGCGCCGCGCGGTTCAGCGCACCGGACACCGCGGCCACGGTGCGCGCGGCGAGCCGGCGTTCGATGTCGCGCACCACCTTCTCGACCACGACTCGTGCTGTGGCGCGGGTGGTTTCGGGCATCATGCGGTTCAGGCTGAGCAGGGTGCCGACGAGCTGGACGTCGGGTTCGACCGCCTCGAGCAGTTCGGGCTCGAGCAGCAGTTGCGTGAGTTGCAGCCGGTCGATGGCGTCGCGTTGCATGACCTCGACCACCGTCGACGGAAAGTAGGTGCGGATATCGCCCAGCCAGCGGGCGACCTTCGGCGCCGAACCACCCAGGCCGGCGGCGCGCTTGTCCGCCGGCGCGTGCTCGTCGCCGTTGTAGAGCGCCGACAGCGCCCGGTCCATCGCCGCGTCCTCGGCGGTACCGAGCCCGCCCAGCCCCGCCTCGGCGGGAGCGCCGAGGACCAGTCGCCAGCGCCGGGCCTGCACCTCATCCGATTCGATATGGGTCATCGTCGGCTCCTCTCGGCTCGAATCATCGTGCGCCCGCCAGAATTTCGGTCGCCGCGTGCAGGGCCAGCACGCCGCGGGCGGCGTCCGGCCCGGAGTGGTCGCGCTGCGGCGCGGCCGCGGGCGTGCCCTCCCGGACGGCTCGGGCGATGGCCTGTCGTTCTCCCGCCTCGAAAGCGCCGAAGGTGCGCCGCAGCAGCGGCAGGGTCGCGACGAATTGCTCCTCGTCCAGCTCGCGCAGCCAGGAGTCGATGCGCCGCAACAGGTCTCGGTCGTGGACGAGCAGCAGGCCACGCCCGCCCAGGAAGCCGTCGATCCACGCCGCCTTCTCGGCCGGGCTGTGGCCGATCGACAGGGCCGCCGACAGCCGACGCGCGGCCTCGGCGTCGGCGATGATTTCCGCATCGCAGAGCAATCGAACCGCCCGGCCCACCAGCGCCCCGTGCACATCGTCGCGGTCGGCCACCAGGCCCAGTGCCGCCAGCCAGGACCGGGTGGCGTCCGCATCGTCACGGGTCGCGATGGCGACGTGGGTGGCGTCGATCAGGCCGCGCAGTTCGGTGGCGGCATCGGTGTCGAGACCGGTGACGGCGCCGGGCAACCCGGCGCAGATGCGCAGGAGCAGGCCGTCGGCGACTCGCGCCAGCGCGCCGAGGTCGGTGCTGCGGACGTCGCCGTAGCGCAGGGTGCGGATCAGTCCGGGCAGTGCGTCCAGCAGGTGCGTGACGTCGTGATCCAGCGCGGCCACCGCCTCCAGGCGAGCGACCAGCCCGTCCACCGCGCCGCCGAGGTCGGCCAGGAGCGCGGTCTCCAGGGCCGCGCTGATATCGGCGACCGTGGCGTCGGAGGCGCCGGCGCGGTCGAGGATCTTCGCCTCGGCCGCGGTGCGGATGGTTGTGCCCCAGCGCGATGCCTCGATGACCGCGACCGACAGGCCCGGTTCCCACCGCAGCGCCCACGATTCGCGGAAGGTGCCGGTATTGCGGACCTCGCCGGTGACGGGTGTGCCCCAGTCGATTCCGAGCAGTCGCAGCCGATGTAGCAGATGTGACCTGGCCACATCGCGGTCCTTGCGCAGATCGAGGTCCAACTGCTGGGCCAGAGCCTGCTGTTTGAGCCGCAGGGTGCGCGCCTGCGCGCGCAGGTCGGCATCCAGCGGGACGGTCGGCGTGCTCTCGGGCACCGAACCGAGCGCCTCGCCGACCACCAGTTCGTCGCTGACGAACCGCAGCATCGACTCGTCGCCGTCGCAGAGCACCGACCGCGTGGCATCGGTGACCTCGGACAACCCCGGCGCGGGACGACCACGCAGCGCGGCCAGAGTGTCGGCCAGTCGCACCGACTCGATGATGTGCGCACTGGAAACCGGCAGGTCACGGGCGCGCAGCGCGCCGGCCACCCGGGTGAACCAGCGGGCGATCGGGTCGTCGATCCGCGTGAACAGGTGGTGGTACCAGCCGGGCGAGGTGATGCCCGCGCCGTATCCGGACGAGCCGGCCAGCCGCGAGTGGGTCCACGGCACCCAGGTGAGCGTGGCCTTCACCTTCGGCAGACCCTTGAGCAGGCGGGAATCGGCCGCCGCCGGACCGAGTTTGCCCGCCAGCGCCGGGGCGTGCCACGCCCCGCAGACCACCGCGATCCGGCGCGCACCGCTTTTGAGCGTCCGGCGGATGACCTGCCGCATATACGCTTCGCGCTGCAAGGTGCGCAGGTCGATGCCACCGGGCAGGAGCTCCGTGGGCGCGGATGAATCCTGCTGTGGCGCAGTATCTTCCGTGTCGAAGGCATGTGTGGCGTGCCGATCGAGGTCGGACGGTGGCGGCGGGTCGGCTCCGGGATCCGTCTCCGACGCCGCCCGGGCAGGACCGTCTCCGGCCGCGGCGCGCAGTGCGCCCATGGCCTCGGTGATGGCCTCGAAGATGTCGGTGCCGTCCCCGGTGGGATTCGACGACGATTCGATGACGGCGTCCCACCACCGCTCCGGGTCGTCGTATCCGCCCGCGGCGGCCAGCGCGGCCAGCGGATCACCGCTGTCACCCGGCTCGGTGTCGAGGGCGAGGGTGTGGGTGGCCGGAAGATCGCAGAAGCTCACGGGGACAGCGTGTTCGGACGCGTACCGCAGCGCCTGCCATTCCGGGGAGAACACCGCGAACGGCCAGAAGGCGGCTCGCGAAGGTTCGTTCGGAGCGTAGGCCAGCAATGCCACCGGCGGTTCCATACCCTCGGCGGCGACGTAGGCGACCAGCGGGTCGGCATCGGCCGGGCCTTCGATGAGGATCGCATCCGGGCGGAAACGTTCCAGCGCCCAGGTCAGCGAGCGCGCCGACCCGGGACCGTGGTGGCGGATGCCGAAGATCCGGGTCTGCGGCTCGTCGAGCGCGACGGCGTCGCCGCTCACCCGTGCACCTCGCGGCAGGCGCGGTAGAAATCGGACCAGTCGGGGCGTTCGCGGACGACGGCCTCGAGGTACTCGGTCCACACCACGGCATCGGCGACCGGGTCCTTGATCACCGCACCGAGGACCGCACCGGCGACATCGCTCGCGCGCAACACCCCGTCACCGAAGTGCGCCGCGAGCGCGATGCCGTTGGTGAGCACCGAAATCGCCTCTGCCGTCGACAACGTGCCCGAGGGCGACTTCAACTTGGTCCGGCCGTCCTCGGTGATGCCGGAACGCAGTTCGCGGAACACCCGCACCACCCGCCGCACTTCCTCGGCCGCAGCCGGAATCGGCGGCAATTGCAGTGCGGCGCCGAGCTGTTCGACTCGGCGGGTCACGATCGCGACCTCGTCGTCCTCGCCCGCGGGCAGCGGCAGCACCACGGTGTTGAACCGGCGGCGCAGCGCGGAGGAGAGTTCGTTGACGCCGCGGTCGCGGTCGTTGGCGGTGGCGATGACGTTGAAGCCCTTGGCCGCCTGCACCTCGATACCGAGTTCGGGCACCGGCAGCGTCTTCTCCGACAGCACCGTGATCAGGGCGTCCTGCACGTCGGAGGGAATGCGGGTGAGCTCCTCGACGCGGGCGATCGCACCGGTGCGCATCGCGGTCATGACCGGTGAGGGCACCAGTGCGCCGGTGCTCGGCCCTTCCGCGAGCAGGCGCGCATAGTTCCAGCCGTACCGGATCGCCTCCTCGGCGGTTCCGGACGTTCCCTGCACCAGCAGGGTGGAGGCGCCGCTGATGGCGGCCGAAAGATGTTCGGACACCCAGGTTTTCGCGGTGCCCGGTACGCCGAGCAGCAGCAGTGCCCGATCGGTCGCCAGCGTCGCGACCGCCACCTCCATCAGGCGGCGCGGTCCGACGTATTTCGGGGTGATCACGGTGCCGTCGGGCAGGGTGTCGCCCAACAGGTAGGTGACCACCGCCCAGGGCGACAGCCGCCACGACGGCGGCCGCGGACGGTCGTCGACCTCGGCGAGGACTCGGAGTTCGTCGGCGTAGGCCTGTTCGGCATGGGGACGCAGCAGGTCGGCGGGTGGGTTCTGGGTGGTGGTCATGCCAGCTCCTCGAGCATCAGGGTGCGTTGGGTCAGATCGTCGGCGAGGCGGTCGAAGGCGTTCTGCCAGTAGGGGTCCGTACAGCGGCGGGCGGCGACGGTCACCGCCGCGACCGCGCGGACCGGGAAGTTGATCGCGGCACTGCGCAGCAGCGTGCGATAGGAGGCGGGGGACAGCCCGGCCGCGCCGGGACGGGCGGCGGCCAGATGGGCGCGATCGAGCAGCAGCCGGACCAGGTGTTCGGCCAGCGGCTGCGGCCACGGCCGCGGAAGCGCCGAGACGAGCAGTTCGAGTTCGGCCAGCCAACTGCTGTCCAGGCCGCACAGGTACCGCACCCGCCGCTCGATCGGCAGCAGCGCGAACAACCGCTGTCGCAGCCGCGGATCCGCACCCAGGGTGGGCGTGGTGGTCAGCACCTCGAACAGCGGAATCGCCCAGCGGGAATCGCCCTGTGCCAGAGCCGCTTCCGCCCATCCCGCGGCGATCGGCCCGAGGATGTCGTCGGGCAGCCCCAGCGCCGTGGCGGCCTCCGCGGATCCGCACAGCTGCTCCCAATGTCGCAGCGGGGTGGCGGCGATCAGGCGGCGCAGCCGTTCGGCATCCACGTCCGCCCCGCCGTCGCGGCGGTAGGCCACCGGGTCGAGCCGGTCGGCGAGTCCGTCGCGGCGAGCCGCGTCGTCGAGGTCGTGCGGCAGATGCGCCTCGAGCCGGCCGGACCGGACGGTCAGCCACCGGCCGGCGCGCTCGCGCATCCGTTCCGCGAAGGCCGAATCAGGCAGGTGGGCAAGGAGATCGGCGGCCGTGCGGCGAACGTCGGGCCGCGCGTCGTCGAGCGCCGATTCGAGCAGTGGCTCGTCCTCGGGCCCGACTCCTGCGGCCAGCACCGCCAGCAGTTCGGCCCGGCCGCGCGCCGGCTCCCGGCTCCAGGTTTCGGCGAGGGCCTGCCGGGCGGCCGCGGCGTCGCGGGCGCGCAGGGCTTCCAGCCAACTTCGGCGTTCGGCAGGCCGGCCGTGCGTCCACACCTGGGGATCGTCGTCACCGGTCCGCAGCAGTGGTCGCCAGCGCGGATGCAGAGCCGCCAGCCACCGCCCCCGAGCGCCCGCCAGGCGCATCAGCGGAACCCGCAGGGCGGCTTGGCTTCTCGCTGCCTCGAGGAGTGTGGCGCAGAGTGCGTCGGGTGCCCGCCGGTCGCCGGGCAGCGCGGCCTCGAACCATTCGGCTAGCATCGGTGAGCCGTCGGCCAGCAGATGGTGCAGCCGCTGTGCCGCTGCCCGCGGCAATGGGGCGCGATCGTCGTCGGCGGCAGGGACCGGCAACTCGGCTCGGGCCGGTGGCACCCCGCCGCGGTGATACAGCTCCAGGAGCGCCACAGCCCCCAGCACGGCATGTTCCGGAGTGTCGGCGCGCGCGGCCGAAGTCACCGCCTCGGCCAGTTCGCCGGGATCGAGGGTGCGGCGGGCGGTACCCAGCAGCGCAACCGGCACGATCGGCTCCGACGAGGCCGGGACGGCGGTGCCGGGGGTCGGTACCCCCAGAAGTGATTCGGTCTCGACCCCGACGAGTTCGCCGGCCACCAGAGCGGAGACCGGGACCAATCCGGCCGCGGTCCATTCACCGATCACCGTCAGCGGATGACCGCCCGACAGTCCGATCAACTGCCACGGCACCTCGGCGGTCGCGGCGATGGGCACCGCCGTGCCGTCGGGCTCGGCGAGATACCAGCCGGCGGTTCCCGGGCTCGGCACCACGTCCGCCAGCAGCATCGGCCACCCACGCAACCACGGATCGGCGCCCAGTGCCCGCGCGTGAGCGTCGAGCTGTCCGGCGATGGACGCGGACTCCGAGACGATGGTGGTGAACGGTTCCGGCTCGCCGTGGCGCACGCCCCACACCGCGCGCAGCGGCATCGCCCCCGAGTAGTAGTGCAGGTCCGCCTCGACCATGGTGCCGGGAATCGGCAGCTCGCCCGCGAAACTCGCACTGCCGAAGCTGTGGTCGAGGATATGTGCCCAGCGTTGGGTGTCCCGGCCGAGCAGCAGAGTGCGGCGGGTGAAGACCCGTTCCTCCTCGGTGATCCGCACCCCGAGCACCATCCACCGGTCGCGGATCGCGGGCTCGCCGCCGCGGACCTCCTCGGCCTTGGCCGGATAGCCGATATGGGCGCGTACCCCGGCAGCCAGCGCCGGCGGCAGGTCGTCGAGCCGCCGGTGTGCGCCGATCAGCAGATGCAACCGGGCGTATTCGCTGAGCAGAATCGCCGGCCACTGTTCGACGCCCAGGGTGCGGCGCGGCAGTTGCCGCAATGCTGCCGCCACCCCCGGCGCCTGCGAATCCACCATCCGGGCGGCCACCGCCTCCAGGGCCGCCGCGGAATGGTCGGCCTGGGCCAAGCCGGTGCGGATCTGGTCGCCGAGCCAGACGTCGAGATCGTCGAGTCCGGTGGTCACTCGCGCCCGCCGCTGGTCGAGCGTCGACTGTTTGGTGCCGCGCGTGGCCGGCTCGGCCGGTTTCGCGGCCCGTGCGGCCCGGCCCGCCAACCACTCCGCCGCGAAGTCGGCGGGTGCGTCGGACGCCGCGACCGTGCCCTGCGACCAGAGCAGTAACAGCGACAGCGCATGTTTGCAGGGAAATTTCCGGCTGGGGCACGAGCAGCGATAGGCGGGCCCCGACAGGTCGACGATCGTCTGATACGGCGTGGCGCCACTGCCCTTGCACTGCCCCCACAGCGAGCTGCCGTGGACGCCGGTGCCCAGCCATGCGGCGGTGAGCTTGCGGGCGGCGCTCACCGATGTGGCGTCGGGCGCCAGGGCCAGCACATTGTCGGCGGTGACGGCGTAGGTCGCGGCCGGAGAGGTCGTCACGTGTTCCCCCGTTCGTTCGGTACCCACGGATTTGTACCCGAGCCCACCGACAACATCGCGCGCCCGGCCGTCGACGCCGCCGTCCGGCTGGCCGTCACCGGGTTCGCTCATCGATTGCGAGACGAATTGCCGTGGCGCGGAATGTTATTGCAGGATCAAGCGCTGTTGTGAATGATCGTGATCTCTGGCATTCTGATCTGTTCGGTTGAACCGAGCCACCCGTCAGGGGTGTAACCCGTGGAACTGCCCGGCCGGGACGGCCGAGGGGTGGACATCGGGCGGTTCGACCGTTCGATGGCCATGCGTCCCGCCCGGGCCGGTTCTCCGGTAGCGTTCGCCACGACGAGTCGTGTGCGAGGGCCGGGAGGGGCAGTGGGGCAAGAGCAGGGGGAGGTCGCGCCGCGGCTGCGCGACCTGGTTTCGGCTCGGCTGCAGACGGATTCGTCGGTGAGCCCCGAGGTAGCGCAGACGGTGCTGGAGGCGCTGGGGGAGTCCGCCGAGGCGGGCGGCGCCGGGCCGCGATCCGGAGTATTCCTGCGTGCCATCCGCGTCCGCGGCTTCCGCGGAATCGGTCGCGAGGCGGTACTGCGCATCGCGCCCGGCCCCGGTCTGACGCTGGTGGTCGGCCGCAACGGGTCGGGTAAGTCGAGTTTCGCCGAGGCCGCGGAACTCGCACTCACCGGCGTCAACCGGCGCTGGGAGGGCAGATCCGCGGTCTGGCGCGACGGCTGGCGGAATATGCACTGCGAGCAGGATCCCCGGATCGCGATCGATCTGGTCGCGCAGGAACGCGGCCCGTTCACGATCGAGCGCACGTGGGCCGGCGGCGACGAACTGTCCGAAGGCAGCTGGACGCAGCACGAGAACGGCAGCGACAGCGACCGATTCCGCCCACAGGACTGGGCGCGCGCCCTGGAGCTGTATCGGCCGTTTTTGTCCTACAGCGAACTCGGCGCGGTGGTCGACGGCCGTCCGAGCGATCTGTTCGACGCGCTGCATCGGCTGCTCGGGCTCGACGACATCAGTGCCGCCTTGGACCGGACCCGCACGCGCCGAATCGAATTGGAACGCGCCGCGAAACAGTCCCGGGACGGCCGGCAGGCTTTGCTGGACGAACTGATCACCGTCGCCGACGAGCGCGCCGAGCGCGTCGCCGAGATGTTGCGCGCGCCCGCGCCGGATCTGTCCGCGATTGCCCACGAACTCGCCGGCGCCCGCCACGACCCCGGCGGTGTCGCGGCACTGCAGGCCGTGGCACGGCTGCGCATTCCGGCTCCGGCCCAGGTCGAGGCGGCCGCCGAGGCGGTCGAGTGGGCCACCGCGGAGCTGCTGGACCTGGCGACCGGCGATCTGGAGGCCGAACTCCGGGTGGTCGACCTGCTGCGTGGCGCCCGCGAACACGCCGAGGACGGCGAATGCCCCTGCCCGGTCTGCGGCCACGGCCGGCTCGACGCGCGGTGGCGGCGCGAGGCGACAGCCCGGATCGAGGCCGTCGAGCGGCGCGCCGCCGTCCTGACCGCCGCCCGGGGCGCGCTGGGCGAGGCGATCGCCGCGGCCCGTGCGCTGATCGAACCGGTGCCGCCGGAACTGGATTCGACCATCGCCGCGCCGAATATCGATCCTGTGGACGCTCGTCGCGCCTGGTCATCCTGGTCCGCTCTGCTGGAGGTCGAAGCGGGCGCCACGCTGGCGGCCCGGATGCGCGGCGCGCACGCCGACCTCGCGGTGCGGCTGGAGGTGCTGCAGCGGGCCGTGCACAAGGAACTCGATCGCATCGATGCGGTCTGGACGCCGCTGGTCCCGCGCATCGCCACCTGGCTGCACGAGGCACGGCTGGTGGCCTCGGTCGATGCCGAACTGCGTACCGTCCGCCGCGCCGAGGACTGGCTGAAGTCGGCCGCCGCCGGCCTGCGCGACGAACGGCTCGCCCCGCTGGCCGAGCACGCCCGGCGCATCTGGGGCGGGTTGCGCCAGCGCAGCAATGTGGATCTCGGCGCGATTCGCCTGCAGGGTAACGCCGGAGCCAGTCGCAAGGTGCTGCTCGACGTCACCGTGGACGACTCCGGAGCCGCCGCTCTCGGAGTGATGAGCCAGGGCGAATTGCATGCGCTGGGCCTGGCCCTGTTCCTGCCGCGGGCCACGGTGGCCGAAAGTCCGTTCGGATTCGTCATGATCGACGACCCGGTGCAGGCGATGGATCCGGCGAAGGTCGACGGACTCGCCCGCGTGCTGGCCGCGGTGGCGCGCAGCGGACGCCAGGTCATCGTGTTCACCCACGACGAGCGGCTGGCCGAGGCGGTGCGCCGGTTACGTTTGGACGCAACGGTTCTCGACGTGCAGCGGCGCGAACACTCGCGAGTGGAGGTGCGCGCGGTCGAGGATCCGGTGCAGCGCTATCTCGGCGACGCGCGGGCCCTGCTGCGCACCAGGCAGTTGCCCAAGCCCATCGCGAACGAACTGGTCATCACCTGCTGCCGATCCGCGATCGAGGCGGCCGCGCTGGCCCGCGCGCGGCGAGAACTGCTGGCCGCCGGCGTCGACCACCGCGAGGTCCAGCGCCGCGTCGATCGGGCCCGGACTACCTGGGAGACGGTCGCCCTGGCCGTCTTCGGTGTGCCCGACCGGGTCGACGATCTCAACGACTATCTCGACCGGGAGGCGCCGTGGGCGCGCGCGGTGGTGCGCGATGCCACGGCCGGAGCCCATATCCGCATCCAGCGTCGCTCGGGCGATTTGATCTCGGGGACGAAGAGATTCGTGACATGGCTGAATCCGTGAGCCCGACCGTGGCCCAGCGCTTGGCGGCGGCCGCGGAACTACTCGACGGCACGGTCACCGATGCGGGCGGCCTGTGGTCGCGGGCGACGGTGTGGATCCTGCGGATCGCGCTGGAACAGTCGGTGGACCGGCTGTGGGCGCGAGTGTCGCCACCGCTGGCCCGGTGCAGTATGCGCGCCCAGCTGCTGGCGCTGGACAGCTGCGCCGGCTCCGAACTGTCGGGCCGGGTCGCCGGATTGTGGGCGACGCTGTCGCGGGCCGGACATCACCTCGACTCCGAACCCGCGCCGACCCTGCACGAACTGCGTGACTGGTACGACGAGACCGCCCGGCTGGCCGAGGAACTCGACCGCATCGGCCGCGCGGATGTACCCGCCGTCTTCGGCCGCCGCCGGAACAGGTGATATCGGGCGGCGATAATCGTCCGATGGCCGATACCTTTCCCGAGCGTCCGGACGACACCGACCGCTGTCCGTGCGGCAGCGGCGAACAGTTCGGGCAGTGCTGCGGCCCGCGCCTGGACGACACCCGCCCAGCGCCGACCGCCGAGGCGCTGATGCGTTCGCGCTACACCGCCTTCGCCGTCGGCGATCGCGACTACCTGCTGCGGACCTGGCATCCGCGAACCAGGCCGCGACGGCTGGCCCTGGATCCGGCGCAGCGCTGGGTGTCGCTGCAGGTCTTCGCTACGGAGGCGGGCGGCCTCTTCGACGACACCGGAGTGGTCGAATTCCGCGCCACATACCGATACGACGGCCGGCGGGGTGTGCTCTCCGAGTGCAGCAGGTTTGCTCGTATAGACGGCCGCTGGGTCTACGTCGATGGAGATATCGAATCGTAACCGGCTCGTAAAGAGTTTCCCGTGCTCTCCCATTATTATTTCGACAATACATTTCCGATTAATGCAGATAGCGAAGGAGTTGCCGTAAACGTGGACAGCCGCGCGGTGGCTACCGGGAATCCGGACCCTCATTAGGGTCACCGCATGGCACGAATCGCGATCGAATACTGCACGCAATGCCGGTGGTTACTGCGGGCCGGATGGATGGCCCAGGAGTTGCTGAACACCTTCGGCACCGACCTCGACGAGGTGGCACTGATTCCCGGAACCGGTGGAGTGTTCCGGATCACCGTGGACGGTGAGCAGATCTGGGAGCGCAAAGCCGACGGCGGCTTCCCGGATGTCGCCGGGCTGAAACAGCGCGTGCGCGACCGCATCGATCCCGCCCGCGACCTCGGCCACATCGATCGAGGCTGACGCGGTACGAATGATCTCGGACGTACTCTCGGTTACAGGGAGTACGAGGAGGTGCGAGATGAGCACTCAATTCTTCGAGGCGACCCCGGTCGAGGACACTGCCGGACCTGTCGCCCACACGACCAGCGGTGCGGTACGCGGATTCCGTACGGGATCGGTTCACGTGTGGCGCAGCATTCCCTATGCCGCGGCACCGGCGGGACCGAAGCGGTTCGCCCGGCCGGAACCGCCCGAACACTGGTCGGGAGTGCGTGACTGCACCGAATTCGGCGAGATCGCGCCGCAGACCATGGGCGATATGGTGCCCGTCGACTCGGGGCTGCGCATGGGCGAGGACTGCCTGTGGGTCACCGTGTGGGCGCCGGCCGCCGAGCCGGTGCAGCCGCGTCCGGTGATGGTGTGGCTGCACGGCGGCGCCTACTGTCTGGGCACGGCGGCCCAGGCGATCTACGATGGCCGCCGGATGGTCGAGATGGGCGACGTGGTGATCGTCGCGGTGAACTATCGGCTCGGCGCACTCGGCTTCCTCGATCTGTCCTCGCTGGGCGACGGGTTCGTCGCCAACCTCGGCCTGCACGACCAGATAGCGGCGCTGGAATGGGTGCGCGACAATGCCGCCGCCTTCGGCGGCGATCCGGGCAACGTCACCGTCTTCGGCGAATCCTCCGGCGCCGGATGCGTCACCGCGCTACTGACCTCGCCGCGGGCCGCGGGCCTGTTCCACCGCGCCATCGCGCAGAGCCCCCCGGCCACGACGGTCTTCGGCCCCGACCGGGCCGCCGGGGTGGCGAGCCGCTTCCTGGAGCTGATGGATCTGCCGCTCGAACGTGCCGGGGAACTGCTGGAATGCCCCGTCGAACGGATCGTGGACGCGGCCGGCATCCTGCTGGACGAGGTGCCGCTGCAGTCGCCGGGGCGCCTGGCGGCGGCGCCGGTGGTGGACGGTGATCTGCTGCCCACCTATCCGACCGACCGCTTCCAGCAGGGCCGCTCGCATCGCGTACCGCTGATCATCGGCACCAACAAGGACGAGGCGTCGCTGTTCCGGCTGTTCCGCTCGCCGATCATGCCGGTGACACCGGATGCGGTGAACGCGATGCTCAATGCCGTCGCGGGGGAACACCCCGGGATGTCGCACGAGCGCATCGCCGAAATCACCTCCGCCTACCCGGATCTGACCAAGACTCGCGGCGCGCTGGCGATGTCGACCGATGCGGCGTTCCGGATGCCGGCGCACTGGGTCGCCGATGCGCATTCCCGGCACAGCCGCACCTGGATGTATCGCTTCGATCAGGCCACGCCGATGCTGAAGGCGGCGCGTGTAGGCGCCGGACACGCCACCGAATTGCCGTACATCTTCGGCAATTTCGGCTCCTTCGACCACGACCCGACCTTCTGGCTGGGTGGTCGCAAGGTCGCGAGCGAGGTCTCGGGCCGGATGATGCGGCGCTGGCTGGCCTTCGCCGAGCACGGAGTGCCGGCCGCGCTGGACGGCTCGAAGCATTGGCCGCCCTACCGCGAATCCACCCGCACGACACTGGTCGTCGACGCCGCGGATCGAGTCCTCGACGATCCCGATCACGATCTGCACACCGCCTGGGGCGACCAGGCGGTCGGCTTCAGCTGAGCCGGCTCAGACGCTGCTGGGCTGTTCGGCGCGCTGACCGAGCAGCACCGGCAACCGGCTGTAGCCGTGCAGGGTGAACAGCGGCCGGCGCTGCGGGCGACCGGCCAGCACGAGATTCGGGAAACGCTCGAACAGCGACCGCAGCGCGTACGTGCCCTCCATCCGGGCCAGGCTCGCGCCCAGGCAGGCGTGGATGCCGCTGGAGAACGTCAGGTGATCCTTGGCGTTGGCGCGGGTGACGTCGAAGCGGTGCGGTTCGTCGAACACCTTCGGGTCGCGGTTGGCGCCCGACAGCGACAGCACCACCGTGCTGCCCCGGTGCACGGTGACCCCGCCCAGTTCCGCATCGCGCCCGGCAATGCGGCCGGTGTTCTGCACCGGGGCGTCGAAACGCAGAATCTCCTCGATCGCGTTGGGCCACAGCTGCGGATCCTCGCGCAGCAGGTCCAGCTGATCGCGATGGTTCACCAGCTGCACGACGCCGTTGCTGATCAAATTGACCGTGGTCTCGAATCCGGCGCCCATCAGCAGCGTGGCGGAGGCCTTCAACTCGGTGTTGTCCAGCGTGCCGGAACTCACCAGGCCGGACAGGATGTCCTCGCCCGGTTCGCGCCGCAGCCGCGCGATGTGCTCGTCGAGATAGTGGTCCATCTCCAGAATGGCCGCCGAGGCGTCGCGGGTGGTTGGCCAGCTGATGCCGATATCGAGCATCGGCGAGACGGCGTCGCCCCACGCCAGGAAGCGGTCGCGGTCGGCGTCGGGGAAGCCCAGCATTTCGGAGATGATCGCGATCGGCACCTGGGAGGCGAAATCGGCGACCAGATCCGCCGAACCGCCGGAGGGCAGGGCATCGAGCAGTTCCGTTGTCACCGATTCGACGCGGTCGCGCAGCCGGGCGATCGCGCGCGGAGTGAATGCCGAGGCCACCGGTTTACGCATCCGGGTGTGGTCGGGCGGATCGATCACCAGCATCGACGGCGGCTGCACCGGATTGGGCGGCAGCGGCGCCAGATCCATCAGCGGCCGCAGCGGTCCGGGCACGAAACCCTCGGCCGCCGCGACCTTGAAGGTGGTGTCGCGCAGCACGGTCCGCACCACCTCGTAGTCGGTGGTCGCCCAGCCGAGGGGGGAGTGCACCAGCCGTCCCTGTGCGCGCAAGGATTCCAGCAGTGGTATCGGATCATCGACCGCCTCGGGGCTGGACATCAGTTGTGCCACGGTTTCGCCGCGCCGGGCGTAGGTCTTCAAGACCAGCCGCGGCGTGCCCTGCACCACCAACCACCGAAACCAGTACTGCGGCTTCATCGCCATCCCCGTTCGTCGTCCGGTTCGCTGACCCCCACACTACGGAGTAGCGGGCGAGCCGAAAACGGCCTGCGGGTGGATCGCCGTGCCCTACCCGGGTAGGAGATCAGGACCGGCGAGTGGTGACGCGCTCGGTCTCGATCCGGTGCTCGAGCCGAGCCGGATCCGGGGCGGTCACCTGCACCAGCGAGGCCCCGGCCGCGTACACCGCGAGCAGTCCGTCGATCAGGTGGGCGGTGGTGTCCCAGTCGGTGGTGGACAGCACCCGGTCGCTCGCGGTGAACCCCTGCTGTTCGGCCGAGGCCCGGGCCGCGGCCACGGTCTCGGCGACGGTGGCGCCGTCGAGGGCGGCGCCCGCGCCCGACGGGTGGAATTGATCGCCGTGCGCCCGCACCGACGTGGCGTAATCGGTGACGCCGACCGGCAGATCGGCGACGGGCATGCCCATCGGATCCAGCGACAGCGCGGCCACCTCGGCGATATCACCGGCCTCGGCGATGCGCGCGGCCGAGACCAGCGCGAGCTCGGCGTCGGCGTCCGGCCGCAGCACCACCTCCGTGCCCGCCCACCAGCAGCCGAGCAGGACCGCGGCGGTCTGCCAGTGCGCGGGCAGCAGCACCGACACCCGTGCGCCCGGAGCGAGGCCGAATTCGTCGCGAATCATATTGGCGGTCTTGGCCGCCCAGTTCGCCAGCGTCAGCCCGGACAGTTCGATGCGGGCACCGGTGCTGTCGTCGTAGTGGGTGATCCGGGGCGCCGCGGGCTCGCGGGCGAGGATCGGGCCGAGCAGGGCATCGGTGAGAGTGTCGTTCAGTTCACGCATTTCGGTCCGTTCTGGCCGGCGTCGATGGGAGGCGCGGGCGGCACCGGTGTCGCGGTGCCCGAGGCCGGCGAGGTTCCGGACATATCGAACAGACTGCCGGCCGCCGAGCCCGGACCAGAGTAGTCATCGGCGAGCACCACGCGCACCGCGCCCTCCGGCACATCCGGTGCGGCGACCACGGTCAGGCCGCCGAGCGCCTCGGCGACCGCCTTCGCCTTCGGATCGGAGCCGGAGGCGGCGAGCACCCGGCTGCTGCGCACCGGCGAACCCGGCCAGTTCTCGACGGTTCCGGTGTGGAAACCCTTGCCGGTCAAGGCCTGCGCCACCTGGCCGGCCAAACCACCGGTACTGCCGGCGTTGTAGACGTCGGTGGTGACCGAACTCGGCGCCACCGTCCGGTCGTCGTCGTGCTCGTCGGTGGTGGCGCCGACCGCCGCCGCGACGAAGGATTTCACCGATTTCGGATCGACCTTCACCACGGATTCGCCGTCGGCGGTCGTCCCGTCGAGGTCCTGCACCGGAATGGTCTCGAAATTCACCTTCCCGCCGGACAGATCCTGCAGCTGATGCATGAAGGCCACCACGTCCCAGTCCTCGTCGAGCACGATCGTGCGGCCGACGGCATCGCTGAGTTCGCGCAACTTCGCGGGATTGGCGAGGATGCGCGCGTTGAGCGCCTTGTTCACCAGCGAGGCCATGAACACCTGCTGACGCACGATCCGATCCAGGTCGCCGCGGGGCAGATCGTGGCGCTGACGTACGAAACTCAGTGCCTGCGCCCCGTTCAGGCGTTGCCGTCCGGCTGGGAAATCCGCGCCCGAGAGCGGTTCGTCCACCGCATTGTTCAGGCATACGTCGACCCCGCCGACGGCATTGGTGAGCAGCACGAATCCGAGCAGCCCGACCTCGGCGTAGTGGTCGACGGTGATCCCGGTGAGGTTGGCGACCGACTTGATCAGCGCCTGCCGGCCGGCCTGGGTGGACTTCTGCTCGATCTGGGAGTCGGACAGGCCCTGCGACGCGTATTTCTGCCGGGCGTTCTCCTTGGTCGCGCCGTAGGCGGAGTTGATCTTGCCCTTGCCGATGCCGGGGATGTCGACGTAGGAGTCGCGCGGAATCGAGATCGCGGTCGCCGAACGGCCGTCGTTGGGCACCCGGACCAGCACGATGGTGTCGGTGTTGGTGCCGACCTCGTCGCCGGCGTGCAGCATCGCCCGTTCCTGGTCGCTGAGCGGATTGCCGTGTGCGTCGGTGCGGCTGTCGATGCCGACCATCAGGATGTCGACCGCACCGTCGTGGCCGCCGCCCAGGCCGAGATTGCCGATCCGCTCGATACCGGAGATCAAGGAATCCACACTGTGCCAGCCGAAGCCGGTGACGATGAACACCACGGCCGCGGCGGCTACGGCGAGCAGCCGTCCGGGACGATTCACCCCGGGATCCGGCCTCGGGCGAACGCCGCGAGCTCGCGGGATGCGGCCGCCGGGCAGTGGTGCTCCGGCGCCGCGGGGCGGCGACGACGCACGTCTGTTCTGCGGCACTCCGTATTCCTTTTCCACGCTCGATCGACCCCCGTTCGAGAATCTGCCCGCGTAGCCCACCGCCTCCGATACCGGTGGCGTACCGGGGAGTTCCCGGATTCGAGGCTATCCAACCAGTGCGCCCGCACCGCTGAACCGCTGTTGGCGTGGCGTGCCAGACTTGCCGGGTGAGTCCCGATTCCCACTCCCGGCTCGTGATCACCGGTGCCGGCGGACAGCTCGGCCGCGCGTTGCGCGCGGCGGCGCCCACGGCACTCGCCCTGGGGCGTGCCGATCTCGACATCACCGACGCCGAGGCGGTGCGCGCTGTCGTGCGTCCGGGCGACGTGGTGCTCAACTGTGCCGCGTACACCGCCGTCGACGCCGCCGAGTCCGACCACGAGGCGGCGTATGCGGGCAACGTCACCGGGCCGGCGGTACTCGCCGCCGCCTGCCGCGTGGCCGATGCGCGCCTGATCCACATCTCGACCGATTACGTCTTCGACGGCACCGCCTCGGACCCGTACGAGCCGGACGACCCGACCGGACCGGCAAGTGTGTACGGCCGTACCAAACTGGCCGGTGAGCAGGCCGTGCTCGAAGAGTATCCGCAGGCCACGATCGTGCGCACGGCCTGGGTCTACACCGGTGACCGCGGCGACTTCGTGGCGACGATGCGCCGGCTCGAGGCCGAACGCGAGACGATATCGGTGGTCGACGATCAGATCGGATCGCCCACCTACGCGCCCGATCTGGCGCAGGGTCTGCTGGAACTCGTTGCGCGACAGCCGGTTCCGGGGGTACTGCACGCGAGCAACGCGGGTGCGGTCAGCCGCTTCGGGCTGGCGCGTGCGGTGTTCGCCGAACTCGGGGCCGATCCCGAGCGGGTGCGGCCCTGCGGCACCGCCGATTTCCCGAGTCCCGCCCGGCGCCCGGCGTACTCGGTGCTGTCGAATCGAGCGTGGGCCGAGGCCGGGCTCACCCCGCTGCGTGAGTGGCGCGCGGCGCTCGCCGACGCGCTGGCACGCCTGTCGGATCGGGCGAAACCGTGATTCTTCCTGCTCGCCGCCGCGCGAGGCGGCGAGCGTGAGCACCGGTGCCGGCCGTCAGTCTGATAAGGCCCTGTGGGTGGCTGCGCTCGGGTGCCTACTCCGGCCTCTCACCCATTAGGCTGGCCTTCCGTGAGCGCTTCGGATTCAGCCCCTTCCGCGGACCGTACCCCTCAGCTGGCGGTGGTCACCGTAACCTATTCGCCGGGCGAGCATCTCGACCACTTCATCAGCACCCTCGCGACCGCCACCGCGGAGAAGCCGCAGGTGATCCTCGCCGACAACGGCTCGACCGACGGCGCTCCCGAGCTGGCCGCGGAGTCCAACGAACACGTCACGCTGCTGCGCACCGGCGGCAACATCGGTTACGGCGGCGCGGTGAACCGAGCGGTCGCCGAGCTCGATCCGGATATCGAATACGTGATCATCGCGAACCCCGACGTGCGCTGGGGGACCGATTCCATCGATCAGCTGCTGGCCGCCGCGCGGCGCTGGCCGCGAGCCGGGGCGCTCGGGCCGCTGATCCACGAGCCGGACGGCAGCATCTATCCCTCCGCGCGGCGGGTGCCCGGCCTGCTCGACGGCGCCGGCCATGCGATCCTCGGCACGGTCTGGCCGGGTAACCCGTGGACGCGCCGGTACCGGCAGGAGAACGAGGAGATCGCCGAGCGCACGGTCGGCTGGCTGTCGGGTTCGTGCCTGCTGGTCCGGCGTGACGCGTTCGACAGCATCGAGGGCTTCGACTCCCGCTACTTCATGTACATGGAGGATGTCGACTTCGGCGACCGGATGGGCAAGGCCGGCTGGCACAACGTCTTCGTGCCGACCGCCGAGGTCACCCACGCCAAAGGACACGCGGCCGGGCGGCATCCGGAGACCATGTTGCCCGCCCACCACGCCTCCGCCTATCGTTTCCAGGCCGACCGCCATCCGCACTGGTGGCAGGCCCCGCTGCGCTGGGCGTTGCGGGCCGGACTTGCGATTCGCTGCAAACTTGCGGTTCGATCTGCGCTGCGCGAGCGCGACCGCGAAGCGCAGCGATAACGCGTGGACCGAACCTGAACAGGGGAAGACTGATGCCGGACAATTCGGGAGGGAGCGGGCGTGGATACCGCAACTGACGCCGTGATCCTGGTCGGTGGCCAGGGCACCCGGCTGCGCCCGCTGACGCTGTCGGCGCCGAAACCGATGCTGCCGGTCGCCGGTCTACCGTTCCTGCATCACCTGCTGGCCCGGATCGCCGATGCCGGCATCACTCATGTGGTGCTGGGCACATCGTTCAAGGCCGAGGTCTTCGAGGAGCATTTCGGCGACGGAGCCGAGCTCGGCCTCGACCTCGAATACGTCACCGAGACCGAGCCGCTCGGAACCGGCGGCGGCATCCGCAACGTGCTGCCGAAGCTGCGCGCCGACAACGTGATGGTCTTCAACGGTGACGTCCTCGGCGGCGCCGATCTGGGGGCCGTGCTCGATACGCACGCCTCGACCCGTGCCGATGTGACCCTGCATCTGGTCCGGGTCGGTGATCCGCGCGCGTTCGGTTGCGTACCCACCGACGAGACCGGCCGGGTCACGGCGTTCCTGGAGAAGACCCAGGATCCGCCGACCGACCAGATCAACGCCGGCTGCTACGTCTTCCGCCGCGAGTACATCGAGAAGATCCCGAGTGGCCGTCCGGTATCGGTCGAGCGCGAGGTGTTCCCGTCGCTGCTGGCCGAGGGCGCCCACATTCAGGGCCATGTCGATGCCTCGTATTGGCGCGACATGGGTACGCCCGAGGATTTCGTGCGCGGGTCCGCCGATCTGGTGCGCGGCATCGCGCCTTCTCCGGCGCTGCCGGGGCAGCGCGGCGAATCACTGGTTCATCCCGGTGCCGGCGTCGCGCCGGGTGCGCTGCTGATCGGCGGCACGGTCGTGGGCCGCGGCGCCGAGGTCGGCG
>NZ_BDBN01000074.1 GCF_001613005.1 Nocardia nova NBRC 15556 | reverse complement strand
CGGCGCTCCGGCTGCTGCGACCGGCGCTCCGGCCGACTCGTCGGCAGCGGGTATCGCGGCGCCCGACCACACCGCGCCCGTGCCGGAGGCAGTCGCTCCGCAGCAGATTCCGGGTTAGCGGACTGCACCTGGCGTGTCCGATGTGGCGCGGCCGGGTTCGCCGACCCCGCCGGTCTCGCCCGCATCCGGGACCGGATCGTCGGCGCTGCCGTAGTAGTCCCGCTCAGCCCAGCGAGGTGTCGTCCAGTGATTCGGACAGTCGGCGGAGCAGGCCGGCGAGCTGGTCGAGATCGGTGCGGCTCATGCCGGACAGCAGGCGGATCTCGTTGTCGACGTGCAGCGGCATGAGCTCGTCGATCACTTCGCGTCCGCGGTCGGTGAGCTGGACTCGGATGGTTCGCCGGTCCTTCGCATCGGGAACTCGGCGGACCAGATCCTTGGCGGCCATGCGGTCGATGCGATTGGTGATCGCGCCCGAGGTCACCATGGTGGCATTGATCAGGTCGCCGGCGGTGAGACCGTCGGGACCGCCGGAGCGGCGCAGCGTGGTCAGTACGTCGAACTCCCAGTACTCGAGGCCGTAGCGGGCGAAGAAGTCCTTCATCTCGCGCTCGAGCCGTCGGCTCAAGCGCTTCAGCCGGCCGATGACGTGGGTGGGCCACACGTCGAGTTCCGGGCGGACGCGACCCCAGTCCGCGACGATCCGATCCACGGCGTCGCTCATCGGTCTCCTCTCGTGCGCAATATCTCAACGTTCAGATACTTGACATCAAGACACTTGGCGGTGTCGGATTATCTCAACGTTGAGATTATCAATGAGGAGATACCGAGATGAATCGCACCACCGCCCGCGGTTCGACTGCCGCGATCCTCGCGATCACCGGTCTGGCCCCGCTGGTGTGGGGCACCACGTACGCCGTCACGTCCGAGTTCCTGCCGCCGGAGCGGCCGATGTTCACCGCATTGATGCGCGCCCTCCCGGCCGGATTGGTGTTGCTGGGCGCCACCCGGGTGCTGCCGCGCGGCCGTTGGATCGGCCGTGCCGCACTGCTCGGCGTGCTCAATATCGGCGCCTTCTTCCCGTTGCTGTTCCTCGCCGCATACCGGCTGCCCGGCGGTGTGGCGGCCGTATTGGGTTCGGCCGCACCGCTGTTCGCGCTCGGCTTCGCGGCGCTGCTGCTGCGGGTGCGGCCGAGCGGTCGCAAACTGCTGGCCGCGGGGATCGGCATGCTGGGGGTGGCATTGGTGGTGCTGCGGGCGAATGCCGCGCTGGACCCGATCGGTGTGCTGGCCGGACTGGCCGGCGCGGCATCGATGGCCGCGGGAACCGTGCTGACCGGTCATTGGGGTCGGCCGGAAGGGGTCGGCCCGCTGGCGTTCACGAGCTGGCAGTTGACCGCGGGCGGAGTGGTCCTGCTGCCGTTGGCGCTGCTCACCGAGGGTGCGCCGCCCGCACTGGACGCCCCGGCGATCGGCGGATACCTCTATCTGGGCGCGCTCGGCACCGCGGCCGCCTACGCCCTCTGGTTTCGCGGTTTGGCTCGGGTGCCGGCCACGTCGGTCGCCTTCCTCGGCCTGCTCAGCCCGCTCTCCGCGGCGGTGATCGGATGGGCTGCGCTCGGCCAGTCGCTGACTCCGTTGCAGGTGCTGGGCATGGTGATCGCGTTGGGTGGCACGGTGCTGGGCCAGGTGGGGGATCGCATGCAGAAGCCGGCCGGACATTCGCTGTCACCGGTAACCATCGATGCGCCCGAACTCGCCGATCCCCGGCAACTTTCGTCGGCCGACACCGATTCGATCGCGCCCGAAGACCCTTCGGCGCACATCTCCCGAGTCCGCTGATTCCTTGGCAGGAGTGAAAGATCATGCATATCACCGTTTTCGGTGCCGCGGGAACCGCCGGCAGCCGGATCGTGCACGAGGCGCTGTCGCGCGGCCACGAGGTCACCGCCGTCGGCCGCAGCGCCGAGCGTCCGAATACGCTGCCCGCAGCGGCGAACTTCCGCGCCGCGGACGCCACCGACCCGGACCGGGTGAAGGATGTCACCGCCGGAAGCGATGTGGTCATCAGTGCGACCAGGCCCCGCGCCGGGCGCGAGTACGAAATGGCGGATGTGGCCGCGGCGCTGCTGGAGGGATTGCGCAACACCGGAATCCGCCTGCTGGTCGTGGGCGGCGCGGGCGATCTGATCGTGCCCGGAACCGGCTCGACCGTCATGCAGATGCCCGACTTTCCGCCGGACTGGCGGCCGATCGCCCTGGCCTGTCACGCGCAACGCGAGGTATTCCGCAGGGCGGCAACCGATGTCGACTGGACCTACCTCAGCCCGCCGGCCCTGCTCGAGCCCGGCGAACGCCGCGGAAGCTACCGGACCGGCCTCGACGAACTGCTCAGCGACAGCACGGGCACCTCGTGCATCTCGATGGAGGACCTCGCCGTCGCACTCCTCGACGAGGCCGAGAATCCGCGCCACGCCCGCACCCGCTTCACGGTCGCCTACTGAATGTGTCGGGCCGAACGAGCCTCGCGGACAGGGATTTATCCCCGCCTTAAGAATCGGCCAACCACCACGGCGACGATAAGGAGACATCCGGTGAGCCGGCTTCCCCGTGATGCGGGTTCACCTGGTACCGACGTCGTTCGCAGGCGGTAGAGTGCCTGCCCGAGAGAAGGGGGAGGCCGATGAGCTATCCATATGGACCCGGCTACGGGGGTAATGGTTATCCGCCGGCGGGTTATCCGCCGCCCGGGTATCCGCCTGCGGGGTATCCGGCGCCGGGGTATGCGCCCTACGGTTATCAGGAGCCGCGGCCGAGTGGTGGCGCGGCGATCACGGCCGGCGTTTTCGCACTGCTGCTGGCGTTGCTGGCCGGGTTCGGAATCATCGGTTTGCTCAGTGCGGCAAGCAATCTGAATCGTTCGTACGGCTCGTACAGTTCGCACAGCAGCGGTTCGGGCGACATCTTCTATGTCATGGCCGCGGTCGACGGTCTGATCGCGCTGCTGTGGGCCGTCGGCGGAATCATGCTGATGAACCACAAGAATGCCGGGCGCGTGATGCTGGTCGCGCTGTCCTCGCTCGGGCTGCTGGGCGGTCTCGCGGGGATCGTCATGGCATTGGCCAACGGCGTGCCCGCGGCATCGATCGGCGGAATCGTCGGACTGCTGTTCGCGGTGTTGATGCTGAGCCTGACGCTGTCCGGTTCGGCGAAGCGGTGGTGTGGCGTGGGCATGCCCGCCTATCCGCCTGCCGCGTACTACGGCCAGCCTCCCTACCCGTACTGAGGCGGTCGGCGGGTGGGCGCCGCCGTGGCCGGGGCGCTCGCCCATCCCGGGAGCGGTATGGGTGGCGTGTGGTCTCGATGGGGACGGTGTCCGCGTCAACCCCCGGTGACGCCCTGGTGAACACTTCCCGGCCCCTCGCGGCGAGATTCCGCTACCCCTGCCGGTCCGCGCACGGCCGTGACCACCGTCCCCGCTACCGAGACCTACGGCGTGCAGACGCGGTGACCCGCTACGGCTACGCTGGGCTCCCGTGACCGTCGCAGCTCCCTTCGATCTGATCGTCGTCGGCTCCGGATTCTTCGGGCTGACCGTTGCCGAACGCACCGCCAACCTGCTGGGAAAGCGGGTGCTCGTGGTCGAGCGCCGCTACCACCTGGGCGGTAACGCGTATTCGGAGGCGGATCCGGAAACCGGCATCGAAATCCACAAGTACGGTGCCCACCTCTTCCACACCTCCAATAAGCGGGTGTGGGATTACGTCAATCAGTTCACCGAGTTCACCGGTTACCAGCATCGGGTCTTCGCGATGCACAAGGGGCAGGCTTACCAGTTCCCGATGGGACTCGGCCTGATCTCGCAGTTCTTCGGCCGTTATTTCAGTCCCGAGGAGGCGCGGGCGCTGATCGCGGAGCAGTCCGCCGAGATCGAGACCAAAGATGCCGCGAACCTCGAGGAAAAGGCGATTTCGCTGATCGGCCGCCCGCTCTACGAGGCGTTCGTCCGCGATTACACCGCCAAGCAGTGGCAGACCGATCCCAAGGAGCTGCCCGCCGGCAATATCACCCGGCTGCCCGTGCGATACACCTTCGACAATCGCTATTTCAACGACACCTACGAGGGTCTGCCGGTCAACGGTTACACCGCCTGGCTGGAGAAGATGGCCGAATCGGATCTGATCGAGGTGCGCCTGAATACCGATTGGTTCGAGGTGCGCGACGAAATCCGCGCGCAGAATCCGGACGCGCCCGTCGTCTACACCGGCCCGCTGGACCGCTACTTCGACTACAGCGAGGGCGAACTGGGCTGGCGCACCATCGATTTCGAGACCGAAGTGCTCGAGACCGGCGACTTCCAGGGCACCTCGGTGATGAATTACAACGATGCCGATGTCCCGTTCACCCGCATCATCGAGCCGCGCCATTTCCACCCGGAGCGCGACGGCTATCCGGAGGACAAGACCGTCATCATGCGCGAATTCTCGCGATTCGCGCAGACCGGCGACGAGCCGTACTACCCGATCAACACCCCGGAGGACCGCGCGAAACTGCTCGCCTACCGCGAGCGGGCGAAGAACGAAACCGCGACGGCCAAGGTCGTTTTCGGCGGACGTTTGGGCACCTACCAGTATCTCGACATGCATATGGCCATCGGCAGCGCGTTGAGTACCTTCGACAACGTGCTGCGCCCGCATCTGGAATCCGGCGCACCGCTCACGGCCGGCGATCCCCAGTAATGTGCCACCGGCCCGTACCGCGGATGCAGGAAGTGAAATGACCGCACAAGTGACCCTCGAGGATATGAGCACCGAGACCCGCGCGAAATCCCTGCTGCAGCGCATCATTCTGCCTCGCCCCGGCGAGCCGCTGGATGTGCGGACGCTGTATCTGGAGGAATCGGCGACGAACGCTCGCCGCGCGCATGCTCCCACGCGCACCTCGCTGTCGATCGGCGCCGAATCCGAAGTGTCGTTCTGCACCTATTTCAATGCGGTGCCGGCCAGTTACTGGCGACGCTGGACGATTCTGGAATCGGTGGTGCTGCGCCTGGACCTGTCCGGGCACGGCCGGGTGGACGTCTACCGTTCCAAGGCCGACGGTTCCCGGATCCACGTGCGCGGCAACGAATTCGCGACAGCCTCGGCGGGCCGTGAATCGCTCACCGCGCCGGCCGATATCACCACCGTGGAATTCGAGGTCGATCTGGCGCCGTTCGAGGACGGCGGCTGGATCTGGTTCGACATCACCACCGATTCCGCGGTCGAATTGCGCAGCGGCGGGTGGTACGCGCCGGTCGAGGCGCCCGGTGAGGGCAGCATCGCGGTGGGCATGCCGACCTTCAACCGGCCCACCGACTGTGTGAACACTCTCGCGGCCCTCGGTTCCGATCCGCTGGTGCTGGAGAAGATCAAGGCCGTGATCATTCCCGATCAGGGCAATCGCAAGGCCGTGGACGAACCCGGATTCGCCGAGGCCGCCGCGGTTCTCGGCGATCGGCTCGCCATTCACGATCAGCCGAATCTCGGTGGTTCCGGCGGATACAGCCGCGTCATGTACGAGGCGCTGAAAACCACGGACGCGCAATACATCGTCTACATGGACGACGATATCGAGATCGAGCCGGACTGCATTCTGCGCGCGCTGGCCTTTGCCCGTTTCTCGCGCACACCCACGCTGGTGGGCGGCCAGATGCTGAATCTGCAGGAGCGTTCGCATCTGCACACCATGGGCGAGGTGGTCGACCGCGGCATCTGGATGTGGACCGCGGCGCCGAATGTCGAATACGACCACGATTTCTCGAAGTATCCGCTGCGCGACCGCGACAATTCCAAACTGCTGCACCGGCGCATCGATGTCGATTTCAACGGCTGGTGGACCTGCGTCATCCCGCGCGTGGTGGCCGAGCAGATCGGTCAGCCGCTGCCGCTGTTCCTGAAGTGGGACGACGTGGAGTACGGGCTGCGCGCCCGGGCGGCCGGATATCCGACGGTCACGCTGCCGGGTGCGGCGGTCTGGCACATGGCGTGGAGCGACAAGGACGACGCCATCGACTGGCAGGCGTATTTCCACCTGCGCAACCGCCTGGTGGTCGCGGCGCTGCACCTCGGCAACGACGGCCGTCCGATGATCGTCAATACGGTCAAGGCGACGCTGAAACATCTGCTGTGCCTGGAATATTCGACGGTCGCCATTCAAAACCAGGCGATTCGCGATTTCCTCGCCGGACCGGACAAGCTGTTCGAACTGCTGCCCACCGCGCTGGGCCAGGTCGCCGCGATGCGCAAGGAATTCCCGGATGCGGTGATCGTCGGCTCCTCGACGGACCTGCCGCTGCCCAGCGGCGCCGATGTGGGCGCGGTCGGTGAACCGTCGAATCCGCTGGCCAAGATCGTCCGGCTCGGCAAGGGCGTGGCGCACAACCTGCGCAAGGCCAAGACCGAACATCACGATCGCCCGCAGTTGAACGTCCCGACACTGGACGCGCGTTGGTTCCTGCTCTCGCAGGTCGACGGGGTTACCGTGACCACAGCCGACGGGCGTGGCGTGGTCTACCGCAAGCGCGATCCGCGCCAGGCCCGGGAGCTGTTCACCGAGGCGATGCGATTGCGCCGGGAACTGGCCGCGCGGTTCCCCGAGCTGCGGGAGCGGTACCGTGCCGCACACGCGCGCTTGACCAGCACCGCGGCCTGGGAGAACGCGTTCGGAATCAACACTAGTGAGGACAAATGACCGCCCCAGCCTCCTCCGATCCGGCCGGCGCCCCGCACTTGCAGGTGGTGGCGGACCCCGAGGTGTCCAAGCCCGCGGAGGTCAAGATCCTCAACGCCGTCCAGGGCGCCATCGGCACCCCGCCGGTGATCAAGGCCGCGCGCGGGATGTCGCATTTCGGTGAGCACGCGCTCGGCTGGATGGCCATCGGCGCCGCGGGCGCACTGGTCGACAAGTCCCGCCGGCGTCAGTGGGCCGGAGTCGCGGTGGGCGCCTTCGGGGCGCACGCCGCCTCCGTCGTCATCAAGCGCGTCGTCCGGCGCCCGCGCCCGCACGATCCATCGGTGCAGGTCAACGTGTCGACGCCGAGCAAACTGAGCTTCCCGTCCTCGCACGCCACCTCCACGACGGCGGCGGCCGTGTTGCTCGGAAAGTTGACCGGGCTACCCTTGCCTGCGGTGCTCGTGCCGCCGATGCTGCTCTCCCGGGTCGTTCTGGGAGTGCACTATCCCTCCGACGTGCTCGCCGGATCCGCTCTGGGTGCGGCATCCGCCGCAGCCGTGCTAGCCGCCGAAAAGAGATTCGCCAGTGACCGCACAGGAAAGAACCCTCGCTGATATGAGTGAAGAGCCGACCGGCACCGACCTCGACGAAGCCGTCCTCAAGGGTCCGCCGAAGACGCTGGCCGGCGGAATCGTCAAGGCCGTGCGGCCACGGCAGTGGGTGAAGAACGTCCTCGTGCTGGCGGCGCCACTGGCCGCGGGCAAGGACGCGGCCTCCGGTGCGTACGTGCTGGCGGATGCGACCGTGGTCGCCCATATCGCGATCGCGTTCGTCGTGTTCTGCATGGCGGCCTCGGGTATCTACCTGGTCAACGACGCGCTCGACGTCGAGGCCGACCGCGCGCACCCCACCAAGCGCTTCCGGCCCATCGCGGCCGGCGTGGTGCCGGTGAACCTGGCGTATTCGCTCTCCGCGGTGCTGCTGGTCGGCTCGATCGCGGCGTCGTTCCTGGCGTCCTGGCATCTGGCCGTCGTGATGGCGGTCTACATCGGCATTCAGCTGGCCTACTGCTTCGGCCTGAAACACCAAGCGGTGCTCGACATCTGCATCGTGTCCTCGGGCTTCCTGCTGCGCGCGGTCGCCGGTGGCGCGGCCGCCGATATCCGGCTCTCGCAGTGGTTCCTGCTGATCATGGCCTTCGGTTCGCTGTTCATGGCGGCCGGTAAGCGCTACGCGGAGTTGAAGATCGCGCTCGACACCGGCGCCAAGATCCGCAAGTCGCTGCAGTACTACACACCCACCTACCTGCGCTTCATCTGGACCCTGTCGGCCACCGCGGTGGTGGTCTTCTACGGGCTGTGGGCCTTCGAAACCGATCACAAGCACACCCAGTGGTTCGCGATCTCGATGATTCCGTTTACCATCGCAGTCCTGCGCTACGCGGTCGACGTCGATGGCGGCGAGGCCGGGGAACCCGAAGAGATCGCGCTGGGGGATCGCATATTGCAGCTCCTGGCCATCGCCTGGATCGGAGCGGTAGGTGTCGCTGTCTATCTCACCTGACGAGATGCTGGTAGCGGGAGACGAACATGGGGAGGGGGCAGACGCGGAGTCGTCCGATCGCGCACTACAGCGCGATGGCGATGCCGCGCGCCGCTTTTCGGTGCTCTCCCGCACGGTATTCGTCGGTGGGGTGATCGTCACCGTCGCGTTGTTCGGTATCGGTGCCTGGCAACGGCGCTGGATCGCCGACGACGGCCTGATCGTCCTGCGCACCGTGCGCAATCTGCTGGCCGGGAACGGCCCGGTCTTCAACGCCGGCGAGCGGGTGGAGACCAATACCAGCGCGGCCTGGACGTATGTGATCTGGTTCTTCAGCTGGGTCAGCGACGCCCGGCTCGAATACGTCAGTCTGGCTGTCGCGCTGACCCTTTCGCTGCTGGCCGTCGTCTTCGCCATGGTGGGTTCGGCGCGGTTGTGGCGCCCGGTGACCCGGACCGCGCCGACGCTGCTGCTGCCCGCCGGTGCGCTGGTCTACATCGCCGTGCCGCCGGCTCGCGACTACGCCACCTCCGGCCTGGAGAACTGCCTGGTCATCTTCTGGCTCGGCGTGCTGTGGTGGTTGCTGCTGCGCTGGAGTCAGGACGAGAAGCGCGGCCTGGCAAAACTTCTCGTGACCGGCTTCTGGGCCGGATTGTGCTGGGTGGTCCGCCCGGAGATGACCGTCATCGGCGGTCTGGCGCTGCTCATGCTCTTTTTCGCACCGGTGCCGCGTACCCGGTTGCGCCCGGTGCTGATTCGCGCGCTGCTGGTGGCGGTCGGCGGCGCGGTGCCGGTCGGCTATCAGATCTGGCGCATGGGCTATTACGGCCTGCCCTATCCGAACACCGCGGTGGCCAAGGAGGCCGGCGGCGCGAAATGGGGCCAGGGCCTGAAATATCTGTGGGATCTGGTCGGCCCGTACTACCTGTGGATTCCGCTGCTGGTCCTCGTCGTGGTGACCGCCGTGCTGCTGCGCGGACGGAGCCGCCGGACTCCCGATGCCAAACCGTCCGGCGAAACCGGACGACGGATCCGGCTGCAGCGGTGGCTGCGCTCCCCGGCCGCGGTGGTGACGCTGATGGTCGGCGGCGGTCTGCTGCTGGTGCTGTTCAATATGCGCGTCGGCGGCGACTTCATGCACGGCCGCATGCTGCTGCCACAGCTGTTCTGCCTGATGCTGCCGGTTTCGGTGCTGCCCGTGCGGTTGCCGGTCGGCGACCGTTCCGAATGGCTGCGGTGGTCGTTCGCCCTGCCGCTGATCGCCTGGGCCGGGACGGTCGGCTGGGCGCTGTTCGCAGCCAACACCACCGCCGACACCTCGGGCGGGCAGATCAGTGCCTCGGGCATCGTGGACGAGCGGATCTACTACGTCCTCAACAGCGGCCACGACCACCCGGTGCTGGCGGAGGACTATCTGGACTACCCGCGCATGCGGGCCATGCTGCAGGACATCGCCGCCACGCCGGACGGTGGCCTGCTGATCAACTCGCCCTCGTTCATGATGTGGTACGTCGCGCCGCCGCCGCTGCCGATTCCGCCGGGCGGGTACGGGCACACCGTCTACTTCCTCAACCTGGGCATGACCAGCATGAACGTGCCGCTGAGCGTGCGCGTCATCGATCAGGAGGGCCTGGCCTACCCGTTGGCCGCGCATACCGACCGGCTGGCCGACGGACGTATCGGACACGACAAGAACCTGTATCCGGACTGGGTGATCGTCGATACCGGTATGGTCGACCAGCATCCGTGGATGCCGTGGTTCCTCGACGAGAAGTGGGTGCGTCAGGCGCGGACCGCGCTGTCGTGCCCGCCGACTCAGGATCTGCTGGCCTCGTATCGAGCCCCGCTGACCTGGGATCGGTTCAAGCACAATGTCATCCAGTCGCTGCATTTCGCGAAGTACCGCATCGACCGGGTGCCCAAATACGAGATCCAGCGTTGCCATCTGGTGGACCCGACGACACCGCCCCCGGTGCCGAACTAGACCGCCGACGACAACGAAGAAGTCGTGTATTAGTCTCGGTTTGATAACGCCGATGTATCGATTTCACGATACGCTCGGTGACGGACGTCCGTCGGGGGCGCATCTCAGCATGCGCACGGGTGATCATTCGCAGAGAAGAACAGCGGTCGGACGGGCCGCGCTACGGGAAAGGCCGGACAGGGTATGCGAGGCGTGACTGTGCGATGGGTGCAGCAGAGACGTCGGAGACGGTCGCAGCAGCCGTCGGCGCCTCATCGAGCCGGGTGGCTCAAGCGGTCCGCGGTGGGCGTGGCTTTGGCGACGTTGCTGCCGTTCGGGGTGTCGGTGGCAGAGGCCGGACATGCGGCCGCCGCCTTCAATCCGACGGGTATCGACTTCTGGGTCGATTCGTCGATGGGCCCGATCAAGTCGCGCATCTTCCGTGCGGCCGACGGCAACACCGGACGGGTGGTGTACGCCCTCGACGGTATGCGCGCCCAGGGTGACATCAGCGGCTGGGAGAAGGAAACCAACATCATCCCGGCGTTGGTCAACGCCAATATCAACGTGGTGATGCCGGTCGGCGGTCCGTCGAGCTTCTACGCCGACTGGAACGCGCCGAGCAACTTCTTCGGCATCGACACCGGTTCGGCCGGCTCGTCCGGCTCGGCCTCGACCGGCTCGGCGATGACCGGTTCCTCGAACTACAACGAGACGCTGGGCAAGGTCAACACCTACAAGTGGGAAAGCTTCCTCACCCAGGATCTGCCCAATGCCCTCAGCTCGCGGTTGGGCTTCAGCTCGCACCGCAACGGCGTCTTCGGCCTGTCGATGGGCGGTAGCGCCGCCCTGACCCTGGCCGCGTACCACCCGGACCAGTTCAGCTACGCGGGCTCGTTCTCGGGCTACCTGAACATCTCGGCGCCGGGTATGCGTGAGGCCATGCGCGTGGCGATGCTGAGCGCCGGTGGGTACAACATCGACGCCATGGCGCCGCCGTGGGGCCCGCAGTGGTTGCGGATGGATCCGTTCGTGTTCGCGCCGCGGTTGAAGGCCAACAACACTCGGCTGTGGGTCGCGGCCGGCAGCGGCATTCCGTCGCCGCAGGACGCGGTCGCCCCGCTCGACATCGTCCAGGGGTCGCCGCTGGAGGCGTTGGCGCTGGCCAACACCCGCGCCTTCCAGGTCCGCATGATGACCCTGGGCGCCGGCAACGTGACCTATGACTTCCCGAACGTGGGTGTGCACAACTGGCACAACTGGGAGGACGAGGTCTATCGGATGCTCCCGGATATGTCGGCCAATATCGGCTGATATCAGCACGACTCACAGCCCCGCAGCGGATGTCCGCTGCGGGGCTGTGTCGTATGCGGAGCCGTCCTGACGACCTGTGCCGCAGATCACCTTTCGGACTATTTCCGTGTTGAATCATTCGGTCGCGCTACTCGATCACCGATACTCGATTGGTATCGAAGAACCCTGCAGTACAGCGGCGAGCGCCTTCGCCGAAACGCTTTGTCTGTGTTGTCCGGAACGAGCGGTGGTTCGTGCGGTGTGGGATCGGTTGCGACCGCCGCTTCTGGCGAAAGGCCGTGTCGATGCGAATTGCGCGCAGGAAGCCGTTGCTCGGAGGAAGGCCTGGTCAGGCGCCGCGTTCGCGGCTCAGGCGCTCGGCGCTGGGCATGGCATTGGCACTGTTGCTGCCATTGGGAGTTTCGGTACTCGGCAACGGCGCGACCGCATCGGCGGCATTCGACCCGTCGGGCTTCGACTTCTGGGTCGATTCTCCGGTGATGGGCGCGGTCAAGTCCCGTATTTTCCGGGCCAAGGACGGCAACACCGATCGCGTGGTCTACGCGCTCGACGGTCTGCGGGCACCCCAGACGTTGAACGGCTGGGAGATCGAGACGAATGTCGCGCAGGTGCTGACCGACTGGAATATCAACGTGGTCATGCCGGTCGGCGGCCAATCCAGTTTCTACGCCGACTGGAATGCGCCCAGCTCGTTCTTCGGCGTCCCGCCGAGCAATTTCGGTTCGGCCAACACCGGATCCGGTGCGACCGAGGCATTCCTGGGCGGGCCGGGGAAGGACTATCGCTATGACTGGGAGACGTTCCTGACCGGCCAGTTGCGCAATGCCCTGCGTGATCGGCTCGGGTTCCGGGCCAGCCGCAACGGGGCGTTCGGATTGTCGATGGGTGGTAGCGCCGCGCTGACGCTGGCCGCGTATCACCCGGACCAGTTCAGCTTCGCCGGATCGTTCTCGGGCTATCTGAACATTTCCGCCCCCGGTATGCGGGAGGCGATTCGGATGGCGATGATCGACGCGGGCGGTTACAACGTCGATTCGATGGCTCCGCCGTGGGGCCCGCAGTGGTTGCGAATGGACCCGTTCGTATTCGCGCCGCGCCTGATCGCGAACAACACCCGGCTCTGGATCGCCGCCGGCAGCGGTGTGCCGTCGCAGGAGGACCTGGGCCTGCCACTGCCGGCGGCCGCCGACCACATCATTCGCGGTGCGCCGCTGGAGGTGCTGGCATTGGCGAATACCCGGGCGTTCCAGGTGCGGATGGCGACGCTGGGCGCGACCAACGCGGTGTATTCGTTCCCGAATGTCGGTGTGCACGACTGGTTCAACTGGCAAGCCGAGGCATACCGGATGATTCCGGACCTTTCGGCGAATATCGGCTGAACATCCGCGACATCTCGGGCCCCGGCCGAAACCGCCGGGGCCCGAGCCATGTTCGGTGTTTCCTGGTGAAATTCACCGGCGCAGTAGTTGATTCGTCATTTCACGCTGTCATTTCCGGCCGGACGCGATAGGGTCACTGCACGATTACGAATGGCGCACGGGCGGATTTCAGCCACCCGGCGGGGTCCGTGTTGCTAACGATTGGGCGGTCGAATATCGTCCAGCGAGCGCAAGTGTGACCGTTCGTAGCCGCGGCGTCGCTCATGTCGAAAGGTCGGGTTCGACGTGGGTGCAGATCATGCCGTCGCTGACGGAAGTGGTCGTGGCGCGGCGACAACAGCAGACAGCAGCAGAAAGAGAGCAGTATCCATGCGTTTCGGCAGGTCGGCCGCGCCGGTTTCGCATTCGGCGCTCGCGCCGGAGTCAGCCCCCAGAGGGCGGCGAGGCGCTCAGCGTGGTTGGCGCACACGACTTCTCGCTGCGGGTGCCGCGATGGCACTCCCGATTGCGGCGGGCATCATGGCCCCGGCCGCCATCGCCGCTCCCGTTCACGCACCCGTGCACCAGACTCCCGCGGGCGGCTACGACGAACTGATGGTTCCGTCGAGCATGGGGCCCGTGAAGGTGCAAGTGCAGTGGGCGCGCAACGGCGGTAACGCGGCGCTGCTGCTGCTGGACGGCCTGCGTGCGCGCGACGACCGCAACGCCTGGTCGTTCGAGACCAACGCGCAGCAGATGTTCGGCAACGACAACGTCACCCTGGTGATGCCGGTGGGTGGCCAGTCCAGCTGGTACGCCGACTGGCAGGGCCCGAGCAACACCAACGGCCAGAAGTTCACCTACAAGTGGGAAACGTTCCTCACCAAGGAACTTCCGGACTTCCTCAGCAACTACGGGGTTTCGCGGACCAACTACGCGGTCGCCGGTCTGTCGATGAGTGGTCCGGCGGCGCTGCGCCTGGCGGCGTTCCACCGGGACCAGTTCAAGTACGCGGCCTCGTTCTCCGGTCCGCTGAACTGGAACGCCCCCGGTATGCGCGAGGCGATTCGCGTGATGATGCTCGACGCCGGCCGCTTCAACGTCGACTCGATGGCCGCGCCGTGGAGCCCGCAGTGGCTGCGTTCGGACCCGATGGTGTTCGCGCCGCAGCTGCGTGGTCTGCCGATGTACATCTCGGCCGCCAGTGGTCTGCCCGGTCAGTACGACCACCCGAACGGCCTTGTCGGTGCGTTCAATACCGGTAACGCCATGGGCATCGAGCTGATCTCGATGGTCAGCACCCACTCGTTCAAGGCTCGCCTGGACTCGCTGGGCATTCCGGCCGCCTACGACTTCCCGCCCACGGGCACCCACTCCTGGCTCTACTGGCAGGACGAGCTGGCAAAGGCCCGCACGGGCATTCTGGCCGCATTGAACGCCTGATCAAGGGCCGTAACAACAGCTGAACCCGGCGCCGCGCAGATCTGATCTGCGCGGCGCCGGCATGTTGCGGGCGGGCGCCGGTTGCGTTGTGCGCTGCGATTTCTCAGGTTTGCTGTCCGCGCGTCCTACCGCCTCGAGCCGTCCGGGCGCGGTACAACACTCCTGTGGCAGGTGTGGCATCTGGTAGACGGGGGACGGTTCGTCGCGGCCGCTGGGGCCGTCGACGACTCGCGATGCTGGCCGCTGCCGTGGTCGTGCCGATGGCTTCCGGAATCAGCGTCGCACCGCTGCCGGCATTCGCCGAACCCGCCGCGGTGCCCGCACCGGCCGGGGCGGTGATCGAGAAGGTCGTCTGGCTGACCGATCGCCGCGTCGCTCTGTGGGTGAATTCGCCGTCCATGGGTTCACCCGTCCAGGTGCAACTACTGCTGGCCCGCGACTGGAATTCCCGCCCGGACGCGCGATTTCCACTGCTGTTCATGCTCGACGGCCTGCGCGCTCAGGACGACGAGAGCGGCTGGACCAAGGATGCCGGGGCCGTCGACTTCTACGCGGACAAGAACGTCACCGTGGTGCTGCCCATCGGCGGCCAGTCGAGCTTCTATTCCGACTGGGTGCAGCAGGACAACGGCAAGAACTACAAGTGGGAAACCTTCCTGACCAAGGAATTGCCGCCCCTGCTGGAGAACCAGTGGCGCGCCACCGATGCCCGTGGCGTCGAGGGGCTTTCGATGGGCGGTACGGCCGCGATGTTCCTGGCCGGCCGCAATCCCGGCTGGGTGAAGTACGCGGCCTCGTATTCGGGCTTCCTGACCACCACGAGTGTCGGTATGCCACAGGCGATCATGTTCGCGATGCGCGACGCCGGCGGATTCGACGCCAACGCCATGTGGGGTCCGCCGACGAATGCCGAGTGGTCCGAACACGATCCGTATCAGCTGGCGCCCAAGCTCAAGGGCATCAGCCTGTACGTTTCCGCCGGCAGCGGCACCACCGGCGCCTACGACAAGCCCTCCGACATCCCGGGCATCAGCACCAATTACGCCGGGATGGGCCTGGAAATGCTGTCCCGGCTGACCAGTCAGAACTTCGTCGACAAGCTGAACAAGCTGTCGATTCCGGTCCAGGCCAATTACCGCCCCTCCGGCACACATTCGTGGCCGTACTGGGATTTCGAGATGCGTCAGTCCTGGCCCCAGGCCGCGGCCGCGCTCGGCGTGGAGGCCGACAAACCCGCCTGCGCGGTGAACGGCGCGGTCGCCGCGGCCGTGCAGATCGACAAGTGGCTGGGTGACTGCGTCACCGGCGAATACCAGGTGACCAACGGCAGCGCGCAGGACTTCAAGGGCGGCCGGATGTTCTGGTCGCAGACCACCGGCGCGCATGCCGTCGCGGGAGCGATCGGCGGGACCTACCAGGCGACGTCCGGACCGGGCGGCCCGCTGGGCTTGCCCACCGCCGCCGAACAGCCACTGCCGGACGGTCAGGGCCGTTTCCAGACCTTCCAGGGCGGTTCGGTCTATTGGACGCCGCAGACCGGCGCCCAGGTGATCCGCGGGGCGATTCTCGCCGAATGGGAGCGGCAGGGCTTCGAACGTGGCCCCGCCGGCTATCCGACCGGGCCGGAGGCCAAAACGCCGAACAAGGACGGCGTGGTGCAGGGCTTCCAGGGCGGTCCGATGTACTTCAGCGACAAGACCGGGGCGCACCGGGTGCAGGGCCTGATCCTCGGTAAGTACGCGCAGATGGGCTTCGAGAACAGCTGGCTCGGTTTCCCGGCCGCCGAGGAACAGCCGACCAAGGATCTGGGCCGCTACAGCAAGTTCGAGGGCGGCAACATCTACTGGAGTCCGCTCTCGGGGGCATGGGCCGTGCGCAACGGCCCGATCATGGACGCGTGGGGGCAGCAGGGCTTCGAGAACGGCAAGCTCGGCTACCCCATCAGCGACGAGTTCCCGGTTCCCGGGGGCGTGCAGCAGAATTTCCAGACCGGATTCGTCGTCGTGCGCGACGGCAAACCGCCCGAGGTACACGGAGCCTAGGGCGATAAATCACCTTTAAGTGGTTGATGAGGGTTCCGGCCATGGGATCCCTGTCCGCGCCGGTTGCCGTTAACCTGGAGCGCGACCTGCTAGGAGTTCTAGCCCTCAGCGAACTAGATCGAGGACACGATTCATGCTTCGGACCCGTCCGGTCGGAGAACGGTACATCGCCGGTGGCAAGGTCGCCGGCATCATGGTCGCGCTGGCGGCCACGGGACTACTGGCCGCCTGCGGCGGTAACGATTCCACGGCGTCGAGCACGCCCACGTTGAAGCCCTCCACCACGACCGCCACGGTCGCGCCCGCGCAGAGTGCGCCGAACAGCGCGCCGGCGGCGCCCGAGCCGACCCAGGAACAGGCCCCGGCCACCAGCACCGCGAACGAGCGTCCGGAGCCGGCGCAGCCGAACTCGGGTGACAACACGCAGCTGTCGGCGAAGGATCAGGCCTATCTGGACGAGTTGAAGAAGCGCGGGGTGAATCCGTCCAGCCCGGACATCGCGATCACCGCGGCCAACTACGTCTGCCAGAGCAAGGCGAGCGGCGCCTCCGATCAGGAGGTCAAGACGTTCGTGAACGCGATGGCGGGCACCGACCCGTCCTTCGATCCGCAGAAGATGTCGGTTGAACAGGCGGGCCAGATCTACATCGACGTCGCGACCCAGTCCTACTGCAACAAGTGAACGCGCGACGACGTTCCGGATACGCCGCGGGCGGTCCCGGCCGCAACCGGCGGCCGGGCTGTCTGCTGTTCGTGCTGATCGCGGTCCTGGTGGCGATCGTGGCGCTGGTGCTGTGGTTCGTGCTCGCGGGCCGGCTGCACGTCCCGAAGCCGGGACCGCCGAAGCCCGGTAAGCCCAGCAGCCAGCCGGCCTCCTGCCCGGATGTGCAGTTACTGGCGATTCCCGGCACCTGGGAGTCGAACAGCAACGACGACCCGCGCGATCCGACGGCCAATCCGGCGTCGTTGATGCTGCATGTGACCAATCCGGTGCGCCAGCAGTTCCCGGAGTCCCGGCTCGACGTCTACACCGTCCCCTACGTCGCGCAATTCTCCAATCCGATCGCGCTTCCGCCGGACGGTCAATCGTCCTACAACAACAGCCGGTCCGAGGGCACGCAGCGTGCGCTGGCGGAACTCACCGATATGTCGAAGAACTGCCCGCTCACCAACTATGTGATCGCCGGATTCTCGCAGGGCGCCGTGATCGCGGGTGATATCGCGGCACAGATCGGCGCCGGGCAGGGACCGGTCGCCGCCGACCAGGTTCTCGGTGTGACGCTGATCGCCGACGGCCGTCGCGTGAACGGGCCCGGACAGGCCGGTGAGATCGGGGTCTCCCCGCCGGGTGTGGGCGCGGAGGTCGCGCTGAAGGGCCTGTCGGTTCCGGGCATCACCATGACGGGGCCACGTGCCGGTTTCGGTTCGCTGGCCGGGCGCACGAACACCATCTGCGCGCCCGGGGATCTGATCTGCGACGCCCCGCAGCAGGCGTTGAATCCGGTGAATATCGTGCCCAGCCTGATGACCCTGGTCCATGCCGTGGGCAATCCGGTGCACAGCCTCTACAACACCTTCCAGGTGGACGATCAGGGCACCACTGCCACCCAATGGGCGGCCGCCTGGGCCGAGGGGCTGATCAAGGACGCGCCCCACCCGGCGCACGGCTGACGACCAGCGGTGACCGCGGTCGCCGGAGCTCCCGGGAAAAAGGTAAACCCGAGGGTCACTCAGATTTTGGTGAAGGCTGTAAAGTGCAGCGATGATCGCGCCACAGCGCACATCCGCACAGCCAGGAGCAGAGAGTTCATGACAGAAGCCGCCGCCGCCGGCGCGACCAGCGGTGTCGAGATGACAGCGCTGGGTGTTCCGGCGCGCGCGTTCCGATTCGCTGCTGCCGGTGAAGGAAATCAGCAGGAGGGCGGTGCGCGGAAATTCGTCAAGCTCGCCCAGCAGGCCGAGGAATACGGATACGACTCCTTCGCGATTCCGGACCACCTCGGCCCCCAGGTCGGGCCGATCGCCGCGCTCGGCGCGCTGGCCGTGGCCACCGACCGCATCCGGATCGGAACCTCGGTGCTGGCCAACGGTTTCCGGCATCCGGTGGTGCTGGCCAAGGACGCCGCGACCATCGACGTGCTCTCGCGCGGGCGGCTGGAACTCGGCGTCGGCGCGGGCTGGATCAAGAGCGAATTCGAAGCCGCCGGCCTGCCCTACGAATCGCCGGGCGTGCGGTTGGAGAAGCTGGACGAGGCGCTGACCATTCTCGATGTGCTCCTGCGCGGGCAGGAATGCCATTTCGAGGGCAAGCACTATCAGGTGCGCGGCATCAAGGGCACGCCGCGGCCGCGGCAGGGCCCGCGCCCGCCGCTGGTGACCGGCGGTGGCGGCCCCAAGATGCTGCGGCTGGCCGCCAAGCACGCCGACATCATCTCGGTCGTGCCGCGCACGACCAAGACCGGTAAGGGCCTGCTGTCGGGAATCACCCTCGAGAAGACCATCGAGAAGGTGAATCTCATCAAGGAGGCCGCCGGGGACCGGTTCCCCGACATCGAACTCAACTGGACCATCACCGCCGTCGTGATCACCGACGATCGCGAGCGCACGGCCGAGATGGCGTTGGCCGCCCTTGACAAGGGTTTGCACCCGGATCTCGAGGTCGATGTCCAGCTGTCGGTGGAAGACATCCTGAATTCGCCCTATGTGGCCATCGGCACATTCGAGGAGATCGCCGAGCAGATCCGTAACGTGCGGCGATTGACATCGATGTCCTATGTCGGAGTGTTTCCGACCCAGATGGATGCTTTCGCACCGGTGATCCCCTTGCTGCGAGAGGAGCCGTAGCGAGTCGCCACCGTGCAAGCCGGGGAATCGTTCGGCTCGCTCCGGAGACCGCTTCGGGGCCTGCTCTGTAACATGTCCCTGGCTCGAGTACATCTAGCCGATAGGTGGTCACCGCGCAGACCACCGGAAAAAGCTGCAGGCATGCTCTCCCACCACAGAGCGCCCGCGGGTGAAAGAGAGTCGGGGCCTCACAGGTAACAGCGGCCATGTCGCCGTGCTGCGTGTGCCTCGGAGGAGAAGGAATGACGGACGAGACTTTCGACGACTACCTGGACGAAACCGGGAACATCGCAATTCCCGAGGGCCGCACCCTGGTCGATTACGTCGAGAAGCACACCCGCAACGATGCGAACGATCTTGCGTATCGCTATATCGACTACTCCCGCGAGCGCGACGGGGAGTATCAGGACCTGACCTGGAAGGAATTCGGCGTCCGGCTGCGCGCGGTGGCCGCTCGCCTGCAACAGGTGACCAAACCCGGCGACCGGGTGGCGATCCTGGCGCCGCAGGGCCTGGACTATGTGATCTCCTTCTTCGCCGCCATCTACGCCGGCACCATCGCGGTGCCGCTGTTCGATCCGGACGAGCCGGGCCACACCGACCGCCTGCACGCCGTACTGGGCGACTGCAAGCCGTCGGCGATTCTGACGGCCAGCTCCTCGGCCGCCGGCGTGCGCCAGTTCTTCCGGCCGCTGCCGGCCGCGCAGCGTCCGCGCATCATCGCCGTCGACGCGGTGCCCGACACTCTCGGCGAGTCCTGGGTGCGGCCGAATCTGGCCGTCGACGACATCGCCTACCTGCAGTACACCTCGGGTTCGACCCGGACCCCGGCCGGCGTGGAGATCACCCACCGCGCGGTCGGCACCAACCTGCTGCAGATGGTTCACGCCATCAATCTGGACTGGAACTCGCGCGGTGTCACCTGGCTGCCGCTGTACCACGACATGGGCCTGCTGTGCGTGATCCTGCCGGCGATCGGCGGTAAGTACATCACCATCATGTCGCCGAGCGCCTTCGTCCGGCGCCCGGGTCGCTGGATCTCCGAGCTCGCCGCGGTATCCGACGGTGCCGGCACCTTCGCCGCCGCGCCGAACTTCGCCTTCGAGCACGCCGCGGCGCGCGGTCTGCCGAAGAACGGCGAAACGCTGGATCTGTCGAACGTGATTGGCCTGATCAACGGCAGTGAGCCGGTGACCACCTCGTCGATGAAGAAGTTCAACGAGGCCTTCGCCCCCTACGGGCTGCCCAAGACCGCGATCAAGCCCTGCTACGGCATGGCCGAGGCGACCCTGTTCGTCTCCGCGACGCGGGCCGAGGACGAGGCCAAGGTCATCTACGTCGACCGCAACGAACTCAACGCCGGCCGCGTGGCGAAGGTCGACCAGGGCGCGCCGAACGCGATCGCGCAGGTGAGCTGTGGCTACATCGCGCTGTCGCAGTGGGCCGCGATCGTCGACCCCGAATCCATCGACAGCCCCGAGGGCGCGCAGGAGCTGCCCGAGGGCCGCGTCGGCGAAATCTGGTTGCACGGCAACAACATCGGCATCGGTTACTGGGGTCGCGAGGAGGAAACTCGCAAGACCTTCAAGAACCTGCTGACCAACCGCCAGGCCGAGGGCTCGCACGCCGCCGGCACCCCCGACGACGCGATCTGGCTGCGCACCGGCGACTACGGCGTCTACGTCGACGGCGAGCTGTACATCACCGGCCGCGTCAAGGACCTGGTGATCGTCGACGGCCGCAACCATTACCCGCAGGATCTGGAGTTCTCCGCGCAGGAGGCCAGCAAGATGCTGCGCCCGGGCTTCATCGCGGCGTTCTCGGTGCCGGCCAACCAGCTGCCGGCCGAGGTCTTCGCCTCGGACAGCCACGCCGGTCTCAAGTACGACGCCGACGACGCCTCCGAGCAGCTGGTGATCGTGGCCGAGCGGGGCCCGGGCGCGCACAAGGCCGACCCGCAGCCGATCGCCGACGCGGTGCGCGGTGCGCTGTCGCAGCGTCACGGCGTGACCGTGCGTGACGTGCTGCTGGTGCCCGCCGGTTCGATTCCGCGTACCTCGAGCGGCAAGCTGGCACGCCGGGCGTGCCGGGCCGCGTATCTGGAGGGCACCCTGCGCGGCGGCTATCAGCAGCAGGCCTTCCCCGACGCACCGGACGAAGAGTAAGTCGTGTTCCCGGTGAATTCCCACCGTTCCGAGATCGGGGTTTCTCGTCGCCCCGGCCGGTCCGTTGGTCGCTGTGACGTGCCCGTTCGACGGGCCGGCCGGCAGCCCGCAGCGGTGTGGAATTCGCCGGGGGACGCGATCTGCCGGCGGGTTGTCCACAACCCGCGACTTATCCACATGACGGCGAATCGGCTGTCAATCCCCGCCCGCGCAACATTCGCACACAGGTAGCTTGAGGAATTGATGGCTGACAACGAGGGCACCCAGACGACGGCAACCACCGGCGACGCGAACGCCGAGGTGGAGCAGCAGACCACTGCGACCGAACAGAGTGTGACCGAACCGGGCGGCGCGGCGAAATCCGGCGGCACCGATATGTCGGTGGCCGAGCTGCGCGAGTGGCTGCAGCGCTGGGTCGCCGACGCCACCGGCCAGCCCGTGGAGCAGATCACGGTCGACCGGCCGATGGAGGAATTCGGCCTGGCCTCCCGTGACGCGATCGCCCTGGGCGGTGATATCGAAGAGCTCACCGGCGTCCTGCTGAACGCGACGATCGTGTATCAGCACCCGACGATCGCGGCGCTCGCCGAGCGGATCATCAACGGTGAGCCGGAGGCGCCGGAGGAGGCGGCCGACGACTCCTTCTACACCGCCGGATACCAGCCGGGGGCGGCGCACGATATCGCCATCGTCGGTCTGTCCACGCGATTGCCCGGAGCAGGCGATACGCCGGAGTCGACCTGGGATTTCCTGATCAACCGGGGCGACGGCATCCGGGAGCTGCCCGAGGGCCGCTGGTCCGAATTCCTGGCCGATCCGGATATCGCGGCGGCCGTCGAGAACGGCAATACCCTCGGCGGCTATCTCGACCAGGATGTGATCAAGGGCTTCGACGCGGAGTTCTTCGCGATGTCGCCGGTCGAGGTCGAGCGCGTCGATCCGCAGCAGCGGCTCATGATGGAGCTGACCTGGGAAGCGTTGGAACACGCGCGAATTCCGGCGAATACCCTCAAGGGTGAATCGGTCGGCGTGTTCATCGGCACCTCGACCAACGATTTCTCGTTGATCGCCGCACTGGGGCTGGGCAAGTCGGACGCCGACGCTCCGGCCTCGGCCGATGCCTACGCCCTCACGGGCGGCTCCACCGCGATCGTCGCCAACCGGGTGTCGTACTTCTACGATTTCCGCGGTCCTTCGGTAGCCGTGGACACCGCGTGCTCCTCGACCCTGGTAGCGGTGCACGACGCGGTGCGTGCCCTGCGCAACGGCGACGCCGACGTGGCGCTGGCCGGTGGTGTGAACATGCTGCTGGCCCCCGCGATCACGCTCGGATTCGACTCCATCGGCGCGGTCGCGAAAGACGGCCACATCAAAGCGTTTTCCTCCGATGCCGACGGCATGGTCCGCAGTGAGGGCGCCGGCATGGTGGTGCTCAAGCGCCTGGCCGACGCCGAACGCGACGGAGACCGAATTCTCGCGGTGGTAAAGGGCACTGCCGTCAACTCCGACGGCCGTTCCAACGGCATCGTCGCCCCGAATCCGGATGCCCAGGTCGATGTCCTGCGCCGCGCGTACCGGGATGCCGGTATCGCGCCCTCGACCGTCGACTACATCGAGGCACACGGCACCGGTACCCCGATCGGTGATCCGATCGAGGCCGACGCGCTCGGCCGGGTGGTCGGCCGTGGGCGCGAAGACGACAAGCCGGCGCTGCTGGGTTCGGCGAAGACCAACTTCGGACATCTCGAATCCGGCGCCGGCGCCGCCGCCCTCGCCAAGGCGATTCTGGCTTTGCAGCACAACGTCATTCCGCCGAATATCGGCTATGCGGGGCCGAGCCCCTTCATTCCGTTCGATCAGGCACACCTGAAGGTCGTCGACGAGCCGACCGAATTCCCGCGCTACAGCGGTACCGCCACCATCGGTGTCTCCGGATTCGGATTCGGTGGCACCAACGCGCACGTGGTCATCCAGGAATACGTACCGGCCGCCGCCACCGAGGTGAAAGACGATGCGGCGCAGGGTACTTCGGCCGAAACCGAGCTCGACGCCGAACTCGACAACGAGGCGACCGATGTGCTCGCCGGTGCCGAGGCCATCATCGAGGGCAACGATCCGCTGGCCGAACCCGAGCCCGTCGCCGAGGCTGCCGAGTGGACGCAGGAACGCACCGAGCCCCTGCCGGTGATCCTGCCGGTTTCGGCCTACCTGCCGTCGCGCCGTCGCCGGGCCGCGAGCGACCTCGCCGACTGGCTGGAATCCGAAGCGGGACAGGCGACTCCGCTCGAGGATGTGGCACGGTCGCTGGCCAAGCGCAACCACGGGCGTTCGCGCGGCGTGGTGCTGGCGAAGACGCACGAGGAGGCAGTGGCCGGCTTGCGCGCCATCGCCGCCGGTAAGCCGGGACCGGGTGTGTTCACCGCCGATTCCCCGGCCGCCCAGGGCCCGATGTGGGTGCTGGCCGGATTCGGCTCGCACCACCGGAAGATGGGTAAGCAGCTCTATCTGGAGAATTCGATCTTCGCCCGGACCGTGGACGAGGTCGACGAACTGGTTGTCGACGAGGCCGGATATTCGGTCAAGGAGATGATCCTCGACGACGCCCAGGACTGGGATGTGGGCACCTCGCAGGTGGGTGTGTTCACCATCCAGCTCGGTCTGGCCGCGCTGCTGCGTGCGCACGGCGCCGAACCGGCGGGCGTGGTGGGACATTCGCAGGGTGAGGCGGCCGGTGCCTACATCTCCGGTGGCCTCCCACTCGAGGACGCGGTGCGGGTGATCTGCGCACGCTCGCGGCTGATGGGCGAGGGCGAGCAGATGATCACCGACGACCAGGTGCGCAATATGGCCCTGGTCGAGTACAGCGCCGAAGATATCGAGAAGGTGCTGCCGGAGTATCCGGATCTCGAGGTGGCGGTGTACGCCGCGCCGACCAATACCGTGATCGGCGGGCCGCCCGACCAGGTGCACGCGATCGTGGCGCGCGCCGAGGCCGAGGGCAAATTCGCCCGGGTACTGCAGACGCGCGGCGCGGGACACACCTCGCAGATGGATCCGCTGCTGGGCGAGCTGGCCGCGGAGCTGGCCGGTATCGAGCCGACCAAGGTGACCACGGATCTCTACTCGACCGTGCACAAGGCGACCGTGTACAAGGCCGGTTCGGACCCGGTGCACGATGTCGATTACTGGGTGACCAATATGCGCGGCTCGGTGTACTTCACCAACGCGATCCGCCGCGCCGTCGACGCCGGCGTCACCACCTACCTGGAACTGGCGCCGAATTCCGTTGCGCTCATGCAGGTCATGGGCACGACCTTCGCCGCCGGTGTGCACAACGCGGCCCTGATCCCCACGCTCAAGCGTAAGGAGGACGAGGCCGCGGGCGTCATCTCCGCGCTCGCCCAGCTGTATGTGCAGGGCCATCCGGTCGACCTGGTGTCGCTGCTGCCCGCCGGTGACTACGCCGACGTGCCGCGAACGGCCTTCCTGCGCAAGGAGTACTGGCCCAAGGTCAGCATCGCGACGGGTTCGGGCAGCGGTCGCGCACCCGGTGCGCACGTGGCGCTGCCCGACGGCCGCCACGCCTGGGAGGTCGCGGCCTCGGCGGTCACCGATCTGGCCGGTCTGGTGAATGCGGCTGCGGCGCAGGTGTTGTCGGAGGTGGCACTGGGTGCGACCGTCGCGCATTCCCCGCTGCCGGCGTCCGGCACCCTGACCACGACGCTCACCCCGCATCCGGGCGGAGCCTCGGTGCAGGTGCACGTCCGCGAGGGCAATGCGTTCCGGCTGCTGTTCGATGCGGTGGTCACCGCGAGCGCGCCGTCCGGCAACGGAACTCCGGCTCCCGCGGTCCAGCCCGCTCCCGCTCCGGCCGAGACGGACAGCGGCACAGCCGATCTCGTCGTCGCGGAGAGCTTCGGCGAACGCTGGGATCCGAACGGTACGCAGACCGTCGAGGAGCGCCTGGCCACCATCGCCGCGGAATCCATGGGTTATGCCGTGGAGGATCTGCCGATGGAGATCCCGCTGATGGAGCTGGGGCTCGACTCGCTGATGGCGATGCGGATCAAGAACCGCGTCGAATACGAATTCGACATCCCGTCGCTGCAGGTCTCCGCGGTGCGCGATGCCAGCCTCAACGAGGTCGGCAAGGTGCTGCGCTACGCGATCGAGCACCGCGACCAGGTCGCGGCGATGGCGGAAAAGCAAGCCGCCGAAGGTGGTTCGCTCACCGTGGACGACAACTTCGTCGCCGCCGCGCGCGCGGCGATGGAGGCCGGGGAGGACCCGGCCGCGGCGGTGAAGCAGCAGGTGCAGGCCGCCGAGCCGAAGCCGGCCGAGACGGTTGCTCCCGCCGGCGACGCGGTCGATGCGAAGACCGGATCCGAGAACGGCACCGCTCCCGCGCAGGCGGCGGCAGTGTTCGGCGGCGGCCGAGACGCGGGCACCAAGGAACCGGAATCCGATGTGCCCCCGCGTGATGCGGCCGAGCGGTTGACCTTCGCGGCTTGGGCGATGGTGACCGGTAAGTCGGCCGGCGGCATCTTCAACACCCTGCCGATCCTCGACGAGGAGACCGCGGAGAAGCTGGCCGCGCGCCTGTCGGATCGGGTCGGCGCGACGATCGACGTCGAGGATGTGCTCGATTGCGAAACCATCGAGCAACTGTCGGATATCGTCCGGGTACACCAGGACAACAGCGGTGACGTCGAAGGATTCGTACGGCCCCTGCGGCCGCGAGCCGAAGGCTCGAAAGCTGTGCCGGTCTTCGTATTCCATCCCTCCGGCGGTAATACGCTCGTTTACGAACCCCTGCTGAAGCGGCTGCCGGAGAGTACTCCGATGTACGGCTTCGAGCGGGTCGACGGTTCCATCGAGGAACGGGCGCGTCAGTACGTCACCAAGATTCGGGAAATCGAGCCCGCTGGCCCGTACGTGTTCTACGGGTGGTCACTGGGTGCGGTCCTGGCTTTGCAGGTGGCACAGATCCTTCGTTCGGAGGGTGCGGACGTCCGTCTGGTCGGCCTGATCGACTTGGCTCTGCCTACCCAGGATGAGGACAACAGTCCTCAGGGACGGCGCGGCCGCATCGAGCGTTTCCAAGCCTTTGCGCAGAAGACTTACGGCATTCAAGGCGAACTGGACGACGAGATGCTGCAGGAACTCGCGGAGGCGTCCGACGAGGAGCAGTTCAAAATCGTCACGGATTTGCTGAAATTCGCTGACGTGAAGATCCCGGGTGGTGTCATCGAACACCAGCGTTACTCGTGGATCGAAAGCCGTGAGTTGGAGAAGGCCCAGCCGTCTCACTACGAGGGCGATGTCGTTCTCTATCTGGCCGATCGGTATCACGACGGCATGATCGAGCTCGAGCCTCGTTTCGCCGAACGCAAGCCGAACGGCGGATGGGACGACTACATCCCCAACCTGGAAGTCATCCACATCCCGGGTGACCACCTCCAGATCATCGATGAACCGCGCGTCGCGCAGATCGGTGCCGACCTCACCCGGAAACTGGCCGCGATCAGCACCGAAGCCGACGATGCGCCCGGGAAGGGAGAGCAGTGAGTACGACCGCCGAGAGGCTTGCCGACCTGCGGAAGAAGCTGGAACTCGCGCAGGAGCCGGCCGGCGAAGCGGGGATTGCCAAGCGGGCCAAGAAAGGTATCCCCTCGCCGCGCGAGCGGATCAACATGCTGCTGGACCCGGGTACCTTCGTGGAAATCGGTGCGCTGGTTCGCAATCCGGCGGACAAGAACTCGCTGTACAGCGACGGTGTGGTCACCGGCCACGGGCTGGTGGAAGGTCGGCCGGTGGCGGTGTTCTCCCACGACCAGACCGTGTACGGCGGGACGGTCGGCGAGATGTTCGGCCGCAAGGTCGCCTCACTCATGCGCTTCGCCGCCAAGATGGGTTGCCCGCTGGTCGGCATCAACGACTCCGGCGGCGCGCGCGTGCAGGAGGCGGTAACCTCGCTGCGCTGGTACGGCGAGATGGCGATCGTTCAGGAATCGCTCTCGGGTGCGGTGCCGATGGTGTCGCTGATCCTCGGCAACTGTGCCGCCGGTGCGGTATATCAGCCGATCTGTACGGATGTCGTGATCGCCACCGCATCCGCGCACATGTTCGTCACCGGCCCACAGATCACTCGCGAGGCCACCGGTGAGGACGTAAGCGCCGACGAGCTGGGCGGCGCCTACAACCAGGCCGATTGGGGCAATATCCACCACGTCGCCAAGGATGAGAAGGCGGCGTTCGAGTGGGCGCGCGAATATCTGAGCTTCCTCCCGTCGAGCTGCCAGGAGGAGCCGCCGATCGTCAATCCGGGCCTCGAGCCCGAGATCACCGAAACCGATCTGGAACTCGACAGCTTCGTCCCCGACTCCGACAACGCCAGCTACGACATGCACGAGGTGCTGCTGCGGATCTTCGACGACGGCGGCTTCCACGAGGTCGGGTCCGATATGGCCCGCAACATCATCACCGGTTTCGCCCGGGTCGACGGCCGGTCGGTCGGCGTCGTCGCCAACCAGCCGATGTACCTGGCGGGTGCGCTCGACGCCAAGGCGTCCGACAAGGCCTCGCATTTCGTGCGGATGTGCGATGCGTTCGAAATTCCGCTGGTGCTGGTTGTGGACACGCCCGGCTTCATGCCCGGTTTGGAGCAGGAGAAGGCCGGCGTCATCAAGCGCGGCGGCCGCTTCTTGTTCTCCTTCGTGGAGGCGACGGTTCCGAAGGTCACCGTCGTGGTTCGCAAGGCCTACGGCGGCGGCTGGGCGGTCATGGGGTCCAAGGCCCTGGGCGCGGATGTGTACTTCGCCTGGCCCACCGCCCGGATCGCCGTGATGGGTGCGGAGCAGGCGGTCGGCCTGGTCGGCCGTCGCCAGCTCGAGGCGGCGCCGGAGGATCAGCGTGAGGCCATCCGCAAACAGATGATCGACTTCTACAACGCGACCGCGGCCACCCCGTGGCCCGCGGCCGAGCGCGGCTACATCGATGCGGTCATCGAACCCTCGGCGACCCGCCTGGAGATCCGCAAGGCGCTGACGCTGCTGCGGGACAAGCGCCTGCAGCGCAACCCCCGCAAACACCACCTGCTGCCGCTGTAGAGCGGCACATGAGCGCACAGCGCCGCCCGCACCGCACGAGCGGTCCGGGTGGCGCTGTCGCGGGTATGCCGGGGTAACGTCCGGTTGAACGCCGGGTAGCGCGTGTCTTTCGTGGAATCGCTCGGTCGGCGGGCCGCCATATGAGAGCCTTCAGCTATGGGTAGCTCACCGAAGGCTGTACTCGAAGGCGGGCCGGCCGACCTGCCGCACCGCATCGTTCCCATCACCCCACCCGGCATCGAATTACGCGTGCAGAACGCCGGTGGCTACGAACGTTTCAAATCCACACCACGCCGCCAGGACACTCCCGAAGGCAATCTCCCGGTCTACGAGTGGATCGAACACGTCGACGTGTAGGCCCCGGCCCGGCAATCCCACATCGCTGCATACGACGACGGCGGGCGGCGCACGATATGTGCGCCGCCCGCCGTGGTCGTATGCAGCGACGATCAGAACACGCGCAGCTGTCCCGGACTCCAGAATCCGGAGCGCGTCGCGGTGCCGGTGTCCACCTTCGCCGGTGTGGCATCGGTGTAGTACCGGTCGTAGCGCTCCAAGGTGCCCCAGTCACGAGCCCAGTTGTCCTTCAGATAGGTCGGGATCGTGGTGGAGCTCGCCAGCATCTGGGTGAAACCGAGCGGGCCGCCGAATTCCTCGGCCTGCCAGGTGTCGGTCGAGCTCACCGCGAGCGGGCGGTCGGGCAGGATGCGGTAGTTCGGCATGCTCGCCACGCCGTAACGGTGCGGGAACGGGTTCTGGCACGGGAACTGCAGGCCCACCGCCCAGTCCTCGAGCACCGGCTGCTCGGAGCCCAGGAAGTTGTTCAGCGTGACCATCTTCGGCACTCGCGGCGGTGTGAACGCCAGCCACTGGTCACCGATCAGCACATTGCGATTAGCCGAGATCCGCACCGCATCGGCGTCCGCGGCGATCTCCGACAGCGGAACGCGCAGGTTGCGCCACGACGGCGCCGGGCCGATATCGCGCGGGACGTAGCTGCCCTCGAATTTCACCGAACCGTCGGGCTGGCGTTTGCCGTACTCGAGCTTCAGGTCCTGGCCGTACTGCAGCGCCCCGGTCTGGTCGAAGGACAGGATGCGGCCGGCCGCGGAGATGACCACCAGCGGTGCATCGGCCGAGCGAGCGGGCAGTTCGTACCAGCTCGAGGTCAGATGCGCGGGCTGCTGCAGGCCCTGCTGATAGCTGCCCATCACCGGGGTCGCCTTCGGGTCGAGGCCGTAGGGCAGTGCCACCGTGGAGCCGTTGATCCCGGCCTCTTTCGAGGTGCCGCCGCCGGTGCCCGCGTTCTGTCCCTCGGCGAAGTTCGCGCCCACCGACTGGTTGGAGGTGTTACCGGTGCCCGGCTTCACCTCCACCGCATCGGCTTTCAGATCGGTCGGCACGCCGTTGGGATCGAAGCCGGTCGGGTCGACACCGGCCAGCGGATCGTTGTCCTTGGGCGGATGCGCGGGATCGATGATCGGATTCAACCGGCCCTGGTTCGGGTTCGACTCGACCAGAACGTCATCGGCGATTCCGCAGCGGTTGCCGTCGACCGCGTCGACGTTGCCGCGGGCCAGTGAGTAGGCCGGGTACTGGGTCACAGCGCCCTTGGCCAGCGACAGCACCTCGAACAACACCATCGCCGCGGCGACGAGCGTCAGCGGAATGGCCGCGAACCGGCGAATGCGCTTGCCGCGCGAGGATTTCGAACTCTCCGGCGGTTTGGCGTAACCCTCGCGCAGCGCCTGCCAGGCCACCACCGCGAGCGCGAGGCCGAACAGCACCAGCATCAGCGTGTTGGACTGGAAGCCGTGCAAGGAGACCGTCTTGTCGAACCACGGCACGCCGTAACTCGAGACGTACCAGTAGCCGTTGGTGCCGGAGAACGACAGCGCCAGAGCGAACAACAGAGCGGCCAGGAAGATCGAGCGGTTCTTGCGCGACCGCAGCGCCGTCGCCGAAACCGCGACCGCGGTCACCGCCGCGAGCGCACCCGCGATGCCCGCGTACGCGCCGAAGTGGTGGGTCCACTTGGTCGGGTTGAACATCATGAAGAAGATGGTTCCGCAGACCACCCCGATCAACCGCCAGGTCGGACCGCTGGAGATGCCGGGAATCTGCTTGCGCCGCAACAACACCAGGGCGGTGGTGATCAGGCACAGGATCATCACGATGAAGGCGAACCGGCGCGAGACCGAGCCGTCGACGGTCTGCACGAACAGGTAGTAGTAGCGCAGGTAGTCCTCGTACCAGGCCAGGTTCGGACCGGTGAGGCGCCGCACGCGGTTGGCCTCCTGGATCCCGGCGAAGGTCTGGTCGCTGTAGACGACGGTGAGCACCAGGAAACCGGCCGCCGCGATCGGCGCCAGCAACGGTAGTGAGGATACGAATCCCGAAGCGCGCCAGCCGCTACCGGCACGCGCCTGCAGGTCGCGCTTGCGGCGCACCACGATTCGAATCAGCGGCCGGATACCGGCGAGCAGGGCGGCCACACACATCAGGCCGGTCGGCGCCGCGGCGAGGGTGAACGCCGCGACCAGTACCGCGCCGGCGGCGGGCAACAGGCGTCCGGTGGCGATCGCGCGTTCGATGGACACCCAGGTCAGCAGCGCGCCCAGCGCGACGATCGGCTCCGAGCGCAGGCCGTTGTCGTAGGGCAGCCAGAAGGCGAGGAACACCAGCCCGCCGGTCCACAGCGCGACCTTCGAGGTCCGCACGCTGCGGCCCAGTCGTGGCACCACCTCGCGGCTGATCACCATCCAGCACAGGACTCCGCACAGCAGCGCGGGAATGCGCACCCACGGGCTGGCCGTGGAGATCTGCGCGAAGACCTGGATGACGTCGTAGTACCAGCCGAACGGCGCCTCCGGCACGCCGTACCAGCGGAAGTAGTTGGCCAGATAGCCCGCGTGCGGTGCCACTCGCACCATGGTCAGGATGTAGCCGTCGTCGGAGGTATTGGCGCCGATGAAGTGCCACACCAGCAGAATGCCCAGGACCGCGCCGTCGGCCCAGGTCGGCTTCAGCCAGTGCGCGGGGAAGAAGCGGCGGTGGCCGCGGCCGTCGCTGGTGTCGAGGCGGCCGAGTGCGGCCAGCGCGATGAGTGTGCACAGCACCGCGGCGATCATCGCGACCAGTTTGATCACGGTCGGCGAGGACGAGAAGCGGGAATCGACGGTCATGTGGAACGACAGCCCGGCCGGCGCCGCGCCCTTCAGATCCGAGAACACGCCGACCACCTGCGGCCGCAGATCACCCTGCAGGGCGCCGTCCACCGGCACGGTCACGGTTTCGGTGCCGCCGTCGGCGGTGGGCCGTTCGACCTGCTTGGTCAGGCCCTCGAAGTGGGCGTAGGTGCGGTCGATATCGGAGGTGATGGTGATGGCGGTGCAGCGCTCGAGCTCGCTGCGCTTCGCGGAGGCGACGATCGCGTTGCGGTCGACCACGTCGACCGAATCGCTGGTGACACGCACGAACATGCCCTCGAGCGCGGAGCGGTCGCCCTGCGGCGGCGCGGTGTTGAGCAGCATGCCGCCCTGGGGCAGCGCGGCCACCGTCGAACACGGGATGGATGCCCGCAGATCCACCGGGACCTGCGACATCAGCGGCGCCTCGACATTGCCGATGCTCCCGCCCTGCGGCCAGTTCACCTCGGCGGTGGTCTGCTGGACCGGCAGAAACGGGGTGGCGAGCGCGAAGATCGCGCCGAGCAGGCCGGCGATCACGGCGATCATCCGGGCGGTGCGGAAATCGCGCGACGTCACCGGTTGTTCGGCGACCGGCGGTTTGGTCAAGACAGCTGTTGCGGCGTCGGGCACGGATGGTGATGTTATCTGCCCACACTGAGAGTGACCGTGTTCACGGGAACGGTTCGGACCTATCGATTTTCCGAACCGTTGCCCGTACTTCCGCTACATACCGGTCGACCTGCTATTTCACTTTGATGGGCGCATCCTTGGCCCAGCCCCAGCGCGTCCGAACCGTCACCCCGACATCGGCCTGGCGCGCCTCCGGGACGTAGGGGGTGAACCGTTCCAGCGAACCCCAGTCGCGGCTCCAGTCGTCGTTCAGATAGGCGGGGATGGTCTGGGCCGACAGCAACAATCCGGTCCAGCCCAGTGGACCGCCGCCGATATCGTCCTGCCAGGCGTTGGAGGCGTCGGAACCGACCCGGTCCGGCAGGATGCGCCACTTCGGCACCTCGGCCACGCCGTCCTTGTGGTCGAACGGGCGCTGGCAGGGGAAGGCCAGGCCGACGTGCCAATCCTCGAGGACGGGATCGGTGTGTCCGACCACCGAATCGAGGGTGGCGAGCTTCGGCAGGCGTGGCGGTGTGACCGCGAGCCACTGCCGCGGCGTCAGATCGTTGGCGACCGCCACGATCCGCACCGCGTTGGTCCCGTCCGGAATGCGGTCCAGCGGCACCCGCATATTCCGCCACGACGGCGCGCCGCCGATATCCAGCGGCACGAACGAGCCCAGCGGCCGCACGGTGCCGTCGGCGGCGCGGTCGCCGAATTCGACGCGCAGATCCTGGCCGTAGGTGACCACGCCGTCGGCGTTCACCGATTTGATCCGTCCGGCCGCGGTGACCACCAGGACCTTGCGGTCCGGATCCTGGCGGGCGCCGGGCAGGTCCATCCGGTACCAGCCCGAGGTCAGATGCGCCTGCTGTTTGGTCCCGGTGGTGTAGCTGCCCAGCACCGGTGTGCGGGCCGGATCCAGACCGAACGGCAATGCGACGGTGCTGCCGTTGACGCCCGCCTGCTGTGTGGTGCCGCCGCCGGTGCCCGCGGTGGTGGTGCGGGTGGTCTTGTTCGCGGAATCGGCGTTGACCGAATTCGCGCCGCCGGTGGTCGTCTCCTCGGCGTCGGCGGTCAAGTCCTTGGCCACACCGTTCGGGTCGAAGCCCACACTGTCGGCGCCGAGCGCATCGGCCGCGGAACCGGAGTAGGGCTGCAGCAGGGAATCGGCGGTATCGGTTTCGGTGAGTACCGCGTCGGCCAGGGAGCAGGGATGTCCGCCCAGGGCACGGATATTCGACTTCGCGATGGAATAGGCCGGATATTGCGTAATCGCGCCCTTGCCGAGGGAGGCGACCTCGAACAGCACCATGACCGCGGCCGCGATGGTCAGCGGTTGCACCGCCCAGGTGTCGAACCGCCTGCGGCCCTCGGTCTTTCGATACGGCTCGCGATAGTACTGATACGCCGCCAGCAGCAGGCTCAGCACCGCGAGTCCGAGAAACAGCGTCGAGAGGCCCTTACCCGCGACCAGCGGCGCCTTGTCGTACCACGGCACACCGTAGCTGGAGACGTACCACCAGCCGTTGGATCCGGTGAACGTGATCGCCAGCAGGAAGAACACCGCGGCCGCGAACAGCGAGCGGTTGTAGCGGGCGCGAATTCCGTTGATACCCACCGCGACCGCGGTCAGCGCCGCGAGCGAACCGGCCAATCCGGCATAGACGCCGAAGTGGTGGGTCCACTTGGTGGGCGTGAACATCATCAGCAGCAGCGACATGAACACGATGCCGAGGATGCGGGCCGAAGGGCCCTTCGAGGTACCCGGAATGCGGCCGTTCTTGCGCAACATGACCAGAACGCACACCAGCAGGCACAGCAGCATGCCGAGAATGCCGAACCGGCGGGCCAGCGAGCCGTCCGGCGCCAGCATCAGCAGCGAATCCCAGCGGGTCCGCTCGTCGAACCAGGCCACATTCGGTCCGATGATCTTGCGGACCCGGGTCGCCTCCATCACCGAGGCCAGTGTCTGATCGGCGAAGACCACCACCAGGACCAGTGCTCCGGCGGCCGCGCCCGGTGCGAGCAGGGCGCCGTACCGCAGTACCGCCGCGCGGGCCGAACCGCCGCCGCGGGCGCGGGAGATGATGTGCTGCAGGACCGGTCGCGAGCCGGCGACCAGGGCGGCGATGCAGATCAGGCCGGTCGGCCCGGCGGCGAGCGAGAACGCCGCGATCAACACCGCGATCGCGGCGGGCAGCAGTCGTCCGGTCGCGATCGAGCGTTCGATCGAGCACCAGGTCAGCAGCGCGCCCAGGGCGATCAGCGGTTCCGGGCGCAGGCCGTTGTCGTAGGGCAGCCAGGCGACCAGGAACACCAGCCCCGCCGTCCACAGCGCCACGGTGTCGCGGCGGACGCGAGAACCCAGGCGCGGCAGCACTTCCCGGCTGATCACCAGCCAGCACAGCACGCCGGCCAGCAGGGCCGGCAACCGCATCCACCAACCGGTGTCGCTCACCCGGGTCATCCACGCCAGCACCTCGTACGGCCAGCCGAAGGGTGCCTCGGCCACTCCGAACCAGCGGTAGTAGTTGGCCATATAGCCCGAATGTTTCGACGCCCGGGCCATATTCAGGATGTAGCCGTCGTCGGAGGTGTTGGCGCCGATGATGTGCCAGACCACCAGGGTGCCCAGCACCACCACATCCGTGACGGTGACCCGCCACCAGTGGGCCGGCAGGAAGCGGCGCGGTCGTCGTCCGTCGGCGGTATCGATCAGGTGCAGGCAGATCAGTGCTATGAGGGTGAAGACGACCGCGCCGATGATCGCGGCCAGCTTCAGCGGGCTCGGCGTCGACGAGAAGCGCGAGTCGATGGCGGCGTGCAGGTGGGCGTCACCGAGCTGCGCTCGCGTCAGATCGGTGAAGACGCCGACGATTTGGGGTCGCACATCGCCGCCGACGGTATTGGTGAACGGTGTGCCGTCCTGCCGTGTCACACCGGTGAATTCGGCCGTCGTGGCCTGGGCCGTGGAGGTGACGACGAAGCGCGCGCAGCCACCCACCTCGGCCAGCGGCGCCGAGAGCAGCGGAATATCGCGCAGCAGCACCGAGAGTGTGCGCCCACCCGGCTCGTCGGTGACCTTGGCGATCAGACCCTTCGCAGAGGCATTGGGTGCGTCGGCGGGCACCGTGGACAAGACCGTGCCGCTGGGTAGTTCGCGTAGCGCGCTGCACGGCAGCGAGGCGTCGACGGTGAGCGGCACATACGACACCAGTGGCGCGTTCACCGGGACCGATTGCGGCTGCGGCCAATCCAGGCTCGCCCGGTCCTCCCGCACCGGTAGCAGCGGTGTGAGCACCGCGAGGGCGACGGCGATCAAGCCCGAAAGAAGGGCGATCACGCGGATGCGGGGAAACGCTGGAGAGTCTGCGCGCACCCAGCGATGCTAGGCGACCGGAGCGACGGGCCCGGAGGTGGCAGGGCGCATCACCGCAGTCCGCGCACATCCCAGACGACGACACCGTCGACCACCTGCCCCGGGATGCCGAGCAGCTGGTCGAGGGTCGCGCGGATCGCCCCGCCGTGTTCGGTGGGCGGCAGGACGACCACGTCGGCGTGCCAGTAGGCCAGATCGGTCAGCGCTTGCGCCCTCGCCCGGGAATCGACCGGCTGGATCCGATCGGTTTTCTGCGCCCGCATCAACAGCGTCGCGGTCGGCCGATCGTCGGGACCGTAGCGGCCCTTCTTGTCGGCCGTCGGCCCGACGAAATAGCCGCCCGCGAGCGGAAAGCCGAAATGGGCATCGACCTGCCAGTTCAGCGGCTGGGCGTCGAGCCGGGTCGGCGGCGGCGCGATGACGACCGAGCCGTCGCCGACATAGCGGCCGACCGTGCCGTCGGTGAAGAACCGCGGCGTCGGATCGCGATGGGTCACCGGCAGCACGGTGGGGACCAGCGGGACCAGTGCCAGCGCGACGGCGGTGAACCAGATCGCCGGCCGCAGGTCGTTCGTGCTGGTGCCGGCGTACTCGAGGATTCGCTGCGTCCCCAGCGCCAGGATCACCGCGAGCGCCGGAATCGCGGCCATGGTGAAACGCGTCTCCAGCACGGTGTTCAGCAGCGGCACGTGGTCGAGCCAGTGCCACGGGAGGGTGATCCCGGTATCGGACCTGCCGATTCGCAGCGATACGCCCAGCGACAGGACGCTGAACACGACGATCACCGTCGTGGCCGCGCGAATCGCCCGATAGTCGCGGTGGCGTGAGCGCCACAGCCAGACCGCGGTCACAGCGGTCGAGGCCAGCAGCGGCCAGCCGAAGAAGGCGTTCTCCTCGGTCGGATTGATCGCCGGGGTCTTGCCCGGGGCGAAGACCCCGCCCAGCGATTGCGAGGGAAATTCGACCAGCGCCTCGAGATCGTTGCCCATCGGCCCGTGATCGATGGACCGGTAACTCTGCGGCCCGAAGAACTGCCACCACAGCGGAATCGCCGTGGCGGCCACCGTGATCACCGCGGCCAGCGCCAGGGTCGGCGTCACGGCACGTACCACCCGCAGCCCGGTCCGAGGTTCGTGCAGGTAGTAGACGAGGGCGTACAGGCCGAAGCCCAGGGCGAAGATCAGCAGCGGCTCCTCGCCGAGCGCGATCTGCAGCGCGACCAGAACCGCGAGCACCACGGCCTCTCGCATTTGCCGCGCCCGGCTCACCGTTTCGTCGGACGCGGCCCGGCGCGCCATCCGGACGAGCAGGATCGCGAGCACCGGCAGGATCGCCAGACCGACGAAATTGGGGTGGGCGTTGGCATGCGAGATCATCGCGGGTGCGAAGCCGCAGAACGCGCCGCCCAGGGCGGCGGCGAAACGGGATCGCACCAACTCCCGCGAGAATAGCCAGTACCAGGCGAAACCGGTTCCGGCGAGACCCAGGGTGAGCACGAGCGCGAAGGTGACGGTCGGGCCGAACAGCACGGTCACCGGCGTCAACGGAATCCCGACGCCGAACATGGCGGTATTGGCCATCATGTTCACGCCGTCGGGATAGTTCTGCAGATTCGTGCCCAGCGGGTTGTGCCGATGGATCACCGCATGTGCGGTTTCGGCGAAGAACCACTCCCACATCGACTGGTCCTGGCCACTCTTCACCAGGTATCCGTGCGCGGTGTCGCGCCACTGCCCGGACAGTACGTACACAGCGGCAGTGAGATAGAGGACGGCGACCGCAAGATCTGCGCGGGACGCGAGCAGCCGGTCGAGCAGCCGCGCGCCCCGGGAGGGTCTGTCCGCGGGTCTCGGCTCCGGCGACGTGCGCAGCTCGTGCCCCTCGGACAGAACGGCCGCGCTCACCCCCGGACGCTGTGACTCGTCGGGAACCGCTGGCCCGCCCTGCACCACTGGTAAAACACTCCTTCGGCCGACAATCAGCCACCCACCGTACCCATCCGGAGTGAGGTGGCGCCGGGTGCGCGTTGGTTATCCACAGGAACGGGGAAATTCCACAGCGTTATCCACAGTGCGGGTCAGGAGCGCACGACCAGGGTGAACGGCCCGATATCCGTGATCCGGAAATGCGGATCGGCGAAGAGCCTCCCCGGGAATTCGATGGTGTAGCGGCGCACGTTGGGGTCGTTGGGATAGACGTCCTCGGCCAGGCGCAGGGTGTAGTTCTCGCCGCTGCGGCGGAACAGGAAGGCGTCCGGCGCGCGCCACGGAGAGTGGTTCAGCGCGTCGATCAACTCGGCCGGTGATTTCAGCTCGCTCCAGCGCTTGATCTCGGCGGCCCGGGCCGGGAAATCGGCGAGCGGGTTGGCGTAATGCGAGGTCAGGGCCTGGAAACCGAAATACGGATAGTAGGACAGGAAGCTCGTGTCGGCGGTGAGGAGCACCGTCTCGTCGCGCGGCCGCCCGGTCTGCTCGGTGAGGACCTGGTCGATGTGGCCGTAATGCGACACCGCCGAGGGGCTGCGCTTGTCCGCTCGTACCCCGTTGCCGTCGGTGTCGGTGTAGGCGGTGGTGATCTCGGCATTCAGGATGCCGGGAATGCTCTGTGTGAAGGCCAGCGCACCGAGGACCGCCACCACCGCGGTTGCCGCCCGGAATCGTCGCGGTTCGTCGAGGGCTTGGTACACGGCTCGTGTGCCCTCGACGAATCCGAACGCTCCCGCCGCGGCCAGCAGCACCTGCAGGATGGGTTCCAACCGGAAGGCCAGCCCCGTCGTACCGGCGGCCGTGACCAGCATGGAGGCCAGCGACCACAGATAGATCGCGACCACCGAGATGGCGAGTGCCTGGGCCCGTCGCGAACTCGCGGCCCGCACCACCAGCCAGAGGGTGCCGAGCAGGCAGAGGGCACCGAGCAGCGGTTCGGAGAAGTCGAACATCGGGAACGCCAGGCGCGAACCGGATTCCGGCAGGTAGTGCAGGGCCGTATTGGATTCCGGCGGATGCCCGGTCAGCACCTTCGCCAGATACGGGGCCCAGACGATCAGGGCCAGGATCGCGGCGATCACGCCCATGACGATCAGCCGCAGCAGAATCGGCCACAGCAGGCGGAAGAGGCCCAGCCGCGGAGCGCGCGGCTGATGTACCGCGATCTCGCGCTGCTGCCACCACAGGGTTGCCCAGGCGACGAGACCCATCAGGACCACGGTGAAGACCGCGACCACGAAGAACAGCGTGTAGAACATCGCCGACAGTCCGAGGAACGCCCCCGCTCCGAGCGCCGCGCCCCAGCCGCCCGCGGTGCGCGGCTCGCCGGCCGGGCTCCCCGTCGCCCCGAATTCGGCGGGTCGATACAGCGCACCCCACGCCAGCACCATCGCCGGCGCGAACAGGATCACCAGCACGGCGCTGTAGGCCTCGGGGGAGGCGAACGCCACCATCACCGCGGTGGTCGTCGCCGCGACCGCGACCGCCCAATCCCAGCGAATCAGCTTGGACCACAACACGAGTGCCAGCACCGACGCCACCGCCAGCGACACGATCGCATAAGGCTTGAACGTCTCCCACCCGGCCAGGCCGAGCAGATTCGCGACCCGTCCGCCGATCCAGAACCAGCCGGCGGGGTAGTACGCCGGAATGTCGGCGTAGGTCATATCGTGCAGCGCGGCGGTATCGGTGAGGCGCGTCAGATATTCGGTGCGGAATTCCTGATCCACCGAAATGCCGAACAGATACAGCTTGGTCGCCGCGAGCGGCATTCCCAGCGTTACCGTGACGAAGGCGGAAATACCCGCCCAGGACAGCACTTTCGCCACCCACGGCCACCGGCGCATCCGGATCAGCACGATGGCGAGCACCAGCAGCACCGCCGCACCCGCCTGCCCCACGGTGGTCAGCGCGCGAGTCACATTGGAGGAGTTGAACGCCGGCCACTGCACCGCCGACATCGCCGTCAGCCCGATCGCCGCCACCAGCGCGGCGACCACCGCCCCGACGACAGCTTCCCCGAGCCCGCCCCCGACCTGCCGGACTAGTACGCGCACAGTGCCTCCGGATCCTCTCTCGCCGCCGATCTGCCCGCGAGCCTACAAGCCGGGTGGAACCGGTTCGCGTCGGCGCGATGCTCGCGCTGTGCCGGCGGCCGTCCTCGTGAAACGACGAAGGAGAGCCGGCGCTCGGTAGCGGCGACTCTCCTTCGCGGCTCGAAATCGAACCGATCTAGATGGGAAGTCTGCGGAAGATCGGGCGCGGAACGTGGCGCAGGATCATCATGACCCAGCGGAACGTACCCGGCGCCCAGACCAGTTCCTTACCCTTCTCGGACGCCGAAACCGCAAGCACCGCAACGTCTTCCTTGTTCACCGTGAGCGGCGCCTCGGCGACGTGCGCGGAGAACTGGGTGCGCACCTGGCCCGGCCGCACCACGGTGACGCGCGGGCCGTGCGGGCGCAGCGCCTCGCCCAGGCCGAGATAGAACCCGTCCAGACCGGCCTTGGTGGAGCCGTAGACGAAGTTGGCGCGCTTGACGCGCTCACCGGCCACCGAGGACATGACGATGATCCGCCCGAAGCCCTGGGCCTTCATCTTCTCGCCGACGAGCACGCCGACCGATACGCCCGCGGTGTAGTTGACCTCGGCGACCCGCACGGCCTTGAGCTGGTTCTGCCACAGCTCCTCGGCGTCGCCGTCGAGCGCGAAGGCGACGATCGCGACATCGATATCGCCGTCGGCCCAGGCCTGTTCGATCACCTTGGGGTGGCTGCCGGTGTCCAGCGCGTCGAAGTCGACGATCTCGACCTTCGACGCGCCCGCGGCCTCCAACTGAGCGACCGACTGCGCGCGCAACGGATCGTTCGGCAGCGCCGCGAGCACCACTCGCGCCGGACCCTTCTTCAAGTACTCCTCGACGATCGCGCGGCCGATCTCCGAGGTGCCGCCCAAAAGCAGAATGTTCTGCGGGTTACCTACCGCGTTGATCACTGCAGCTCCAGCCTTCTCGCCATATCGGACATGAAAACGCCTGTGGGATCGACACTTCGGCGGACCTTGATCCACTCGTCGATCTTGGGATACATCTTGTGGAAGGTCTCCGCGGTGGTCCGGGAGTCCTTCGCCGTGTAGAGGCGACCGCCGAATTCCAGGACGCGACGGTCCAATTCGGTGACCAGCTCGTTGAGGCCCGGACGCACGGGGAAGTCGACGCAGATGTTCCAGCCCTCCATGGGGAAGCTCAGCGGCGCCTGGTTGCCCGGCCCGAAGAACTTCAGCACATTGAGCGCCGAGTAGTGACCGGAACGCTGGATGTCGACGATGATCTTGGTGAATTCGTCCAGCGCCTCGGGCGGCAGGACGAACTGATACTGGATGAAACCGGCCGATCCGTAGGCCCGATTCCACTCCGAGACCACGTCCAGCATGTGATAGAACTGCGTCAAGTTCATGATCTTGCCGGTGTAGTTGCCGCCGAGCGCGTAGTACGCCTCGCCGACCATGCCGAGCGTGAGCTTGTTGGCCGCGAAACTCGGGAAGATGTTCGGCACCGTCAGCAGATTCGGCGCGTCGAACTTCAGCGGATTGGCGCGCAGCTTCTTCGGCAGTTCGTCCAACTTGGCCAGTCGGCCGCGAGAAACGTTGGCGCGCCCCAGCTTCGGCGGTGCGCTGATCACGTCGAACCAGGTCGAGGAGTAGGTGTAGTTCTCCTCGGAGCCGTCCTTGTGTACGGCGATGGTCTCGTCCAGCGTCGTGGTCTTGATGCCGTCGGCGATGAAGTAGGCCGTCTCGGTCGGCGTCATCTCGATCGTGGCGCGCAGGATGATGCCGGTCAGGCCGTTGCCGCCGACGGTCGCCCAGAACAGCTTGGCGTTCTTCTTGGGACCGATGTGCTGAATCTTGCCGTCGGCGGTCAGCAGGTCGATCGAACGCACGTGGTTGCCGAAGCTGCCGGCGCTGTGGTGGTTCTTGCCGTGGATATCGGAGGCGATGGCGCCGCCGACGGTCACCTGCCGGGTGCCGGGCAGGACCGGAACCCACAGGCCGAACGGGAGCGCGGCCTTCATCAGCTGATCGAGGCTGACGCCCGCATCCACATCGACCAGGTGGCTGTCACGGTCGATCCGGTGGATGTTGTTCAGCGCCGACATGTCGATGACGAGGCCGCCACCGTTCTGCGCATGGTCACCGTAGGACCGGCCGAGCCCGCGCGCGATCACGCCGCGTCGCAGGTACGCCGGCTTGGACTCGTTGTCCTCCGCGACCATGGCCACGGCCTTGGCGATCAGTTCCGGATCGCCGGTCGAGAGCACTTCGGAGGTGGAGGGAGCGGTACGACCCCATCCGGTCAGTCGACGGGTATGCGTCGGCAGCGAAAAGCTGTCGGCGGAGCCGTTGCTGCTTGCCTGTGACGCCTCGCCGTCGCCCGCGGAGTTCGCAGGACCCGCGGCGGTGGAGGTCTGAGCTTTCGTGGACATCGGCATAGAGGCTACAGGTATGGCCGGGGCAGGGGTCGGCTGTCGCGTGTCCGCGGCCCGCTCGAGGCGGATTTCACAGCGGCGACCGGGGCGGGAGCGCGGTTGTCGCGGCGTGTGCGGCGCGACCCGCTACTCTCGTGCCGTGAGTGCGGAACCCCATCTTCCTCTTCCGGCCGAGTTGCCCCTGGTAGACGAGCCGGGCGGCACGGATGTCGATCTGAAGACGCAGATTGTCCGGTTCGTCCTCACCGGCGGATTGTCGGCGGTGGTCGACTTCGGGCTGTACGTGCTGCTCATGGCCCTGTTCGGGGTCCCGCGCGATTTCGCCAAGGCCTGCAGTTTCATCGTCGGTACCACCACGGCGTATCTGATCAACCGGCGCTGGACGTTCAAGGCGCCGCCGAGCCGCAGCCGGTTCGTGGCGGTGGTGATCCTCTACGCGGTGACCTTCGCGGCGCAGGTGGGTATCAACGCGCTGCTCAACGACACCCTGCCCGCGATGTCGGTGGATATCGCCGGCCATTCGGTGAAGGGTGCGGTGCTGATCGCCTTCGTCATCGCGCAGGGCGTGGCCACCGTGATCAACTTCGTCGTGCAGCGTGCGGTGATCTTCAAGATCCGCTGACGTTCGGATCGCCTATCCCGAACCGTCAACCCTCCGCGACGAGGGCCCGCGCCTGCGCCTTGGCGCCGAAGTAGTCCCCACCCTTGGCCCGCGGACTGTCGGTACCCCATTCCCGCTCCTCGCGGGCGGCCGGCGTCAGGTGCGGGATGTGCTTTCTGCAGTGGATGTAGGCCTCCTCGACATCCACGACCACCCACCGCTCGGCGACCCGGCCGCGCTCGGCCGGCGGCAGGTCGGGTACCCGGCCTCGCAACGACTGATCGTCGACGATGCGTGCCGATCCGTTGATATGCAGCCCGACCAGGTCGTGGACGAAGTCGATCATCAGGATGCCGACGTGCGGATTCTCCAGGATGTTGCCGAGGGAGGCCATCACTCCGTTGCCGCGGTATTCCGGATAGGCGACCGTGCGGTCGTCGATGACGTGCACGAATCCGGGTTTGCCGGCCCGGAAGCTGGTATCGCATTCACCGTGCCGGTCGGCGGTGGCGATGAAGGCCATATCCATCCGTCCCACGAACTCGCGCATGCGTGAGTTGAGGCTGTTCAGCACCTGTTCGTCGTAGAAACGCTCCGCGCGCTCCTCGGTGCCGAATCGGCGTTGCAGTTCTCGCTCGCCGTCACTGCCGCCTGTGGAACCGGACATGCCACACCCCTCCGGGTAGCTGAGATCCGCACGTGGATGGTTCGGCATTGAACCTGAAATATGTCGAAATCCTATAGGAACGAACGTGTTTCGGATGGCGAAATCAGCGAACCGGCAGATGGGCGCACTGTCTGTGAAGACAATCTGTGAGCTGAGCCGCTACCGCGCATCAGTCTCGCGTACGGGACAGGTGCGCGGCAACGCCCGAAATGCCGTTTGCCTCAGGGCTGCTGGCCGAATTCGAAGGGTGCCGGCGGCCGAACTGCTTGCGAGCGTGCGCTTTTCACATTTACGAGTACGGAGATAGCGCGCGGGTTGCCCGCTGCGCCACGAGCGCTATCCCCCTTGCACGTGCCGACCGGTCGGAGAATCACACCGGCGTGATGGTCACCGGAACCCCGTTGAACACCGCATTCCCGGACACGGCGTCGATGCGGGAATCATCGGTCAGGGCATTGGCATTCACGCCGGCGTGCTCCCGCGCGACCGTCTGGGTACTGCCCGAATGTCCCCATCCGTGCGGCAGGCTCACCACGCCGGGCATGATCCGGTCGTTCGGTTCCACCGGCACGGTCAGCTTTCCGGCCGCCGATTCGATCGCGGCCAGATCGCCGAGCCCGAGGCGGGCGACGTCGTCGGGATGAATATGCAGCGTGCAGGTATTGGAGCCGCCGACCAGCGCCGGTACGTTGTGCATCCAGCTGTTGTTCGACCGCAGCTGCCGCCGGCCGATCAAGACCACATCCGGTCGGGCAGCGGACAATTCGGCCACCAGCCGGGTCGTATCGTCGAGCAGCGGCTGGGGCGCCAGCTCCACCTTCCGGGAGGCGGTGCGCAGCACACCGGGCAGTCGCGGTCGCAGCGCACCCAGGTCGACGCCGTGCGGATTGTCGAGGAGAACCTGCAGGTTCAGTCCCTCGGGCGCCCCGCTCTCGCCGGTGCCGATGTCCACCGGCTGACGATCGGGATTCCACTCGCCGTACGGGCCCAGGCGCAGCATCATGTCGATGCGCTGTTCGGTGGTGTCGGCGCCGATCAATTCGCCGCGTCGCTCGGTGAGACCTGCCTTGTGCAGCGTGCCGGCGATGATCAGCTCGTCCACCTCGGCGACGTAATCGCGCCCGGGCTCCGGTCGCTGCCCCGCCAGGGAAAGTGCGAGGCGGGCAAGTATTTCCGGTTCCGAGGGCCGATCGTCCGGCAGGGCGACCAGCGGCGGGGAATAGCGGGCGTAGTTGTGCACCGCGAACTGCAGCAGCGCGAAATCGTAGTGCGGCGCCTGCAGTGTGCGCGGCGGCGGCAGAATCACATCCGCATGGCGGGTGGTCTCGTTGAGGTAGCGATCCACGCTGACCATGAAGTCCAGCCCGGCCAGCGCTTCGCCCAGCCGTGCGCCCGCGGGCGCCGAGAGCACCGGATTGCCGGCCACCGTCACCAGCATCCGGACCTGTCCCTCACCGGGCGTGAGAATTTCGTCGGCCAGCGTCGCGACGGGGAATTCGCCCATGGCTTCGGGCAATTCGCGCACCCGGCTGGTCCAGCGCCCGAGCCGGAACGGCCGCGTTCGCACGATGCCCAGTGCCGCGGCGGTCGCGAACATCGCGCCGCCGGGCCGGTCGAGATTGCCGGTGAGCACGTTGATCACATCCACCAGCCACTGCGTGAGAGTGCCGAATTCGGCGGTGCAGGTGCCGATGCGCGCATAGACCGCGGCCGTCGGCGCCGCGGCCAGCTCCCGCGCCAGCCGCGCCACGGTCTCGGCGGGGATGCCCGTGCGTGCCTGCACGGCCTCGGGCGTGAACGAGACTGCCGCCGAACGGATCTGTTCGAGTCCCGCCACCTCGACTCGGATATCGGTCAGATCCTCCGCGAAGAGTGTGTGCACGATGCCGAACAGCAGATAGGCATCGCTTCCGGGCCGGATGAACAGATGCTCGTCGGCGAGGTCCGCGGTCCGGGTGCGCCGCGGATCGACCACGACCAACCGCCCGCCGCGTTTGCGCAGCGCCTTCAACCGGCCCGGATAGTCCGGGGCGGTACACAGCGAGCCGTTGGACTCCAGCGGATTGGCGCCGAGCATCAGCAGGTAGTCGGTGCGGTCCAGATCGGGTACCGCGACCGTGAGCGGATCGCCGAACATGAGCCCGCTCGACACCTGCTTCGGCATCTGATCGGCGGTGCTGGCCGAGTACAGATTGCGCGTGCTCAACGCCCGGATGAGCGCCGGCACGTACAGCGCGCCGGCGACTGTGTGCGCATTCGGATTGCCCAGATACAGCGCCGCGGCCTGGCGGCCGTATTCGTCGAGGACGGCCGGGGCCCGCTCGGCGATGAGGTCGAAGGCCTCGGTCCAGGTGGCCTGGCGCCAGGTGTCGGTGGCGCGATCACGGATGATCGGTTCGGCCAGCCGATCGGGGTCGGCGTCCAGCGCCCCGAGGCTCGCGCCCTTCGGGCAGATGAAGCCGCGGCTGAACGGGTCCTCACGGTCGCCGCGCACGCGCGTCACCCGGTCCTGAGCGTCCAGGGTGATCTCGAGTCCGCAGACGGCCTCGCACAGCGGGCAGGTGCGGTGGGTGGTACGGGCTTCTGCGGTGACGCGTGACATGGATCCATCATCGTCGGCGACTCGTCGTCGCGCCGAGATTCATTCGAAATGCACGAAAACCGCGAAACCGCGAGAACAGTGTCGTTCTCGCGGTTTCGCGGATGGTCGATTCAGCTGGCGATGCGAGCGACCTGCGGCTTACGGCCGGAGTTCGCCGAACGCACGGCCGCGGCGATCGCGACGACCGGCGGCAGCCAGCGGGCCTCGGTCGGCGCTACACCCCAGCAGGCCTCGCCGGCCGAGAGCTGGGTGGGCGGCAACGGGATGCCCGCACCGTCGGTGTAGACGATCGCGCCGGCCGCGCGCAGCGCCTCGAGCGCCATCGCGGCCTTGGCGAGTCCGGTCACCAGGTGGATCTCGCGGCGCTCGGCGCCCGGGATCTCGATCACCGGTCCGGACAGGTTGTTGGCCCGCAGGAATCGGCGCACGTTCGCGGCCAGTTCGCCGGCGACCTCGATACCCGACACATTCGTGTCGGTGATCAGGCAGATGCCGTTGGCCGTTTCAGCGACCGTCCACCCGCGCTGGATGTAGTCCTGCGCGGTAGCGGCCAACGTCGCCGCGTGGACGGAAGTCGGAAACGCTGTACGCACTGTGTTCTCCATTCCCCGGGTAGATCTGGGTCCTGCGTCGGTGTTCATGGGACGTATCGGGCCGCGCTACCGGCGGTGTTACAACTTGGTGGAAATTTCTTCGTGATGGTCGGATACGTCACAGGGTCGGGCGGTGATCGCCGGTGGCTATGAACCTTTCGGACCGCCGTTCGCCGCCGTTGTGAACTGCTACGACTACCACCTTTGTGCGCGTCGCTGTGAATCGAATGCGTTGCGGCTGTTGATTCCCTGGCAGGTCGCTGGGAAGAAATGGGACGAAAGTGTGATGTGAGTCGCATGTGACCGATGGGATTCGATCCCGCCGGGAGATTGCTCGCTTCCGCTGTGCCGGGAGAGGATTCGAATCATGAGCGACGACCCGCAGCGGCCCAGGAACCGGGACTCCGATACCGCCGGCGCGCGCGATTCCGCTGGGGGCGCACGAAATATGGACGAAGCACCCGAGTCGCCGGCCGAACGTGCCGGAATCGACGACCGGTCCGGCGAAGGCGAACCGGGCGACGCCGACTACGCGGTGGAATCGCGCTGGCTCGCATGGAAGGACTCCGCACGACGACGCCGGTCGCCGGACGATGCCGCCGAGGAGAGCGATACCGCCGAGGAGGACGAGCGGCCCGAACCGTTCCGGAGTCCGGGCGCCTTCCGGGCCTGGTGCGGTGCGGCCGCCCGCGCGCTGCTGGATGTGCAGTTCCGCACCCCGGCCACGCGCACGCTGCTGCCGCTGGCCTATCTCCTGGGACTGGCCTTCGCGGTCGGCATCCCCCTGGTCCTGGTCGTGGTCCTGTGGCAGGTATCCGCACTGCTGGGATTGATCTTCGCGATCGTGGTGGCGGTGCCGCTCGGCCTGACCATCGCGGCCTCGGTGCGATTGGCGCTGGAATTCCTGGTCAACGCCTCGCGGCTGGCAACCCGGGTGGAACACATCAACACCCTCGCCGACGATCTGTTCCGCGCTCTGTCCGATGTCGCCGAGCCGGTGAACCAGCTCTCGGAAGACGTTCGCGCGGTGCAGTTCTGGCGGTTCCGCAAGCGTCCCCCGCGCAAGTAGCAGCGCACCGGCGGCCCGGCCGATCGGCGCGGCTGTCGGGCGTTGTTCTGTTGTGCAACAATCCGTTCGGGGGTGTCCGGAGCGAATCCCGATGCCCGCGAAGCTTTCTGCCGAGGGGGAAAAATGGCTTCACCGCAGGGGATCACAGGTTCGACCATGCCGCGGCGGCAACTGGGCCGCCGGTTGCGTGACCTGCGCAATCGCGCCCGGATGACGACCCGGGTGGCCGCTCGCCGGCTGGAATGGTCGGAGGCCAAGATCTGGCGGATCGAGACCGGTCAGACCTCCCTGCGCAGCCTCGACGTGGAAGCCATGTGCAAGATCTACGGCGCACCCGAGGCCGAGCTGGAACCCCTCACCGCTCTCGCCCGTGAAACCAAGGCGCGCGGTTGGTGGGCTCCCTACAGTGACGTGATCGCCGAGGGTTTCGACGTGTACATCGGCCTGGAAGAGGCCGCGACCGAAATCTCCACCTTCGAGAACGAATTCGTGCCGGGCCTGCTGCAGACCGAGGACTACACCCGCGCGCTGCTGACCGCGGCCCGGCCGAATCTGAGCCCCGCCGATATCGAGCGCCGGATCGAGGTGCGCGGGCAGCGGCAGCGTCTGCTCACCCGCACCCCGGAGCCGGTGCGGCTGGTGGCGATCATCGCCGAATCGCTGCTGTGGCGGCGGATCGGTGATCCGGCCGTGATCGCGGGGCAACTGGATCATCTGCGCCGCATGTGTGAGCGCCCGAATATCGACATTCGTCTGGTGCCCAACGATTCCGGTTACCACGACGGTCTCGATTCCGGGCGATTCGTCCTGTTGGAATTCGGCGCGGCCGGCGCGGAAACGACCGAGCCGCCGGTCGTTTACGTCGAAAATTTCGGCGTATCCACCTATTTCGATAAAAATTCCGACATCGACCGCTATCGAGGCGCATTCGCGAATATCCGCGCGGCCTCGGTGGACGGGAGGGCGGCCCTGGACGAGGCCATCGCCGCCGCCTGACGCGCTACCGGATTCGGTACCGGCGAATTCAGTGCAGGGTGCGTTCCAATACTTCGCGATGAGTCGGAACGGCGGCGGTGTGGAGCGCGCGGCCCTTGTCGGTGAGGCAGACGAAGATCGCGCGGCGGTCCTCGGTGCACAGGGTGCGATCGACCAGTCCGTCGCGTTCGAGCCGTGCCACCGTACGGGACAGTGCGCTCTGGCTCAGGTGGATGTCGTGGGCCAGATCGCTCATCCGGTAGCTGTCGCAGGAGGCGTCGACCAGGCGGTCCAGCGTCTCGAACTCACTCAGGCCGATGTGGTGTTCGCGCTGCAGGTCCTTCTCCAGCGCACAGGACACCGCGGCATGACGAGCGAGTAGATCGCGCCACTCGCCGACCAAGCCGCCCGGCCCGTCGTTCCGGCCGGCCGGAGACGGGCAACCGGCCTCGGTATCACTCGGCGCGGTGGACGGCAGACCTGCGGCGAGCTCCGTATCCGGTGCCACCGCGTCCGTCGAATGCGCCGGAAACGCTGTCGACGCCTTTGTCATGTCGCCATCCTAGTGCCTGGGGCAGATTCATGCAACTGCATTAAATGCTTGTGCATTAGATGCGCACGCATGTAATGTTCCGCGACATGACTTCCACAGCAACACTTCCGGCCGCCTCGGCGGCCGATACTCGGTGGCCGATCCGGCTCTGGGGCATGCTCATCACGCTGTGCATCGTGCTGTTCCTGGACGGCCTCGACGTCTCGATGGTCGGCGTCGCGCTGCCGTCCATCGGTACCGAACTCCATCTCGAAACCTCGACCCTGCAGTGGCTGGTCAGCGGATACGTGCTCGGCTACGGCGGTCTGTTGCTGCTCGGTGGCCGCACCGCCGATCTGCTGGGCCGGCGCAAGGTCTTCCTCATCGCATTGGCCGTCTTCGCGGTCGCCTCCCTGGCGGGCGGGCTGGTCAGTTCCGGGCCGCTGCTGATCGCGACCCGCTTCGTCAAGGGGCTGGCGGCCGCCTTCACCGCGCCCACCGGGTTGTCGATCATCACCACGAACTTCGCCGAGGGGCCCGCGCGCAACAAGGCGCTGTCCATCTACACCGTCTTCGGTGCGGGCGGCTACTCCATGGGTCTGGTCTTCGGTGGCCTGATGACCGGTTTCGGCTGGCGCTGGACCTTCCTGCTGCCGGTGCCGATCGCGCTGGCCGCCCTGGTCTCCGCGGCGATCCTGGTGCCGAAGGACAAGGGTGACACCGCCGAGGGTGGTCACGATCTGCTGGGTGCGCTGTTCTCCACCGCCGCCATGCTGCTGCTGGTCTACACCGTGGTGTCCGCACCGCAGGCCGGCTGGGGTTCGGCGCGCACCGTGGGCTCGTTCGCGGCTGTGCTCGTCCTGTTCGCCGCGTTCGTCGCGGTGGAGAAGCGGGTGCGGCATCCGCTGATCCGGCTGGGCATCCTGCGCAAGGCCACGTTGGTGCGAGCCAGTCTGGTGATCGTCGCGGTGGCGGGTTCCTACTTCAGCTGGCAGTTCATCGTCACCCTGTACCTGCAGGACAGCCTGGGCTGGTCGCCGCTGACCCTGGCGATGGCGCTGCTGCCGGTGGGGGTGCTGGTGGCGCTGTCGTCGGTGTTCTCCGACAAGCTGGTGGACCGCTTCGGCACCGGCCCGATCATCGCGGTCACCACCACCGTCATGGCGATCGGCTACCTGCTGTTCCTGCGCATCGACACCGCACCGTCCTATCTCGCGGTCATCCTGCCCGCGGTGCTGCTGATCGGCATCGGATGGATCGGCTTCCCGGCCATCAACATTCAGGCCACCAACGGCATCGAGGACGAGGAACAGGGCCTGGCGGCCGGCGTGCTGCAGACCTCCATGCAGGTCGGCGCGGCCATCGTCCTCGCCATCACCACCGCGCTGATCTCCTCGGGGCCGCACGGCAATTCACCGCAGGCGGTGCTCGACAGCTACCGTCCGGGCCTGATCTTCGCGGGCATCGCGGCGATCATCGGCGCCCTCATCGCCTTCACCCACTTCCTGCCTGCCCGCAAGAAGCGGCAGGAGGTCGAGGAGTCCGAACAGGCACCGGAACTCGCGGCGGCCTGAGGTTCCACCCCGAGCGCCACGCCCGGCTCATCGGTTCGAGCCGGGCGTGGCGTTTGCGCGTTCAGCGCAGTTCGCGCAGGCGCGGTGCGGCCGCGTCCTTCGGTGAGCGAAGGACGGTCAGCGGAGTGCCGTCGGAACCGACCGTGGGCCAGTCGATTCCGAGATCCGGGTCGAATGCGTCCAGGTCCCGGTCGAATTCGGGGGTGTATTCGAGCGAACACAGATAGGTGACGGTGGAATCGTCGGCCAGTGACAGCAGGGCGTGGCCGAGTCCTTCGGAGAGAAAGACCGAGCGGCGCGAGACGTCGTCGATCACGACACTGTCCCAGCGGCCGAAGGTCGGGGAGTCGCGGCGCAGATCGACCACGACGTCCAGGAAGGCGCCGCGCATGCATGTGACGTATTTCGCCTGGCCGGGCGGATTTTCGGTGTAGTGGATGCCACGCAGGACACCCGCCGCCGAGGTGGAGGTGTTCATCTGCAGCAGGTCCAGGGGCCGTCCGGTCGCCTTCTCGAATTCCGAGGCCTTGAACGTCTCGGCGAAGACGCCGCGCTCGTCGCCGCGTAACTGCGGCGTGAACTCCCACGCACCGGGGACCGCCAGTTCTCGAATCCGCATCTCAACCGTCCTGTCCGTAGCGATCGTCGCGCCCGCGATTCAGCAGGTCCAGCAGGTAGGTCCCGTATCCGGAGCGCACCAGCGGCTCGGCCAGCCGGCACAGCTGTTCGTCGTCGATGAAGCCCATCCGCCAGGCCACCTCCTCCGGGACGCCGATCTTGAGACCCTGGCGTTCCTCGATGGTGCGCACGTAATTGGCGGCGTCCAGCAGCGAATCGAAGGTGCCGGTATCGAGCCACGCGGTGCCGCGTGCGAGGGTCTCGACCTGCAATCGTCCCTGTTCGAGGTACGTGCGGTTGATATCGGTGATCTCGTATTCCCCGCGCGCGGACGGTCGCAGTCCCCGGGCGATCTCGACGACGTCGTTGTCGTAGAAATAGAGGCCGGGAATGGCGTAGTTGGACCGTGGGAGTTTCGGCTTCTCCTCGATGGAAACGGCCCTGCCCCGGTCGAATTCGATCACGCCGTAGGCCGAGGGATCGGACACCCGATAGGCGAAGACCGCGCCGCCGTCGAGTCCGTCGAAGCGCCGCAGCCGGGTGCCCAGGCCGGGACCGTGGAAGATGTTGTCGCCGAGCACCAGTGCCGCGCATTCGCCGCCGATGTGGTCGGCGCCCAGCACGAACGCCCGGGCCAGGCCGTCGGGTTCGGGTTGCACCACGTAGTCGATCGCCAGGCCGAACTGGGTACCGTCGCCGAGCAGCCGGCGGAAGGCCTCGGCATCCTCGGGCGTGGTGATCACCAGGATGTCGCGAATGCCCGCCAGCATCAGCGTGGACAGCGGGTAGTAGACCATCGGCTTGTCGTACACCGGGACCAGTTGCTTGCTGACCCCGCGCGTGATCGGGTGCAGCCGGGACCCGGTGCCCCCGGCCAGAATGATTCCGCGCATGTGACGCAAGTCTGCCAGCTCTCGCCCACTCGGGCTCGATGAGGTTCCGACTGGACCGCGAAATGGTCACGATGGTTTCGCCGCGGCCTGGTCGGGCGATCAAGTATTGCGTAGGTCACACATCCGTGGTGTTCTGAAACATGAGTGTGTGAGATGTCAGCGCCGACACCTCAGCTACCGAATCTGCCGGTAGCCGGTCGCTCGGCGCCGAGTGGCAGGTAGGTGCGCGATGACCGCGATTCCCATCGGCGAGGCCGAATACCGGCCGGGGCTCGAACCCGGTGTTGTCGTGGATCCGGTGGTGGTGAACCCGGACCGTGCGAGTCTGCATTCGCAAGCGGTGTTGTTCACCTGCCGGGGCGTGGTGGGCCCCGTTATCCGGCGCTACCCGATCACCCCGATGACCATGCCGGTCGCGCGGGTCCTGATCGACCGGCTGGCGGCACTGCGCCCGCAGGTGCGTGGCGTGGAACGCGAACAGGTGCGGATGAGCGGCTTCCGGATGGAGATCATCCGCCCGGCCGGCGCCCGGCGATCCCTGCGCGACGGCGCCGTGATGTACATGCACGGGGGCGGCTTCTTCCTGTGCGGACTGGACTCGCATCGGCCGGTGGCGGCCAGCCTGGCGCGTCGTACGGGGCTGCCGGTGGTGAACGTGGACTATCGGCAACTGCCCGGGACGAATATCGCCGGCTCGGTCGAGGACTGCCTGACGGCCTATCGCTGGTTGTTACGGCACGGCGCCGATCCGTCGCGCATCGTCTTCGCCGGAGATTCGGCGGGCGGTTTCCTCACCTTCGCCACCGCACTGCGGGCGGCGCAGGCCGGCTTGCCCGGTCCGGCCGGCCTGGTCGGCCTGTCGCCGCTGCTGGATCTCGATTACCGGGTCAAGGGCGAGTACATGAACGTCGGTCGCGACGCCTACATCCCGATGGCGGCGGTGCGGCAGATGGTGCGGTACGGGGCCGAGGCGGAGCAACCGCTGGACCCGGCGCTGTCCCCGGTCAACGGATCGCTCACCGGCCTGCCGCCGGCCCTGCTGATCGTCGGTGAGGACGAATTGCTGCGCTGCGACAGCGAATTGATGGCCCACCGGCTCACCGCGGCCGGGGTGCCGAATTCGCTGGAGCTGTGGCGCGGACAGGTCCACGCCTTCATGAGCATCCTGCCGAATATGCCGGAGAGCCGGGCCGCACTGGCCCGGGTTGCGCGATTCGTGCGGGCGCGGGTCGAACCGGAAGAGGCCGCGCGGACCGCCTGACAGGTACGGCCCGTAGGCGGCAGCGGAGCGTAACCACGGAGGGCCGGACCTGTCAGGCGCATCGAACACCGCCTGACAGGTACGGCCCGGAGGCGGCAGCGGAGCGTAACCACGGAGGGCCGGACCTGTCAGGCGCATCGAACACCGCCTGACAGGTACGGCCCGTAGGCGGCAGCGGAGCGTAACCACGGAAACGACAGTGCCCCGCCCACCGTGACGGTGGGCGGGGCACTGTCTCTGATCCGAGGTATCCGCCCGCTCAGGGGGACGGGCAGCCTGCGGAATTACTTGGCCGGCGCCGGCGCCGGCGGGTTGAACGGCGCGGTGGTGGTGGCGAAGTACTGGATCGCGGCGCCGATGGCGACCGGGGCGGTGATGAAGATCTGCCCGGCGAGCACGCCCAGGAAGCCGACGGCGGCGGCACCGGCGACACAG
>NZ_BDBN01000073.1 GCF_001613005.1 Nocardia nova NBRC 15556 | reverse complement strand
CAGGCGTAACCCGAGGCCGTTGGGGTCGAGGGCGACCACCCGGCCGGTGGCGGGTTCGGCGAGCAGTGTCGCGACCGGCCCGAAGGCGGTGACGGCTCCGGCGGGCGTGGCGGTCGCCGCCGGCGCGGCGGCGGCGCGTCCGGGAGCACCGGCCGCGGGGGCAGTGGTGTCGTCGCTGTGGGAGGAACAGCCCGCGACGAGCACGACGGCGCCGGCGGCCGCGAGGACGGCACCCAGTGCCGACCGATAACCCCGCATGCTCCGAACTCCTTCGTGTGACTCATGCGTACTGTTTCATCTGACCATGATCGGACACGCGGCCCGGTCACCGGGGTGGTTCCGGCGTGGCACGCGCCTCACCCGTTACCGTGGATACCTCATATCGGACGTCGAACCAGGGGAGTCTCGGTTGGAAACAGACCGCACGTCTGAATTCACACTTGAAGATTTAACCGTTGGTCCGTTCGCCCACGGGTTCGGCCGAACGGCCGAGGGGCAGCCGTTCGCCTTCCGCACGGTGCGTTCCACCCTCACCCTCGAGATCTACCGCGCCGACACCCCCACCGACGTGCCCGGCCCCGAGGATGTGGTGGCCGTGGTCGAGGCCGCCGTCACCGATATCGACCTCGACGACGCCCGCAGCGTGCGCGCCCTGGTGCGTGATCTGGTGCCGACCGCCGTGCCGGTCCCGGCGCAGCGCGGGGCGACCACGACGGTGCGCGCGTTGCTGAACCGGTTGAGCGCGGTCATCGAGGGCCGCTGATCACACGTGCCAGACTGTAGGAACCACCGGTTACTTTCGACACATTCGAGGACGTAATGGCATTGCGACGCACGGTCCACGGCGCATTCGGAATCACGATGCTCGCGCTGGTGATCGCCGCCTGCGACAGCGGCCCCGACGAGGCTTCGGTGGCGGCGGCGCGCTCGTCGGCCTACGCCGCGCTCACCTCCTCCTCGGAGGCGGCCGCCGTCAGCAGCGCCAACCGGCCGCCGTTGCCGACCGCCGCACAGCTGGATTCACAGATCAAACGCGCACTGGATCCCTCGCTGCCCGACAGTGAACGCACCGACCTGATCGAGGACGGCGCCGCGTTCAAGGACGCCATTCCCGACATGTACAAGGCGCTGCACGACAATCCGCGCGCCGTCTACGGCGTGGTCGATCCGGTATTCGACAACCACGACGGCACCCTCACCGCCACGATGCGGCTGGACAAGGACGGCAGCGGCGAGAACGTGCGCACCACCATCGTGCATTTCGTCGATATCGACGGGAAGTGGAAGATCTCGCGCAACGATCTGTGCGGGATCCTGCGTTCGGCCGACTACCGCACCGCGGCCTGCGGCTGACCCCCGGCATGCTCGAGGGGTTTCTGCTGCGCTGGGGTCGATTCGTTCATCGCCATCGCTACCTGGTGTTCGCGATCTTCGTGCTGATCGTGGCCGTCTCGGGGTTCTACGGCCGTGATCTGGGCTCCCGGCTGACCCAGGGCGGGTGGTTCGACGAACACAGCGAATCGGTGGTCGCCTCCAAACTCGCCGACCAGACCTTCGGCCGCGACACCGATGCCGACGTGATCGTGCTCTACACCGCACCACCCGGCCACACCGTCGACGATCCGCCGATCCGCACGGCGATCGCCTCGGCCCTGAAGGATCTGCACGACCGGTATCCGGACCGGATCAAGAAGATCGACAGCTACTTCGACGGCTCGATGATGGGGCAGTTCGCCGACGCCTCCCGCACCCACGCCTTCGCCAGCATCGGCCTGCACGGCTCCGACACCGCCACGGTCGACAACTACCTCGCCATCCAAAAGGATTTGGGCGCAGGCGGTTCCGGGCGCGGACCGGGCGGCACGACGGTACAGCTGGCGGGTCTGCAACCGGTGGTCGAGGGCATCAACATCGGGATGCAGGACGATATCCACCGCGCCGAGCTGATCGCGCTGCCGGTGGTGGCCGTGCTGCTGTATTTCGTGTTCGGCGGCGTGGTCGGCGCGCTGCTGCCGGTGCTCATCGGCGGGATGACGATCCTGGGCAGTCAGGGCATGATGCGCCTGCTCACCGACCACATCGACGTCAACGTCTTCGCCAGCGCCGTGGTCACCCTGGTGAGCCTGGGGCTGGCGATCGACTACGGCCTGTTCGCGGTGACCCGGTTCCGGGAGGAGCTGGCGGCCGGGCGCAGTGTGGAGGAGGCGACCGCGCGCACGGTCGCCACGGCCGGGCGCACGGTGCTGTTCTCCGCCGCGATCATCGCGGTGAGCCTGGCGGCGCTGTTCATCTACCCGAACGGGGTGCTGCGCTCGGTGCCCTACGGCGGCATCAGTTCGGTACTGCTGGCGGCGCTGCTGTCGGTGACCGCGCTGCCGGCGGCGCTGAGTATCGTCGGGCGGCGCATCGATCTGTGGGGCTGGCACCGGTTCGCCGGGATCCGCAGCGCCCAGGAGATCGACAACGGGTTCTTCTCCAAGCTGGCCCTGTTCGCGATGCGTCATCCCGCGCGGGTGATCGTGCCGGTGGTGGCCGGACTGCTCTTCCTGCTGATCCCGTTCCGCAACATCGAATTCGGCGGCCTGTCGGAGCGATACCTGGCCGCCGACAACCCGGCCCGCGTGGCACAGGAGAAATTCGACGCGCTGTTTCCCGAATTCCGCACGGAGCCACTGAAATTGGTGGTCGTGGGGGCGGATCCGCAGCAGTTGTCCGATATCCGGTTCCAAGCCAATTTCGCACCGGGACTGACGGGACCGTTCGAGGCGGCGGCGCCGACGACCAACGGGATCAATGTGCTGTCCACCGGTCTGGTGCACAAGACCGACGCCGACGCCGCCATCGCGGCGCTGCGTGCGATTCCGCATCCGTCCGGGGTGCAGGTGATGGTGGCCGGGGTGCCGGCCCTGGAACGCGACGCCATTCACGGCCTCATCGACGGATTACCCTTGCTGGCAACGATTCTGGCGACCGCGGCCCTGGTGCTGATGTACATCGCCTTCCGCTCGATCGTGCTGGCGTTGAAGGCCGTGCTGATGAGCGCGCTGAGTCTCGGTGCCGCACTGGGCATTCTGACGTGGTTGTTCGTCGAAGGGCACGGCGCGGGCCTGCTCGGCTTCACCCCGGGGCCGCTGATGTTCGCGGTGCTGGTGCTGATCGTGACGGTGCTGTTCGGATTGTCCACCGACTATGAAGTGTTCCTGCAATCGCGCATGGCCGAGGCACGGGCGGGCGGGGCGCCGCCGGCGGAGGCGATCCGCTACGGCATCGCCCACACCGGCGGGGTGATCACCTCGGCGGCGGCGATTCTGATCGTGGTGACCGGTGCGTTCGGCTTCTCCGATCTGGTGCTGATGAAATACATCGCCTACGGCATGATCGCGGCCCTGATCCTGGATGCCACGGTGATCCGCATGCTGCTGACCCCCGCGGTGCTGAAATTGGTGTGGCGGTGAGCCTTCCGCAGGCAACAGCGGGCCGGGACGGATGCGCGGTGTCAGCGCTCCCGTTCCAACTGCGCCAGCCGGGTGAGCGCGGGTAGGGCGGCCGCCAAGGCCCGGCGCTGCGCGAGGCTCAGTTCGCCGATCAGCGGAACCAGATAGCGCACCCGGTCGTCGTGGCGGCTGCGCCGGATCTGCCGGCCGGCCTCGGTGAGGTGCACGAGCACGGCCCGCCCGTCACCGGGGTCGCGGCGACGCAGCACCAGGCCGTCGCGCTCCAGGCGCGCGACGAGTTGCGTGATGCCCGGCTGGGTCATCTGTTCGGTATCGGTCAGCTCCGTCAGTCGCATCGGGCCCCGCTGCGCCAGGGTGTCGAGCACCGACAGCGTGGTGAACGGCAGCTTCTCCCGGACCGGAATGCGGATGTAGACGCGGTTGAAGTCCTCGATCACCGCAGCGAACCCGTCCACGTCGAAATCATCGATGTCGTCCACGCGGGCAACTATATCCGGAACTTATACAAGTTGCTTAAATAAGTTGCTTATGTAATTGTGGCGATCACACGGCGCAGGAGGCCATATGAACGACACCACCGACGATGCCCGACCGTTCCCCTTGACTCCCACGACGATTCACGTCCCCGACGGTGTGCTCGCCGACCTGCGGCAGCGCCTGGAGCGGACCCGCCTGCCCGACGACGTGGGCAACGACGACGGGTATTACGGCGTGCCCGCCGGTTATCTGCGGGAGCTCGTCGACTACTGGCGCAGCGGATACGACTGGCGCGCAGCCGAAGCCGAGATCAACACCTTTCAGCATTACAAGGTCGACATCGACGGGGTGCCGATCCATATCATGCGCAAACCCGGAGTCGGCCCGAATCCGACACCGCTGATCCTGACGCACGGCTGGCCCTGGACGTTCTGGCACTGGTCCAAGGTCGCCGGCCCCTTGGCCGATCCGGGTGCGCACGGCGGCGACCCGGCCGAGGCGTTCGACGTGATCGTGCCGTCGTTTCCGGGCTTCGGATTCTCCAGTCCGCTGCTCGACCGCCCCGATCTGAACTTCTGGAAGGTCGCCGACCTCTGGCACACACTGATGACCGAGGTGCTGGGGTACGAGAAATACGCCGCCGCGGGTTGCGACGTCGGCGCGCTGGTCACCGCGCAGCTCGGCCACAAGTACGCCGAGGAGTTGTATGCCATCCACATCGGATCCGGGCTGAAACTGACCCTGTTCAACGGCGATCGAGCCTGGGACTTCAGCGGTGGACGGCCGATTCCCGACGACCTGCCCGCGGCGGTGCACGCACGATTCGTGGAGCTGGACAGACGTTTCGCCGTCCACCTGGCCGCGCACCTGCTCGCCCCCAGCACCCTCGCCCACGCCCTGTCGGATTCTCCGGCGGGCATGCTGGCGTGGATTCTGGAGCGGTGGAGCAAGTGGAGCGACAACGGCGGTGACGTAGAAACCGTGTTCAGCAGAGACGATCTGCTCACCCACGCCACGATCTATTGGGCCACCAACACCATCGGCACCTCGATCCGCCTCTACGCCAACAACAATCGCTATCCCTGGACGCCTTCACACGACCGCCTTCCGGTCGTGCAGGCACCCACCGGCATCACCTTCGTCGGCTACGAGAACCCGCCCGGTGTCGACACCGAGGACCGCGTCGAGAACTTCCGCACCGGCGACCGCGCCCCTTGGTACAACCACGTCGAGCTCACCGTCCACGACCGCGGCGGCCACTTCATCCCGTGGGAGATCCCGGATCTGTGGATCGACGACCTGCGCCGCACCTTCCGCGGGCGGCGCTGACCCGGTAGCGGCGGGTCACCGGGGCGAGAACCAGAGACCGGCCGGGCTCGTCAAGGTCGTTCGCTCCGCGAACTCGCGCCGGCCCACCGATTCCTTTTCGCGGCACCCGAGGTCTACATGGTCGGCGGCGCCGAACCGGTGGGCAGCGACGAGCCGAGAAAGAGAGTTGAGTGCCGTGAGCGTTCCCGCGACCATGCGAGCCCTGCACCAGACGTCCCTGCGGGGCCCGCAGGACACGTGCCTGATCACCGACGCGCCGGTGCCGCACCCGGGCCGCGGCGAGATCCTGATCCGGGTGACCGCGGCCGGGGTCAACTTCGCCGACATCTCGAAAAGCCGGGGGACGTTCCTCGGCGGCCCGCAGCCGCCGTACCCGGCCGGTTTCGAAGCCGCCGGCGAGGTCGTGGCAACGGGCGAGGGCGTATCCGAACCGCGGCCGGGAGCGCGCGTGGCCGGCGTGGGGGAAGGCGCGTTCGCCGAATACCTGGTCCTCCCGGCCGCGGCGGCCGTGCCGGTGCCGGAGGGCTGGACCGCCGAACAAGCCCTCGGCCTGACCGTCAACCTCCCTACCGCGCTCGCCGCGCTGAAACCACTGGGCCGCCTCGTGGCCGGTGAGACCGTGCTGATCCAGGCCGCGGCGGGCGCGACCGGACAGGCCGCGGTGACTCTCGCCGAACACTTCGGGGCGACCGTCATCGCCGCCGCGGCGCCCGGCAAACACGACCTCGTGCGCGAGCTGGGCGCCGACCACGTTCTGGACTCGCGCGGCGAGAGCCTGGCCGCCGAGGTGCGGGAGCTGACCGGCGGCGCCGGCGCCGATCTGGTGCTCGAATCCGCGGGCGGTTCGGGTTTCGCGGACACCCTCGCCGCGACCAGACGAGCCACCGGCCGGGTGGTCGTCTTCGGCGCGGCCGGTGGCGATGCCACGATCAGCAATCGGCAGCTGATCTACGAACACCAGATTCAGCTCATCGGCCTCAACATCGGCGTGCTGATCCAGGCGGCGCCCGAAATCTTCGGCGCGGTCATGGCGGAGTTGTTCGCCCTCGTCGCCGCCGGCGTGGTCGAACCGGCCCGGCCCACGGTCTACGACTTGGCCGAGGGCCCGAAGGTGCTGGCCGAACTGGAGGCTCGCGCAACCGTCGGCAAACTGGCGCTGCGGCCGTGATCACGGCTCCTACACTCGGCGATATGACCGCGCATGCGCGCACGGCCGACCGGGACCGGTTCGCCGCCGACTCCGGGCGCTACCGCCGGGAGTTGCTGGCGCACTGCTATCGCATGGCCGGTTCGGCACAGGATGCCGAGGATCTGGTGCAGGAGACCTACCTTCGGGCCTGGCGTTCCTACGCCGGGTTCGAGGGCCGGGCGTCAATGCGGTCGTGGCTGTACACGATCGCTACCAATGTCTGCCTCACCGCGAGGACCTCGCATCACACGCGGGTACTGCCCTCGGGACTCGGCGGTCCGGACAACGAGTCGGGCAGCCCGCCGAGATATGTTGTGGCAGGCGAGGTTTCATGGCTGGAACCGCTTCCGGACGGCTGGATCGCGACTGCCGACGATCCGGAAGCGGTCGTGGTCGCACGCGAATCGCTGCGGCTGGCGCTGGTCGCGAGTCTGCAGCACCTGCCCGCACGCCAGCGTGCCATCCTCCTGCTGCGCGAGGTGCTGGCTTTTTCCGCGGCCGAGACCGCGGAGATTCTCGGAACCACGACGGCGGCGGTGAAAAGCGGACTGCAACGCGCCCGCGCCCGCCTCGACGAACTGGACCCGGCACCCGAGAAACTACTGGAACCCACCGACCGGCGCGCACGGGCGCTGCTCGACGGCTACATCGCGGCCTTCGAGCGGTCCGACGTCGCGCTGCTGGAACAGGTGCTGCGCACCGATGCCACGCTGGAGGCGACCCCGTTCCGCGACTGGCAGGCCGGGCGGGCGCACTGCCTCCGCATGCTCGACACCTACGTGCTGGGTGTGCCCGGCCAGTGGCGGATGGTCGCCACCACCGCCAACGGACAGCCCGCCGCCGTCGTCTATCACCGGGCCGCGGACGGCCTGCTGCGTGCGGACGGGATCGTGGTGCTGGCGGCGACCGCCACCGGAGTATCGCGGGTGGTGAAGTTCCACGATCCGGCGCTGGTCGCACTGTTCGGCCACCCGGACGTGCTCGCGGACTGAACGGGGGTTCAGCGTCGCACGGGCAGGACCAGCTGGGCGCCGGTGACGGGGTGGTCGATGACCTCGACGGGGTGACGGTAGACGCGGGTCAGCAGGTCGGTGGTGAGGATCTCGCGCGGGTGGCCGACAGCGGCGAGGCGGCCCGCGTCGAGCACGGCGACGCGGTCGGCGTAGGCGGCGGCCAGGCCCAGATCGTGCAGTACGACCACGACCGCCGCGCCCTCGCCGGCGCGGGCCGCGGCCAGACGCAGCACCTGTTCCTGATGGCCGAGATCCAATGCGGCGGTGGGCTCGTCGAGCAGCAACGTCTCGGTGTCCTGAGCCAGCACCCGGGCGAGTGCCGCGCGGGCACGCTCACCACCGGAAAGCGCCGGGAACGGCCGTGCGGCGAGATGTTCCATATCGGTGGCGGCCAGCGCGGCGGCGATTACCCGGTCGTCGAATTCCTGGCGCGGGGTTCGCGCCCAGGGAGAGCGGCCCATGGCGACGACCTCGCGCACCGTGAACGGGAATCCGACGGTGTGGTTCTGCGGCAGCACCGCGCGGCGGCGCGCCATATCGGTGGGAGTCCAATCGGCGACCGGTCGGCCGTCGAGTTCGACTGTGCCGCTTGCCGGTTCGAGTTCGCCCGACAGCGCGGCCAGCAGCGTCGACTTGCCCGCGCCGTTGGGACCCACCAGTGCCAGGATCTGCCCGGCGACGACGTCGATGTCGACCGATTCGAGCACCGGCCGCCCGCCGCGCGCGATATCGATGCCGCGCGCTCGCAGGGTCACCGCACCGCGCGGTGTCGGTTGCGGAAGACCGTGGGCAGGGCGAAGTGTGCGGATCAGTGCGCGCACGCGTGCCGTTCCGGCGCCGCTCATGCCCAGCCTCCCGATCGGGCGCGAGTGCGCCGCAGCAGCCAGAAGAAGAACGGCCCGCCGACCAGCGAGGTCAGCATGCCCAGGGGGAGATCGGCGTTGTGGACCAGGGTCCGGGCCCCGATGTCGGCGGCCAGCAGCACCACCGCGCCGAGGATCGCTGATAGCGGGATCAGCACCCGGTGCGCGGGACCGACGAGCATGCGCACCACGTGCGGGACGACCAATCCGACGAACAGGATGATGCCGGTGAAGGCCACCCCGGCGGTGGCGAGGATCGCGACGACGACGATCACGTTGCGCCGCAAGCGCTCCACGTCGACACCGAGGTGCCGCGCCGCCGATTCGCCGAGGGCGAGCAGATCCAGGCGCGGCGCCATCGCGACCGCCGCCGCCACACCCAGCGCGGCCAGCGGCGCCACCACGGCCACCGCCTGCCAGGTGGCGCCGTTCAGGCTGCCCATCTGCCAGAAGACGATCTGATCGCGCGCCGCGGGGGAGGCGGTGAACAGCAGAAACGACATCAGACCGCCGGCGAAGGCGTTGACCGCGACACCGGTCAGCACCAGCGTGACGGTTTCGGTGCGCCCGCCCGAACGCGACAGCAGATACACCGCGAGTGTGGTCCCCAGTCCGGCGACGAACGCGCCTCCGGCGACCGACCAGGCCGCCACGAACGCGCCACCGACCACGATCACCACACCCGCCCCGACGGCCGCGCCCGCGGACACACCGATCACGCCGGGTTCGGCCAAAGGATTGGCGAACACACCCTGCAGCAGCGCTCCGGCGGTCGCCAGCGCAGCCCCGACCAGCATCGCCAGCACCACCCGCGGGAACCGGACCTCCCACAGCGTGACCTCACCGGCGGGGTGGTGCGGCATCGGCCCCCAGTCGAGCCCGATCCGGTGCAGCACACTGCCGGCCACCTCGAGCGGGGTCGTGGGGACCTGCCCCACAGCGGCCGAGATCAGCGCCAGGATCACCAGCAGTGCGATCGACATCGCGAAGACGACGGTGATGCGGGACCAGCGGCGCGGTGTGCGCGGACCGACGACGGCGTCGCCCGGAGCGGAAGGGTCCGAGTTGGACCTCGGATGCGGTTCTGCCCGCTGCGTGCCGGAAGCCGCACCGCCACCGGTCCCGGCCGAAGGTGCGACCGTCGACCGTTCGGCGCTCCGGCCGCTGAGCGCATCGGGCCCGGAAGTGCCTGCGCCCGCACCGTTCTCCGGCTCGGATGCGCCGTTCGCGCTCGACTCGGCACCCGACAGGTCCGAGATATGTTGCGCAGCAACGGATCCAGCAGAAGGTGCCACATTCGGTCCGGACGGTCGCAGACCGGGATCGGCGGCCGAGTCCTCACCGGGCGAATCGCCGGGACTCATGCGGGCTGGGTGCCGTAGACGGCCTTCGACAGCGCTTCGAGCACATGCCCGGTTTCGGGTCCGAAGCTGAGCAGCACCGCATCGGACATGTCGACGACGCGGTGATCGCGCCCGGCCGGCGTCTGGGCGACCCCAGGCACCTTCTCCAGGCCGTCGACGCCGCCGACCGATTTCAGCCCGTCCGACATCACCAGCAGCACGTCCGGTGCGGCGCTGATCATCGCCTCGCTGGTGATGGTGGTGAACGGCTCGGTCAGTCCCGCCGCGGTTCCGGCGTCGACGCCGCCCAGTGCCGTCACCAGCGAATCGGCGCCCGAGCCGGGCCCGGCGAGCATGGTGATCGCGGTGCTGCGCAGGTAGACGAATCCGATCTTCAACGGCGGCTGGCGTTTCGGCATCGCGGCGGTGGCCGCGGCGATCTCGGCGTGCGTGCGCTCGGCCAGCTTCACTCCTTGATCGTGGACGCCCAAGGCGTCGGCGACCGACCGGATCTGCGGGCCGACACCGTCGATGGTGCGCTGCGGGTCGAAGTACACGACCGTGATGCCGAGCGCGCGCAGCTGATCACGCATGGTGGGGGTGGCGCTGGTGGTGTCGGTGAGAAACACCGTGGGCCGTTGCGCGGCAACGGCTTCGATGTTGATGCTGCCGGTGCCGCCCGCCACGTTGGGCACGTCGCGCACCGCGGGGAAGGCCGCCGAGGTCGAGCGGCCCACCAGTTTGGAGCCCAGGCCCAGCGCCCACACGGTCTGGGCCAGGGTGCCGTAGCGGTCCACGGCCACGATCCGGTCCGCGGAGGTGACGGTGACCTCGGCGCCGTCGAACGAACGCACGGTGACCGGTAGCGCGGGCACCGGCTCGGGGCCGATCGGCGTCGGATCCGGATTCGCCAGCGTCGCGGTGGTCGCGCCCTGCTGCTCGCCCGAGGCGCCGCTGCCCCCGCACGCGGTGGTGACTCCGGCGAGCAGCACGACCGCGAGCACCGTGAGCAGCCACCGGGTGCCGCCCCGGGCCGGCCGCTGCCGTCCACCCGGCTCAGTCGATGCCGAACGGTTCCGTGCGGTCGTCGCGAACCTCAGCGCCGGCGCGCCCGGCTCGGTGGGCCCCGCCGGTGCGGCGGAGGCGATGCGGGCCGATCGGACGTCGAGACACCTCATGTAGGCAAGCCTAAGTGGTCGCGCGGACCGGTTGTCACCGCCCTGTGCGCGCACGTCCCGCCGGCCCGGCCGCTCAGATACCGCTGACGTCGTCGAGAGCGGCCGCGATCGCCCGCGGAAGTTCCAGCGTTTCCGCGGCGAGAACGCCGGTGAGCTGACCGATATCGCGGGCGCCGACGATCATCGACGCGACGCCCGGCCGGTCGCGCAGCCAGGCCGCCGCCACCGCCAGGGGCGAGGTGCCCAGCCCGTCGGCCGCGGTGACCACCGCGTCCACCACCCGGGTGGCGTGTTCGTCGAGACGTTCGCGGATTTCGGCTGCGGTCGCCTCGTCGGCGCCACGCGAGTCGGCGGGCACACCGTCGCGATATTTGCCGGTGAGGATGCCACCGGCCAGCGGTGAGGCCGCGATCAACCCGACCCCGTGGTGCCCGGCCGCCGGTAGCAGTTCGGCTTCGGCACCGCGTGCCAGCAGCGAATAGGGCGACTGCGCGGCCACGATCGGGGCCGCCGAGGCCAGGGTGGCCAGCTGCCAGGCGCTCAGGCCGCGCGCCCCCGCGTAGCGCACCTTGCCCGAGCGCACGGCGTGGTCGAGGGTGGCCGCGATCTCGTCGAGCGGGGTGTGCCGGTCCCAGGCCGCCACACTCCAGATGTCGAGATAGTCGGTGCCCAGTTCGGCGAGGGTGCGGTCGAGTTGACGCATCAGGGTGCGCCGCGACGCGTCCACACTCCAGTGGATGCCGGCCGCGGGTCCGCCGTCGGGATCGGTGACCCCGGGCACCGGCACCAGGCCCGCACACCCGCTGATCACCAGATCGTCGCGCGGCACCAGCTCACCCACGAGCTCGCCGAGCATGCGTTGCGCGGCGCCGCCCTGATACACCGGCGAGGTGTCGACCAGCGTTCCGCCGGCCTCCACGAAGGCCACCAGCTGCGCCGCCGCGTCCTCGGCATCGGTTTCCCGGCCCCAGGTGTGGGTGGCCAGCCCCATCCGCGATACCCGCAGGCCACTGCGGCCCACCGCCCGCTGTTCCATCACCACACCGCCCCAGCTCTCGTCACAGTGTCCGAGCCTAGGGCCACAACCGGTCCCGGAAACGGATACCACTCGCGAACCGCCGGAAGATGCGAGGTGCACCACAGCGCCCGCCGGTGCGGGGAGGCCGGGTCACAGGCCCGGTCGCCGATTCCTCCGACAGCGAAACAGGTTGCATACCAGCGGGTTCCGCATCGCCGGGGCGTGCGGCCGAGGTTGCGGGCCGGTGACGGCGCGAGCCCGGCGGTGGTGATCGCCTAGTCTGGTCCCATGACGGTGATCCTGCTGCGGCACGGGGTGTCGACCTCCAACACCGCGCGCACGCTGGCCGGCCGCAGTCCCGGGGTCGAGCTCACCGAGCGCGGCACCGAGCAGGCACTGGCGGTGGCAGAACGTTTGGCACCGTTACCGATCGAGCACATCGCACATTCCCCGCTGCTGCGCTGCACGCGCACGGTTTCGCCACTGGCCGACAAACTCGGCCTCGAACCCGAACCCGACGAGCGCCTGCTCGAGGTGGATTACGGCGAATGGACCGGCCGGCTGCTCTCGGAGCTGGTGAAGGAACCGCTGTGGAAGGTCGTGCAGCAGCACGCCTCGGGGGCGGTGTTCCCCGGTGGTGAGGGCCTGGCCCAGGTGCAGTACCGGGCGGTGGCCGCGGTGCGCGCGATCGACACCGAACTCGCCGAACGCCACGGCCGCGATGTGCTGTGGGTGGCCTGCACACACGGTGACGTGATCAAGTCGCTGCTGGCCGACGCGTTCGGCATCCATCTCGACGGGTTCCAGCGCATCGTGGTGGAACCGGCCTCCATCAGCGTCGTCCGCTACACCCCGGCCGCCCCCTACGTGTGGCGGGTCAACGACACCGGCTCCGACCTGTCGGCGCTGGCCGCGGTCGCACAACCGTCCGAGCAGCGGGCCGGGCCCGTCCCCGGCGGTGAGGTGGGCGCCGCGCCGCGGGCGGATAATGGGAATATTGCGGATCCCCCCGATTCGGGGAACGAGCGTAATCAGTGATGCAGTCGGTTTCAGGAGGTGCAGATGGCCCGAGCAATCCATGTGTTTCGCACCCCCGACCGTTTCGTCGCCGGAACCGTCGGTGAACCAGGGGATCGCGCCTTCTATCTACAGGCCGTGCAGGAACCTCGCGTGGTAAGCGTGCTGCTGGAGAAGCAGCAGGTGAAGGTGCTCGCCGACCGGATGGGTCTGCTGCTGGACGAGGTGGCGCGGCGGTTCGGCGCCACGGTGCCGCCGCAGGCCGAGGACGTCTCCGACACGGCTCCGCTCCAGATGCCGATCGACACCGAATTCCGGGTCGGGACAATGGGTTTGGGCTGGGACGCCGATGCCGGCGCGGTGGTGGTGGAACTGCTGGCCATCACCGAGACCGAGGTCGACGAATCGGTGGTCCTCGACGACACCGAGGAGGGCCCCGACGCGGTGCGGGTGTTCTTGACCCCGGAGCAGGCCCGCGAATTCGCGTTGCGGTCGGCGAAGGTGATCGCGGCCGGACGGCCGCCGTGCCCGCTGTGCGGGGAACCGCTCTCGCCCAAGGGGCACATGTGTGTGCGCACCAATGGTTACAAGCGCGGCGACATCTTCGGCGCGACCGATCTGGAGGACTGAGGACCGGTGACCACGCGCGCGGCGACCGCAGACGAGGGCGCGGCCCGCGACGGCCTCTACAGCGGTGAGTTGTCGATCATCGGGCGGGTGACCACCGCCAGCAACCTGACCCTGGTCTGTGAGATCGACCCGCCGGTCGGCGGTGGCGCGGAGCCGCTGCGGGTGGTGTACAAGCCGGTGCGCGGGGAGCGTCCGCTGTGGGATTTCCCCGACGGCACGCTGGCCGGGCGCGAGGTGGCCTCGTATCTGGTGTCGGCGGCGCTGGGGTGGTCGGTGATTCCGGAGACGATTCTGCGGGAGGGTCCGCTGGGGCCCGGCATGGTGCAGCGCTGGATCGAGACCGTCGACCCGGGTGAGGCGGCGCCGGAGCGCCTGGATCTGGTGGATCTGGTGCCCGCCGGTGCGGTGCCCGCCGGGTTCCGGGAAGTGCTGCGGGCGGTGGACGGCACGGGTGCGCGCGTGTCACTCGTCCATGCCGACGATCCGCGACTGCGCCGGATGGCGGTGCTGGACGTATTGCTCAACAACGCCGACCGCAAGGGCGGGCACGCCCTCGAAGGCGTCGACGGCGGTGTCTACGGGGTCGACCACGGGATCTGCCTGCACAGCGAACCGAAATTGCGCACGGTGCTGTGGGGCTGGGCGGGTGAGCCGGTGGGGGAGGAACTGCTCGGTGACATCGCCGTGTTCGCCGACCGGATTTCGGGTCCGATCGGTTCGGCGCTGGCCGAGCACATCACCGACGACGAGATCGAGGCCCTGGAGGCGCGGGCCCGCGAGCTGCTGAACGATCCGGTGCTGCCGCAACCGATCAGCTCTCGCCCCATTCCCTGGCCCGCGTTCTGAGCCGGTGCGAATCCGGTCGCGCCGATCCGCCGACGTGCGTGCCGCATTCGGTGCGCGCGGCGTACAACGGTTGACTTCGCCACACCGCTGACCCCGGCCGAGGTCGGATGTGGTGGCGAACACCCCGCGACGGGCCCGGTAGCCGGGGGCGGCGGGCGAGGTGCCCGCCCGGACCCTTACCCTCGAATCATGCAGTCCTGGTCCGAAATCTCCGTTCCCGCCGTCCCCGGATCCGGACCGCCGTTGCGGTTGTTCGATACCGCCGACCGGCAGGTGCGCCCGGTGTCGCCCGGCGCGACCGCCACCATGTATGTCTGCGGCATCACACCCTACGACGCCACGCATCTGGGGCACGCGGCGACCTATCTGGCCTTCGATCTGGTCAACCGGATCCTGCGCGACGGCGGCCACGAGGTGCACTACGTACAGAACATCACCGACGTCGACGATCCGCTGTTCGAGCGGGCCGAGCGCGACGGGGTGGACTGGCGCGAACTCGGCACCGGCGAGATCGAGTTGTTCCGCGAGGATATGGCGCAGCTGCGGGTGCTGCCGCCGCGCGACTACATCGGCGCGATCGAATCGGTCGGCGAGGTCGTCGAACTGGTGGACAAACTGCTGGCCGCCGGGGCGGCGTATGTGGTCGACGACGCCGAATACCGCGACATCTACTTCCGCCACGACGCCACCGAGCAGTTCGGCTACGAATCCGGCTACGACCGGGCCACGATGGATCGGCTGTTCGCCGAGCGCGGTGGCGATCCGGAGCGCCCGGGTAAGCGCGACCCGATCGACGCGCTGCTGTGGCGGGCGGCGCGGCCGGGTGAGCCGTCGTGGCCGGCGCCGTTCGGCGAGGGCCGCCCGGGCTGGCATATCGAGTGTGCGGCGATCGCGTTGAACCGGCTCGGCCCCGAATTCGACATTCAGGGTGGCGGCAGCGATCTGATCTATCCGCATCACGAGTATTCGGCCGCGCACGCCGAGGCGCTGGTGTCGCATCGGCGCTTCGCCCGGCACTACGTGCATGCCGGGTTGATCGGCTTGGACGGCGAGAAGATGTCCAAGTCGCGGGGCAATCTGGTGTTCGTGTCGAAGTTGCGGCGCGCGGGCGTGGATCCGTCGGCCATCCGGCTGGGCCTGTTCGCCGACCACTACCGCACCGATCGGCAGTGGTCGGATGCGGTGCTCGAGCAGGCGCAGCAGCGGCTCGCGCGCTGGCGGCAGGCGGCGGCGCTGGAGTCGGGTCCGGGGGCCGAGGAGACGGTCGCGCGATTGCGTCAGCATCTGGCCGATGATCTGGACACCCCGAAAGCCCTTGCCGCCGTGGACAGCTGGGTGCAGCAGGCCCTGACATACGGCGGGCCGGACACCGCGGCGCCGGGCCTGGTTCGCACGGCCGTCGATGCCCTGCTGGGCGTCACTCTCTGAACAGAGGGTGCGCGGTGCACTGGCTGCACATGCGCAACGACTGCAGGCAGTAGGCCGCCGCGGCTCGAGGCCGGACAGCTGATCCGCAGGTGTCGCACCCGCGGATCAGCTGTGATCGTTTACCTCGGCGCTGAACCGATTCACCACTGCCGCCGCCTCGCGATGGGGGCGCGGAAGTGCGCGCAGCAGTTCAGGCAGCGGCCGCGGCGGCGCGTGCGTAGGTGTCCGCCAGTCCGGGCCAGCCGCCCGGCGAGCCGACCGCGTCGCGCATGGATTCCCACCCCTCGCCGTGGTTGGCGAAGTCACCGTGCACGAGAGTGACGGCGGTGTGGGTGGAATCGACAGGGGTGAAGGTGACATCGACGCGGCTGGTCAGGGCCGGGTCGGGCTGGTATTTCCAGTCCAGGGAGATGTCCCAGGAGAACGCGAAGTGGCCGGGACGGTCCCACACGAGGACGCGACCCCACGGGCATTCGGTGCCGTCGGCCTCGCGGCCGAACAACCGTCCGCCGACGCGGGGTTCGACCACCACTTCGGCCAGCGGCCCCGCGCCGATGTGGTGTTCGCGGGGCCACCAGCTGTCCATGCCGGTGGTGAAGACGTCGAAGGCGGTGTCGATGGGCGCCTCGACGGTGAGTTCGACGCGCACCTGGGTCTCGCTGGTTTGCTGTGTCATGACTGCTCCTCGAATATGGTTGTCCCGCTACTTGTTTCGATCGATTGAGCGCGTGCGGCGGCCTCGGCCCGGTCGCGAAACGACGACATCGCCGTCGTCCAGAACCGGGTGAAGTAGCCGCGCAGGGCGTCGATGCCGTTCGGATCGAGCCGGTAGATCCGGCGGGTGCCGATCGCCTCGTCGACCACCAGCCCCGCCTGTTTGAGCACTTTCAGGTGCTGAGAGACCGCCGGACGGCTGACCGGGAGTTCGGCGGCCAGCTCACCGACGGCGCAGGGTCCGCGCCCGAGTCGTTCGAAGATCGCTCGCCGGGTCGGATCCCCGAGAGCGTCGAGCGCACCATCTTGGTAAGTCCCCACGAACCGTAAGTCTAGACTTACGTAACGCAGGTCACAAGTCTTTGACGCCCCGAAAGAGCGGGTGATTAATTGTCTCGGGACGCAACAAGGAGGTTGTCGGTGTCGCCATTGCCGGGATCGGATCGAATCCGCGCCGCACGCACCAAGCTCGAGGCGGGAAATGCCCTGTTCGCGGCGGTGCGCAAGGATCCGCGCATCGCGCGTGACCTGATCACCGGCCTGATCGGCGCCGCTCGATCGCACTCCGCCCCGGCGGCCACACCGGCCGAAGAGGCAGACGGTTATCTCACGCCCGCCGGTGTGAGCGACTACGCCCGGTCCGCACATGCCCGCCGCGGCATTCGGGTGGCACCCGATGCCGTGGCAGCCTATCTCTCGGATCTGAACCGGCTGGCCGACTGGTTCACCCTGCACGCCGGCTGGCGGGGCGAGGCACCCGGCGCTGTGCGCGAGGGCCTGACGTTCACGCAGCAGGCGCTGGTGATGGGCATCCCCGCCGAGTTGCGCTGGACGGTCGTCGAGGCCGGCGAGCGCGGTTTCGCGCTGCGCGGCGAGGGTCCGCAGGGAGTGCGGCTGGGGTATTGGCTGACTGTCGCCGGTGCCGGCGACGAGGCGACGGTGTACTTCGATGCCGGGCTCGGCGGCCCGCCCGTCGAGGGCCCGCTGGGCGCGTCGGTGGCCCGCAGCCTCGGTGAGGCGATGGAGCAGTCCCTGGCCCGGCTACCCGACGCGATCGCCGCGGCCGGACCGGTGAAAAAGCGTGCGGCACAGCCCATTCGACATCGCGCCTCGGGCACCGAGATCGATCCCCGGACCCCCGTGCTGGTGGGCGTCGGGCAGATCACCCAGCGCACACCGGATTCCGGTTACGGAGATCCGGCCGCGCTCGCGGTGACCGCGTTGCGGCGCGCCGCGGCCGATACCGGCGCCGGAGAGGACCTGCTGCGCCGCGCGGACGCGGTGTTCGCGGTGGCGTGCACGTCGTGGCAGTACCGGGATATGGGGGCGGTGATCGCGCAGCGCCTGGGTGTGGGGGATGTCGACACCGCGCAGTCGAGTCCCTTCGGCGGCGACGGCGGTCAGCTGGTGATCAACGAGGCCGCGGCGGCGATCGCGGCCGGTGAGTACGACATGGTGCTGGTCACCGGCGCGGAGGCCGGAGCCACGCAGGCCGCCGCGCAGCGCGCCGGTGTGGAGCTGTCGTGGCCGCAGCAGGGTTCCGAGGTCGTGCCGACCCGCTCGATCGGCATCGACAAACCGGCCAACAATCCGGCCGAGACCGCGGCGGGCCTGATCGCGCCGATCAACATGTACGCCCTGCTGGAGTCGGCGAACCGGCATCGGCTGGGCCGCAGCCCCGGCGATCACGCCGAGGCCGTGGCCGAACTCTGGTCGCGGCTGTCGGCGGTGGCGGCGCGCAACGAATACGCCTGGCAGCCCGAGGAATTCGACGCCGACCGGATCGCCACTCCCGGTCCGGACAATCGCATGGTGTCCACGCCCTACACCAAACTGGAATGCGCGAATCTGACCGTCGATATGGCCAGCGGCATCGTGGTGTGCAGTGCCGCGGCCGCGCAGGAGGCCGGAATCGCGCAGGACAAGTGGATCTTCATCCACGCCGGCGCGTCCGGGCACGACGAGTGGTTCACCAGTGAACGCGCCGAACTGGCGGCCTCACCGGCGATCGCGACGCTGGGCCGGGCGGTGCTCGAGCACAGCGGCATCGGCGTCGAGGCGCTGACCCACGTGGATCTCTACGCCTGCTTCCCGGTGGCGGTGCAGATCGCCGCGCGCGAATTGGGGCTGGCGATCGACGATCCGGCCCGTCCGCTGTCGGTGACCGGCGGACTGACCTTCGGCGGCGGTCCGGGTAACAACTACGGCGGCCACGCGGTGGCGACGATGGTGGCGCGGTTGCGCGCGGAACCCGGCACCTTCGGCCTGGCGAGTTCGCTGGGCTGGTACGTCACCAAACACGCTCTGGGCGTGTACTCGTCGCTGCCGCCCGCCCGGCCGTACCGGCATCTGCGCCCGATCATCGAGAATCCGCCGGCGCGCCCGGCCCGCAGCACCCACGACGGTCCCGCGGTGGTGGAGGCCTACACCGTCGCCTACGCTCGCGACGGACAGCCGGAAGCGGCGATTGTGAGCCTGATCGAACCCGCGGGCGGCCGGATTCTGCTGCGCAACACCGATTCCGAGCTGATCGCGCAATTGGTCGACGGCGATCTGCTGGGTTTGCCGGTGACGGTGTCCGGGCACGATATCAGCGTCGAGGGTCGCGAGCGGGTGGAGTTGCCGGCCCCGCCCGCCCCGCCGGTGCTGGTAGAGCGCCGCGGCCCGGTCACGATCATCACCTTGAACCGCCCGCAGGTGCGCAATGCCGTCAATCTGGCCACCGCCCTCGGGCTGGAACGGGCCTTGGACGCCTACGAGGCCGATCCGTCGGCGCAGGTCGCGATCATCACCGGCGCGGGTGGATACTTTTGCGCCGGAATGGATCTCAAGGCCGCCTCGCGCGGCGAGACGCCGATGACCGAGAAGCGCGGCCCGCTCGGTATCACCGCGAAACCACCGGTGAAGCCGTTGATCGCGGCGGTCGAGGGACCGGCCCTGGCCGGTGGCTGCGAACTGGCGCTGGCCGCCGATCTCGTGGTGGCAGCACAGGATTCGACGTTCGGGATCCCCGAGGTCAAACGCGGACTGGTGGCCGTCGGCGGTGGCGTCTTGCGGCTGGCGCAGCGGTTACCGCGGGCGGTGGCGATGGAGCTGGCGCTGACCGGTGATCCCATCTCCGCCGAACGCGCGGCGGCACTGGGACTGGTCAATCAGGTGACCGAATCGGGGAAGGCCCTCGACGCCGCACTGGAGCTGGCGCAGCGGATCGCGGTGAACGCGCCGCTGAGTCTGGCGGCGAGTAAACGCATCATCGACGAATCACCGGACTGGTCCACCGATATCGCGTTCACGCGCCAGCTCGAGGTGTCGGGCAGTGCGCTGTCGTCGGAGGATGCGGCCGAGGGTGTGCTGGCGTTCGCGCAGAAGCGCACGCCCGAGTGGAAGGGCCGCTGAGCAGCGCGATCAGGCGGTCAACGCAGTGTAGGCGCCAGCGTAGAACACCGATTTGATCGATCCCAATGTGCCTTGGTCCTTGGCGCCGAGCGGGGCCAGCAGCGCGGTGGCGATCTCGACCTCCGTGCCCGCGGCGGCGGTGGCGTCGACCAGGCCGTGTTCGTGGGCTTCGGCCCCGCCGAACCGTCGTCCGGTGAGCACCGCGGCGGTGATGGCTTCGGCCGACAGCTTGGCCTGTACGAGCGCGGCCAGCGCCGGGGTGAACGGCACGCGGATGTCGACCTCGGGGAAGCAGAAGTAGCCACGATCGGCGCGCATGACCCGCTGGTCGTGCGCGAGGGCGAGCATCGCGCCGGCGCCGAAGGCATGACCGGGCAGGGCCGCCACACTCGGCACCGGCAGCGTGAGCACCCGCGCCAGCAGCCCCTGCACCTGTTCGACGTACCACGGGGCGCGCTCGCCGTGGGCGCCCAGCCACTCCAGGTCGAGTCCGTTGGAGTAGAACTTGCCGCTCGCGGTGGTGATCAATCCGGTGGCGCCATCGGCGAGCACGGTGTCGAGGTGAGCGTTCACGGCGGCGAGGAACTCGGGTGAGAAGCGGTTCTCGCCGGCGCCGAGGTCGAGGACGGCGACGGTGTCACGGTAGGTGAGAGCGGGGGACATCGGATCTCCTTCGGTGCTTCGTTGGTAGCCGGTTTGTGGTGTGGGGGTCAGTGTTTCGGTGGTGGTCCGGCGCTGACGGCGGAACGGACGGCGGCCCGCAACCGCATCCGGGTGTCGGGGTCGGCGAGGCGGTCACGCGACAGCAGCAGCGCGGTGGGCAGATCGACGATGCAGACGGTGATCACCTCGACCGCGCGCCGGTCCTCGCGCTGCCACAGGTGCGCCGACAACCGCCGCATCACCGCGACGAGCCCGCGGTGCTGGGCGCGCACCTCGGCGGCCACACTCTCGGGCAGCTCCGCGGCGAGCACCTCGTCGTGCCGCAGCATCGTCACCAGGCGGGACGAGGCCGGATACCGTGCGGCGAACTCCGCGGGCGCCTCGGCCGCGCGCACGACCGCCTGCACGGCGGCCTCGCTGCCGGATCCGTCCGCCAGCGCCTCGTCGACGAGTTCGTTCTGCACGTCCAGGAACCGGTGCGCGGCGCGAATCCACATGCGCGCCACCAGTTGCGCGCGCGAGCCGAAACTGTGGTAGATCGCCCCGTTCGACATGCCGCTGGCAGCCGCGACCGCGCGAATCGTCACGGCGGGCACACCCGCGGCCACGGCGAGCGCTTCGGCATGGTCGAGAACGACATCGAGGTCGTGGATGCGGGGGCGGGGCACGACCTCACCATAACAGAGCAATTGCTCTAATACTCGGTGGTGTGCGCCACACGATCGCGACCGGCACAGCACACCGACAGCGCGCGATCGAGGCGCTCCGTGAGGTCCGAGGCGCTGCGCGGCGGAGAGCGCGCCGGTAGTGTCGCGCTCATGTGTGCCGCACTCTCGCCCGACCGATTCCGCACCGCATTGGTACTGGGCGGCGGCGGTCCCGTCGGGATCGCGTGGATGGCGGGGGTGATGGTCGGATTGCGTGCCGCCGGGATCGATCCCGCGCGCGCGGACCGGATCGTGGGCACGTCGGCAGGGTCGGTGGTCGGTGCGGTGCTCGCGGCGGGCGGGGATCTGGAACACCTGGGGGCCACCCGGTCGCCGGGCGGCGAATCGTTCGCACCGGATCCGCGCCGACTCGCCGAGATCTTCTCATTGCGAACCACCCCCGGCGACGCGCGCGAAATCCGCCGCCGCATGGGCGAATTGGCGCTGGCCACCGAGGCCGGAGATCCCGACGCCCACGTCGAACGGATCGCCCGGCTGGCCGGTGTCACCGAATGGCCGGAGGCCGACCTGCGCGTCACCACGGTCGATATCGGCACCGGCGAACTGCAGGTGTGGACCCGCGACACCGCGGCGACGTTGCCGCAGGCACTGGCCGCGAGCACCTCGGTCCCGGGCGTCTTCCCGCCGATCCCGATCGGTGAATCCCGCTATTTCGACGGCGGTGTGCGCTCGGCCCTCAATGCCGACCTGGCCGCCGGCGCGCAGATCGTGGTGATCATGGAACCGCTGGCGCACATGTTCCCCCGCACCCGCACCGATCGCGCGCACGGCGCGGAGACCGAGATCTCCATCGCCCCCGATGCCGAGGCGGTGGCCGTCTTCGGCATCGACGTGTTCAACCCGGCCGCGCTGACCCCTGCCTACGAAGCCGGGTTGCGCCAATCCGCCGATGCGGCACGGCAATTGGCCGACGTCGGATTCGACGCCTGAGTCAGCTGCCGACCGCGCCCAGCCCGTGCTGCGGCAGCTCGGGCAACGCCGCGCGGTAGAGCCAGCTGTCCCACAACTCGCGCAGCGGGGCGGGGCTGTAGTGGCCGGCGAGGTCGGTGAAGTCCTCGGCGGCGACGGTGCCGTAGCGGTGCCGGGCGGTCCAGTCGCGCAGCAGGGAGAAGAAGGCGTCGTCGCCGAGGCGCAGGCGCAGGGCATGCAGGGTGAGGGCGCCGCGTTTGTACACCCGGTCGTCGAACATCGACGCCGGCCCGGGATCGCCGATCACGAGATCCTGCGCGGACCGGGCGAGGTTCTGGCGGGCGGCGCGGGCCAGCTGGTCGGCGCTGGGTCCGCCGCCGGCCTGGGACCAGATCCATTCGGCGTAGCAGGCGAAGCCCTCGTGCAGCCAGATGTCGCGCCACTGCCGCACGGTGAGGCTGTTGCCGAACCACTGGTGGGCCAGTTCGTGCGCGATGAGCCGTTCCGCGCCGCGCTGCCCGTCGCAGTGGTTGGCGCCGAAGATCGACAATCCCTGTGCCTCGATGGGGATTTCGAGCTCGTCGTCGGTGACGACGACGGTGTAGCCGGGAAACGGATAGGGCCCGAACCGGCGCTCGAATTCGGCCATCATCTGTGGTTGCCGAGCGAAGTCGTGGTCGAAGGCGGTGCGCAGCCGCGGCGGTAGCACCGCGGTCATCGGCACCTTCGTGAGGCGTCCGGCGTCGATGCGGTGGGCGCGATAGGGTCCGATCTGGATGGTGGCCAGATAGGAGGCCATCGGCTCGGACTGCTCGTACACCCAGGTGGTCTGGCTGGATTTGGTGGTGCGAGCGGTCAGTACGCCGTTGGCGAGCGCGTGATACGGGGAGTCGGTGGTGATCGATATCCGGTAGCTCGCCTTGGAGCTGGGGTGGTCGTCGCACGGGAACCAGGACGCCGCGCCGTTGGGCTGGCTCGCCACGAGCACACCGTCGGTGAGTTCCTCCCAGCCGACCTCACCCCACGGCCCGCGCACGGGTTTCGGGGTGCCGCCGTAGTGCACCACGATCGACAGTGCCGCGCCCGGCGGGACCTGGCGCGCGGGTGTGATCGTCAGCTTCCCGCGGGTGTGGGTGTATTTGGCGGGTTTGGCGCCGTTGACGAAAACCTTTGCCACACTCAGTGTTTGCGACAGATCCAGCGCGAACCGCGGCTGCACCGCGGTGGTCACCGCCGTGATGGTGGCCCGCCCGGTCAGCCGGTTGGCGGCGACCTTGTACATCAGGTCCAGTTCGTAACGCGAGACCCGATAGCCGCGGTTGCCGTTCTGCGGCAGATAGTCGTCGATCGGCGCCTCGGCGCCACCTTTGCCCAGCTTCACCGACGACCTGCCTTCACTTACCGCGCCGGGTATCCGGCCACGGCGCAATCGGATTGCCCTGCCACCGGGTCGACGCGGGGACGGTGTCCCCGCGCATCACCAGCGACGCCGGGCCCACGGTCGCACCGGCGCCGATGCGGGCCGCGGGCAGTGCCACGCAGTGCGGGCCGAGGGTGGCTCCGGCCTCGAGGGTCACGCTGTCCATGGACATGATCCGATCATGGAACAGATGTGTTTGCACGACACAGCCGCGTTCCACCGTCGCTCCGTCGCCGAGGCTCACCAGATCGGCCTCGGGCAGCCAGTACGATTCGCACCACACTCCGCGCCCGATGCGCGCGCCGAGCCCGCGCAGCCAGATGTTCATCACCGCGGTGCCGGTGGCCGCGCGCGCGAACCACGGCGCGGCAACGGTTTCCACGAACGCGTCGCACACCTCGTTGCGCCACACGAACGAACTCCAGAGCGGATGTTCCACCTTCCGGATACGTCCGACGATCAACCATTTCGCCGCCACCGCGCACGCACCGGCCGCGGCGCCGGCGATCAGCAGCACCACACCGGAACAGAGTGCGGCCAGCCAGTATCCGGGCCCGGAGGCCAGCCAGGCCAAGGCGAACAACACACCGAGCCCGATGCCGAAGCTGAGGATCACCGGGATCAGCCGGCAGGTCTCCACCAGCGCGCGCGCCAGTTTCAACCGCAGCGGCGGATCGAAGGTGCGCGCGGTGTCGGAATCGCCGGCGGTGCGGCGCAACCGCACCGGCGGGCTGCCCAGCCACGACGAACCCGCCTTCGCCTTCTCCGGAGCCGCCGACAACACCGCCACCAAACCGTTCTTGGGCACCCGCCGTCCGGGCGCGGTCATACCGGAGTTACCCAGAAAGGCCCGCTTTCCCACCTTGGCGCCGCCGATGTGCATCCAGCCGCCGCCGAGTTCGTAGCCGGCGATCATGGTGTCGTCGGCGAGGAAGGCCCCGTCGGCGACCTTGGTGAATTTCGGCAGCAGCAGCACCGTCGACGCCTCGACGCCCTTGCCCACGTCGGCGCCGAGCAGCCGCAGCCACAGCGGAGTGAGCAGGCTGGCATACAGCGGGAACAGGAAGGTCCGCGCGGAGTCGGTGAGCCGTTCGGTGGCCCAGGCCTGCCAGCCGACACGACTACGCACGGGGTGGTAGCCCTCGGTCAATCCGATCGCGAGCACGCGGATCGCGACGACGGTCACCACAGCGAAGACCGCGAGCACGATCAGCGCGGCCACCGGCAGCACCAGCATCGCGTGTGCCAGCGCCCCGGTCAGCGTTGTTTCGTCGCGGATCCACCAGGCCAGCAGCAGTCCGCCCGCGGCCAGGGCGAACACCGGCAGCGCCGACAGCAGCATCGAGGTGACGCCGAAGACGAGCACCCAGTGCAGTGCGCGCGGCGGTGTGCCGGCGGGCCAGCGATGTTCGGCGGGACCGACTTTCACCGCGGGCGATCCGGCCCAGCTCTGGCCCGCTTTCACCTTCCCGAATACCGCCGAGCCCGGTTCCACGACGGCGTTCTTGCCGATCACCGCGCCGGGCATCACCGTGGAGCGGGAACCGACCACCGCGCCGGGCCCGATGCGGATTTCCCCGATGTGCACGAGGTCGCCGTCGATCCAGTATCCGGCCAGGTCCACTTCCGGTTCGACGCTGCAGCCGTCGCCGAGTTCGAGCATCCCGGTGACCGGCGGCAGCGTGTGCAGGTCGACGCCGCGCCCGATGCGTGCCCCGAGCGCGCGGGCGAACGGCACCATCCACGGTGCGCCGGAGAGGTTTTCCGCGCCCGCGGCCTCGGCCATCCGCACCGCCGTCCACAGGCGCAGATGGACCGAGCCGCCGCGTGGGTAGCTGCCGGCGCGCACGCCGCGCAGCAGGATGCGGGCGCCGGCCACGCAGATCGCCATCCGGCCGGGCGGTGAGATGAACAGCACGAATCCGGCCAGCGCCCACCACCACGACAGTCCCGGCATCCACGGCAGCGCACCGAAGCGGGAGGCGATGTTGGTGACCACGCCGAGCCAGGTGAGCCATTGCAGGCCGGTGAGGGTGGTCAGCGGCACCGAGGCCAGCACCTGGAACCATTGCGCGCGCCGCGGTGTCGGGGTGACGTGGCGGGTGGGCGCTTGTTCGGTGGGGGCGGCGGCGTCGATGAATTCGGCCAGCGCGCCGAGGCGCGGATGATCGTAGAGGTCGGCGACGGTGATCTGCGGCAGCCGTTCGCGCAGCGCGGTGACCAGCTGCGCCGCCGACAGCGAACCGCCGCCGAGGTCGAAGAAGTCCGAGTCCAAGTCATCGACATCGGCGCCGAGCACCGAATGCCACAGTCCCGCAAGCCAATACGCGGTGCCGTCCAAACCCGCGCCGGGTTCGCCGTCGGCGCCGGGCAGCGGCCACGGCAGCGCGTCACGGTCGACCTTTCCCGATGTGCGCGTGGGTAATTCGTCCAGCACGGCCAGCCGGGGCACGAGGGCCGCGGGCAGTCGTTCGGCGAGCAGTTCCCGCGCGTGCGACAGGTCGATGCCGTCGTCGCCGGTGGACAGGTAGCCCACGAGGATCGGGGTGCCGGTGGCGGTGGTGCGCACGGCGGCCGCGGCGGCGGTGACGCCGGGCAGATGTTGCAGCGCGGCGTCGAGTTCGCCGAGCTCGATCCGCCGTCCCCCGACTTTGACCTGGTCGTCGGCGCGGCCGAGGAAGATCAGCCCCGCGGGGTCGTTGCGCACCATATCGCCGGAGCGGTAGGCGCGCTGCCATCCGAGTGTCGGCATCGGCGCGTACTTCTCGGCGTCCTTGGCCGGGTCGAGGTAGCGGGCCAGCCCGACGCCGCCGATCACCAGTTCACCGGCTTCCCCTTCGACGACCGGTGTGCCCTCGGCGTCGACGACGGCCAGATCCCAGCCGTCCAGCGGTAATCCGATGCGCACCGGCGGCGTGCCGGTGAGCTGTGCCGCGCACGCCACCACGGTGGCCTCGGTGGGGCCGTAGGTGTTCCACACCTCGCGGTCGTCGCTGCCGGCGAGCCGCTCGGCCAGTTCCGGGGGCACCGCCTCGCCGCCGAAGATCAGCAGCCGCACCGCGTCGAGCGCTTCCGGCGGCCACATGGCGGCCAGGGTGGGCACCGTGGACACGATGCTGATCTCGCGGCGCACCAGCCAGGGCCCCAGATCCATCCCGCTACGTACCAGCGCACGCGGCGCCGGCACCAGGCACGCGCCGTGCCGCCACGCCAGCCACATCTCCTCGCAGGACGCGTCGAAGGCCACCGACAGTCCGGCCAGCACCCGGTCGCCGGGCCCGATCGGGTCCTGCCGCAAAAACATTCGCGCTTCGGCGTCGACGAATGCGGCGGCGTTGCGGTGGGTGACCGCCACCCCCTTGGGGGTTCCCGTGGAGCCGGAGGTGAAGATGATCCACGCGTCGTCGTCGACCGTGGGGCCGGGCGCGTCGGGATCGGCCGGCGCGCGGTTGCCGTCTCCACGCGGGTCGGTGCCGTCTCGGCCCACGGCGGTGTCGTCCGCGCGCATGGCGGTGTCGTCTCGGCGCATGGCGGTGTCGTCTCGGCGCACGGCGGTGATGCCGTCGGCAGTGACGACGGCGGCGACCGCGGCCTCGCCGAAGACCAGTTCGGCGCGTTCCTCCGGGTCGTCGGCGTCGACGGGGACGTAGGCGGCCCCGGCGCGCAGGACGGCGAGGATGGTCACATACAGCCGTGCGGTTCCCGAGGGAATCCGCACTCCGACCCGGTCGCCGCGCCGGATGCCCGCCGCCCGCAACTCGGTTACCGTCGCGTCGATCGCCGCGAGCAACTCCCGATAGGTCAGTACCTCCGTGCCGTCGTCGACGGCATCGGCGTCGGGGTGCGCGTGTGCTGTTTCGGCGAGGATGTCGACCAGTGTGCGAGGCTGCGCCGCGGCGGCGCCGCGCAGCAGCGGCGAGGCGGGAGCCTGCGCGGTACGCCGGCCGGAGTCCGGGTCGGCGACCTCGGTCCCGTCGGTTTCGGTCACCGCCGAGCCGGAGGGGCCGGCATCTGCGCGGGTTCGGGAATCCGTCGCGGTCTCGGAGCTCATCGGAGCTTCGGGGTCCGTCGCGGTCTGGGAGTCCGTCGAGACCGGGGAGTCCGCAGAGGCTGTGGGTTCAGGGGGCTCACCATTCGTGTCGCTGCCCGAGGGCGCGGTGAGTGGCGCGTCGGTAGCGCCCGCGCCCGACTGCGAACCGACGATCACGTTGCTGCCTACCTCTCCCGTTCCCGGCTATCGGACGTCCGGTTCTCTCACATTGGGGTTACCGTTGCGCAAACACCAGCTGTCCGGTTCACGCGCGTCCGGGCCGCCACAGCCCCCGACGATCGCACCGTCGGCCCGCCCTATTGTCCCAACACAACCGCACGTGGGCTCTCGCGGGGGCGACGGGCGCGTTCGCCCGCGATATGCCGAGGTCTCGCCGACCACGCACTGCCTCCTGCGAGCGCCCGGTCAGCTGTCGACGTGTACGTGCGGGCGCTGATTCGGATCGGCGACAGCGCGCCGCAGAATCTCCCGGGTCACCGGCGCGACCTCGCCCTCACCGACGAACAGGAATTTCAGCAGGTTGAGCAGCGGATTGCCCTCGGTCCATTCGAAATACACGTGCGGATTCATGCCGGTGCGATCGCGTATCGCGAGCAGGATCGCGGCGATCGAGTTGGGCACCGCGGCGGCTTCGACGGAGAGGATTTTGTAGCAGTCGATCTCGACCGCGCCGACGTTGAGGTCGGTGGAGAATTCCGAGGCGTCCTTGACGATCACCTCGAGGAACAGGATCGGCTCCTTGGCGGGGATGTGGCTTTCGATCCGCTGTTCGGCTTCCTTCTGCCGGTAGTCGTCGGGCCGGCGGGCGTCGACGTCGTCGAGGTCGTGGGTGACGATGCGGATGGTGCCCGAGGCGGCGATCTTGTCGATGAGCCAGGCCGCCTTGTCGTCGAAGTCGACCTCGATGGCCCGCAGCTCGAACGCGCGCCGCGCCCGCGACACGAACGACACCACGATGATGGCGATGATGAACAGCGAGGCCAGCTGCACGCCCTCGGGGCGTTCCACGATATTGGCGATGGTGGTGTAGACGAATACGGCCGCCACGGCACCGAATCCGAAAACCTTGCCGCGCTGGCGTTTTCGTGCCGCGGACAGGGTGACGGCGACGGCGGCGGAGGTGATCAGCACGAGCACACCGGTGGCGTAGGCGCCGCCCTGGGCGTCGACGTCGGCGTCGAAGTACCAGGTGATGCCGAAAGCGATCACCGCGAACACCAGCACCAGCGGACGGGTGGCGCGCGCCCATTCCGGCGCCATGCCGTAGCGGGGCAGGTACCGCGGCACCAGGTTGAGCAGTCCGGCCATGGCCGAGGCGCCGGCGAACCACAGTATGGCGATGGTGGAGATGTCGTAGACGGTGCCGAATCCGTTGCCCAGATACTCGTGGGCGAGATAGGCCAGCGCGCGGCCGTTGGCGGATCCGCCGGATTCGAATTCGCGTTCCGGGATCAGCACCACGGTGATGAAGCTGGTGACGATGAGGAATGCGCTCATGATCAGCGCGGCCGTGGTCAGCAGTTTGCGCGCGCCGCCGATCCGCTGCTCCGGGTGCTCCTCGGTGTCGCCGGGGCCGCCTTTGATCTGCGGCATCACCGCCACACCCGTTTCGAAACCCGAGAGTCCGAGCGCGAGTTTGGGGAAGACGAGCAGCGAGATGCCCACCATCGCGAAGACGCTGCCGTGCTGGGCGGTCATGGCGTGGCCCCAGTCGACGACCAGGTGCGAGGCGGTGGCGACCTTCCACACCCCGACGACAGCGACCACCAGGTTCAGCGCCAGGTAGACCCCGACCAGCCCGATCGCGATTCGGATCGCCTCGGCGAATCCTTTGAGAAAGATCGCGGCCAGCAGTGCCAGCAGGGTGAGGGTGATCGCGAGCCCGTGCCCGTGCAGCGCCTGCGGCACGAACGGATTCTCGACGATGTGGGCGGCGCCGTCGGCCGCCGACAGCGTCATGGTGATCACGAAGTCGGTGGCGGCGAATCCGAGCAGGACCAGGATGAACAGTTTGCCGGTCCAGCGGGGAAGGATATCGGCGAACATGGCCAGCGAACCGCCGCCGTGTGGAGATTCGCGGGCCACTCGCCGATACACCGGCAGCGCGCCCAGCAACGTCAGCGCGACCAGCACCAGCGTCGCCAGCGGGGACAGCACGCCGGCGGCCAGCGCGGCGATGCCGGGCTGATAGCCGAGGGTGGAGAAGTAGTCGACCCCGGTCAGGCACATCACCTGCCACCACGACCGTTGATGCTGCTCTTCGGCCTGCTTCACCATCGGGCCGGGATGGCGGGAGTAGCGGTCCTCGTCGGCGCCCTGCAGCAACCAGTCCGTCAAAGCCGAACGCGGTCGTCCGGTGGCGGTGGCGGTCACGTGATCCCCCTCGGGAGCATCTGTCCGGGCATCCCGGAGTCCAGCGATATCCGGGTCAATGTACGTGGGCCGCCACCGCAGCCACGCATACCGGATGTCGTGCGCGGCAGCGCAAAACGGCAAATCAGACACACAATCCGGCAAATCCGGCGCAGGCCCGGCCGATGACTACCGTTCACCGGCCGCGTCGCGCTGTGAGCGGAGTCACCCACCCCGATATCATCGCAGGTGGATCCCACCGACCGAGCCGGCCGCGCTGCCTGCGTCCGGTTTGCCGGACCACCCACCGGGTACCCGAGTGTTTCGTGTCCCACGTCGCGGCATCGCGGCCGGGCGCGCAGCAACCGAAAACAGGTGAGGAGGAGCGCGCGTGAGCACCAGCCTGCCGCACGCCCAGCAACGACGTTCGGTGGCCGCCGCGGCCATGGGCAACGCCACCGAGTGGTACGACTACGGCGTCTACGCGGCCACCGCCTCCTATCTGACCGACGCGTTCTTCCCCGGCTCACTGGGCACGCTGGGCACGCTGCTCGGTTTCGCCATCTCCTTCGTGCTGCGCCCGATCGGCGGCATGGTGTGGGGCCCGCTCGGCGACCGAGTCGGCCGCAAACTGGTGCTGGCCACCACGATCCTGCTGATGGCCGCGGCCACGGGCTGCATCGGCATCCTGCCCACCCATTCGGCGGTGGGTATCGCCGCGCCGATCCTGCTGATCCTGCTGCGCGTCGTGCAGGGATTCTCGACCGGCGGCGAATACGGTGGCGCGGCCACCTACATCGCGGAATCGACCGATGAGCGCCGCCGCGGATTCCTCGGCAGCTTCCTCGAATTCGGCACCCTGTCCGGATTCGTCGGTGGCTCCACGGTGGTACTGATCCTGCAGGTTCTGCTCTCCGACGACGCGATGCAATCGTGGGGCTGGCGCATTCCGTTCCTGCTGGCGGTGCCGCTGGGCCTGATCGGCTGGTATCTGCGCAGCAAGCTCGACGAATCACCGGTGTTCACCGAGGTCGCCGAGCATCAGAAGGCCCAGGGCGGGCTGCGGGTGCTGCTGCGCGACTACCGCCGCGAACTGCTGACCATCGCCGGACTGGTGGTCGCACTCAACGTCGTCAACTACACGCTGCTGGCGTATCAGCCGACCTATCTGCACAACACACTGGGCATGGGCGATTCCGAGACCACGGCGATGGTGCTGGTCGGCCAGATCGTGATGGCGCTGGTGCTGCCGGTGTCGGGTGCGGTCTCCGACCGGGTGGGTCGGCGGCCGATGTGGCTGGTGTCGCTGGTGGGGCTGGCGATCCTGGCCATCCCCATGTACTGGCTGATGGCTCAGGGCGCGGTGTGGGCGATCGTCGGCTTCGTCGTGCTGGGCCTTCTCTACGTTCCCCAGCTGTCCACGATCTCGGCGACCTTCCCGGCGATCTTCCCGACGCAGGTGCGGTACGCGGGATTCGCGTTGGGCTACAACATCTCCACCGCCGCGTTCGGCGGTACCGCACCGCTGATCAACGAGTCGGTCATCGACGCCACCGGCTGGCATCTGTTCCCCGCCTACTACATGGTGGGCGCGTGCCTGGTCGGCCTGGTGGCCTGGTTCTTCCTGCGCGAGACCGCGGGCGTCTCGCTGGCCGGCACCGAGGTTCCCGACGCGGCCGACGAGGAACCGGTTCCGCAGCCCAGCTAGAGCTTCCGGAGCTTGCCTAGGTCCACCGCTTGCGGCGGATGCCGCGCTCGTGTGTGATCGAGCGAGCCCGCACGCGGCAGGGCACGGCCCGGAAGGAACGACGAGTCCAGATGCTCCCACTGGAGTCCGGTGATCCGGCGACCATCGGCCCCTACCGTCTGCTCGGGGTACTCGGCTCCGGCGGAATGGGCCGAGTCTATCTGGGCCGCAACGCCGGTGGCCGCACCGTCGCGGTGAAGGTGGTGCGACCGGATCTGTCGGATGATCCCGAATTCCGCACCCGGTTCCGGCGGGAGGTGGCCGCCGCGCGGCGGGTGACGGGCGCGCATGCGGTGCCGGTGCTGGACGCCGATGTGGAGGCGGAGCGGCCGTGGCTGGCCACCGGGTACGTCGCGGGGTTGTCGTTGCGCGAGGCCGTGGACTCGTTCGGGCCGTTGCCGGAATCGGCGCTGGTTCCGCTGGCCGCGGGCCTGGCGCGGGCGCTGGCCGATGTGCACGCGGCCGGGGTGGTGCACCGCGATCTGAAACCGTCCAATGTGCTGCTGACTCTCGACGGGCCGCGGCTGATCGATTTCGGTATCGCCCGCGCCGCCGACGACGACGGCACGCTGACCACGACCGGCAAGGTGATCGGTTCGCCGGGTTATATGGCGCCGGAACATATTTCGGGTGATGCGCCGGTGGGGCCGGCGGTCGATGTGTTCGCCCTCGGCGGGGTGCTGGTGTATGCCGCCAGCGGCAGTGGGCCGTTCGGTTCGGGTGATTCGATCCCGATGCTGTGGCGGGTGATGCAGGAACCGGCGCGCCTGGATGGCCTGCCGGCGGCGTTGCGTCCGCTCGCGGGAGTATGCCTGGACAAACAACCCGATAATCGCCCGACGCCCGCCGAAATCGAAAGGCAGTGTGTGGCATTGGGTGACGCCCGGTCGGGGTGGTTGCCGGGACCGATCCTGGAGGCGATCAGCCGTCAGGCGGTGATGCTGCTGGATCTGGATTCCGGTCCGGTGCCGAACGTTCCGCCGGTCACGCCGCAGAGCGCGCCCGACCTTCCCTCCACGCTGATCGGCTCCGGCGCCGTAGGGCACCCGCACACGCCCGTGCCGCCGACCGAGGCGTCACCGCCGACCGTACGGCGATCGCTTCCGGGCGATGCGGGCCGGTCATCGACCTTCACCCCCGGCCACTTCCCGAACACCGGTATGCCCGGGCGGACGGGTTCGTGGCCCGGCGCGCCGTCGCAACCGTCCGCACCATGGGATCCCCACGGCTACACCCAGGCCGGCGCACACGCTGAAAGCCCTCCCGCACACAGCAATTCGTCGCGGCGCCGGTTGGTGACGATCGGATGCCTGGCCGTGGTGTTGGTGGCGGCGGCGGTGATCAGTGCCACGCTCGCCTTCCGCAGCGCGTCATCGGATCGGCCGGCGTCTGCTCCCGGTACCGAAACCTCGGTCGAGACCGAGGACACGTCGGCCCCGGAGGCCACCGCCGCCGAGACGACAGTCGCGGGAAGCGAGTTGGCGGCGCTGCCCGCCGATTACGCGGGCACCTGGAAGGGCACCGCCACCGACGGGCTGGCCACCTACGACATCGTCGTCACCCTGCGCGCGGGCGCGGTGGGCACGGAACTGGGTACGGCGAGCAATACCGGCCGGACCAGTGGTCTCACCTGCCGACGCGCCGAAACCCTCACCTCGGCGAGCGATTCCTCGATCACGCTGCGGGCCCGCTTGGTCTCGGGCGCGACCTGTATGGACGACGGCCAGTCCTCCACCCTCACCCTGAACCCGGACCACACCGTCGCCTATTCGATGACCGGCCCGATCGGCGCCATCACGGGAACACTGCGGCGCCAGTGAAACCGGCTGCGGCACAACGGTTGTCGCCTCGGCCGTCTCATGACGGCAGGCGTACCACCGCGATCGCCGGTTCGCTGAGGCTGCCCAGGTAAAGGGTCCCGTCGGTTTCGGCGACGCCGGTGACCATCGCGTACCGGTCGGGTTCGCGTTGCAGGTCGTGGACGAGGGTGCCGTCGAAGTCGTAGGCCTGTACCCAGACGGTGCGGGCGGGTTTGGGCTGCAGGGCCGGCGGGATGGCGCGCACGAGACGGCGCAGCACACCGGGCAGCGGAAGCAACGTGTCCAGCACCGGGTTTCGCGGTGTGACGAGCGCGGCCCAGACGAGGCCGTCGCTGCCGAGGCCGAGATTGTCCGGGCAGCCGGGCAGGTTCTCCACCAGATGGTCGGTCTCGCCGGCGCGGGGGCCGGTGAGGTGGTGGCGGGCGATGCGGTAGCCGCCCGTTTCGGCGACCAGCACACAGGAGCGGTCGGGAGCCAGGACGATCCCGTTGGCGAATTGCAGTCCGTCGACCAGGGTTTCGACCCGGCCGTCGGGGCCGCGGCGGAACAGCCGGCCGGTGCCGGAGTGTTCGAGGATGTCGCCCATGTAGTCGTCGAGCGGGTAGCGGCGGCTGGATTCGGAGAAGTACACGGTGCCGTCGGTGTCGGCGACGACGTTGCTGGCGAAATTCAGCGCTACGCCGTCGACCCGGTCGCACAGGGTTTCCACGGTGCCGTGCGGGCGGTCCAGGCGCAGCAGTCCGCGCTCGGCGTCGCAGATCAGCAGCGATCCGTCGGCCTCGGCGTGCAGGCCCAGCGGCCGCCCGCCGGTGTGGGCGATCTGCTCGACCGCACCGGTGGCCGGGTCGACCGCGAGGACGGCGCCGTCGGCGATGCCGGTGACGACCCGCCCGTCGGGTGCGAGCACCACATCCTCGGGACCGTCCCCGGGCAGTTCGAGCAGCCGCAGGTCGGGCATGGGCGGATCGCTGTGCGGGGCGCGCGCCCGGGCGGGCGCCGGCGGGGGAGTCCACCGGGTCGGCTGGAAAGACATGACTCACCATATCCACCGGGCGGCGGTCCGGAGGCGTCACCACCTCCGGCGCAGGCGGGTGATCACCCCGGTGTCGGCGGGCAGGCCCGGCGGCCGGTGCTGCACAGTAGTCGCCGCGCCGAGCGGGTCGATGGAATCACCTCGAGCGCAACGGGTTACGGCCTTCCCGCCCGGCCGTACAGTGCCCGGTGATCATCAGCGCCGGCGAGCACGTCGATGCGCTGTCGGCATGTGGCGGCGCCGGCGCGTGGTTCCGCCGGTCCTGGTTTCGGTTTCGACGGGATAGTGGTGTGACGAGTGTCAGGGCTCCGGAGCGAAGCGGTGCGGAGGGCGATTTCTGGGATACGGCGCGGTGGCGGCCCGCAGTCGTGGCCGGGCGCTGGGAGCGGTGTCTCGGCGCGAGCCGGGGACGACGGGTCGCGGCGTGGCTGCTGCTGACGGTCCTGTTGCTGTTCGTCGCGCCGATCGGTGTGGGTGCGGTAGCGACCGCGCAGTCGCGGACCGACGCCGCGGGTGCCTCGACAATCGATGCGATCGGCTGGATGGACGTGCGGGATTCGTCCGGAACAGCGGTCTCGGACTACGTCTTCGCCACCAACCACGGCAGCCTGCTGCACCCTGGGAACACCGCGCTGTCGACGGTGCTGGATTTGGAGTTCGCCGGTTTCATGGCGATCGCTGTCACCGCGATCTGGCTGATCGGGTACGCGATCAGTTTTCGCTGGCTGCAATTGGTCTCGGTGCCGCTGACCGAGGTCGCCGATACCCTCGCCGGACAGATCGGCACCCCGATGGTCATGACGGTGGCCGCCAGTGTCGGCGCGTTCTTCGTCGCGTGGTTCGTCCTGCGGGGGCTGTTCAGCAAGGCCACGCTGCAGGTGCTGACGATGCTGGCGGTCGCGCTGTTCGGGGTCGGCTATCTCGCGCATCCGATGGCCGATGTGCTGTCGCCCCACGGGCTGCTCGCCGAGGGCCGCGATGTGGGAGTCGCGGTGGCGGCCGGGCTGAACGGCGATGCGAATCCGAATCCCCAATCGGTGATTGCCACGATGGAGAACACGCTGGCCGACAATTTCGTGCGCCACCCGTTGCAGGTCTGGAATTTCGGGCATGTCGTCGATCGCTCACCGGCGTGCCGGGCCGAATGGTCGGCAGGAGTCGCGGCGGGCAGTGACGCCCGTGTCGCGAGCGGCATGCAGCGCTGCGGCGATACCGCGGCCTACACCAAATCTCAGAACCCCAATGCCGGGCAGGTCTGCACCGGTCTGCTGCTGTTGCTGTTCGCGGCGGTGCTGCTGCTGTTCGGGGTGTATCTGTCGGGCAAGATCGTGGTGGCGGCGGCCGAGGCGATCTATCACGCGTTCATGGCGATATTCGGTTTCGCGGCAGGCGGTTTCGTCTACGGGCCGACGCAGACCTTCCTGGTCCGCAATCTGGTCGACGCGTTCGTCTCGGCGGGCAAGATGGTCGCGTTCACCATCTATCTCGGTGTGTACGCGCTGGTGCTCGACGATCTGTTCCGGCAGACCCCCGGCCAGGGGATGGAGGTGATCTTCGTCGGCGGTGCGGTGATGGTCGTCGGCGTGGTGTTGTTGCGCCGAGTGGGCAAGAACGTCGCCGCGCGCGGCAATCAGGCTGTGGCGCGGATCGGTTCGGTTCTCGCGGGCGGGCAGGCCGGTGCCGGTGGTGCGGCTGCGGCGACGGCCGCGGGCGCGCCCTCGGGTTCGGAGCGGCTGCTCACCGCGCTGGCGGCGATCAATACCGTCAACGCGAACCCGGTGGCCGAATACATGATGGGGCGCAGGCGTTTTCCGCTCAGCTCGCGCTCGCGGCTGCGGCAGGACGCGGAGACAGCCAATATGCGCATCGCCGCGGAGTCGGGGCGCCGAGGCTGGATCCTGAACTACAACCGGACCAGGGAACAGATCATCGACTCGGCTCGCTCGGCTGCCGGCGAATACGGCCACACGCCGCTGGGCGCCGCGGTCGCGGTGGATCGCGTCGTCGACCGCGGCGGCGGCCTCGGTGACGCCGATTCCGCCCTGACCAGCGCCGGTTTCACCGACAAGCAGATGCGTCTGGATGCCATTCGCGCCTACAACTACCGCACCAGCTGGGGCCCCAACATGTGGGACGGAGACAAACATCTCGGCCAGGCGATCGCCTCGATGAACGTCCTCAAACTCGGGCGCACACCGGCGAACGTGGCGTTGTTCCAACGCACGGCCCACCGGCTGGCCAACCGCCGGTTCGCCGACCCGCAGTTGCGGTTCAGCAGTTTCGACGCCGAGGAGCAGGCGTTGTTGCGCGCCTACTTCGCCAACCCGAGCAAGCCGGTGATCGAACGAATCAACCAGGTCGCCACCGGTTCGGCGACCACGCTGCCCGGAATCACCGGCACCGTCGAACCCGAGCGCGCGGCATTGATGAACCGCTTCATCAATGTGCATCTCAGCCGCAGCTATCTCGCGGCCGCACAGGCGGAGGATCTGCCGGCCGCGTCGGAGATTCTGCGGAAGATGGCCTTGCCCGAGTACTGGCTGGGGACCAGCAAACTGACTCCGTCCAAAGCCATTCCGACGTTCTGATGCCGATCGATCCGTCGCCGAGGAGGTCGTCAGGGAGCTGGGTGCGAATCCGTGACGGCCGGGCCCGCGGTGCTGGTGACGTGGACCGGGAGGTTGTCGGCCCACGGCTGGCTTTCCACCATGTCGGCGACTCGGACTGTGCCCCTTTCGAATTCGCCGGTGGCGGCGTCGACGAGGCGGTAGGCCTGGACCTGGGTGTGGATGGGCTGGGCGTCGAGCAGCACGACCCGCACTTCGCCGGGTTCGAAGTGGCAGCGTTGCTGCAGGGCGGCGATGAGTTGTTCGTTGTGCATGTGCCCGTCGCCGAAGTTCCAGCCGATGGCGGTGCTGCAGATGCGTTCACCGTCGGTGATGGTGTATTCGTCCTCGCGGCCGGCGGGCATGGCGCGGTGCACGAGGGTGAACAGGGCGCGGCCGTGGGTGTTCATGGCGCGGAAGGCGTAGCCCAGATACAGCGGGATCTGGGCCCGGTCCTTGCCGTAGTAGCGCTCCATCTGCGCCTGCGGCATGCTCGCGATCGCGACGATGTTGCGGTCGATCTTCTGCGCCGCCGAGGGTTTGACGCACCACACCGTGGTGTCCCAGTTGCCGGCGTAGTAGCGCATCCCGGGCAGGAACGAGATCCGGGAGGGCAGCAGGTTTCCGGTGATCACGATCGCGACGAGGACCGCGAACAGCAGCACCGGCAGCCAGGGATGCGTGGCGTCGGCGAAGCCGATGTCGGCGTGGGCGACGAACAGCACCCCGAGCCCGAACATCATGAACACGTTCCACTCGAGCGGGACGCCCATCGGGATGGCGGTCAGGATCGCCAGGTGGAAGCACAGCAGGATCACCGCCGCCACCGCGGTGGGCCGGCCGCCGTGGGAGAAGAACAGCACGATCGGCGCGCACATCTCGACCGCGGTGCCGCTGTGGGCGACGAATCGCGACAACCAGCCGGGCCGCAGGTCGTCGGGGAAGTCGGCGAAGAAGCGGCGCTTCAGCCATCGCGGACGCACGATCGGGCTGTTGGACATCATGGTCGAGACCACGAACGGGAAGTGCCGGTTCAGTTTCGAGGTCGCCGCACCCATCCAGATGACGACGAAGACGAGTTTGGCGGCCAGGATCGCATCGGCGCCGCCGAACAGGAACGCCACCGCCAGCGAGCCGTAGACCTCGCCGCGCGCGGCCAGGAAGATCACCTTGTCGCGCAGTCCCAGCACCGCCAGCACGGCGACGACGAGGCCGACCTGCCAGGCCGGCAACAGTCCGACGGTGGTGTCGAGGGCGGGGATCGGGCCGGTGCCGTCGGACAGCAGCGCCCACAGCAGCACCACCAGCAGCAGCGCGTAGAGCGCGGCGTCGACCGGGGTGCGGGCGGTGCCGCGGGTGAGCGGGACCACGCGCGGCCACGGTGGGAGCCGGATCGTTCCGGGCCGCAGCCAGTACAGGATCGATCCCATCGGCGGGAAGTAGCGGTTGTTGAGCGGCCCGAATCCGCAGCCGAGCCCGATCACCTCGAACAGCATCGTGTAGAGCACGGCTTTTTCGAACACGATCGGTTCCGACCACCAGCTGCCCACATCGGTGAATCCGTCGATGCCGCTGGTGCTCAGCGCGAACAGCCAGCCACCGAGGATGTAGAGGCAGATCTTGACGACGTAGAACAGATGCAGCACCACCGGTGTGCCGAAGCCGACCTCGGCCCAGTGCCGCGCCATGAGCCGGATGCGCTCACTGCGGCCGCTGTTCTCCCACTGCTGTTGATCGACGACCGGCAGTTCCGGCTGGACGAACCCCATCAATCTCTCCGTTCCCGCGTCCGCGGCCGGTCACGGCACCATGACCGCGGTGTTGCCCTTCTCGCTCGACGTGACGAGGATGTCGCGGCCGATCGGATCGTCCACCGCGGCAAGGCTTTCCGGCGCCATGATCGCCAGGAACCGGCTGTCGTCGGCGTGCAGGCGCCCGACGACCAGTCCGGTGCGCGGCTCGAATGCGTGGCGCACGGTGTAGGTTTCGATCCGGGCCGGCCCGTCGGCGCGCGCCCGGCTGGGCACCTGCGGGGCCGACGCCACGGCGCGCTGCAGGTGTGCGCTGCGGTCGGGCTCCCAGGGCGCCGGCGTGGTCGAATACACCCCGACCGAGTATTTGCTCATGATGCCGCCGTTGGCGCCCACCAGGCCGAAAGCGCCCGGCTGGTCACGCATCCGGGCCACGGTCTCGGCGATCGCGTGCATCGAGTAGTTGTTTCCGGGGCCGCCGAAGAACGGCAGCCCGCCGGTTACGGTGAGCCCGCGCGGGTCGTCGGTGGCCAGTCCGGTGCCGTCGCAGAAGTTGAACACCGCGACGGGGAAGCAGCTGTAGAGATCGAGGGTGGTGAGGTCGTCGAGCCCGATTCCGGCCACCCGCAACGCTTCTCGCGCCGCCGTCCACGCGGTGGGCGCGGCGCCGAGGTCGGGGCGGGCGAGCAGGGTCTGCTCCTCGAGGTCGGCGTGGCCGCGCAGATACACCAGTTTGTCGTCGGGGACGCCGAGCCGGCGGGCTTTGCCCAGCGACATCACCACGGCCGCGGCGCCGAGGTTGACCAGATCGCGGGCCACCATCAGGCGTGGAAACGGGTCGCAGATCATCCGGTTCGAGTCGGTGACGGTCGCCAGTTCCTCGGCGCTGCGCTCGACCGGTGCGGCGGCGAGAGGATTCTTGGCGGCCACGGAAGTGAACGGCGCCAGCAGTTTTCCCATTTCCAGGCGATACTGCTGCGGTGTCGCGCCCACGCGCGCGCGGCGGGCGTTCTCGAGCAGGCCGTACTGGGTGGGTGCGCCCATGACGGCGTGGGCGATCAGGTTGTCGTCGACGAACGATTCGTATCCGAAGCCGCGGTCCTCGAGCTGGCCGGCGGCGGTTTCGGTGAAGTCGGGTCGGTCGTCTCGCCCGGCGTAGTGGCGCTCGGTCGAGATCGCGTCCGATCCGGTGATGAGCACCGATTCCAGTCGCCCGGCGGCGATGTCGGCGGCGAACTCGGTGAGCAGATGTTGCGGGCCCTGCCCGCCGACCACCTCGAGCACGGCGCGGGGCGGGTCGATGCCCAGTCGCCGCGCCACCGAACGCGGGTAGTTGTCGGAGCGGCCGAGCGGGGCGCGCACCGGCGCCGAGATTTCGAATTGGCGCACCCCGGCGATGAGTTCGACGCTCGCGGCGGCATCGGCGTAGCGGACCTCGGTGTCCTCGAGGGCGGCGCGGGCGGCCGCGGCGGCGAGGTCGACCGACGACATCTGCCGGTATTCGGAACTGTCGATGCGGTCGATGGCCTGTCCGACGCCCACGACGACCGGCGTACGCGAATCCACCATCAGCGGACCCCACCACTGCGTGCGGTCGTGCCGGCTGCCCGTCTCATGGCAGTGACAGTAACACGGGAAATAGAACCTGTTACAGACGTTTGTCTCAGGTGGTGGCTCGTTGTGAGGCCGCGGCGTGCTCGCCGAGATCGGCGAGAGTGAGCCGGTGCCGCGGCGCGTGGTCGACGACGGTGTGGCGGGCGGTCACCAGATCGGGTCCCACGTGCAGCAACCGGCCCACCGGCAGCTCACACCAGCCGGGATCGCTGTCCATGCGTTCGGTGGCGATGACCACGGCCGGATGGTCGGCCAGCGCGGGGGAGTGGGCGCGGATAGGGCCGGTGCCGGCGTGGTCGAGGTGTTTGCCGCCGCCGGGTCCGCCCGCGGCGCGTTCGAGGACGAACAGGTCGTGGGTGTCGGGATAGCGCAGCGCCCACAGATCCTGCGCGGTGGTGAGCACGAAGTTCAGCGCGAACACCGGCAGGTTGTCGGCGATCCACCCGACCGCCGCGCCGATCCCGGCGACGACATCGCCGTCGTGTTCGTCGATGCATCGGGTGACGAGCGCGAAGACCCGTTCGGAATCGGTTTGCCCGGCGACCAGATCGCGGTAGTCACCCAGCGCGCGTTCCAGTTCCTGCAGACCTCCGACGACACCGTTGTGGGCGAACAGCCGCCCGTGTTGCTCGAACGGGTGGGTGTTGGCCGCGACCGTCGCCCCGGTGGAGGCGTAGCGCACGTGAGCGAGGAAGGTCGCCGATTCGCACTCCATGGCCTCGCGCACGAACTGCTCGTCCTCGTAGGCGGCGATGGGCTGCTTGCGCACCAGGGGCCGGCCGTCGGGTTCGAAGGTGCCCAGCCCGGTGCCGTCGGGTTCGCGGCGGCTCTGCCGCGCCAGGCTGTCGGAGGCCTCCAGCAACCAGAATGTCGCGTGCACCCGCTGCGGTGCCGCGCTGAGCCCGAACAATCGGCACATCGATTCACCTTTCGCCGCGCCGGCACGGACCGAACATCCGCCTCGGACGAAAATGCTTGTCGCGCTTCGATATTCAGTGCACGGTCATCGGGGATTCTCGCCGATGACGCGGCTACGGCCGCCGGACCGACCCTACCCGGGTGCGGCGAAACGCGAGGCCCTTCGGCCCTGGATCGGCGGTTGCCCGCCGTGCACTATGAGGTGATCAAAATGTGGCGGAACCGGAAAGGGGTGCTCGTGGCGAGGAAACGGTGGAGCGAGCTGGACGAGCGGACACGGCGGCTGATCGTGGCCGCGACGGTGGTCGAAGGGATCTTGAAAATCGCGGCGCTGATCGATATCGCGCGCCGGCCGGCCGCAGAGATCCGGGGGTCGAAACTGCGGTGGGCGACCGCGGTGACACTGCTCAACTCGGCGGGTACGGTGCCGATCGCCTACTTCCTCGCCGGACGCCGGCAACCGGGCCGCACCCCCTCCTGAGGCCGGTCACCGTTCGCCGCGATAGTCCTGGCATCGGCAGCGCTCGGCCGCCGGCCCGGCGCCGCCGTCGCGCGAGACCAGGACTCCGGCGTCCACGGCGCTGCGGCAGCGGCCCGATACCGGGTCGTGCACGATATTGGAGTGCCCGCAGTGCGAGCACAGTCGGCGCGTCACCTTCCGCGGCACCAGAACCAGCAGTACCAGTGCCGAGAACGCGACGGTGACACCGACGAACCTGAGCAGATGTGGCCAATCCATTTCACGACCTCACTTTCCGGCCCAGTCCGCCGCGGCCGACCGCGATCAACGCCGTCGCAGGTGCATGCCGTAGGGGACCGCCTCGAGCAATGTCACGTTCACCGACGCCCCGCTGGGAATCCGGTACGAGCACACCTGCCCGGGCCGGGCACCGGTGAGCGCGCTGCCCAGCGGCGACTCGGGCGAATAGACCTCCAGCTCCTCGGTGTCGGCACCGTCGCGCCGGCCCAGCAGGAAGGTTTCGGTCTGCTCGTCGTCGAACCGGACGGTCAGCACCATCCCGGGTTCGGCGATGCCGTCGTCGGCGGGCGCCTGCCCGACCACGGCACGATCCAGCAACTCCTCCAACTCCAGCCGGCGCAACCGCCGCCCGGCCGCGGACTGTCCGTCCTCGTCCCCGGGACCGTGCTGCGCCGACCGCAACTCCAGTAATTCCCGCCGTAGCCGCTCGTACGCGTCCTGCGTCAACCAGACGCCTTCCGTTCCGGTCATCTCATTCTCTTCGTCCACTGCCGACAACACCCCGGACCCCGGACGGCACCACATCCGCCGCACCGAGGTCCATCTCCAGAGTGACCCGCCGGCACACCGGCTACATTGTCAGCAGGGAACAATCTCGATCGCACAGATTGTCAGTGGCGAACAGCGTGGTGCTCGCCCCGCTGTCCAGGAAGGAGCGGTGATCTGCGCCGATGGTGAAACTGGATCGGTTGATCAATATCGTGAGCCGCTACGGCGCCCGCCTGCACGGCACCGTCGTGGACCGCATCGTCGAGATCCACAGCGTCGCGGTCCACGATCCGATTCGCCCGCACGCGGCCACCGGCGACGTGTTCCTCGCCGTCGGCGCGGCCGACCTGGCCGAAGCGCTCGCCCTGGGCATCGACGCCCGCGCCGGCGTGATCGTGGCCCGCACCTCCGAGACACCGGACGCCCGGATCCGGCAGCTGCTCGACGATCGCGGCCCGGCTCTGATGACCGTCGATCCGAGCGTGTCCTGGAGCCAGATCGCCTCGGTGGTCTACGGGCTCGTCCTCGAGGGCCGCGAAACCGAATCCGGGCGCGGTCCCAGCGACCTGTTCGCCCTGGCCGACACCATCTCGGCGTCCCTGGACGGGCCGGTCACGATCGAGGATCAGCTCTCGCGCGTGATGGCCTACTCGACCGCGCACCACGACACCGACCCGGTGCGCTCGGACACCATTCTGGGTCGCCGCATGCCCGATCGGGTACGCCGATTCTTCGAGGAGCAGGGCATTTTCGCCCATCTCGCGCGCTCCGACGCGCCGCGCTACATCCCGCCCGCGCCCGAGCACGGGTTGCACGGGCGCACCGTGGCCGCGGTGCGCGCGGGCCGGGAGCTGCTGGGTTCGGTGTGGGTGTCCGGCCGTGAGCCGCTCTCGGCGGATCGGGCCAGAATCCTGCAGGAGGGCGCGCACACCGTCGCGCTGCATCTGCTGCGGTCGCGCGTCAGTGCCGATCTGGAACGGCAGGTCGAGTCGGAGCTGGTCATCGAACTGATCGAAGGCAGTCCCGACGCGGAGGCCGCGATCGGCAAGCTCGGCATCCCGGCGCGCGATCTGCGTGTCATCGCGTTGCAGGCCCACGCCGAGCAGGAACGCAACGCCGGCATCCTGCTCGCGTTCGAGCGCGCCACCACCGGTTTCGGCTGGTCGCGCGTCGGTCGCAGCACGCTGTTCGGCAATACCGTCTACACGCTGCTGCCGGCCGGTGAGGACCCGGCGCCGGCGTACCGGTGGATCGCCGACATCGCCGCGAGCCTGCCCGCGCACATGACCGTGGTCGCCGGAATCGGCGGCACCGCCGACGCGCGGGAGCTGCCCGCGAGCCGCCAGGAGGCCGACGAGTGCATGGCACTGCCGGCGACCGCCACCCCGGAACCGGCCTGCTACGACACCGCCTGGGACCGGGTCCTGATCCAGCGCCTGCGCTCGATGGCCTCCACCGGCCGGCTCCCGTCCCGAGATCCCGTCGCCCAGCTGGCCGAGATCGACGAGCGGGCCGGCACCCAGTACCTGCCCACGTTGAAGGCCTGGCTCGAAGCCCACGGCGATCCCGCCACCGCGGCCCGCACCCTGGCCGTGCACCCCAATACCGTGCGTCATCGGATGCGGCGCATGCGCGAGCTGGACTTTCTCGACCCGGATGATCCGGCCAAACGCACGGCGATGCTCATCGCCTTGTCGATCCACACCGGCTGAGCTCGGGCGGAAAATCGGTGGAGGCGGTGCCTCAGCCGGGCTAACGTCGCGCGGCGTGAGCATCGACGCGCAAGCCGGCAAGTGGGTGGAACTCAACCGCGCCAATTGGGACGAGCGCGTACCGATTCACGTCACGAGCGAGTTCTACGATCTGGACGGTTTCGTCTCCGGCGCCGAAGCGCTGCGCGACTTCGAACCCGACGAGGTCGGCGATGTGCGCGGAAAACGCCTGCTGCACCTGCAATGTCATATCGGCACCGATACCTTGGCGTGGGCGCGTCGCGGTGCGAGCGTCACCGGCGTGGACTTCTCCGAGCCCGCTGTCCGCACCGCGACCGACCTGGCCGTCCGCATCGGTATCACCGGCGCGCGGTTCGTGACCGCCAACGTCTACGACGCGGTGACGGCACTGGACCGCGACCGCTACGACATCGTCTACACCGGTGTCGGCGCCCTGGTCTGGTTGCCGGATCTGGTGCGCTGGGCGTCGGTGGTGGCCGAGTTGCTCACGCCGGGCGGCTTCGTCTACCTGACCGAATTCCACCCGTTCGGCGACATTCTCGCCGAGGACGACGGCCGCACCGTCGCCTACGACTATTTCGATCCCGCGCCGCAGGTGTTCGACGAGCCCGGCACCTACACCGACCCGGACGCGGCGACCACTGCGAACATGACAGTGCAGTGGCAGCACGGCATCGGCGACATCATCAGCGCACTCGCCGGTGCCGGGTTGCGCCTGGAGTTCCTCCACGAACACGACTTCACCCTGTATCCGCGGTTCCGCAACCTGGTCGGGGACGGCGGCCGGTACCGTCTGCCGCCCGGGCAGCCGCGGGTTCCGTTGCTGTTCTCGCTACGGGCATCGAAACCGCACGACTGCTGAAACACGCCGGCGCCGTGGGGCTTTCGCCGAACAGCCGGTAGCGGGTGTCGCTGTCAGTGTTCGTCGTAGTGGCCGTCGTGGGGCGCGTGCCGATGCCCGTCGTGGAGATAGTCGACATGATCGCCGTGCGGGATGGCGACGTGCCCGCAGCCTTCGCCGTGCACGTGCTCGTGTCCGGCGTGTTCGGTGTGCCCGCTCGGTTCGCATTCGTCGACGTGGTCCCCGTGCACTCGGTGGATATGGCCGTCGTGCAGGTAGTCGACGTGGTCGCCGTGCGGCACCGCGACGTGCCCGCAGCCCTCGCCGTGGGTGTGCTCGTGTCCGGGATGGGTGGTGTGCCCACTGCTCGTCATCGGCGTTGCTCCCTTCGCTACGGCTCCCTCGATACTTCGTATCCTCGCAGGCATCGAGGCATTTGCGAAGGGGTTGCTCCCACACCGCAAGCCGCGGATTCACACCGGCCGGTCACTCACCGCCGGACCGTATGTGGAAGACGTCGGCGGTGAGGAAGTCGCCGCGGTGCTGGTCGTGATCGAGTGCGGGGCGTTCGTCGCCGCGGGTGGCCTGCCGCCAGATCGGGCTGTCGACGAAGTGGTTGTCGAATCGCTCTTGGGTGTCCAATATTTCGGCCGGATCGGCCAGTCCCCGGCGGATGCGGTCGCCGAGCCGGAAGTAGTCGAACCGCTCGATCCCGGGGGTGAACACGATCAGCACATCCGCCGCCGAGGTCGCGGGAGCCGCCCAGGCGTGGGTGGTGTGCGGCGGGATCAGCAGGAAATCTCCCGCGCCGATCTCGTGGATCTCGTCTCCGGCGAGCACCCGCAGCCGTCCGCCGAGCAGGTAGAACAGTTCGGCCGAGGTCGAATGATAGTGCGGCGGCGGCCCGTCGGCGCCGGCCGGCAGGAACGCCCGGTTCGCGCTGAGCACCCCGCCGGTCGTGTCGTGATCGGCATACAGCCGGACGCCCATGGTGTCGAGTGTTTCGGCGTCGTCGTGGCGGACGAGCAGGGCCTCGGTGTTGTTCGCGATGGTCACAGCGATCTCCTCACTCATTTCCCGGAACCGCTCCGGTCGCTACCGAAGAGGTGTGGCGGGTCGCGTGTGTGACATCGCGGTCACCGGACGCCGTTCAGCTTGTCCGGGTTGGTGATCGAGTAGATCGCGGTGATCCGGCCGCCTTCCGGTTCGAGGTCCACCACGACCACCGCGAGCGGGCTGCGACCGGTGAACACCAGGGCACACGGATCCGCCCCGGCGCGGCGGTAGCGCAGATCCAGCCCGGCCGGCACGGTGGCGGCGACGGAGACGAACAGTGCGGCCACCGCGTCGCGGCCGTGCACCGGTTGCAGGCTCGTGGCCGGTCCCTTGCCGCCGCTGTCGGTCCACAGCGTCACCTCGGGTGCGAGAACCTCGAGCAGCGCGGGAAGGTCACCACCGAGTGCCGCGCGCGCGAATCGTTCGGTGACCTCGGCGTGCACCGCGGGGGCGGCGCGATGGCGCGGACGCCGGGCGTGCACATGGCGGCGAGCGCGGGCCGCGAGCTGGCGCACGGCCGCCGGATTGCGATCCAGAATCCGCGCGATCTCGGGATGACCGAAGCCGAACACGTCGTGCAGGACGAAGACGGCCCGCTCGAGCGGTGACAGCGTCTCGAGCACCACCAGCAACGCCATCGACAGCGACTCTGCTCGTTCGACGCCGGCGCTCGCCTCCTCCCCGGACACCAGCGGTTCGGGCAACCACTGGCCGACGTAGGTCTCGCGGCGTCGGTTCACCTCGGCCCGCTTGGCCAGCGCGGCGTTGGCCGCGACCCGGACGAGGTAGGCGCGGGGGTTCTCGACCGGCTCGGCGCCGGGATCGCGAGGCCGCCCGGCCCACGCGAGCCACACGTCCTGCAGCACGTCCTCGGTGTCGGCGACACTGCCGAGCATGGTGTAAACCACCGAGAACAGCAGCTCGCGGTAGGCGAGAAACCGATCGGTAAGCTCGTCGCCGGCGGCATGCTGCGGCGTCGACGCCATGGTGAACCTCCTCGGCCGTTCGATCGTCTGCCACCACAGAGTCCCCGAACCGCCCGGGTGTGACATCACCCGCGGACGGGTGATCCGGTTGCCCGGTGGTGATCCGGCGGCGGGGTGAGATCGTCGAGCACCACCAGATTTCCCCCGGCCTGTTTGGCCCGGTACATGGCGGCGTCGGCGGACTGCAGCAGCCGGTCCGGGGTCGGTCGCGGACATTGCGGGCAGATTCTGGCGTCGTAGACGGCGACACCGACGCTCGCGGTGACCTCGACCGTGGTGTCCGACGGTTCGGCGACCGTGCGGCGCAGGCGCTCGGCCTCCGCGCGAGCGAGATCGGCGGCGATCGGCGCGGCGACCACGAATTCCTCTCCGCCCGTGCGAGCCACCACCGCGGAGCGTCCCGCCGCCTCGTGCAGGCGCCGGGCGGTTCGCGCCAGCACGGTGTCACCGACGCGGTGACCCCAGGTGTCGTTGACGCTTTTGAATTTGTCGAGGTCGAAGGTCATGACGCTGATCGCCGGGTGCCGGTCGACCAGGAGCGGGAGCCGGATCTCGAGGCCGCGGCGATTCAGCAGTTCGGTGAGCGGGTCCGACAGCGATTCGGTGCGCAGCAGCCAGTAGAGGATCTGCAACGCGGGCAGGGCACTGACCACCGACACGAACAGCAGCAGCCCGACCGCGAGCGCCAGGCGCAGTTGCCCGCCGCCGGTGGCGATGCGCACCGACACCACGACCACCGCCAGCAGCGACCACGCCGAATGCGCGGCCAGCACCCGCGCATTGTGGAAGAAGCCGAGGTAGCTGCCGGTGACCACGAGCAGTACCGTGCCCATCGCCGCGAACACCCGATCCGGCACCTGCAGGAATTCCAGGATGAACAGCACATCGGCGCCGCCGATCAGCAGCAGCGATTCGGTTTTGCCGGGCCAGCGCAGCAGCCACCAGCGCAGTGCCCACAGCACCCCGCACGACACTCCGACCGCGGACGCGACGCCGGGATGGCCGGGCGGTCCCACCGGTGAGCCCGTGATCACCGCTCCCATCGCCGCGATCATCGCCCCGGCGACACCGACCAGCACTTTCAGCGGACCCAGCGCCGATCGGGCCGTCAGGCTGCGTACCAGCCAGCAGTAGTCGACCGGATCGTTCCACCAGGCCCGCAGTGTCTTGCCGCCATTCATCGACTCACCCTCGCACCCGGCCGGGTTGCCCGGCCGTCGCTCGTTACCGGTGCGAGAATCCTTGTGCGAGGACCTCAGGAATCTCACCAGCTGATCCGCAGCAGTCTAGACCGGCAACTCGGGCCCATCGGGCAAAAATGTGGCACTTGCGCGACGGCCGCCGCGAGCGACCGGCCCGCGCGCATCCCGCGGGTGCCGCCTCGCCGGGATCGCGCGCATCGGCTCAGCGATCGCCGGCCGCCAGCAGCAGACGCGCCACCGAGGTCAGCCGGTTCGCCATCTCCCGGTAGCTGTAGTAGCCCATCCCGGCCTGGATCATCGCCCCGCTGACGGCGATGGTCAGGGCGTCGAGAAGCTCGCCGGTGCACGCGTCGCCCAGGGCGGTGCGGACGCGCTCGCTCAGGGCGGCACCGATGCGGGTGCGCAGGGCCGACACGTCGGGGTCGTGGCTGAGGATCGCGGCGGAGGCGGCCAGGCTCAGTTCCGGTTCCTCGGCCATCAGGTCACCCATCTCGGTGAATACGGCCGCCAGCCGCTGCGTCGGCGTATCTCCGGTGACCGGCCGCGCACACCAGGTGCGGATCCGGCGCCAGTACGCCTCGGCCACCAGATGCTGTTTCGCCGAGAAGTAGCCGTAGGCCGTGGCGTGGGTGAGACCGGCGCGCCGGCACACCTCCCGCATCGACAACTGGTCGTAGCCCTGTTCGCGCAGCACGTCCAGACCGGCGTCGAGCAGGCGGTCCACGGTCTCGGCGGAGCGCCCGGCCAGAGAGCGCCGGGGCGGGCGAGGATGTATCGCGGCCTCCACCATGGGGCAGACACTAGGATATACGCCTGTAAACAGCAAAGCCGACGCCGGACCCAGCGGGTGCGGAACGACCGACGAGGCACGATGGCATCCACCTCCACTCCCGCGCCGGGGCGCACCGAATTCGATCTGGGACAGGTCACCCTGCACGCCCTCACCTGGGGCGACCCCGCGGCGCCGCTCGCACTGTGCCTGCACGGCTACCCCGACACCGCCTGGACGTGGCGCCATCTCGGACCCGCACTGGCAGAGCACGGGTACTACGCCGTCGCACCGTTCAGCCGCGGATACGCTCCGTCGTCGGTGCCGGCCGACGGTGACCTGTCGACCGGCTCGCGCGTCGCCGACGCTCTCGGCATCGCCGAACGCCTCGGCGCCGACCGGGCCGTCGTCATCGGCCACGACTGGGGCGCCTTCACCGCGAATGCCATTGCCGCACTGCCCGAATCACCGTTCCGGGCCTTCGTCGCCGCGGCCGTTCCGCCCCTGGCGAGCGTGCGGATCACCCGCGGCGACCTCGCCCGCCAGGTCGGGCGGACGCTGGCGCAGTCGGTGAACAGCTGGTACATCCTCGCCAACCAGTTCCCGGCCGTTCCCGAACGGTTGTTCACCTCGATGACGGCATTCCTGTGGCGGCGATGGTCTCCCGGCTACGACGCCACCGACGACCTCGCTCACCTCGCCGCGGCCGCACCGCTGCAACACCGCTCGGCGATCATCGGCTACTACCGGCAACTGGTCCGGCCGCGGCCGACGCGACCCCGCGACCTCGACCGACTGCTGATGAGCCCACCGATCCACCCCATACTGCAGCTCTACGGCGCCACCGACGGATGCCTGCGCCCCGGCTTCTTCCACGATCTGGAGCGCCACCTGCCCGCGGGAAGCCGCGTCGTCCGCATCGCCGACGCGGGGAATTTCCTGCATCTGGAGAAGCCGGAGGAGGTCGACCGGATCATCCTCGACTACCTCGGCCCGGGCCGGTAGCCGCGGTTCACTGCGCCGTTTCCCCGATCAGCCGGCGCAGCAACCCCGGCGTGGTAGAACAGCGACTCGACATCCTCGGGTCGCTGCATCTCCCCGAAGTGCACCCGGCGGGCGCCGGTGCGCAGGAACACACACGCCCAGACCACGGCCGAGTAGACGTAGAACCACCGCAGGTCACCGAGTTCGACACCGGTGAGGCGACGATACGTGTCGCGAACATCGTTCTCGCGCAGCACATTCGGCAACCCCGGCAGCCCGGCCAGCCCGCTCAACTCCTGAAACACCAGATGCGCGAACACACACCACGCGACGTCGAGTTCGCGGGGGCCCACCGTGGTCATCTCCCAATCGAGGACCGCGGCCGGACGGAAGTCGCGGTAGAGCACATTGCCTATCCGCGCGTCACCCCACAACAGCACGGTCTCACCGGCCGCGATCTGCTCGGGCCAGTGGGTGTCGAGCCAGTCGAAGGCGCGCTCGACCAGCGCTGAACCCCCGATGTCGGGGACCGAGAACTCGTACCACGCCCGCAGCCAGGCCAGATTCCTGCCCAGCGCGGTGTCGCCGGCGCGGTCGGCGACAAGGAACCCGAATGCGCTGTCCGCGTCGGGAATCGAGTGCAGCTTCGCGAGCACCTCGATGGTGGCGTCCTGCAGTTCGCGCTGCTGTTCGGGGGCCGCGTCGTAGAACCAGTTGCCGCCGAACGTATACGGCATCACATCGGGCGGGACGATTCCCTCGACGTAGTCCATGATGAAGAACGGCGCCCCCAGCACCGTTCCCGTTTTCTCCAGAAACCGCACCCGCGGGACCGGAATGCCGGCCCTCGTACCGGCGGCCTCGATCACCTGGGCCTGATGATCCAGGCGGTAGACCGGGAAGACCGGGACGTCGGCCTCGGTGGGCGCCACCCGCATCACCCATTTCCGGTCCACGGGCGCGCCGTCGTCGTCCCAGTGGGCGGTGAGCACGATCGTCTCCGAGGACATGCCGTTGGCGTCGATCCCGCCGACCACGGTGATCTCGGGCCGCTGCCCGTTCGGCATGACCGTGGCCAGCCAGTCGGCGAGGATCGAGGGCAACTGGGTGACGTCGCGGCTCGAGCTCTGCAGCCGGCTGACGTTCTCCACGGTCGGTTCGGTAGCCACTGGCTGCCTCCTTTCACTCGGGCGGGTCACCCACGGGCCGCGCGGCTCTCATCGGGCGCCGATCGTGACCGGCATATGCCGGATACCGGTGTGTTTGTTGCTGCGGACGTACTCGACGGGCCCACGCGGAGTGAGGGTTTCGACCCGATCCAGCAGCGCGTCGAACATGACCCGCATTTCCATCCGCGCCAGCGACGCGCCCAGGCAGAAGTGCACGCCGCGCCCGAACGCCACGTGCGGGTTGGGGTTTCGGGTGATGTCGAAGCGATGCGGGTCGGTGAACACACTGTCGTCGCGGTTGGCCGAGGCCCACCACAGCGTGACCTTGTCACCGGCGGCGATGCGGTGGCCGCCGATCCACACGTCCGCGGTGGCCGTGCGCCGGTTGTAGGGCGTCGAGGACGCCCAGCGCAGCATCTCCTCCACGGCAGCCGGCAGCCGAGACCTGTCCTGCTGCAACCGTTTCCACAGCTGCGGCGATTCGCTGAGCGCGGCCGTACCGATGGCGATGGAGTTGCGTGTCGTCTCGCTGCCCGCGGCCACGACGAGGGACAGGAACAGGTGTTGTTCGGCATCGGTCAGCGGCTCGTCGTCGACGAGTGCGTGCGTGATCACCGACAGCAGATCCTCACCCGGCGCGACGCGTTTGCGCTGCAGCAGATCCGCGGCATAGGCGAACATGCGAGCCTGCGCCCGAGCGAGACGGTCGTCGACCTCACCGACTTCGCGGCCGTCGTAGTCCAGGGTGACGTTCGCCCAGTTCATCAGTTCGTGGCGATCGGCTTGCGGCACACCGGCCAGTTCGGCGACGGCCTGCAGCGGCAGTTCCGCGGCCACGTCGGTGAGGAAGTCGCAGTCTCCCTTCGCCACGGCCGCGTCGACGATATCGGCCGCGCGCCGGCGCAGGTCGTTCTCGATCCGCCGCAGCGCTCGGGGAGTGGTGCTGGGGGCGAGCAGGCGACGGATTTTCGCGTGGCGGGGATCGTCCATCATGTTCAGCAGCGCCCCGACCGGCACACCCAGCGGCATATCCTCGAGCGTGGTGCCGCCGCCGTCGCGTCCGCCGCCGGATTCGGAGGAGAATACCGTGGTGTCGGTGGCCGCGGCGACGATGTCGGCGTATCGGCTGAGCACCCAGAAACCGTCGCCGCCGGGGCTGTGCGCGGTGGGCGGATGGAACCAGACCGGCGTTTCGCGCCGCAGCCGATCGAATATCCGGTGTGGGAAGCCGTTGGTGAACCGGTCCAGGTCGGTGAGGTCGATGTCCTCGTGCACGACGTGTCACCTCCTTGCCCACATCACGCTTGCCCACATCACGAGATCGCCTGTCGGCGGCTGCCGGGCGCCGTCGCACGACCCCGGCAGCCTGCACCTTACAGGTGTCAATCCGGCCGTAAGGCGATATCGGGAGCGCTCGGTCCCACCCCGCCGATCGGGACGGCGGTCACGGTGTCTGCCCGATCTGGCGCAGGAACCTCAGGTTGTCCTCGATATGCCAATCCTCGACGATCCGGGCGTGGTCGTCGCCGAGGTGCTGGATGTCGATGGCGTCGAATTCGACGGCCTGCCCGGAACCGCCGGCCCCGTTGTAGCTGCCGGTGAAATGGCCGCGGAAGACCAGCCGGGCCGTGAGGGTGTCCCCGGTGACGTACAGATCCGACAGCTCACAGGTGAGGTCGGGGACGGCGGCGCGGAAGGCCTTCGACGCCGCGGCGGGTCCGGCCGGTCCCTGCGGCCGGCCCGGCGGCAGGGTGTTGTCCCGGAACGACGGTGTGACAGCCTGCTGGAGGTAGTCGACGTTGCCGGTGTTCCAGAAGGTGTAGAGCCGTTGTGCCGCACGAACTTCGCGTGCGGCCCGGTCGGCGCCGAGCCCGCCGTCGATGTGCACGGCTCGCGGTACGACCAGGTCGCCGGAACGGTCGACGGGGTCGGCCGGGTGCGGCGGCTGCGCCGAGCAGGCACCGAGAAGCAGTGCGGCGCAGACGAACAGCGCGATCCTCATGCCAGTCTCCCGCCGCCGTCGACATGCAGGGTGGTGCCGGTGAGGAAGGGGTTGGTCAGCGCCAGCAGTGCCGCGGCGGAGATGTCGGCCGGTGTCCCGACCCGGCGAGCCGGATTGCGATCGGCGACGGTCCGGAAGAACTCCTCCTTGCCGGGCCCGTCCCACACGCCCGAGTCGACGATGCCGGGGGAGATCGCGGTGACGCGCACCGGCGCCAACTCGACCGCCAGCGCCTCGGCCAGAGCGGCGGCCGCGGCGTTGGTGGTGGCCATGACCGACCGTCCCGGGGACGGCCGCCAGGCCGCGACACCGGAGAACAGCAGCATCGCACCTCCGGCGCGGAATCGCGGAGCGAAGTGTTTGGCGAGCAGGATCGGCCCGATCACCTTGGCGTCGAAGGCGCGGCGCACCGCGTCGTGGTCGAGTGTGGTGACCGGGCCGTTGGCGTGGTCGGCGGCCAGTGACACCAGGTAGTCCACCTCGCCGATACGTTCGGCCACGGCGCGCACGGTTGCCTCGTCGGCCAGGTCCAGTTCGGGCCGGCCGACCGAAATCACCTGCGCTCCTTGTGCTTCGGCGTCGGCGGCTAGACGACGGCCGATGCCCGATCCGGCGCCGACGATGACCATCTTCTTGTCTTGCAGCGTTGTCATGCCCGGTTCAGCAGCGCGACAGCGCCGGATAATCCCTTCGCCGAATGAATGTTTTCGATCGCTGCCATAGGATGTACGAATGCCAACGCTGCGGGCACTGGAATGCCTCCTCGCCGTGCTCGACGCCGGCTCGATCACCGACGCCGCCACCGCACTGCACATGTCACAGCCCGCGCTGTCGCACCAGTTGGCGGCGCTCGAACGCGAGATCGGGGCACCGGTGCTGCAACGGCTCCCGCGCGGGGTGCGTGCCACCGCCATCGGCCGCGCTATCGAGGCCGACGCCCGTGCGGCGTTGACCGCGGCCGCTCGCGTC
>NZ_BDBN01000072.1 GCF_001613005.1 Nocardia nova NBRC 15556 | reverse complement strand
CACCGACCGGCTCGTCGGCTGGGCGCGCGCCAACGGCCTCACACTGAACACCGTGCTCCAAATGGCCTGGGCCCGAATTCTTTCCGGGCTCACGGGCCGCGACGATGTGGTCTTCGGTCAGACCACCTCCGGCCGCGATGCCTCGCTGCCGAATGCGGAACGCCTGGTCGGCGCGTTGGTCACCACCATTCCGGTGCGGGTCCGAATCGACGAGCGCACGCCCGCTCAGGTCGGTGGCGAACTGCAGCGCTCGGTAGCGCAGCTGCGGGCGCACGAGTATCTGGGCATCGCGGAGATCACGCGGCACGCCGGGGCCGGGCAGTTGTTCGACAGCCTGCTGGTCTTCGAGAACTCCCCGGTCGGCGCGGTCGCGCCGCGCATGCCGATGGGCGGCGGCGCCACCATGACCGCCCGCCGCGTCGACTCCCCGAGCCACTATCCGATCGCCCTCGTCCCGGTGCTGGAGCAGGGCGAGCTGATCTGCCGCGTCGAAACCCGCCCCGACCTGCTCACCACTTTCGACCCCGACCGGATGGCGCGCCGGCTCCTCGCGGTCGCCACCCGGATCGTGGACGCGCGGCAGTGTAGTGCGCTCGACGTGCTGCTCGACGACGAGCCCGCCGTGCTGATCGCTGAATACGACTGTGGTGCAGAGTTTTCCGATACGGCGAAGGAGGCGGTCAGCTCGTCCGATGTGCCCGGCGTACAGGCTTCCGTCGAGCCCGCGCAGGCGCTGCCCGCTGTGCCTGCCGTGGAGGCTACGACGGTTCCCCAGGCATTGCTGCTTGCGGCGCATGCGGCGGCAGACCGGGTGGCGGTGGTCGACGCGGCGGGCGAGCAGAGCTTCGCCGAATTCGGTGTCGCGGTATGCACCCTGGCCGATGAACTGCGGGCCGCCGGGGTCGGCAGCGGCGACGCGGTGGCGGTCATGTTGCCCCGTGACCGCCGAGTCCTCCACGCTCCCTTCGCGATCGGTCTCGCCGGTGCCACCTGTGTCCACATCGACCCGGCCACCCCCGCCGATCGTGTGGCCTATCTGCTGAGCACCAGCGGCGCGCGGATCGTCCTCGCCGATGCGGATCGAGCCGAGGTGCTGACCGAGGTCCGTGCCCAAGGGGCGGAGTGCCGCCACGGGATCACGGACAGCGACGGCCGCCTCCGATTCCCGGGCATCGCTGCGGTTACGGCGGGCGACCGTGATGTGCAGCGAGTGACGATGTCGGCGGATGCCGCGTTCTACGTGGTGTTCACCTCCGGCACGACCGGCAGGCCCAAGGGGGTCGCGGTATCGCATCGCGCACTGCTCAACCACTGGGGCAATCACGAGCGGCGGATCTTCTCGCCCATCGCCGCCGCCACCGGGCGCACGCTGCGCATCGGCCACGGCTGGTCCACCGGATTCGACGCTGCCTGGCAGCCCACGGTCGCGCTGCTGAGCGGTCACACCGTGGTCCTGCTGGGTGACGAGGTGCGCACCGATGCCGAGCGCATCGTCGGCGCCATCGGCGAATTCGGGATCGACATCTTCGACACATCGCCGTCGATGCTGAACCGGCTGATCGCCGCCGGACTGTTCCGCACCGATCCCGAGACCGGATCCGAGCGCTGTCCGCTGGCCGTGCTCGCGCTGGGTGGTGAGGCGATCGGTCCGGACACCTGGCGGCGCCTGCAGGGATTGGCGACCACTCGTGTCATCAACTTCTACGGCCCGACCGAGGCGACCGTCGAGGCGCTGATGGCCGACGTGCACGATCACGCCGCGCCGACCATCGGCCGCCCGTTCGACGGGATGACCGCCGAGGTGCTCGACCATCGGCTGCGGCCGGTGCCGCCCGGTGGGCAGGGCGAGCTCTACCTTTCCGGGCCGCAACTCGCGCTCGGGTATCTGGGGCGGCCCGCCACCACCGCGGCCGCCTTCGTCGCGGCCGAGGCGGGCGAAAGACGTTATCGCACCGGTGATCTCGTGCGCCGGTCCGACGACGGCACCTTCGCCTACGAAGGCCGTGTCGACCGGCAGGTCAAGATCAACGGATACCGCGTCGAACCCGACGAGGTCAGCGTGGTGCTGCGCGAACTCGACGGCGTACGCCACGCCGCGACGCTGGCCTTCACCGAGAACGGGCGGACCCGGCTGGGTGCGCTGGTGGTCGGCGAGGGCACCGTCGCAGGATTGCGCTCGGATCTGGCCCGCCGGCTGCCGCAATTCCTGGTCCCCACCCGCATCGCGTTCGTCGACGAGATTCCGTTGAACCGCAACGACAAACTCGATGTGCACGTGGCGACCGACCTGCTGACCCGCCCGGCCGACATTGCCGCCCGCGCCGAACCGCGAACCGAGACCGAACGCACCCTGCTGGCGCTGATCGAGGCGATGAGCGCGGGAGCGGGGACGCGGGTCGGCATCCTGGACAGCCTGGTGGATCTGGGTATCGACAGCATCGGCGTCATCGATCTGGTGTCGCGGCTGCGCGGCGCCGGTTACCGCATCTCGGCGCGAGAAGTGCTGGCCGCGGCCGATCTTCGCGATCTCGCCGAGCGTCTGGACGATCCGTCCGGGGACGCTCCCGGGAATGCCGAGGTGACGCCGGCGGGCACGGTGCTGCCGCTCACCGCGTTGGCCCAGGAGATCCTCGGACACGGCGATTACCGCTATCTCGCCCAGTCCCAGGTCTTCTCGCTCGATCCGGCAGTCACTCCCGAGTCGGTCGTCCAACGGCTGGAGGCCCTGGCGGTCGCCCATCCCACGCTGCGCTCGCGGCTGGTCACCGGCGACGACGGCCGCGCTGTGCTCGTCGCGCAGGAGCAATCCGGCGCCGCCGAACTGCTCACCGTCGCCGATGGAACCGAAAGGCACAGTGCGGCAAACTATCTCGCTGACACTGTGCAGCGCCTGGACCCCGGCGCCGGCCGAATGATGTCGGCCACGCTGCTGCGCGGAGAGCAACCGCGGCTCGTCCTGTCCATCCATCACCTCGCCGTGGATGTGGTGTCCTGGCTCATCCTGGTCGACGACCTGCGCCGGCTGGAACAGGGCGAACAACCGATGAACGAGGATCGGCCGGAATCGGATCCGATCCCGACGCGGTCCGACGCTCCACCGACGCTGGGCACACCGCTCGGCGGCCGCTACACCGATCCACGCCGCGACCGGTCGGGCAAGGCGATCCGGCGGATCGTGGAACTCGGCCCCGACGACACCGAGGCCCTGCTCGCCCGGTGCGCGGAAACCGATGTGCCCCTGGATGATCTGTTGCTCGCCGCCTGCGCCCGGCTGGTCGCCGATACCGCCGACGCCACCGACCGCATCGCGGTCACCCGGGAATCGCACGGCCGCGACCCCGGCGACGACACCCGCCGCGTCGGCTGGTTCACCGTCGAGGAGACGGCACTGGTGCCGGCGGCCGAACTCGAGACCTGGACTCCGGCGGCCGGCCGTGCGCCGGTCCACGATCGAACCCTGCATGCGCGCGGGCAGATTCGCCTCAACCACCTGGGCCGCTTCGATGTGCTGCAGTTCGGCAGCGGCCCGTGGACGCCGGTGCCGCTGCCGGACCTCACCGCCGAATTCGGTGCGGCCGGACATCCGGATCTGCCGCTGCGCTTCACGATCGACCTCAACACCGCGGTGGTTCCGAAGGATTCGCGCCCGGTTCTGGTCGCGCATATCGACGTGAACTCCGCGGTGCTGGACGAGGCCGGGGCCGACGAGCGCGCCGAGCGCTGGCGCACCATACTGTGTGATTTCGCCTCCGGAATGTCCGAATTCGGCGCCCAGCGACAGGCAGGGTGACAGCTATGGGAGGGAAGGACTGATGACGGTTCAGACCGTGGATCCGGCCGAGCCGGAGGCAGCGCGGCCGGTGCCGCCCACCACGCCCGACGCACCGCTGGAACCGGACCGGGTCGCGATCGAACAGCAGCGCCGCGCCGACGGCCTGGCCCGCAAACAGGTGCTGGCGCCGGTCAACGGTGCGTTGTCGCTGGCGAGCCTGGTCGTCGTGGCCTCCTCGATCTGCGCCGTGGTGCCGTTCATCCTGACCGTCGAGGCGTGCCGCGAACTGCTGTCCGCTCCGATCGACACGGATCGGGTGTGGACGCTGGTGATCGCCGCGGTCGTGGTGCTGGTGCTGCGCGGATTGCTGCAGGCCGCGGCGCTGGTCTGGACCCATATGGTCGACGCGAAGTTCCAGCTCACGCTGCGACAACTGCTGGCGGCCAAGCTGACCCGGGTGCCGCTGGGCTGGTTCACCGACCGCAGTTCCGGTGAGGTGAAGAAGTTCCTGCAGGACGATGTGGAGGCCCTGCACTATCTGGTCGCGCACGCCCGGCTCGAATTCGTCGGCGCGGTGACGGTGCAGGTGGTGGCGCTGATCTACCTGTTCACCGTCGACTGGCGGCTGACCCTGATCCTGCTGATTCCGCTGGTGCTCTACACGCGCGGCCTCGCGGCCATGATGGGTAAGGCGCATCAGGAGCGCTTCGCCGTCTTCGACGCCAACGAACGCGCCATCGAACAGTCCATCATCGAATTCGTCGACGGCATTCAGGTGGTGCGGGCGTTCGGCCGGGCTCGCAAGGCGCACAGCACCTTCCAGCGCGCGGTCGACAACACCGCCGAGAGCCTGCTGGCCTGGAAGACGCCGATGACCAAGCTGCAGTCGGCCGCCGAGATCCTGCTGACCCCGGTGCTGCTCATGCTCGTCGTGGTGGTGGCCGGTGTGGGCTTCGCCGATCTGGGCTGGACCGATCCGGTCGACATCCTGCCGTTCCTGCTGCTCGGCATCGGGCTGGGTGGCGCGCTGCTGGGCATCGGCTTCGGCGGGCAGGCGCTGCGCGAGGGCGGTGCCGCGGCGTTGCGCCTGCACCAACTGCAGCAAACACCCGAACTCGAGGTGCGAGCCGACGCCGAGGCTGCGGATGTGGCCGGCAACGGCGTCGCGACGGGACTCGCGGTCCGGTTCGAGCAGGTGAGCTTCGGCTATCGCGCCGATCGAACCGTGCTGCGTGCGGTCGACTTCGAACTCGCTCCCGGTTCCATCACCGCACTGGTCGGCCCGAGCGGTTCCGGCAAGTCGACCCTGGCCCGGCTGCTGCCGCGCTTCTACGACGTGACCGCGGGGCGAATCACGATCGGCGGCAAGGACGTCCGCGAGTACTCCACCGCAGAGCTCTACCGCACCGTGGGTTTCGTCCTGCAGGACGTGCGGATGATTCGCGGGACGATCCGCGACAACATCGCGCTGGCCCGGCCCGATGCGGATGCGGCCGCCGTCGAGCGCGCCGCGCGCGCCGCCCAGATCCACGATCGGATCCTGGAACTGCCGCGCGGCTACGACTCCGAGATCGGCGTCGACGCGGTGCTGTCCGGTGGTGAGGCGCAGCGCCTGTCGATCGCCCGCACCCTGCTGGCCGACACCCCGGTGCTGGTGCTGGACGAGGCCACGGCCTTCGCCGACCCGGAATCCGAGGCCGCGGTTCAGGACGCGCTCGCCGTCCTGGTCGCCGGCCGCACCGTGCTGGTGATCGCGCACCGGCTGCACACCATCACGGGAGTCGACCGAATCCTGGTGCTGGACAACGGCGAACTCGCCGAAACGGGCGACCACGCCACGCTGTCGGTCGCCGGCGGGCTCTATCAGCGCCTCTGGGAACAGAATCAGGCGTCGGTGGGCGCGCTGACCCGGCGGGGCGCCGATGCCGCGGCGACCGGTTCCGACTCCGAAGGAGAACTGCGGTGATCAGGAAGATCTTCGCCCTCGTTCCGCCGGAACTGCGCCGCTACGTGCCGCGCCATGTGGCTCTCATCGGCGCGGGCGCGCTGGGACAGATCGCGGCCTATCTGCTGCTGATTCCGGTGTTGCAGGCGCTGTTCGACGGCGATTTCGGCCGCGCGTGGCGCTGGACCGCCTGGCTGGCGCTCGCGGTGATCGTCGCCTCGGTGTGCTCGTATCAGCAGCTGCTGGTGGGCCTGCGGATCGGCGTGGGCATGCTGCGCGGCGTGCAGACCCGGCTGGGCGATCATCTGAGCACGCTGCCGCTGGGCTGGTTCGCCACCGCCAACGCCGGCTCCCTCTCGCGGATGGTCGTCGGCGGCGTGCGCGAAATCCTCAGTGTGGTCAACTATCTGATCGCACCCGTGCTGACCGCGGTACTGGTTCCGGTGGGTGTCGCCATCGGGGTCGCCTTCATCGACTGGCGGATCGCGCTGGTGATGCTGATCAGCCTGCCGGTACTGCTGCTGGTCAGCCGCTGGGCGAACACCAGCTACACCCGCGCCGACCGCAGACTCGATGCCGCTGCGGCCGAAGCCAATTCGCGCGTCGTGGAGTTCGCGCAGGCACAGCCCGTGTTGCGGGCCTTCGGTGCGGTGGGCGCGGGCAACCGGGCACTCACCCGGGCACTGCGCGAACAGGAGGCGGCTTCCAAGCGCATGATCGTCGCCAGTGTGCCGGGGCTGATGGTGTTCGCGCTGTGCGTGCAGATCGTCTTCCTGATCGTGGTGTCGGTGGTGGTCGCCCGCGGGACCGGCGGCGACCTCTCCATCCCGGCCACGATCGCGCTGATCGCGGTGACCTCCCGGTTCATCGAACCGATCAACCGGGCCGCGCAGCTGAGCACCGCGATCCGCAGCGCCGCCGACGCCGCCGACCGGATCACGAACTTCCTCGCCGAGCGCGATCTGGCCGAGGCTGCCGAATCCGTGGCGCCGGGTGCGCCGGAGATCGTCTTCGACAACGTCGACTTCAGCTACCGCGAGGGTGAAAAGGTCATCGACGGCGTATCTTTCACCGTGCCGAGCGGCACCACCACGGCCATCGTGGGACCGTCCGGGGGCGGAAAGACCACGCTGCTGAAGCTGGCCTCCCGGTTCTACGACGTCGGTTCCGGCAGCATCACCGTCGGCGGTCACGATGTGCGCCGGCAGCCCTCGGAAACCCTGTTGCGCCAGGTGTCGCCGGTCTTCCAGGACGTCTATCTGTTCAACGAGACCATCTCCGACAACATCCGCGTCGGCAATCCGGACGCCACGACCGAGCAGGTGCGCCGGGCCGCGGAGATCGCCCGGGTGGACGAGATCGTCGACCGGCTGCCCGACGGCTGGGATTCGGCGGTCGGGGAGGGCGGTGCGGCACTGTCCGGCGGTGAGCGCCAACGGGTTTCGATCGCCCGTGCGCTGCTCAAGGACGCGCCGATCGTGCTGCTCGACGAGGCGACCAGCGCCCTCGATCCGCACAGCGAGGCGGCGGTGGTGCGCGGCATTCACGAACTGACGCGGGACAAGACCGTCGTCGTGGTGGCGCATCGGCTCGACACCATCGCCCACGCCGATCAGATTCTGTTCGTGGAGGCGGGCCGGATCGTCGAACGGGGCACGCACGCCGAACTTCTCGAACTCGGCGGCCGCTATGCCGGTTTCTGGTCGGAGCGGTCCCGCGCGACCGGCTGGCATCTGGTGTCGGCCTGAGGATTCGGCGCCGAACGGGCGGCGGTCACGCACCTATGCCGTGACCGCCGCCCGGTGCGTGGTGGCGCCCGGTGGCAGCGTGCGGGTCACCGCCAGTAGCCGCGGGCGGCGATATTATGTTTCGGCAGTTTGGCTTTCAGCGATTTGGTGATTGCGCGCGTGGTGGCGGCATCGCAGGCGGCCCAGCCGAAGGCATCGGGGGAGCAGGTGACCGAGTCGGCCGCCTGCCGCAGCAGCTGGCCGTAGTTGACTCGCTGTACCCAGGTCACCTCGGTCTTCGGTCCGGTGCGCACCGGCAGCGACTGCTCGGACTCCTCCTGCCATTCCAGCCACACCCGGGCCGGCGTCTCGCCGATCGCGTCCAGCAGCGAATTGATCGCCGGCAGTGAGGCGCTGTCGCCGAAGATCAGGAATTCCGACGGAACCGGTTCGGGCACCGCGAATTTCGAGCCCATGACGGTGGCGTCGATCTCGTCACCGACCGTGGCCCGCGCGGCCCACTGCGAGGCCGGGCCGCCGTGGAGCGCGAATTCGATATCGAATGCGTCGTTGCCGGGATCGGGGTCGACGAGGGTGTATCCGCGCTGTTGCAGGTCGCCGTCGTCGTCGGGGAACCAGATGCGGATCCACTGCGTGGGATGGACGGGATGGTCGGCCAGCAGCCCGCCGCCGGTGAAGCCGAGCCGCAGGTACTTGTCGCCGATCTGCCGCACCGAGGTGACGGTCAGCCGGTAGTCGTCCGCGCGCAGTGCCTTGAGGATGACGCCGTTGATGCCTTTGCCCATGGGGTTAGGGTAGCTGGGTTAGGTTAGCCAAACCACACCCCTACGGTAGATGGAGGCTGTGGGCTACTATGCTTCCAGGTTAGGCAAGCCTAGCCTTTGAAGTAGGTGGTGAGGCCCGATTTCCGGCCGGTGAGGAGTTTGTCTGATGCTCGGCAAGGCTGACGTTCGTGACATCGTGGCGGCGGAGCTGGGGATCCAACCCGAATCGATCGGATACGACGACGATCTGGTCGGCCTGGGCATGCATTCGATGAAACTGATGCGACTGGCCGGTCGCTGGCGCAAACAGGGCCACGAGGTCCGCAGTTCCGAACTCGCGCTCTCACCCACGATCTCGGCATGGGCCGAGCTGCTCGGCGCCACCCCCGAACCGGCCCCCGCCGACAGCGGTACCGACTCTGCCACCGACGGTGCGGCATTCACCGAGGGCGAGGAATTCGCCCTCGCCACCATGCAACACGCCTACTGGGTCGGTCGCCGCCAGGACCAGCGGCTCGGCGGTGTCGCCGCCCATCTCTACGTCGAATTCGACGGCCGCGGCCTGGAAGCCGATCGGATGGGCCGCGCGGTCGGCCGCCTGGTACGCCGCCATCCGCAGTTGCGGGTGCAGTTCACCGACGCCGGCACACAGCGCGTGCTGCCCGAGCCGCCGCTCCCGGTGTTCCGGGTGCAGGACCTGCGCACGTCCGACGATCCGGACGCGGAACTGGAACGCCTGCGCCAGGCCAAGAGTCATCAGCGGATGGATGTCGAATCCGGGCAGGTCGTCGACATCACCCTCACTCTGCTGCCCGACGGCGCCCACCGCGTGCACGTCGATGTGGACATGCTCGCCGCGGACGCGTTGAGCTACCGGCGCATTCTCGACGATCTGGCCGCGCTGTACGACGGCGACGCCGATCCGGCCGACACCGTCGGCTACACCTTCCGCGAATATCTCGACGCCAGAACGCGCCACGCGCCGGACAATTCGGCGGCCAAGGCCTGGTGGGAGGGGCGGCTCGCCGATCTGCCCGATATCCCGTCGTTGCCGGTCCTGGCCGAGGACGAGCGCACCGATCCCAGCCGCAGCATCCGGCTGCACCACTGGTTCGAACCCGAGGCCAAGGCCGGATTCGACACACTCGCCCACAGCCACGGCGTCACCCCGGCGGTCGCGCTGGCCACGGTGTTCGCCGAGACCATCGCGCGCTGGTCCGCGCGGCAGCGCTTCCTGCTGAACGTCCCGCTGTTCGACCGGGAGCCGCTGCACGACGACATCGACCGCGTGGTGGGTGATTTCACGAACTCGGTGCTGGTCGACGTCGATGCCCGCGAGCCGGAATCGATGGTCGCCCGCGCCAAGCGCCTGCAGCGCGAATTGCACACCTGCGCCGTGCATTCCGTATACGAGGGCCTGGATGTGCTGCGTGATCTCGGCCGGTCGCGTGGTGGGCCGGTGACGCCGTCGGTGGTGTTCACCTCGGGGCTGGACCTGGGTGAGCTCTTCTCCGATCGGGTCACCGCGCTGTTCGGCGAGCCGGTGTGGATTCTGTCGCAGGGCCCGCAGGTCGATCTGGACGCGCAGGTCGCCGAACTGGGCGGCGGACTGCTGGTCAACTGGGATGTGCGCCGCGACGCCATGCCCGAGGGCGTGGTCGCGGCGATGTTCGCCGAATTCCGCCGCCTGCTGCTGACCCTCGCCGAGCCGGGCGCGGACTGGAACGCACCGCTGTCGATCGACCTGCCGGTGCGGCAGCGCGCGGTGCGCGAGCGGGTGAACGACACCTTCACCGACTGGCGGGCGCGCACCCTGCACGGTGAGTTCTTCGACCGGGCCCGTCGCAAGCCCGAAGCCGAGGCCCTGCGCCGGCGCGGCGGCGCCTGCGACTACGGCGACCTGGCCGATCAGGCGCTCGCGGTGGCCGCCGCGCTCACCGATGCCGGCGTGCGGCCGGGCGATACCGTCGCGGTGATCGTTCCCAAGGGGCATCGGCAGATTCCGGCCGTACTCGGTGTGCTGGCCGCGGGGGCGGCCTACATGCCGATCGGCACCGGTCAGCCGCGCGCGCGACGCGATCGCATTCTGGCCCGCGCGGGCGCCCGGGTCGCGCTCACCGATGCGGCGCTCGACCTGCCGGCCGATGTCACCCCGATCGCACTGAGCACCGCGCTGACGGGTCGTCGTCTCGATCGCGCCTACGCCAGTGATCCGGATGCCGTCGCCTACGTGCTGTTCACCTCCGGATCCACCGGTGAGCCCAAGGGTGTGGAGGTCAGCCATCGGGCGGCCGCCAACACCGTCGACGCCCTCGCGGCGTATTTCGGCCTGGACGCGCACGCTCGCCTGCTGGGCCTGTCGTCACTGGAATTCGATCTGTCGGTCTTCGACATCTTCGCCCCGCTCGCGCTGGGCGGTGCGCTGGTGTGCGTGGACGCCGAAATCGAGCGGGACGCCCGGGCGTGGGCCCGGCTGATCGCCGAACACGAAGTGAGCGTGCTCAATTGCGCGCCCGGCTTGATCGGGATGTTGCTGGACTCGGCCGACGCGCAGGACCTGCGCAGCCTCCGGGTGGTCGTCACCGGCGGCGACCGGGTCGAGGCCGAACTCGCCCATCGCCTGCGCGCCCTGGTGCCCGGCCTGCGTTTCGCCGGTCTGGGCGGAGCCACCGAGGCCGCGATTCATTCGACGGTCTGCGAAGTGACCGAGAACTTCCCGGCCGACCGCGCAGCGGTGCCCTACGGCACGCCGCTGGCCAATGTGGCGATGCGCGTGGTGAACGAGCGCGGCGAGGACTGTCCCGACTGGGTCGTCGGCGAATTGTGGATCGGCGGAACCAGTGTGGCCGACGGCTATCGCGGCGATCCGGAACGCACCGCGCAGCGTTTCGTCGAGTACGGCGGCCTGCGGTGGTACCGCACCGGCGATCTGGCCCGCTACCTGCCCGACGGCACCGTCGACTTCCTCGGTCGCGCCGACCATCAGGTGAAGATCCGCGGCTATCGCGTGGAACTCGGCGAGGTCGAAACCGCCCTGACCACACTGCCGTCCGTGCAGCAGGCCGTCGCGCTGGTGACCGGTTCCGGCCGGTTGGCGGCCGCGGTGCGGGCCGGCGCGGCGGTCACCGCCGACGAACTGCGGGCCGCGCTGCGGGATCTGCTTCCCGCCCAGATGATTCCGGACCTGATCGAAACCGTCTCCGAGATCCCGCTGACTCCCAACGGGAAGATGGACCGGGCGGCGATCCGGCGGCTGGTGGAGGCGGGCGCGCCCGATGCCGGCGCATCCGCGGTGCCGCCGGCGAACGAGGTCGAGGCGGCGCTGGCCTATATCGCGGCGCAGATTCTCGGTGTCGAGACCGTCGGTGTGGAAACCGATTTCTTCGAGATCGGCGGCAATTCGATTCTGGCCACCACGCTGACCGCCAAGGTGCGCGGACTGCTCGCGGTCGAGAAATTCGGTGTCACCGCGGTATTCGCCGGCCGGACGGTGCGCCGCATCGCCGCGCGGTTGCAGGCCGACGAAACCATCCCGGGTCGCTTGGCGCAGGTCTCGCGAATCCTGCTGGAGCTGGCCGAAGTGCCGGTGCCCCAGCCTGATTCGGCACAGGCCGATTCGGCTCTCGCCTCGGCGTGGAACTGAGCCACCGCAGCACAGGCCCCGAGTTTTCGTTGTAGACAGATTGGTTCGTCAGATGCGTTCGCTGGAAGACCTGCAGGTAGCGATGGCCGCTCGGCTCGCCGAGGAGGGTTTGGCCACCGCCGCGGCCGTGCCGGTGCGCCGGAATCCGGAACGGGCGCCGTTGTCGTTCGGACAGCGTTACGTGTGGGCGCATCAGCAGATTTCGCCCGGCAGCTCCGCCTACAACCTGTGCCTGGCGTTGACCTTCGAGGGCGCGGCCGATGCCGAGCCGATCGATGTGGGCGCCCTGCGCACGGCCTTCGCCGCGCTCGTCGAGCGGCACGAGGTGCTGCGCACCACCTATCACACCGATGAGGACGGTGAGCCCTATCAGCGGATCCATTCCGATCTGCCGCCCCGGCTGGTGGAGGAGGATCTGTCCGGTCTCGCCGAGGAGCAGGCCCGGCAGCGGTTGCGTGAGCTGACCGAGGCCGCGGCCCGCGAAAGCTTCGATCTCACATCGGAGTCCTCGCTGCGGGTGACCTTCGTTCGCATATCCGCCGGTGAACTGGTCGCGGTGGTGGTGATTCAGCACATCGCGTGGGACGGTATGACACTGCCCGCGCTCTCGCGGGACGTGGAGAACTTCTACCGGCAGGCACTGACCGGCCCGGTCACGGTGGCGCCGCTGCGGTTGCAGGTCGCCGATTTCGCCGAATGGGAGGCCGACCGGTTCGCCGCCGACGACCATGCCGAGGATATTCGCTTCTGGCGCAACAGCTTCGACGGTGAGCTTCCGGAACTGCAGCTGCCCTACGATCGCCGCCCGGTGGCGGCCACCGAACGCGGCGCCCGCCGCGATCGCCCGCTGAGCGCGGCCGCCGACTCGACGCTGCGCCGCCTCACCGCCGACCTGCGCACCACCCCGTTCTCGGTCTTCCTCGCCGCCTACTATGTCGCGCTGCGCGAGATGACCGGGCGCACCGACATGGTCATCGGCACCACCGTGGCCAACCGCGAAGAGTCCGGGATGGAACTGCTGATCGGCAATCTCGGCAATATGCTCCCGCTGCGCATCGCCGGCCGCGACGATCAGCGCTTCGCCGAGCTGGTCGAGCAGGTGCGCGGCGTGGTCACCGGCGCGTTCGGGCACAAGCATTTTCCGCAGGAAGGCATCGTCCGCGCGGTGAACGCCGCGACCGGCAACGTCGGTTCCCAGCTGTTCGACACGATGGTGCTGTTCCTGCACCAGAAGATCGACGGCCCCCAGCTTCCGGGCGCCACCACTAGCTGGGAGTTGATGGACAACGGCGCGGCCCTGCTGCCGCTGGTGGTGGAGACCTTCATGCACGGTGATCGAACCGACGTCCAGATCACCTATCGCACCGATCTTTTCGATCCCGTCACGATCGATCGCCTGCACGAATACATCGACCTCGTGCTCGCCGCCGCGACCGCCGACCGAAAGGTATCGGAGCTCGCCACGTTGTCGCCGACCGATCGTAAGGCGCTGGCGCAGTGGTCGCACGGCGCCGCGGTGCCGATCGAGGCGGAGACCGCCGACGCGATGATCCGCGCCTCCGCGCGCACCTACCCGGACCGTACGGCCGTGGTGTTCGGCGATATCGAATTGACCTACCGCGAATTCGACAGCCGGGTGAACCGGCTCGCGCGCCTGCTGCTGGCGGAGGGCGTGCGGCCCGGCGACCGAATCGGCGTCTACGCCGAACGCAGTGAGCGGCTGCCGATCGCGTTCGCGGCGGTGCTGCGCGTCGGCGCGGTGTACTTCCCGATCGACCCCAGCTATCCGCTCGACCGCATCGAGTACATGCTCGGCGATGCCGAGCCGGCGCTGCTGCTGATGTCGGCCGACAGCGAGATCGATCTCGAAACCGATGTCGCGGCAATCGATCTCAGCGATACGTCGGTGATCGAACGGCTGTCCGCGCTGGACGGCTCGGAGCTGTCGCCGGTCGAGCTGCCGCGGCCCCTGCATCCGCTCGACCCCGCCTATCTGCTCTACACCTCCGGCACCACCGGCCGCCCGAAGGGCGTCGTCATCCACCACCGCGGTATCGCCAACCATGTGCAGTGGATGCGCGACTACCTCGGCTTCGGCGAGGAGCGCATCCTGCAGAAGGCGCCGATCGGCTTCGACGTCTCGGTCTTCGAGCTGGTGAACGCGCTGTGCACCGGATCGGCGACGGTGCTGCCGCCGCCGCAGTGGTGGCAGGCCGATGTGGAGGCGCTCGCCGATATCATCCACCGGCACCGCATCACGCAGATCTCGTTGGTGCCCAGTGTGGTTCGCGCCTTCATCGATGCGGGGCCGGACGCGGCGCGGCTGCAATCCATGCGCTACGTGTACCTGGGCGGCGAGGCGGTGCCGCCGGCGCTGGTCGCGGAATCGAGCCGCTTCTTCGGCGGTACGGTGCTCGGTCTCTACGGCCCCACCGAGGGGTCGATGGACCTCATGCACGAGGATTTCGCCGGGCGGACGAACACCGAGGGGGCGGCCGGCGCCGCGCTGGAACCGGCGCTCATCGGCCTGCCCGAATGGAATTCGTCGGTCTACGTGCTGGACGAGCGGCTGCGGCAGGTGCCGCCCGGTGTGATCGGTGAGCTCTACCTCGGCGGCGTGCAGCTGGCCCAGGGCTACCATCGCCGCCCCGATCTGACCGCCGGGGCCTTCGTGGCATGCCCGTTCGCCGGTGAGCCCGGAGCCCGGATGTATCGCACCGGCGATATCGTGCGCTGGAATTCGCAGGGCCGCATGGAATATCTGGGCCGGGTCGACGATCAGGTCAAGGTGCGCGGACATCGCATCGAGCTGGGTGAGATCGGCACCGTGCTGCGCCGCGTGCCCGGTATCGCCTCCGCCGTCGCGATCACCGTGCCGCAGGGCGAGCCGAGCCACGACCTGGCGCTGGTGGCCTACTATGTGCCCGAGGCGAATTCGGAGTTCGCCACCGCCGGCGACGCCGAGAACACCGAGCGCATCAAAGCCGCACTGGCGCAACGCCTGCCGGAATATATGATCCCCACGGCACTGGTGAAATTGGCGGCACTGCCGCTGACCGCCAACGGCAAACTCGACCGCCGCGCATTGCCGCAGCCGGATCTGGGTGGCAGCACCGGGCACGGGCGGGAACTGCGCGAAGGCGCCGAAACCGCGGTCGCGGAGGTGGTGCGCGCGGTGCTGCACCTCGGCGATACCACCGCGCTGGCGGCCGACGACGATTTCCTGGCCCTGGGCGGCGATTCCATCAGCGCGATCCGGATGGCGTCGACGTTGAAGAAGTACGGATTGCTGATCACCACCAGCGCGCTGTTCGAGGCGCGCACGATCGCCCGCATCGCCGCGGCGTGCGAGCCGATCGCCGAAAGCAGCGGCCCGGTCCTGATCGAGGCGGAGAGCCCGGCCGGCTGGATCCCGCTCAATCCCATCGCGGCGCTGCTCACCGAACAATCCGACGACTACCGCTCCTACACCCAGGCCACCGCGGTCGTCGCGCCCGCGCACAGCACTCGCGAGCAGATCGCCGAGGTCGTCTCGGCGCTGGCCGCACGCCATCCGATGCTGCGTGCCCGGCTCGGCACCGATCCCCAGGGCGCCACGGCGTATTACGTCCCGGAACCGGACGAGCCGACCGTCGCGCCCGCTTTCGCCGAGGTCGTGATCGATGACGAGAACTGGGACCGCACCGCGGGTGCGCAGCTGAATGCGCAGTTGGCCGAGCTGAGCGCGCAGCTGAACCCCGGCGCGGGCCGCATGCTCGCCGCCGCCTGGGTGCACTCCGCCGACGGAACCCAGGGGCGGCTGCTGCTGGTCGTCCACCACCTGGTGGTCGACGGTGTGTCCTGGCGTGTGCTGCACGACGATCTGCGTGGACTGTGGGGTGTCGCGGCCACGACGGTCGAACCGCAGCCGGGGACCTCGGTCAAGACCTGGAACACCGGCCTGGCACAGGTGGCGAACAGCGACGCCGTCCTCGCGACGCTGCCGTACTGGCGCGCGGCCGTAGAAGCAGTGGATCCGCTGCTCGGCAGTCGCGCCCTGGATCCGGCCGTCGACACCGTCGCGACCGTGCGTGAGATCACCGCCACCCTCGACGCGGACGATACCGCGTTCCTGATGAGCACGGCCACAACGGCTTTCGGCTGCGATTTTCTCGACATCCAGGTCGCCTCGCTCGCGGTCGCGATCCATCGCTTCCGCCGCCGCCGCGACCGGGACGCGGATGCGGTCGCGGTGACGATGGAACGACACGGCCGGGTCGAAACCCTCTTCAGCGGAGTGGATCTCGCGAACACCGTCGGCTGGTTCACCACCACCTACCCGGTCTCGCTGCGCATTCCGGAGGCGGGCGAGCAGGTCGAATCCGCGGTGAAGGCGGTCAAGGAGCAACTGCTCGCGGTGCCCGAATCGGGGATCGGTTGGGGACTACTGAGCTGGCTCAACCCGGAGACCCGCGCCGAGCTGGCCGGTTCACGCTCGCCGCAGGTGAGTTTCAATTACATGGGCCGATTCGCCGAATCCGCCGCGGACCGCGACTCGGTCCGAACCTGGGACGCCGCACCGGAATTCGGCTATCTGGGTGGTCATGCGGATCCGGCCATGCCCGCCCCGGCGCTGCTGGACGTCAACACCGTGGCACTGGCCGACGGCGACAGTGTGCGTTTGCACGCCTCCTTCCGGTTCCCGGCGGGTCCGCTGTCCGAGGACGAAGCCGGCGAACTGGCCCAGCTGTGGGCCGAGGGTCTGGGCGAACTCGTGAAGACGGTGCGCGACAACCCGATTCGCCGCCTCACGCCCAGCGACGTGGTCGCCGACGAGGTGACCCAGCCGGATCTGGATCGCTGGCAGGCGCTGTATCGCGGATGCGTGGACATCCACCCGCTGGCCCCGCTGCAGGCCGGTCTGTATTTCACCGCGCTCGGGTCCGCGGGTAACGACGTCTACAACGTGCAAACGCTCATCGGGGTCCGCGGCGAACTCGACCTGCCGCGGCTGTCCGCGGCCTTCGACACCGCGCTCAACCGCTATCCCAATCTGCGCGTGTCGATTTCGGTGTCGCATGCGGGACAGCCCTATGCGGTGGTCGCCGACCACATGAGCATTCCGGTGCGCGAGATCGACTTCGCGGATCTGCCGGACGCGCAGGAGCGGCTGCACGACTTCTTCCGGGCCGACCAGGCGGAACATTTCGACCTCACCCAGGGTCCGCTGCTGCGGGTCACCGTGGTGCATCTGCCCGGCAACCGGCACACGGTCGTGCTGACCTCGCACCATCTACTGACCGACGGCTGGTCCGGGCAGCTGCTGCCGCGGGAGATCTTCGCCGAATACGCCGGGCGCGGGGGCGAGCCGCTCGGCGATCCGGATACCTTCGCGCGCTTCCTGCGCCTCACCCGGGACCGGGAGGAGGCCACCGAGGCGGCCTGGCGGAACTACCTCGAGGATGTGCGACCGTGCCTCGTCGCCCCGGCACGCACGCCCGACAGCGGCGGCGTACCGGAGGGGCGCACGTTCGTTCTCGACGACGACACGGTCGCGCGTGCCACCGAAATGGCCGCCGAGCAGGGCGCCACCTTCAGCCTGGTCTGCCAGCTCGCCTGGGCCAATGCGCTGCGATACGTCACCGGCGACCAGGCAACGGTTTTCGGCGAGGTGGTGTCGGGCCGGCCCGCCGACCTCGACGGCGTCGACCATGCGGTCGGCTGCTTCGCCAACACCGTTCCGGTCGCGATCGACCTGGCCGGCGACCGTACCTGGCGCGACCATCTCGCCGAGATGCAGCGGCATCGGGTGGATCTCATGGAGTACCACCAGTACCGGCTCACCTCGGCGATGCGGGCGGCGGGACGGTCGGGCCCGGCGGCGCGCAAGCTGTTCGACAGCATGTTCGTCTTCCAGTCCTATCCGCCGGGCCGCGACGAACTGGAAACCTCGTTGCGCGAGGGCGGTTTGGAGCTGGTGTCGTTCGAGGGCGGCGGCGCCACCGACAACGCGCTGCTGCTGATGATCTTCCCGGCCAATTCCCTGCTACCCGGCGACGGAGTGCGGGCAGTGGTGTTCTACGCCGAGGACAGTTTCGAGGCCGACGACGCCCGGATCATCGAGACCGCGTTCCGGAATACGTTGCGCGCCATCGCCGAACAGCCCGACCGCGCCGTCGCGGACACCACCGTGCTCGACGACGAGGATCAGGGCTTGCTGGTGATGCGGCGGATGTGGCAGTGACAGATATGAGGAGTCAGACGAGCATGGCAGCACCCGGTTGGATCCGGCAGTTCCACGCACCGCGCGGGGCGAGCGCACCGTTGATCATCTGCCCGCACGCGGGCGGCGGCGCATCGACCTATCGGCCCTTCTCGAAGCAGTTGCGCGACCATTTCGACGTCGGTGTGCTGCAGTACCCCGGCCGCCAGGACCGCGCTCGCGAGGCCGCGCTGCGGACGCTGCCGGAGATCGCCGAGGGCGCCTTCGACGAGTTCGCGCTCTCACCGTGGAACCGCGACGAGCCGATCACGGTGCTCGGCCACAGCATGGGGTCGATCGTGGCCTTCGAATTCGTCCGCATCGCCGAATCCGAAGGCGTGCCGGTGCGATTGCTGGCCGTCTCGGGTGCGGTTTCCCCGTCGCGGGTGGCCGAGATGCCCAACCATCCCACCGAGGACGAACAGTTGCTCGACCATATGGCCGGGCTGGAGGGCACCGGCTCGGATCTGCTCGGCAATCGCGACCTGATGCGGATGGCGCTGCCCGCATTGAAGGCCGACTACGCCGCCTTCGACCGCTATACCTGCCCGCCGGACGTGCGGGTGCAGGCTCCCGTGCAGGCGATGGGAGGCAGCGACGACGAGTACGTCACCATGGGCGACCTCTACGGCTGGCGGCAGCACACCGAATCGCAGCTGGCGGTATCGATATTCGACGGTGGCCACTTCTATCTGCACGACCACGTCGAGGGCATCGCGGAGCTGCTCGTCGCCGAGATGGAGACAACAGCGTGAGCGATGCGGATCCCATCGTCGTCAGCGGCCTCGCCGTCGAGACGCCCGGCGGCATCGAGACCCCGGGCCAGTACTGGGCGGCGCTGTCGCAGGCCCGCGATCTGACCGGGCCGTTCCCGCGCGACCGCGGCTGGCCGCTCGCCGAACTGCTGAACCTGTCGCGCCACGACGGCTGGGCCGCGGTCCGCGACGCGGGCGGATTTCTCGATCGCGCAGCAGAATTCGATCCGATGTTCTTCGGCATCACACCGCGCGAGGCGGTCGCGATGGATCCGCAGCAGCGGGTGGCGCTGCGGGTGGCCTGGCGGGCACTGGAGAACGCCGGCATCAATCCCGCGGCCGTCGACGGTGACGAGGTGGGCTGTTATATGGGCGCCTCGCCGACCGAATACGGTCCGCACAGCGCCGAGGTCAACGACTATTCGGGCTATCGTGCGGCCGGCGCGGCGCTGGGAGCGGTGGCCGGGCGGATCTCCAACTGCCTCGGCCTCGGCGGCCCGTCGATCGTGGTCGACACCGCCTGTGCCTCGTCACTGTCGGCGCTGCATATGGCGGCGGCGGCGATCCGCGCCGGGGAATGTGACTGGGCGCTGGCCGGTGCGGTCTGTGTGATGGGTTCGCCCGCCGCGTTCTTCGAATTCTCCAAGAACAACGCGCTGGCCGCGGACGGGCAGTGCAAACCGTATTCCGATGCCGCCGACGGCACGCTCTGGGGCGAGGGCGCGGGGGTGGTCGTGCTGGAACGCGAATCGCGGGCCCGCGCGGCCGGTCGCCGGATCTACGGCCGGTTGCTCGCCACCCGGGTCAACCACAACGGCGCCGGAGCGCCGATCGCCGTGCCGAGCAGCCGCGCGCAGGAGCGACTGATCCGCGCGACGGTTGCGGCAGCGGATATTTCACCCGAGGTCGTCGGCATGATCGAAGGCCACGGCACCGCGACGGCGGTCGGCGATCCGCTGGAACTCGAGGCGCTGGACCGCGTCTACGGATCGGGCTCCGCGCGCCTGGGCTCGGTGAAATCGAATCTGGGCCACGCACAGGCGGCGGCGGGCATGCTCGGGCTGATCAAGGTGCTGCTCAGCGGTCTGCACGGACAGATCGCGCCGACCCGCTTCGCCGACAATCCGACCGGCAAGGTGGATTGGGACGCGACCGGCTTGCGGCTGGCGGCGAAACTCGAGCACTGGCAGCCGCACGACGGCGTGCGCTACGGGGCGGTGTCGTCGTTCGGGGTGTCGGGCACGAATGCTCATGCGCTGCTGGCCATTCCGGCCGAAGAGGAGAGTCATGTCTAGCTACCGCCTGCCCGACGGCAGCGTCCCGATCCTGCTGTCCAGCGACAACCCGGACCTGCTGGGACCGGAGGCGGCCGCCGTCGCGGACTACCTCGCCGACCATCCCGAGGTGACTCCGGACCGCCTGGCCGACATGCTGTTTCGCACCCGCTCACCGCGCCGCCATCGCGCTGTGGTGATGGCGGATGCGCAGACCGATGTGATCGCCGCGCTACGTGCCGTCGCCGACGGCCGACCGCATCCGGCGGTGGTGCGATCGGAGCGCGCCGCGACCGCGCAGCGCGTGGCCTACGTCTTTCCCGGCCAGGGCAGCCAGCGCCCCGGTATGGGCGCGATGCTCTACGAGCACTCGTCGGCCTATCGCGATGCTGTCGACGAGTGCGACAAGGTCTTTCACGATCTCTACGGCTGGTCGCCGCGCCCCTATCTGCTCGAGGCCGGGCAGGAGGCCGACGACAAGGCGCTGACCGTGCAACCGGCGCTGTTCGTGCAGATGGTCGGTGTGGCGGCCATGTGGCAGGCCGCCGGGGTCGGCCCGGGTGTGACGGTCGGGCATTCGCAGGGTGAGATCGCCGCCGCCTACGTCAGCGGGGCGCAGACCCTGCGGGACGCGGTCCGAATCGTCACCACCCGGGCGCGGATCGTCGACGACCGTCAGCTCAGCGGCTATTCCATGGCGGTGCTGGGCATCGACCGCGACGAGTGCGAGGACCTGATCGCACGCCAGGCCGATTTCGTGGAGTTGTCGGTGATCAACTCCCGCCACATCATCGCGATCTCCGGGGAACGCGACGCCGTCGTCACCATCGTCGAATCACTCAATGCCGCAGGGAAATTCGCCAAAGAGATTCGCGTCCGATATCCGGCGCACACCTCCTATGTGAGTGCCGGGCGCGAGTTGCTGGCTGCCACGGTCGGTCCGGAAATGGACAACCACGCCTTCATCGACACCGAGATCGACTGTATCGGCGCCACCATGGGCGACCGCCTCCATCCGGGGCTGTCCATCGTCGACTACTGGTATCTGAACCTGCGTAACCGGGTGCGCTTCGACCTCGCGATCCGGAAAGCCGTGGACGCCGGGGCGAGCACCTTCATCGAGATTTCCGAACATCCGACGCTGATGCTCGCGATTCAGGAGAATCTGTCGGAAATTCCGGGGCAGCGGGAATTTCAGATGTTGGGCACCTCGCGCCGGACCGCCGAGGATCTGCGGGAGTTCACCCGCAATCTGGCGACCGTCGCGGTGCACGACGCGAACTATCGGTGGGAGGCGCTGCGCGAACCGGGCGACGGCGGTGTGCCCGCGCTGCCGCTGCTCGATTTCCCCAATACGCAGATGAACGCCAAATCGCTGTGGGCGCCGTTCGATTACGCTCACACTGTCGAAAAGAGCTCCACTGGAAGCGATTCCGACGATTCCACGGTCGCCCCGCAGCGGGTGCTCGAGACCTGGACCAGATTGCGGCGGCGCACGATGGTGCCGCCGCGGACCCTCGCGGTGGTCGATCCGAGCGGCGCCCACGCCGAACTCGCGGCCGCCGTCCGAGCGGCCGCGCCCCGCCAGGGCGCCACGGTGATCGAGGCGGGTACCGGCGCGCGGCCCGACACCCTGGTGGTGCTGGCCCCGCCCGCGTCGCCGGACGGTCCGGTGCACGATGTGTCCGAATTCCTCGGGGACCGCGGCTGGTTGGCCGAACTCGACGGCATCGGCGATATCTGGCTGGTGACCGGCGGCGGCGAACAGGTCGTCGACTCCGATCTGCCGGATCCGTTCCATGCCGCCGCACAGGCCGGATTCCGTTGTCTGGCAGCCGAACACATCGGCGTCGCCTTCCGGCACGTCGATCTCGGCGCCGGGACCGATGCCGCCGCGGCGGCGAAGGCGCTGCTCGGCGCGATCCATATCGCGGTGGAGCCGGAATTGGCCGTGCGCGACGGCGGCTACTACGCGAAACGGCTGATCCTCGACGACACCGCGGGTGATCTTCCGCCGCACGGGGAGGAACTGCGCGAGGTCGTCATCGTCGGCGGCACCGGCAAGGTGGGGCTCGACTTCTGCGAGCAGTTCGCCGCCGCGGGCGCGGGCCGCATCACGGTGATCAGCCGGTCCGGCGGTTCGGCCGCCGCCGCGGCGCGCATCGCCGAGATCGGCGCCCGGCACGAATCCGAGATCGTGGTGCGCCGCTGCGACGCCGGTGACGCAGACGCACTCGCCGACCTCGCGGCGGACTACACCGCGAGCCCGGCGACTCTCGTCGTGCATGCCGCCGTGGATTACGACGCCGCGGCCGCCGATCCGGATCCGGCGGCCATTCGCGCGGCCGCGAACGCCAAATCCGTCGTGCTGCACAACCTCACGCGTATCTTCCCGCGCACCGACGACGGTCGCATCGTGGTGTGCTCGTCGCTGTCGGCCACACTGGGCGGGCGCGGGCATATGGTCTACTCCGCGATCAACCGGATGCTGGACGCGCAGGCCGCGCACTACCGGGCCGAAGGCATCCGATGCTCGGCGGTGCAGTGGGGCCTGTGGCGGGCGGTCGGCGCCGACCATGCCGAAGCGCTGGCCCGCATCAGTGGCACCGGATTGCTGCCGATGGACCCGGCGGTGGCGGTCGCCGCCGGTTTCGCGCCACGCGCGGCCACTGTGCTGGTCGCCGCCGCCCAGTGGGGTCGCATCCGAGATCTGTTCTCGGTCTTCGGTTTCGCGCCGCTGTTCGCCGAACTACCCACCGACGAACCGGAGCCGGAGGCGGCTACGGTGGCCGAACCGGTGACCGAACCCGAGCCCGCCGCCGACACGGCCGCCGCGCGCGGCACCGCCGACACCGTGCGCGATGCCCTGCGGGTGGTGATGGGGTTGGAACCGAGCGAGGCCGTTGACGGATCGGTCCCGCTGGTGGCGCTGGGCCTGGATTCGCTGCAGGCGCTCGACCTCCGCAAGCGGGTCGAGGCCGAATTGCGGCGGGATCTCCCGGTCACCGCCATTCTCGGCGGCGCCTCTCTCGACGAGGTGGTGGCGCTGCTCGGTTGAGGCCGAGGCGGTGGAGTTCATCGAATTATCAAGTTAGCCTTACCAAAGTAACTGGGCGGGAGCTCGGACGGAGAGCATGGTGTCGAATTCAATGGGTAGTCCGGCGGATACGGACAACGCGATCGTCGTCGACGGTGTCGAGAAGACCTTCGGCGCGGTGCGCGCGTTGCGAGGCATCAGTTTCAGCGCCCCCGCGGGCAGTGTGCTGGGTGTGCTCGGGCCCAACGGCGCGGGTAAGACCACCACGGTATCGGTGTTGTCGACGCTGATTCGTCCCGATGCCGGTACTGCGCGGGTAGCCGGCTTCGACGTCGTCACCCAGGCCGCGCAGGTCCGCTCCTCGATCATGCTGACCGGCCAGTACGCGGCGCTCGACGAAATGCTCACCGGCCGGGAAAATCTGGTGCTCTTCGCCCGTCTGATGGGCCTGCGGCGCAAGGCCGCCGCGCAGCGCGCCGACGAACTCCTGGAGCAGTTCGCGCTCACCGAGGCGGCGGAACGACGGGTCGGCCAGTACTCCGGCGGTATGCGCCGGCGCATCGATATCGCCTGCGGATTGGTCCGGCCGCCGCGCGTGGTCTTCCTCGACGAACCCACCACCGGCCTGGACCCCGTCAGTCGCCAGAGCCTGTGGGCGATGGTGCGCTCGCTCAAGGAACAGGGCGTCACGATTCTGCTCACCACGCAGTACCTCGAGGAAGCGGATGCGTTGAGCGACAACATCATTGTCGTCGACAAGGGCACCGTGATCGCCGAGGGCACCGCCGATCAGCTCAAGGCCCGCTCCGGCGACAGCTACTGCGAGGTCGTCCCGGTCGATGCCGGCGATGTGCCGGCCGTGGCCGCCGCGCTGGCGAGCCTGGGGGAGGTCACGATCGCCGAATCGCAGGACCGCGTGTCGGTGCCCGCGCCCGGTGGCGCGGTGACGCTGTCGGAAGCACTGGACCGAATCAACAGCGCGGGAATCGAATTGATCGACATCGCCTTGCGCCGTCCCTCCCTCGACGAGGTCTTCATCCAGCTGACCGAACCGGCCGAAGAGATCCCGGCATGACCGCGGCGAGCACCGAAACCCCCGAACTGTTCCGGGTTCCGGCCGGGCTGCAATGGACGGCTTTGAGCGGCCGCATGATTCGCACCGCGCTGCGCGAGGGCGATCTGGTGCTGGCCTTCGCCGCGCCGGTGGTGTTCTTCGTCTGCTTCTACGTGCCGCTGCGGCAGTCGATGGAGGCCGGTGGTATCGACTACGCGCAGTACCTGCTGCCCTTGATCGCGGTCTTCGCCATGTTCTTCACCTCCATGTTCGCCGGTGACCGGGCGGCGCGAGAGGTCGTCGGCGGCATGGCCACCCGGCTGCGGGCGATGCCGGTGCCGCCGTGGGTTCCGGTGACCGCTCGGATGTCGGCGAATCTGGTGCGCGCCGTTGCCGCCTTCGCCGGGGCGCTGATCATCGGCACGATCTTCGGATTCCGATTCCACGGCGCGGATTCCACGCTGGTCTTCGTGCTGGTGGTGCTGGCGTTCGGCACCACGCTCGTGATCGCCACCGACGCGCTCGGCACCATCACCCGCAACAGCGAACTCAGCGGCACCGTCCTGTTCGGCCCGCAACTGCTGCTCGTGATGACCTCCACCGGGTTCGTTCCGGTGCAGGGTTTTCCGGGCTGGATCCAGCCGTATGTACGCAATCAGCCGGTCTCGCAGATCACCGACGCGCTGCGCGGACTGGCGGCGGGGAAGTACCCCGCCGAACTCGGCGTGGCCGCGATCTGGATCGCGGTGCTGCTGGTGGTCGCCGTGGTCCTGGCAGTGCGAGCGGAAGGGCACCGGCGATGAGTGCGACCGTTGTGGACGATTCTCCCGTGCTCGGCTCCCGGATCGGTGATCTGTGGTCGCAGACCCTGATCGAGACCGGTCGCCTGCTGCGGCGCTGGTCACGGCAGCCGGAGGTGATCACCAGCACGCTGGTGCTGCCGATTCTGCTGCTGCTCATGTACGACCTGGTGCTCGACAAATCCCTCGGCGCCGCCGGCGGGGCCGACCCGATCTACGGGTTCGTGCCGATGATCGCCGTCGCCGGGGCGATGTACGGCGCGATGGGTACCGGCATGTCGTTGTACGCCGAGCGGGAAAGCGGTCTGCTGCGCCGATTCTGGGTGCTTCCGATGCATCGCTGGGCCGGACTGTCCGGCCGGCTGGCCGCCGAATGCGCCCGCGCGTTCGCGGCGACGGTCGTGGTCGTCGCCGTCGGCATGGCGCTGGGCCTGCGGTTCCAGCAGGGCTGGGGCGGTGCGATCGGCGTCCTGCTGGTACCGGTGATCGTGATCGCCGGATTCACCCCGCTGGTCATCGCGGTCGGGGTGAGCAGCGCCGGTGACAAGGTGGTGCAGCTGTTCGCGATCGTGGTGTTGGTCGGCATGTTCTTCAATTCCGGATTCGTGCCGGTGCAGAACTATCCGGGCCGGCTGCAACCGATCGTGCGGGCTCAGCCGATGAGCTGCGCCATCGAGGCGATGCGCGACTTCACTCTCGGTGGTCCGCTGCTGGTTCCGGTATTGCAGACCGTGGCGTGGTCGGTGGGGCTGATGGTGGTTTTCGGCGCCGTCGCCATTCGCGGTTACCGTCGCGCCGCCCAGAGCTGACCCGTCTTCCGCCTCCTGACAAGCCATTAGCCCGTAATTAGCGAGACACGCCGAGTGTCATTCTGATTCACCGAAGATCGATCCGTCTTTTTCGGTACTGTCGAGATCCGTTTGTTCGTTCCGATAGGCATCCCGAAGCTCAGGAAAGGACGAATCGTGCGGAGCCGGATACGCAGTTGTACCGCTGTCTTGTTCGGAGCTCTCATCGCCGTCGCGGGCGGAATGGTTTCCGCGCCGCATGCCTGGACGCAGCCTCCGGCGCAGGCCGCCGCCGATGATGATTTCTACGTTCCGCCGGCGCCCCTGCCCCCCGGTCCTCCGGGAGCCATCGTGCGAGCTCAGCCCGCATCGCTGATGTTCTCGGCGCCGGGACAACCCGGCGTCGTCCCGGCGATCTCGACACGCATGATGTATCTCAGCAACGACACGCACGACGCGCCGACCGCGGTGACGGGAACGTATCTGCAGCCGATGCTGCCGTGGACCGGTCCCGGTGACCGCCCATTGGTCGCGTACGCGGTCGGAACGCAGGGCCAGGGCGACCAGTGCGCGCCCTCGAAATTGCTGCCGCAGCTCGTCCGATACCAGCCGCCGTTCGACGTCATCGCCGAATACGATGTGTTGGCGCTGTATTCGCTGCTGTCGCGCGGTATGGCCGTCGTGGTCACCGATTACCACGGGCTGGGCACACCGGAAATGCACGACTTCCTGAATCGGAAAGCGCAATCCTATGCGGTACTCGACGCGGCGCGGGCCGCGGAGCAGTTGCCGAACAACGGTCTGGGGCCGCGGCCGCCGGTCATCGTGTACGGCTACTCCCAGGGCGGTATGGCCTCGGCCGGTGCGGCCGAATTGCAGCCGAGTTATGCGCCCGAACTGAATATGCGTGGCGCGTACATCGGCGGGCCGGTGGTCGATCCCGAATACTTCATCGGCTTCAACGAGGGCCAGCCGAGCCTGTCCGGCGCGGTCGGATTCACACTCAACGGCATCGCGGCGGACTACCCCGAGACGCGCCCGGAACTCGACGCCGAACTCAACGATGCCGGCAAGGCGCTGCTGAGCGACGCCGCGAACAAATGTGCGATCGCGGTATCGATCGACAATCCGCAGCGGCAGACGGCCCAGTTCACTTCCAGCGGACAGCCACTCACCACGGTGATCGATCGCTCCCCGGCGTTGAGCCAGGCCTTCGCCGATCAGCGCATCGGCGGCGGCACGCCGTCGGCGCCGGTGCTCATCGCCTCGGCGAAGAACGACGAGGGCGCGCCGTACGCGCCCATCCGAGATGTGGCCGCCGCGTGGTGCAGTCGCGGCGTCCCGGTGCAGATCGATGCGAACTCCCAGCTTCCGCCGATTTCCGGCGTCGTCGGCACCCACGATCTCGCCTTCTTCCCGTCCTTGGCGGCCTCGCAGATGTGGCTGACCGATCGGCTCGCGGCGGCACCCGCGGCGAGCAATTGCGCCGCGTTGCCGTAGCGGCCGACGTGCCCGGAGAGGCCGCAGACCCCCACCCGGGCCACCGATGTTCGATCGCTCGACGCTCGATGTATATCCGCTGAAAACGCAGGGAAGGATCGATCGTGAGGGGCTTGATCCGCAGATGGAACGCAGTTCTGTTCGGCTCGCTCGTCGTCATCGCGGGCGCGGCGATATCGGCGCCACCCGCGTCGCCGCAACCGGCTACGCAGGTCGCCGCCGATGATTTCTACATACCGCCGCCGCCACCGCCGATGCCGCCGGGCGCGATCCTTCGTACCCAACCGGCGGCGCTGGCTTTGTCGGCACCCGGCCAGCCGGGTGTCGTGCCGGCGGCGTCGACGCGAATGATGTATCTCAGCAGCGATACTCACGATGCCCCGACCGCGGTGGTGGCGACGTATCTACAGCCGGTGGTGCCGTGGACCGGACCGGGCGAACGTCCGCTGGTCGCCTACGGCGTCGGCTCTCAGGGCCAGGGCGACCAGTGCGCGCCGTCGAAGGTGCTGCCGCAGTTGGCCCAGTTCCGGCCGCCGTACGACGTCATCGCCGAATACGACGTCATCGCGCTGGCCTCGTTGCTCGCCCGCGGTATGGCCGTGGTGCTGACCGATTATCACGGACTGGGCACGCCCGATGTGCACGACTTCCTCAACCGGAAGGCTCAGGCGTATGCCGTACTCGATTCCGCCCGTGCCGCATTGCAGCTGCCGGGCACCGGACTGAATCCGCATTCGCCGGTCATCCTGTTCGGCTATTCCCAGGGCGGTATGGCCTCGGCCGGGGCCGCCGAACTGCAATCGAGCTACGCACCCGAACTGAACGTGCGTGGTGCCTACATCGGCGGCCCGATCGTCGACCCCGAGAATTTCATCGGCTACAACTACGGCCAGCCCGGTGTCGGATCCGCCGCGCCGTTCACCCTCAACGGTATCGCCGCCGACTATCCCGAAACGCGGCCGATCCTCGATGCCGAAATCAACGACGCGGGTAAAGGGCTGATGCGCGACGCGCTGGACAAGTGCGCTATCGCCGCGTCACTCGACATTCAAATACGGCGAATAACGCAAATCACCAATAGCGGAGAACCTCTCACCGCTCTCATCGACCGGTCGCCGGCGCTGAAAGCGGCGTTCGACGAACAGCGCATCGGAACGATCGCGCCCACGATGCCCGTGCTCATCGCCTCGGCCGTGAACGACGAAGGCACACCGTATCCACCGGTTCGCGCCGTGGCCGCCGGGTGGTGTGCCGGCGGCACTCCGGTCCAGCTGGACGCGAATCCGCAACTGCCCGCTATCACCGGCGTCGTGGGCACCCACGACCTGGCCTATTTCCCGTCGCTGATGACCGCGCATTCATGGATGACCGATCGGCTGGCCGGTCTGCCCGCGCCGACCAATTGCGGCGCCCTACCGTAGCGAGCCCGGCAGACGCCGCCCGCCGACAGGGTGGGCGGCGTCGCGTCGTCTCGGATCGAGACCCCAGTCCGAAAAACTGCTGTCATACCTTGGCGATTTCGGGGTATCTGCACGTCTGTAGGTCTTTTTCGCTGATCTCTGGACAGCCTGGGAGGAGCGGCTACTCTGAATGTTTCAGGCCTACGCCGCTTCATATTTCAGGCCGGCGCCGCTTCGCGCGGCCGCATTCTCGATCTGGTGTCACTTCTGGATAGCGAGAAGTACATGGCGATCTTCGAAAACACCCGTGCCCGCGACCCCAAGCGCTACCTCTGGATGCTGGGGTTGATAGCACCGGCCTGTGCCCTGCTCCCCGGACCGCTGGTGGTAGTCACCGGCTCACCGGTGTTCTGGTGGATCGGGCCGATCATCGTCTTCGTGGTCATCCCCCTGCTGGACTGGGCGATCGGGAACGACGGCAGTAATCCGCACGACGAGGACTACGAAGCGCTCTCCAACGACCGCTACTACCGTTGGTGCACTTACCTGTTCTTGCCGATGCAATTCCTCGGCCTGTTCATCGCGGGCTATCTGTGGGTGGACACGGGGCTGTCGTTCGTCGACAAACTCGGCCTCACCATCACACTCGGAGTGGTGTCCGGCATCGGGATCAATGCCGCGCACGAACTCGGCCACCGGTCCGAGCATCTGGAACGGTGGCTGTCGAAGATCGCCCTGGCGCAGTCCGCGTACGGGCACTTCTTCGTCGAGCACAATCGCGGCCATCACGCGCGCGTCGCGACACCGGAGGACCCGGCCAGCGCCCGCTTCGGCGAGTCCCTGTGGGTGTTCCTGCCGCGCAGCATGTTCGGCGGGCTCCGCTCGGCGTTCCGGCTCGAACGAGACCGCCTGGCACGCAGGGGAAAACGGTGGTTCAGCTACGAGAACCATCTGTTGCAGGCCTGGTCGATGAGCGTCGTGCTGTTCGGCGCCATGATCCTGTATTTCGGTCCGCGGGTGATCCCGTGGCTGGCCTTGCAGGCGTTGATCGGCGCCTGTCTGCTCGAGACGGTGAACTACGTCGAGCACTACGGCCTGCTGCGCGTGCGCCGCGCCGATGGCACATTCGGGCGCTGCTCGCCGCGCGACAGCTGGAACAGCGACAGTCTGGTCACCAACATCTTCCTGTTCCATCTGCAGCGCCACAGCGACCACCACGCGAATCCGGGTCGCCGCTACCAGACCTTGCGCAGCGTCGAGCAGGCGCCACAGCTTCCGATGGGCTATGCCGGGATGGTCCTGCTGGCCGCGGTGCCGCCGCTGTGGCGCGCCGTGATCGATCCTCGCGTGCTGGCCCACTACGGCGGTGACCTCGGCCTGGTCAACGTCAAAACGCGGCGCAAACAGCCGATCGAGGGGACTGGCGAGCGCTCGCGCTGAGTTTTTCGGCGATGCGCCGTGCCGTGCCACAGCGCGGATTTGCGACCTGGTCGAGGGATTGGCCGTGCCGAGCACCGTTCAGCGGTTACTCTCGATGATCGAGACGTTCTCGTGCGAACGTTGTCGGATAGGCCCACGCAAACCTCGAGCCGGATCGGTTGTCGCCGGTGATCAGGGAGGAGCCGTTCGCGATGGTGATGTTCGAGTCGACGAAACGATCTACCGTGCCTACCGCGGCGCCGCGACACCCCCGAGTGGGTGATGCGCGATGACCGGGCCCTCACCTCTCAACGGCGGCGAACCCGCCCTGCTGAACGGTTCGGTGACGCTGGTCGAGGGCAGCACCTTCTGCCTGTCCGACCGGGTCGGCGATGTGGAATCGGGAACCTCGCAGGGCCTGTTCTATCGCGACGCCCGGGTGGTGTCGCGGTGGGAGCTGCGCGTGGACGGGCAGCGGCTCGAACCGCTGTCGGTGCTCAGCCCCGAGGCATTCACCGCGCGCTTCATCCTGCGGCGGCCGCCGCGGTCCGGCGCCGCCGATTCCAGTCTCCTGGTGGTGCGCGAACGACTCGTCGCCGACGGGATGCGAGAAACGGTCATCCTGGAGAATCTCGGCCGCGAACCCACGGCCGTCGTGCTCGAGCTGCGCGCCGACGCCGACTTCGTGGATCTGTTCGCCGTCAAGGAGGGCCGGGCCGGGCACGGACGCGCCGAAATACTGGTCACCGACAACGAACTGCTGCTCAACGACCGCTCCGATCGCGCACGCGGCCTGGCGGTGTCCTCCTCGGAGCTCCCGACCGTGCTGCCCGGCTCGCTGACCTGGCGCATCGTCGTGCCCGCCACCGGCCGCTGGCAGACCGAGATCCTCGCGCAGCCGACCGTGGCCAATCAGCGGGTGCATGTCGCCCTGCGCCCCGGCGAGCACTATCGCAGCAGCGAACCGGGCCGCAAGATGGCGGCCTGGCGTGACACCGCCACCAAACTCACCACGGGTGATCCGCAGCTCACCGCCATTCTGCAGCGCACCGAAAGCGATTTGGGCGCACTGCAGATTCGCGAGGAACGCCGGCATCGCACCTTCGTCGCGGCCGGCGCACCGTGGTTCATGACGCTGTTCGGCCGCGACTCGCTGCTCACCGCGTGGATGGCGCTGCCGCTGGACTCCTCGCTCGCACTCGGCACCATGCAGCAGCTGGCCGAAATGCAGGGCCAGCAGGTCGACGCGCTGACCGAGGAGGAGCCGGGCCGGATCATGCACGAGATCCGCCGCGGACCGGCGGGCGGACTGGCCCTGGGCGGGGAGGTGTACTACGGAACCGTAGACGCCACACCACTTTTCGTGATGCTGCTGGCCGAGACCCGGCGCTGGGGCGCGTCGCCGGAGGCGGTGCAGACGCTGCTGCCGGCGGCGGACGCGGCCCTCGACTGGATGTCGCACTTCGGCGATCGCGACGGTGACGGCTTCGTCGAATATCAGCGCGCGACCGACCGCGGCCTGATCAACCAGGGCTGGAAGGACAGCTTCGACGGCATCAACGACGCGGCCGGACATCTCGCCCAGGCGCCGATCGCGCTGTGTGAGGTGCAGAGCTACGTCTATGCGGCGATCCTGGCCCGGGCCGAACTGGCCGAGGAATTCGGGCAGTCGGACAAGGCCGGGAAGCTGCGCGAACATGCCGCCGAATTGCGCACGAAATTCGCCGAAGCCTTCTGGATTCCCGAAAAGGGCTGGTATGCGGTCGCTTTGGACGGTAACAAGCGCCGCGTCGATGCGCTCACCAGCAATGTCGGCCATTGCCTGTGGTCGGGCATCGTCACCGACGACCACGCCGAACAACTGGTGCACCATCTGGCGACCGCGGAGATGGACTCCGGATTCGGTTTGCGCACACTGTCTTCCGGGATGGGCGCGTTCAATCCGATGAGCTATCACAACGGTTCGGTCTGGCCGCACGACACCGCCATCGCGGTCGCCGGTCTGCTGCGTTACCGCCACATCCCGGGCGCGGTCGGGCTGGCCACCCGGTTGTCCAACGGATTACTCGACGCCGCAACCGCTTTCGGCGGCCGGCTGCCCGAGTTGTTCTGTGGTTTTCAGCGCTCCCGCTTCTCGGCGCCGGTGCCGTATCCGACCTCGTGTTCCCCGCAGGCCTGGGCCAGCGCCGCGCCGCTGTTGCTGGTCCGTTCGTTCCTGGGGCTCGAACCCGACGTGCCGCACCGCACGGTGACCGTCCTGCCGCATGTCCCCGCGCGCTGGGGCAGGGTAGAGCTCACCGATCTGCGCCTCGGCGGAACTGCGGTGGATCTGGCAGTGGACGGTGAGCAGGTGACCGCCGCCAACCTGCCCGAGGATTGGCGGCTGATCACCCACTGACCTCACAGAATCACGCGCTGGTCCTCGGGCAGGAAGAGCTTGTCCGAGGGCTGGACGCCGAAGGTCGCGTAGAACTCCGGCAGATTGCGCACCACCTGGTTGCAGCGGAATTCGCCGGGGGAGTGCGGATCCGTGGCAACCTGCTGTTCGAGCGACTGCTGGGTCTGCTTCTCCCGCCAATTGCGGCCCCAGGACTGGAACATCGGGGTGTAGTCGGGCGTGTTGCGGCCGTTCTTGGCTTCCTCGATGCGGAAGGCGGCCAGCGCGATCATCAGTCCGCGCAGGTCGGCGAGGTTCTCACCGACGGTCAGCTGGCCGTTGACGTGATCGCTGGGCGGCAGGCCCTCGGGCACCAGGGCGTTGTACTGATCGATCAGCTGCTTCGTCTTGGCCTCGAAGGCGGTCCGGTCCTCCGGGGTCCACCAGTCCTCGCGATTGCCGTCGCCGTTGTACTTCGAGCCCTGGTCGTCGAAGCCGTGCCCGATCTCGTGGCCGATGGTCGCGCCGATCGCGCCGTAGTTCACCGCCGGTTCGGCGTCGGTGTCGAAGAACGGGGCTTGCAGGATCGCGGCCGGGAAGTTGATGGAATTGGAGGTTGCCTCGTAGTAGGCGTTGACGGTCTGCGGCGACATACCCCATTCGGCCTTGTCCACCGGCGTCCCCAGCTTGTCCATCGAACGCTTCGCCTCGAAAGCCTCGATGGCGAGCAGGGATTCGACCAGCCGGCCGCGCGTGACCTTCAGCTTCGAATAGTCCACCCACTTGTCGGGGTAGCCGATCTTGACCGTGATCTTGTCCAGTTTCGCGATCGCGGCCTCGCGGGTCCGCGGCGACATCCACGACGAGTTGCGGAAGTTGTCGCGATAGGCGGCCAGCAGATTGTCGACCAGCTCCTTGGCGCGCGTCTTCGCCTGCGGCGGAAAGTATTTCGCCGCGTACAACTTGCCCAGCTGCTCACCGAGATTGGCGTCGACCACCGCGACCGCCGACTTCCACAGCTCCGGGCGCTGCTCGATCCCGCTGGTGGCCTTCAGGAAATCGAAATTCGCGTCCGACAGATCCTTGTTCATGTACTTGGCGTATTTGCGCAGCAGGCTGAGCTTCAGCCATTCTCGCCAGATGTTGATATCCACCTCGGTCCACAGCTGCCCGGCCGCGGTGACGAACGACGGTTCGCCGACGACCATCTTCCCGAACAGTTCCTTGGGCCGGTCGGTGCTGCCGGCCAGCCACGGCTCCCAGTCGAAACCCGGTGCCAGCGTGGTCATCTCGTTCCACGCCATGAGGTTGTAGGTGGCATCGGAGTCGCGGGTGCGCACGTTGTCCCAGTAACCGGCGGCGATGCGCTTCTCGAGATCCAGTGTGCGTTCGGCCGCGCCGTCCGGATCGGGCAGGCCGGCGCCGGTCGCCAGTTTGTGCAGCAGCGTCTGGTACGCGGAAAGATATTGCGCGAATTCGGGTTTCCGGTAGTACTGCTCGCTCATTCCGAGACCGGACTGGCCCACGGACGGAATGTAGGCATTCGAATTCTTGCGGTCGATACTCACACCGAGCCCGATCAGGCCGCCCAGCGGCAGCGCGCCCATGACCTTCGCGAGATCGGCCTTGGTCTGCGCCCCGTCGATCCGCGCGAACAGCGGTTGCAGCGGGGTGGTGCCGAGCTTCTCGAGTGTGTCGAGATCCATCCGCGCGTCGTAGAGGTCGCGGATCTGCTGGCCCTCCGACCCGTCCTTGGGATCGTGGATTCCGTCGATGACCTCGCGCAGCTGCCCTTCGACCCGATCGGACACCTCGGCGAAGGTGCCGTAGGAGACCTTGTCCGGCGGCAGTTGGTAGGTGCGCAGCCAGGCGCCGTTGATATTGCGGTACAGATCGTCCTGCGGCCGCACCGCGGGATCGACGCCCGACAGATCGGGGCCGGTGAGGGGTTTCGGCTTCGCGTCGCTATTGCACGCCACCAGGGCGGTGGCCACCGGCACCGCGCCGAGGGCGATCAGGAACGAGCGGCGACCCAGGCGGACCTGGCGACCGGACGATGTCACAGAAAATCCTCTCCCCGACTCATCGTGCACCTGCGCGACGACCGTCACTGCGACTCCACGCGGAGGCCGGGCCGGTTGCGTCCGTGAGAGGCTAACCGAACCTGCTGAGACTCGGCTGAGTTCGACCGCCACCCGTGGGGTGGCCGTGCCGGACCCCGTTCGACCCTGATTTGGGCGCGACCTGCGGCTTCGCTACACTTGTCGGGTTGCCTGCGGGTATTGTGCCCGCACTTCGGCCGCGAACCCACAGTGGTTGATCCTTCCGATCATGCAAAACCGCTGGCAGGCGCTGCCCCGCTGAGCTTGCGGGAGCGGGCCGTCAAGGTCCGTCGAAGGGCAACTGACCATGCCCGTCGGGTCGGCAATCCGGCGTGCATTACGTCCAGGTCTAGGAGGAGCTGAAGTGATTCAGCAGGAGTCGCGACTGCGCGTCGCCGACAACACGGGTGCCAAGGAGATTCTGTGCATCCGCGTGCTCGGCGGGTCGTCGCGTCGCTATGCCGGTATCGGCGACGTCATCGTCGCCACCGTCAAGGACGCCATCCCCGGCGGCAACGTCAAGAAGGGTGACGTCGTCAAGGCGGTCGTCGTGCGCACCGTCAAGGAGCGTCGTCGTCCGGACGGCTCGTACATCAAGTTCGACGAGAACGCCGCGGTGCTGATCAAGGCGGACAACGATCCGCGTGGCACCCGCATCTTCGGCCCCGTCGGCCGCGAGCTGCGTGACAAGCGGTTCATGAAGATCGTTTCGCTGGCCCCGGAGGTGCTCTGACATGAAGGTGCACAAGGGCGACACCGTGATCGTCGTCTCGGGTAAGGACAAGGGCGCAAAGGGCAAGGTCATCCAGGCCTACCCGGCGACCGACAAGGTCCTGGTCGAGGGCGTGAACCGGATCAAGAAGCACGTCGCGAACTCCGCGAACCAGCGCGGCGCCAGCTCCGGCGGCATCGTGACCCAGGAGGCGCCCATCCACGTGTCCAACGTGATGGTTGTCGACTCCGACGGCAAGCCGACCCGGGTGGGTTACCGCACCGACGAGAACGGCAAGCGGGTGCGCATCTCCCGTCGCAACGGGAAGGACATCTGAGCATGACCACGTCTGAAAAGATTCAGCCCCGCCTGAAGCTGCGCTACCGCGCGGAGATCAAGGACGCGCTGAACAACGAGTTCAACTACGCCAACGTGATGCAGATCCCGGGCGTGGTGAAGGTCGTCGTCAACATGGGTGTCGGTGACGCCGCCCGCGACGCCAAGCTGATCAACGGCGCCGTCAACGACCTGGCCCTGATCACCGGTCAGAAGCCGGAGATCCGCAAGGCCCGCAAGTCCATCGCGCAGTTCAAGCTGCGTGAGGGTATGCCGATCGGTGCGCGCGTCACGCTGCGTGGCGACCGCATGTGGGAGTTCCTGGACCGCCTGGTGTCCATCGCGCTGCCCCGTATCCGCGACTTCCGCGGCCTGTCGCCGAAGCAGTTCGACGGCAACGGCAACTACACGTTCGGCCTGAGCGAGCAGTCGATGTTCCACGAGATCGACGTGGACTCCATCGACCGTCCGCGCGGTATGGACATCACGGTCGTTACTACCGCGACCAACGATGAGGAGGGCCGCGCCCTGCTCAAGCACCTCGGCTTCCCGTTCAAGGAGAACTGAGCACATGGCTAAGAAAGCTCTCGTCAACAAGGCCGCCGCGAAGCCGAAGTTCGCCGTGCGTGGCTACACCCGCTGCCAGCGCTGCGGCCGCCCCCGCGCGGTCTACCGCAAGTTCGGCCTGTGCCGCGTCTGCGTCCGTGAGATGGCGCACCGCGGCGAGCTGCCGGGCGTGCACAAGAGCTCCTGGTGAGCCGGCGCTGCTGACGCAGCGCCCGCGCTGAGCGCGACAATCGAATCGAGAAAGGGTACGGACTCATCCGAGTCCGTACCCTTTCTTGTGTTGGGGGTGAAGGTTTCGAACTCCTCGTGCAATCTCCGCGAAAATCCGGCTCGGGGATCGACGCGTCCATACTCCGCCGGAAATCCTGTGGCGCAAAAGATTTGCCGTTCGCGTCCTTCTCACTGCTGGCAACGAATCGCCGGCGCAGTTCATATCGCGCGGCTACCTTGTCCACCGCTCGGCTGTCGATGGAACGGGGAAGTGCGTGACGGATTTCGATGAACTCGTGCGGTTGCTGGGCGCTCCGGCGCCGCGGCGCGCGGCCGGCGATTGGGCGCAGGTCGAGAACTATGTGGGCGCCGCATTGCCCGGTGACTTCAAGGCGTTTCTCGATGCCTACGGCAGTGGGGTGATTTCCGGAGAGCTCGCCGTCTTTCATCCGCAGGGACCGAGTCCGCTGCTGGAGCGCATGCAGCTCATCCACGAAACATTCGGCGAATTGCGAGAAGACGATCCCGATGACGTGCCGTATCCGATTCACCCCGAGCCGGGGGGTCTCATTTCCTGGGGCTACGACCACAGCGGCGACGAACATTTCTTCCTGCCCTGTGATCCGGACCCGGAGCGTTGGAAGGTCGTGACGATGGTGCACGAGGTCGGCACCGAGGTCTTCGACGGACCGTTCACCGGATTCGTGCTTCGCTTCGTCGACCGGCTGCGAAATCCCGAACCCCGGGACGTCGCCGGTCCGGACGAGTTGACGTTCTTGGAGCCGGAGGATGTGGCGGAGTTGATCGCCGACAGGGCGATTCAGCCGAGCTTCGCACCGTTCTGACCCGGTTCGCGCCGCGGTCGTCCGATCTGTCCGGATGCCGGGACCGGGTGTGCACCTGCGATTTGCTCGACTGTCCAGTTGGCACCCGGCCGGTGAATGGGACTGCCCGAAACATGGGTGCGGGTAGCGGGTTTCGGCTGTACCGGGCCTGATGCGAACCGGATGACCTGTGGCGCGACGAAAGTTCCGGGTGCGCGCGGAGTGACGTTGGTGGACGGGGCGAGTGGGCTCGCCGTCGCCGCCGCCGGTAGGCACGATCCGATCGACGAGCACGAGGATGCCGCTGCCACAACGGATGTGGTGCGCGCCGTGCTGAATTGCCCGGCGCTGGGTGCGGAACCGGACGACGACGTCACCGAAATCATCGTGTCCGGCCCCCGCGGCTATCACCTGCTGAATATGGTCGACGGCGATTTCGACGGCCGGCTGTTCGTCCACGTCCTCTTCGACGAGGAGACCGGGAATCTGGCGATGTCCCGATACCAGCTGCGCGCGATCCTGTCCGAACTCGCCGAAGGCAGTCATGGGCGCTGACCTGGCCGTGGAATGACACGGCTGGAGCAGGAGAGAAGTACCGGGGTGTTGCACGCGGGGGACGGTTCGTTCCGGGAATATTATGTCCAATTTGGATCTGGCGCTGAAGGAAATGATGGCGATCGACTGCGCGCTCGGCGCATCGGTCGTCGATTACAACAGCGGCATGTCGCTGGGAATGCTCGGCAGTTCGAAGGCTCTGGACCTGCAGGTCGCCGGTGCCGGTAATACGGAGGTGGTGCGCGCGAAACTGCGTACCATCGAACAGTTGGGCCTCAACGAGGAGATCGAGGACATTCTGATCTCCCTGTCCACGCAGTACCACATCATTCGCCCGATGACCGGCCGCACTTCCAAGGGCCTGTTCCTCTATTTGGCCTTGGATCGTGGCCGGGCGAACCTCGCTCCGGCGCGGCATCGCCTGCGCGGCATCGAAGAGGAACTCGAGGTGTAGCCGAAGCGCGGCGGAGTACGGCGCGCTGTGACGCAGTCGGCGGTGGTCACCCCGATTTTGCCCGCTCATACCGCTCGCCTACACTAGACCGGTTGCTCGGGCACCCTCGTGCCCATATGCGTGCGCGCTGCTCCGGGTGACAGCATTCCAATCCGGTCGGCAACGGTGTCGGCCGGACCAGCCGAAATTGTCGTAGGCCCACGACCGCCCCGCGTGACGGTGCTGTATGGGAACCGCGGCGAGAAAGGTAACGGTCAACACATGACCATGACTGATCCGATCGCAGACTTTCTGACCCGTCTGCGCAACGCCAACTCGGCGTACCACGATCAGGTGAAGGCCCCGCACTCGAAGCTCAAGGCGAACATCGCCGAGATCCTCAAGCGCGAGGGCTACATCGCCGACTACCGCACCGAGGATGCGCCCGTCGGCCAGACCCTGATCGTCGACCTGAAGTACGGCCAGAGCCGGGAGCGCAGCCTGCAGGGTGTGCGCCGCGTCTCGAAGCCGGGTCTGCGGGTGTACGCGAAATCCACCAACCTGCCCAAGGTGCTGGGCGGTCTGGGCGTGGCAATTATCTCCACGTCGAAGGGCCTGCTCACCGACCGTCAGGCCAAGCAGCAGGGTGTGGGCGGGGAAGTCCTCGCCTACGTCTGGTAAGGGAGGTAGGAACAATGTCGCGTATCGGTAAGAAGCCGATCTCGGTTCCCGCCGGCGTCGAGGTGACCATCGACGGCCAGCAGGTGTCGGTGAAGGGTCCGAAGGGCACCCTCTCGCACACCGTCGCCGAGCCGATCACCGTCACCAAGGCCGAGAACGGTGAGCTGGAGGTGGGCCGTCCGGACGACGAGCGCCGCAACCGCTCGCTGCACGGCCTGAGCCGCACCCTGATCAACAACATGATCGTCGGCGTGACCCAGGGCTACGAGAAGAAGATGGAAATCTTCGGCGTCGGTTACCGCGTGCAGCAGAAGGGTTCGAACCTCGAGTTCGCCCTCGGCTACAGCCACCCGGTTCCGATCGAGGCCCCCGAGGGCATCACCTTCCAGGTCGAGGCCCCCACCAAGTTCTCGGTGTCCGGCATCGACAAGCAGAAGGTCGGCCAGATCGCCGCAGTGATCCACGGCCTGCGCAAGCCCGACCCGTACAAGGGCAAGGGCATCCGCTACGCCGGTGAGGTCGTTCGCCGCAAGGTCGGAAAGACGGGTAAGTAAGCCATGGCACAAACTGAAGCTCAGAAAGCCGCCCGCCAGCCGGTCGGCAAGGATGCGTCGACTCGTCGCCGGGTGTCGAAGACCCGTCGGCACTTCCGTCTGCGCAAGAAGGTCCTCGGCACCGCCGAGCGTCCGCGTCTGGTCGTGTTCCGCTCCTCGCGGCACCTGCACGCCCAGGTGATCGACGACTCCGTCGGCAAGACCGTCGCCTCCGCGTCCTCGATCGAGGCCGATGTGCGCGCGCTCGACGGTGACAAGTCCGCGAAGGGCAAGAAGGTCGGCGAGCTGCTGGCCGCCCGCGCGAAGGCTGCCGGTGTGGAGGCCGTGGTGTTCGACCGCGGTGGCCACGACTACCACGGCCGCATCGCCGCTCTGGCGGATGCTGCTCGCGAAGGTGGGTTGAAATTCTGATGCAGATTCAGCTCATGGACCGAATGAACATGAACGGAAGGAACGTCTGATGCCGGGACGTCAGCGGCGTGACGGCGGCAGCGGACCCGCCGGACAGGGTGGCAGTGGCAACGAGCGCGATCAGCGCGGCGGCGGTCGTGACCGTCGCGGCGGCGGTGACCGTCGCGACAATGCGGCCGAGAAGAACCAGCTCGAGCGCGTCGTCGCGATCAACCGCGTCTCCAAGGTCGTGAAGGGTGGTCGTCGCTTCAGCTTCACCGCCCTGGTGATCGTGGGCGACGGCAACGGCCTGGTCGGTGTCGGATACGGCAAGGCCAAGGAAGTCCCCGCGGCCATCCAGAAGGGTGTCGAGGAGGCTCGTAAGGGCTTCTTCCGCGTCCCGATGATCGGCAGCACCATCACGCATCCGGTGCAGGGTGAGGCTGCCGCCGGTGTCGTCATGCTGCGTCCGGCCTCGCCCGGTACCGGTGTGATCGCCGGTGGTGCGGCGCGTGCCGTGCTGGAGTGCGCCGGTATCCACGACATCCTGGCCAAGTCGCTCGGTAGCGACAACGCCATCAACGTCGTGCACGCGACCGTCGCTGCCCTGAAGATGCTGCAGCGTCCGGAGGAGGTGGCCGCTCGCCGCGGTCTGCCGATCGAGGACGTTGCCCCGGCGGGCATGCTGCGTGCGCGTGCCGGACAGGGAGTCTGACATGGCACAGCTCAAGGTGACCCAGATCAAGTCCACGATCGGCGCCAAGAAGAATCAGCGGGAGTCGCTTCGCACCCTCGGCCTGCGCGGTATCCGCCAGACCGTGGTCCGCGAGGACAACGCCCAGAACCGCGGGCTGATCAACGTCGTGCGCCACCTCGTTTCCGTTGAGGAGGAAACCGCATGACCCCCATCAAGCTCCACCACCTGCGGCCCGCCCCGGGCGCCAAGACCGAGAAGATCCGTGTGGGTCGCGGTGAAGGCTCCAAGGGTAAGACCGCCGGTCGCGGTACCAAGGGTACGAAGGCTCGCAAGAACGTGCCGGCCCGTTTCGAGGGCGGCCAGATGCCGATCCACATGCGCCTGCCGAAGCTGAAGGGGTTCACCAACCCGTTCCGCGTCGAGTACCAGGTCGTGAACGTCGGCGATATCGCGCGGCTGTTCCCGCAGGGCGGCACCATCGGCAAGGACGAGCTCGTCGCTGCCGGTGCCGTGCGCAAGAACCAGTTGGTGAAGGTGCTCGGCGAGGGTGAAATCGGTGTGGCCGTTCAGGTCAGCGCCGACAAGTTCTCCGGCTCCGCCAAGGAGAAGATCACCGCCGCCGGTGGTACCGCCACCGAACTGGGCTGACAGTTACTGGTAATACAGTCGGGGCGCCGGACGGGTGAGAGCCCGTCCGGCGCCGCTGTTAGAGTTCAAGTGTTGTCTGCCAACCAGTCTGCCCCGTTGTCGTGGCACAGGACCGGCCCTGCCCTGTAGGGCACCGGTATGTGCCGAGGTGACGGAAGTGGGCGTGACCCCCGTGTCGTCAGCCAGGAGGATCTGTGCTTTCCGCCTTCGTGTCGGCCTTCCGGACCCCGGACTTGCGGCGGAAGATTCTCTTCACGCTGGGCCTGATCGCGCTGTACCGCGTCGGCGCCTCGCTACCGTCGCCCGGAGTCGACTACAAGGCGATCCGCCATTGCATCGACGTCGTCTCCGGCGGTGACAACGCCGGCATCTACCAGCTGATCAATCTGTTCTCCGGTGGTGCGCTGCTGCAGCTGTCGGTGTTCGCGATCGGGATCATGCCCTACATCACCGCGAGCATCATCATCCAGCTGCTGACGGTGGTCATTCCGCGGTTCGAGGAACTGCGAAAAGAAGGCCAGTCCGGCCAGAACAAGATGACGCAATACACGCGTTATCTGTCGATCGCTTTGGCGATTCTGCAGGCCACCGGTCTGGTGGCGCTCGCCTCGCGCGGCCAGCTGCTGCGCGGCTGCCCGGACGAGATCCTGGCCGACACCAGCATCTTCGGCTTGATCATCATCGTGCTGGTGATGACCGCCGGCGCGGCGCTGGTGATGTGGTTCGGCGAGCAGATCACCGAGCGCGGTATCGGCAACGGTATGTCGCTGCTGATCTTCGCCGGTATCGCCGCCCGCATCCCGAGCGAGGGCAAGCAGATCCTCGACAGCAAGGGCGGTCTGATCTTCGGGCTGGTGTGTGTCGCCGCCTTCGTGGTGATCGTCGGCGTGATCTTCGTCGAACAGGGCCAGCGCCGAATACCGGTGCAGTACGCCAAGCGCGTGGTCGGCCGAAAGATGTACGGCGGGTCGTCGACCTATCTACCGCTGAAGGTCAACCAGGCCGGCGTGATCCCGGTGATCTTCGCGTCCTCACTGTTGTATCTGCCGAATCTGGTCGCCCAGCTGACCCAGTCCTCCAACTCCGACAGCTGGTGGCAGAAGATCATCCAGAAGTATCTGGTGAACCCGGGTAACCCGGTGTACGTCCTGATCTACTTCGCGTTGATCGTGTTCTTCACCTACTTCTACGTCGCGATCACCTTCAACCCGGAGGAACGCGCGGACGAGATGAAGAAGTTCGGTGGCTTCATTCCCGGTTACCGTCCGGGTAAGCCGACCGCCGACTATCTGAACTATGTACTGAGCCGAATCACCCTCCCCGGTTCGATCTACCTCGGTGCTGTTGCCGTACTGCCCAACCTGCTGTTGCACATCGGTGCCGGCGGTGGCGGTTCGAACTTCCTGCCGTTCGGAGGCACGTCGGTGCTGATCGTCGTGAGCGTCGGCCTCGATACGGTCAAACAGATCGAGAGCCAACTGATGAACAGAAATTACGAAGGGTTCCTCAAGTGAGACTCGTACTGCTCGGACCGCCGGGTGCCGGTAAAGGGACACAGGCCGAACTGCTGTCGGACAAGCTGGGTGTTCCGCACATCTCCACGGGGAATTTGTTCCGTGCGAACATCTCCCAGCAGACCCCGCTGGGTCGCGAGGCGCAGAAGTACCTCGACGCCGGCAACCTGGTGCCCAGCGATGTGACCAACCGCATGGTGGAGTCCCGCATCGCCGAGCCCGACGCCGTCAACGGATTCGTGCTCGACGGCTACCCGCGCACCGTCGACCAGGCCGAGGCCCTGGAGAAGATGCTCAAGGAGTCCGGTCACGCGCTGGACGCCGTGATCAGCTTCGAGGTGGCCACCGATGTGGTGGTCGAGCGGATGCTCGGCCGGGGCCGCGCCGACGACACCGAGGAAGTCATCCGCAACCGGATGCAGGTGTACCGCGACGAGACCGAACCGCTGCTGCAGCACTACGACGGCCTGGTCGTCTCGATCGACGGCGTGGGTGAGGTCGACGAGGTCAACGCCCGCGTGCTCCACGTTCTGGGTCGCTGAGGCGAATGGTTTTCGGCCTCAAGCAGAAGAAGGTGGTGCCGTTCCGCACCGCCGGTGAGCTCGATGCCATGGCCGCGGCCGGCGCGATCGTCGGCCGTGCGCTGGTTGCCGTGCGTACGGCCGCCAAGCCCGGGGTGTCGACCTGGGAATTGGACGAGGTCGCCGAGCAGACCATTCGCGAGGCGGGCGCCGTCCCGTCCTTCAAGGGCTATCACGGCTTCCCGGGATCGATCTGCTCGTCGGTGAACGACCGTGTGGTGCACGGGATTCCGTCGAAGGACGAGGTGCTCGCCGAGGGCGATCTGGTCTCCATCGACTGCGGCGCGATTCTCGAGGGCTGGCACGGCGATTCGGCGTGGACGTTCGGCATCGGTGAGGTCATCGAGGCCGATCGGCTGCTCAGCGAGGCCACCCGGCTGTCGATGGACGCCGGTATCGCGGCCATGCTGCCGGGCAATCGCCTGACCGACGTCTCGCACGCGATCGAGCTGGGGACGCGCGCCGCGGAGAAGGAGCACGGCCGCGCCTACGGCATCGTGGACGGGTACGGCGGACACGGCATCGGCCGCCAGATGCATATGGATCCGTTCCTCGCCAACGAGGGCGCACCCGGACGTGGCCCGAAACTCGTGGTCGGTTCGGTGCTGGCGATCGAGCCGATGTTGACTCTCGGCACCACGGAAACGACTGTGCTGGACGATGATTGGACCGTCGTCACCACCGACGGCAGTCGCGCCGCGCACTGGGAGCACACGGTAGCGGTCACCGAGGACGGTCCGCGGATCCTGACCGTTCGACCCGAATAATACGTTTCGCGACGCACCCGTGGCCTCGTCGGCGCGGGTGCGTCGTGCTGTCTGGGGTGTTACGCCGTGCGTCCCGTCATGGTGGTGAGCGGAACCACGCCGGTCCAGCCGCACGGGCGGTCGCAACTGGCGACGACGGTGGGCGCCCCGGCGAAATCGGCGGAAGCCCGTGCGGGATAACCGCATTCGGGACATTTGCCGAAGTAGTCGAGAACCTCGTGCATTCCGGGGTTCATGGCGATACTGCGTTCGGTCACGGGCCCTCCTCACAGTCGGCGCACGGCGTCGAGACCGCACGTGGTGATGAATATCTGCTGGTCGAGAACCTAACTCTCGGGCCGGTCCGATCGTTCCGTTCCGGGTGGCGCATTGGACATCTCACAAGCGGTGCGGCGAGGCGCTGCGGGTGTGCCACAGCTACCCGGCGCCGCCGTCGCCCGCCCCGGCCCGGGTGCACGGCGGTAGCCGACACTGAATTTCCTTGGGCGCCACCGGATATTCAATCTGGTGTGCTGTTGTTGCTACTGCGCGCGTCGACGGTGGAGGTGGCAGTGGTCAACGAACGGCTCCATGCCGACATGATGACGGTGCTCGAGGGGCTCGACGAGCAATTGCGCGGCATCGCCGAGATCCAGTTGCGACGCTCCCGGCTGACGGCCACGGCGAACACCTGTGAGCAGCGAATCCAGGTGACCGTCAATGCCGACGGACTGCTCATCGACACGAAGTTCGCCGACGATATCGCGGATCTGACCTACGACGAGATCGCCGCGGGGATGACCGCGGCGGTGCAGCAGGCCGCGGCGGAGGTGCTGCGACTCGGCGCCGAACTCATGCAGCCGCTGCGCGAGCGGAAGCTGCAATTGCCGAAATTGTCGGAATTCGTCGAGGGCGCACCGGATCTCGGGCAGATGATGCCGACCGCGCCACCGGCGCCGACCCGGATCGAGGATTATCGCGACGTCCCGCCCGCGCATCCGGTGGACGGCAGCGCGCACCGCTCGATGGTGTCCGACGAGGACTGATCCCCCGTGAGCCTGTACCTGCCCCCGCCCGTACGTCCGATCGCCTGGGTTGCCGGCGCCAGCTGGCCCGACGGTGACGAAGACAAGATGTGGGCGGTTTCGCGGGCCTGGGAGCAGGCGTCCAAGGATCTCGCGGCGCAGGTTCCCGGTATCGAGAGCGCGAAAACGGCAGCGATGGCGGCATTTCCGGCCGGGGATGCCGCCGATCAGATCGGCAAGTTGTTCGATGCCTTTCTGCAAGGTGACCAGTCGCTCGCGACGCTGGCCGAATCGTTCAAGACCATCAGCGATTCGACCTTCGACGTCGGTACCGAACTGCAGTCGGCGAAGATCAACATCATCGTCTCGCTGTGCATTCTGCTGGTCGAGATCGCTTGGGCGTGGCTGTTCCCGCCGACCGCGCCGGCGGTGGAGGCCGCCGCGATCGGCACCACCCGATCGATCGTGAAATTCATCGCCGACGCACTGCAGAATGCGCTCGAACGTGCCTGGGCGAAACTGGGATTCGCCACCCGCGGCGAACTCAACGGCGCCTCGCGGTACTGGTTCAAGCACATCCTCTCCGCCGATACCTGGAAGGGGATGAAGGGACAGACCTGGAAGTACAAGGCCAAGACGATTCTGCCCACGGCCAAAGGCATGGGCGTGTATACGCTGAAATTCGGTGAGGGCGCGCTCTGGGCTCCGGTGACCAACGCGATCGTGCAGGGCGCACAGATCGCGGACGGTAAGCGGCACGGATTCAACTGGAAGGAATTCGGCGCGTCCTGGGCGGCCTCGGCGTTGAGCACCATTCCCAGCCGCGAACTCGGCCGGTACATGGGCTTCGGGATCGGCAATCTCGACAAGAAGTTCGGCGGTGCGATCACCAATATGCCGTTCCGGTCGGGAATGTTCCTGCAAGGCGCGACGATCGGTGCCACGGCCGGTGTCTTCGGCAACATATTCGGCAATATCGGCGCGGGTGCGGTGACCGGTGATATCGCGGGCGCGTTCGCGGGACCGGAAGGCTGGGTAGGTAGTGCGGCCCGCGGCGGAATGGTCGGCGGTATGCGCGGTCTGGGAACGAAGACGACCACCAATACCGAGGGCGACCCGAGATTCAACCTCTGGATGAATGCGAAGGCGCCCTGGGCCCCGCCGAAGACGCCACCCACGAACAATCCGCTGACGCCGCGACCGGTGCCGGGACAGAATGAGGCGGCGTCTACGACGAATACCTCGACGACGAACGGCGGAAACCACCAGCAAGGTGGTGGTTTCCGGGATCCGTCCGATCCGAATTACATGACGCCGTCGCGTCCTGCGCCGCAGCCACCAGTGAACGGCGGACAGGGGGGCGGTGGTTTCCGGGATCCCTCGGATCCGAATTACATGGTGCCGTCGCGCCCGGCCCCTGCACCGCCGACGCACGCAGCGGGGGCGGGCGGACAATCAGGAACGGGCGGAACGCATTCGGGCCCAGCGGGTTTCGGTGGACCGCATCAGTCGACGTCCATAGCGGGTGGTGGTTTTCGGGATCCGTCGGATCCGAATTACATGACGCCGTCGCGTCCTGCGCCGCAGCCGCCGGTGAGTGGTGGGCAGGGTGGTGGTGGTTTCCGTGATCCGTCGGATCCGAACTATATGGTGCCGTCGCGTCCGGCCCCTGCGCCGCCGGTGAACGGCGGGCAGGGCGGTGGTGGTTTCCGGGATCCGTCGGATCCGAATTACATGACGCCGTCGCGTCCTGCGCCGCAGCCGCCGGTGAGTGGTGGGCAGGGGGGCGGTGGTTTCCGTTCGCCCTCGGATCCGAACTACATGGTGCCGTCGCGTCCGGCCCCCGCCCCGCCGGTAAGCGGTGGTGACGGATCGGTGCCGCATCCGATCGGCAATTCCGCGGGCGCGGCCCCCGGCTCTCGCCCGGCGCCTGCTATCAACGCTGCGCCGGTGGGGAATTCGAGCAATCCGCCGAATTTCTCCCGGCCGTTCACGCAGCCGGGTGCGTCGGGGGGCGGGCCGGTGAGCTCGTCGTCGGCGCCGGTTCACGCTGCGCCGGTGGGGAATTCGACGGGCAATCCGAGTGGCCCGCCGAACTTTTCCAGACCGTTCACCCAGCAAGGCCCTCCGACTGCCCCGGTGTCGAATCCCTCCACCGGAGGGCAGGGCGGTGGTTTCCGGGATCCGTCGGATCCGAACTATATGACTCCGTCGCGTCGGGCGCCGCAGCCGCCGGTGAATGGTGGGCAGGGCGGCAGTTTCCGCGACCCGTCGGATCCGAATTACATGACGCCGTCGCGTCCGGCGCCGGCTCCGCCCCCGCCCGCTGACCCGGATGAGCCGAAGGATCCGGGGAGGCCGTTGGGGCCGGGCAAGGATTATCGCGCGAAGTCGCGGCCGAAGAAGGTGCCGGACATCGGTCCGATGCCGGCGCACTACGACGCCCCGGACGCACCGGGCGAGCAAGCGTGGCTGGACGCGGCCGAGCCTCCGCCCGCGCCGCGCGCGGCGGCCTCGGACGATCCGGGCGCGAGCGACCCGGGTGGGGGCGACCCGAATGTCGACAAGCCGTTCCAGATGTAGGCACACAGGTAGGGACTGACAATGGCGGAGAAGATCGAGGTGGATGTCGACGCGCTGACAAGAGCCGCCGACCTGCCCGAGGAAGTCTCACACAAGGTTCGGGGCGTGATCGATACCCTGCACAGCACGCTGGCCGGAATCGAGAACGACTCCGCCAACCAGCCGTGGGGAAACGACAAGTCCGGCAAGAAGTTCGCCGACGGCGACAAGGGATACAAGGCGACGCGGACCAATATGGTCGACGGCGGCTACAGCATGGCCGATGCCCTGTTTCAATTCGCCGAGGGTGAGCGGTCGGCCGCCGACCAGTTCAGAGCCGCCGAACAAGGTTCGACCCAAGGCCTCGGAGGCTGATCATGACGTTGCCGAATGCGGATACCACCGAATGGACCCAAATTCTGGGTGCGGCGAATTCCGGTGTGCTGCAGTTCGATACGAAGGACATCAAGGCCGCCACCGATGCCGCGGCGCAGCTGATCGCCAATCTGGAAGCCCTGGCGCAATCGGTCCACGACACCCGCGCGCACGAGGTCGGCGCCTTCAGTATTCTGCAGTCCAGCCGCGATCTGGCCGGTGTCTACAGCAATCACGGTGCGGCACTGTACAACTCGCTGATGACCCATGCGAATGTGGTCCGCGATCAGTTCGACACCTTCGTCGCCGCGGGGAAGACCTTCGCGGCGCACGAGCACAGTTCGACGTTCAATTTCGACACGCTGGCCAAACCCAAGGACGTCACCAGCAATGTGACGCCGCCGAAACTCTCCTCGAACGGTGGGAGTCTGGTCGCCGACCTCAATCAGGATCTCGTCGACGACAGCTGGTCGATGCCGAGTTTCCCGGAGGCGATCCAGGGTTACGGCGGTAAGACCGATTCGGTCACCATCAATATCGAGAACCCGGACAGTCTGGACTGGGACCAGATGATTCAGCTGGGGCAGACGATTCACGCCCAGCCGCCGATGGATCTGTCCGGATTCTGGGATTCGATGTCGAAGCTGCTCTCCAGCAATATGGCCACCTACGCGGACCAGATCGCGAAGTTGCAGGCCAGCTGGACCGGTACGTCGTCGGCCGCGGCGGTGACCGCCGTGCGCAATTACAAGGACAGTACGCAGGATCTGATCGACGCCATCAAGGTGACCGGTGCCAGTCTGCGGTACACCAGCGACTGGCTCGAGGCCACGCGCAAGTCGATGCCCACTCCCGGACAGCCGGAGAAGACGGGCTGCAAACATCACCACACCGACGAATACCGCGCGAATTACAAGAAGTACTACGCGGAACCGATGAAATCGACGATCTCGACGATTCCGACGATCGCCATCCCGGGCCAGGCGAGCGGTGGTAGCACGTCGGGTAGTGGATCCGGGTCGGGCAGCGGCTCGGGCTCGGGTTCGGGCAGCGGGTCGGGGAGTGGTTCGGGTTCGGGCTACAGCAGTGGTTCGGGCTATGGGAGCGGTTCTGGATACGGCAGCGGTTCGGGCTACGGCAGCGGTTCCGGATACGGGAGCGGCTCGGGTTACGGCAGCGGATCCGGGTACGGCAGCGGCTCGGGATATGACAGCGGTTCGGGTAACGGCTCCGGCAGCGGCTCGGGTTACGGCAGTGGGTCGGGTTATGGCAGCGGATCCGGCTCCGGCAGTGGGTCGGGTAGTGGCGCCACATCGCAGCAGCTGCAGGAGGCCTACCAGCAGGGCTACCAGGTCGGCTACGAAGAGGGTTCGCACAGTTCGGGTTCCGGCAGTGGCTCCGGCTACGGAGGCGGTTACGGCAGTGGTTCGGGCTACGACAGTGGTTCCGGTTACGGCGGCGGATCCGGTTACGGCAGTGGCGACGGCTACGGGAGTGGCCAGGGCTCCGGCAGCGGCCAAGGCTATGGCAGCGGCCAGGGCTACGGCAGCGGTTCCGACTACGGCTCGGGCTACGGCGGTGGCACGGGCGGCGGTTACGGAGGTGGTACGGGCGGCGGTTACGGCGGCGGATCCGGGGCGAGCTCGGGTTCGAGTCGCACCGGCAAGAGTTCGCCGATGCCGAGCAACTACGACAGCATGCCGGGCAGCGGCGAGTCCAACCAGCAACTACCGAATCTGAGCGACCTGCTCAATTCCGCCGGACTCGGCGACACCGGCGGATCCTCCGGCGGCAGTTCCGGTCCCAGCAGCACGCCGTACTCCGGTCCGACCGGCAGTGGCACCGGCTCGTCGACCGGCACCGGATCCACCTCGGGGACGGGTTCGTCGTCGATTCCGTCGAGTCTCGGTAAGACCCAGCAGTCCGGGGCGGGCGCGGCCAAGAACGGTCAGCAGCAGCTGCCGTCACTCGACGATCTCCTGTCCGGCCTTGCGGGAGAACAGAATACGGAGGCCGGAACCGGCACCACCGGCGACAGCGCCGGTCGGACGGTGCCGTCCTTCGGTAATTCGGCGACGACGGGAAGTGCGAATCCGCTGGAGTCGCTGCTGTCCGGCGGGACGGGCAACTCGAATCCGCTCGCGTCGCTGCTCGGAGGGAGCGCAGGTGGCACCAATCCGCTCGAATCGCTGCTCTCGGGCGGCGAACAGGCACTGAACCAGCTCGGGCAGACGGCCCACGACAGCCTGTCCGGCTTGGGGCAACTGCTCTCCGGCATTCCTGGGTTCGATCAGTTGCTGGCGAGCAATCCGGATCTGCGTCATCTTCTGTCCGGTATCCCCGGTCTGGACCAGTTGGTCTCGGGATCGACCGGGGTGGATCAACTGCTCTCCGGCAATCCGGATCTGAGCCACCTGCTTTCCGGGATTCCCGGCCTGGATCAACTGTTGTCCGGTACGGGCGATACCGATCCGCTGCACTCGCTGGCGGAACGGCTGCGGGACCTCAGCCACACCCCGGGTATGGAGGGGCTGTCGGATATCGCGGCACAACTGGATCCCGGCGGCGACAGCGCCGGCGGGGGAGGCGCCGATGCCGGTGGCGGCGCCGATGCCGGTGGCGGAGCCGGTGACGGTGGTGGAGTCGGTGGCGGTGTCGGGCCCGACGATGCGACACCGCCCCAGCAACTCGATCAACCGCGGCAACCGGATAAATTCCCGCGCGCATCGCTACCGGCGGACGTCTCCACCTATGGTGCCGGACACCACGATTCGTACGATCAGCAGGCCGGTCAGCCCGGACAACCCGGCCAGCCCGGTATGGCGGGTACCCCGGCGTCGAGCGCGGGCAACTCCGGACCGCAGGGTCAGCACCGGCGGCCGAAATACCTGACGTCCACGGACTGGCTCGACGACGCGATGGGCGACACCCCGTTCCGGGTCAAGCCGGTGATCGAACCATGAACGAGGAAATGTGAACAGGTGGACCCTGACGGACCTGGAATTCAAGGTGTTGTGCGATACCCGATTCTTCGGTCTGGTGCCGTCGATGTTCAGCATCACCAGCCGCATCCCGTATCTGGACGACTACGAGCGCGAATGGCGCCGCATCCGAGCGGAGTTGGAGAACCGCGGTGACAGCGCTTTCGAGGCGATCGTGGACACCATGGTGCTGCCGGAGGTGCTGGTCGGCGGCGAGGCGTGGGAGGATTCGGATTTCGACAATCCGAACAAGCGGGTGCGCTTCTATGCCGGGCGGCTCGGCTCCCGTGGGTTCGTCGTGGTGCAGTTGCCGGGCGAAACCCTCAGACACGCCGAAGGTTTCACCATCACCGCCTGCGATCCGCGGGCGCTCGGTGAGACGGTCGTCGGACTGCTGCCGGCGGCCGGACCGGGTCGGCGCGGACCGATCGAGATCGAGATCGGCGAGAGCACCGGCCGGTCCTCCGGTGGCGGTTCGATGGTCGCCGACGACGATGACGACTACCGCGGGCTCACCAGTGCGGCCTTCTTCGACATTCCCGCGACTCACACCGGCACCGTTCGATTGACCCAGGGCAGATCGAAATTCGGTCCCCGCGGCCGCATCTCGGTGGCCCGGCTGTGGCGCGATCTGCCCGACGACGGTCGCTATGTGATTCCCCTGGAGGAACCGGCGCCGGTGGCCGTCGGGATGGGCTCGGCGGGACTGGCCGACTGGATCGACACCGAGGCCGAGCACATCGTGCAGCGGATGAACGACTATCAGGAGGTGGACGAGTGAGCGCGCCGCTCACGCCTCGAGCAGGAGCGTGACCGGCCCGTCGTTCACCAGCGACACCTGCATGTGCGCGCCGAAGCGGCCGGTCGCGACGGTGGCGCCGAGATCGCGCAGTGCTGCGGCGAATTCGTCGACCAGGGGTTCGGCGACCGCTCCGGGTGCCGCGGCCGACCAGGAGGGCCGCCGGCCCTTCGCGGTATCGGCGTAGAGGGTGAACTGGCTGACCACCAGGATCGGCGCGCCCAGGTCGGCGGCCGAGCGTTCGTCCTCCAGAATGCGCAGGCGAAACAACTTGTCCGCCAGCGTCTTCGCGAGCGCGGCGGTATCGGTGCCGGTGACGCCCACCAGGGCGAGCAGGCCGTGCGGCACTCCCATCGCGGGCGGGTCGATCTCGCCCACCACCTCGTCGTCGACCGTGACCCGGGCCGAGCTGACGCGCTGTACCAGGATTCGCATGCCCCCCATCATCGGTTACCGGCCGCCGCGGTGGGTTTCGCGGTGGCTTTCGGGACCGGCCACCCGGAGTTCACGTCGGCGCCACTGATGATTCTCCCGGGACTGCCATCGTCGAAGACCAGCGTCGACGGGCGCCGGCCGGCAGTGCGATGGAGGGACGGACGATGGCGGACGAGATCGAGGTCGAGGTGGCGAAACTCCGCACGGCCGCCGGGAAGACGCAGGACGTGCGTGACCACATCGAACAGGTGCTGACGAAACTGCAGGGTAAGACCACCGGCTACGGAAACTGCTGGGGGGACGACAGTCTGGGCAAGCAGTTCGCCGGTACCGGCAGCGGCGACGGCTACCTCGCCGCACACGACAACATGGTCACCGGCGCGCGTAACTTCTCCACCGCCTTCGAGAAGTTCTCCGACGGCCAGAACGACAGTGCCACCTATCTGGAGACCATGGAGCACGGCAACACCTACGGCTTCAAGTGATCGAACAGCCGCGGATCGAGCGCCCATGACGAACGAGCATATGAAGGCCGAGCTGGCGGGAATCATCGGCGAGGCCAAACAGCAACTGCGCGTGATCGCCGAAATCCAGCGTGACCGTGCGGAATTGACCGGCACCGCGTCGGTGCGCAAGAACCGGGTGACGGTCAGCGTGAATGCCGACGGCACCGTCATCGAGACCAAGTTCGGCGCCGGAATCGAGGATCTCAGTTATTCCGAGATCGCTCGGGCGGTGACCGAGGCCGCCCAGCAGGCGTCGAAGAATCTGGCGCAGCGGCATCGGGAACTGATGGCGCCGCTGCAGGAACGCCGGGCCCGGTTGCCCAAACTCACCGATCTGATCGAGGGCATGCCCGATATGCGCCTGCCGACCGCACCGGAACCCTCACTGGCGCCGCCGGATTCACCGGATCGAACCGCCGCCTATGGCGAGGACGAGCTCCGGTTCGCGGATGCGGAGACCTATCCGGTCGAACCGGAACGCCGAGTCACCGACTCCAGTTGGTGACCCGGGGTAACCGCGCATGATCGAGTTTCCCAGCTGGCTCGAGTGGCTGGGTGCGGCCATCGGGATGGAGTGGCCGCACGGCAACGAAGACGATATGTGGTCGCTGGCAGGCGACTGGCATACCGCCGCCGGCGAACTGCGCGACATCCTGAGCCTGATGGACGACGCCAAATCCGCGACACTGGCCGCGTACCCGTCCGGCGACGGCCAGCAGCAGATGATCGACACCTTCGACAGCATGCGCCACGGCAAGGATTCGCTGGAGGCGCTGGCGGGATACTTCGATCAGGTCGGGGATTCGGTCTACGGCGGCGGAACGCAGATCGAATACACCAAGCTGATGTTCTATTCGACGCTGGTGATCACCGCCGCCGATATCGCCGCGGTGTGGATCTTCCCGCCGACGGCTCCCGCGGAGGAAGCGGGCATCATCGTCGCAACCCGTGTCGCGGTGCGGATGATGATGCGCCGGGTACTCGACGCGATGGCCGGTTGGGCGGGCCGGTTGGCCGAGAACGCGTTGGTGCGCTTCATGTTCCGCCATGTGCTGCTGAATGCGGCCCTCGGGGCGATCCAGGATTTCGCGGTGCAGCAGTGGCAGGTGTGGGAGGGGCACCGCAAGAGCATCGACTGGCAGCAGCTCGAGGTCACCACCTTCGCCGCGGGTGTCGGTGGCGCGGCCGGCGGCGCCTTCGGTGAGGCGATGGGCAAGAAGTTCGGCAACGCCTTCCGCAACGAGGTCGGCGACGTCACCTCGAAGTGGGGCGTCAATCTCACCCGCGCGGGGATCGGCGCGGGATCGGGCCTGGTCAACTCGGTGGCAGCCTTCGGGGGCTCGGTCGGCTGGCAGTTCGCCTCCGATCTGGCGCACGGTGATCTGGACACCGCGCTGAAGAATCTGAAGAATACGCACGTCGATTGGCGCATGTTCAGCGCCGGAGCGATCACCGGCGGGGCGTCGGCGGTGAATCACAATATGGCGCACAGCCATTTCGAGAACTCGCCGTTCTGGAAGCTGAACGCGCCGCGGCCGGATCTGGGCAATATCGGTGATCTGCACGGCTCCACCCACGATGGCACCGTGCCGAACGCCCGTGTCGACCTGTCCGACAGCAATGGCGCTGTGCCGCACGGTGATTCCGCTACCGGCCTGAACGGCGAGCCGGGATCCTCCGGGTCCGTGCGCGGCGGGGCGGTGACCAACGGTCACGACAGCCACGCGGGTGCGCCGACTACGACGGCCGGCACCCACGAGCGCCCGGCATCCGACGCCGGTGGTACGCCGGAACAGACCGCGCCACAAGATCGTTCGGATACCTCCGAGACCACACCGTCGACTCCGCCGGCGGAGCGTCCCGGGTCGGAGGGCTCGAGTACGCCGTCCGAATCCGCGACATCCACCGGACCGGTATCCGACTCGTCGCCGACTCCTCCGGCTCGCAGCGAGGTGCCGGGCGGCGCGCACGATTCCACCACCGCGGACACCGCCGCGACACCGAGCGGTGGTACGCACGAAAACGTCACGCCGACAACGGCTCCCGCCTCCGAATCGGCGTCCCATGCCTCGGGGGCCGTACCCGCCGGCAGCGAAGCGGGCACGGCCGCCGGTCCTGCCGCATCGTCCGGACCGGCCGAGTCGGCGAGTTCCGCCGCCGCCCCGGGACCGGCGGCATCGTCCGGCCCGAGCGCTTCGTCGGGGCCGAGTACGTCGGGATCAAGCGCATCGTCGGGATCGAGCGCGTCGTCGGGCTCGAGCGCGACGGGCCCCGGAGCGTCGACCGGCTCGAGCGCGACAGCCGGTGCGTCGACGGGCTCCACGGCCGCGTCCGGAGCGTCGCCGGTCGACGCTC
>NZ_BDBN01000071.1 GCF_001613005.1 Nocardia nova NBRC 15556 | reverse complement strand
CCGGATCGGACCATCGACCGGGTCGCGGACGCCTCCGCGGGCGGACGAGGTGCGGCGGGATGCCGGGCGGCCGGCCGATCGCCGCGGCGTGCCGGACACCCGCTCGGGGCCGAGATCCGGTCCGGGCCGGACCTGGGCTGAACGTCGTCGCTCGCCTGGCGATGTCATCGGACGCCGGTAGAGTGACATCTTTCGATCGCCCAGTCAGGAGGCAACAGGTGGACGTCAAATCGGCCGTGCGCGGCTTCAATTCGGTGGTACTCACGCTCACGGAGGCGCCGGTTCTCGGCCCGCTGATGCGGAAGGGGTTCGTCGAGATCAGCTATGTCGGGCGAAAGTCGGGTAAGACGTTCAGCACACCGGTGAACTATCGGCGTTCCGGCGATTCCATCCTCATCGGCGTCGCTATGCCCGATCGCAAGAGCTGGTGGCGCAACTTCACCGGTGAGGGCGGCCCCATCACGCTGCATCTGGACGGTGGCGACCGGCGCGGCCACGCCGTGGCGACGCGTGACGAGAAGGGCCGGGTGCGGGTACAGGTGCAGCTGGACGACGACACCGCCGCGGGCTCGGACTGATCCGGACACTCTGCGGCGCAGAGGTTTTCGAGGGGAGTTGGTGCCCGCGCGGGCGGGCACCGGAGACGTGCGGGAGCCGCTAGGCCGGTATTCGAGCCGTGAGACTGCTTGCGCGAGTGTCGTATTCGGCACCGTCGAGTGCCGGTGCGGTGAATCTGTGCAGATCGAATTCGTGGGTCCGCACACCGTGGTGGAAGGCGTCGAGCTCGGCTCGATCGAAGACGAGCTCCACATCCGTTGCGCGACGGCCGGTTTCGGTGCGCAGCACATAGCGTCCGTCGGGGCGCCGCAACTGCGTGATCGGTAATCGCTCGGTGCGCCCGGCGCGGATACCCGCCTGGTATTTGTCGAACTGTTCGTCGGTGACCAGCAGCATCTCGGTGCTGCCCACGGCCGTGGCGGCGGTGGTGGCGGCAGTAGCGCACTTGTCGTCCCAGACGGCGGTCCATCCGTGTTTGCGTGCGACGCGCACGCAGTTCTGGTGCGGGGAACTGGCTGAGGCTTTTCGGAATTCACCTACGGTGAAGGTCGGTGGCCGCGTCATCGGATGCCCTTTCTACGGAGTAAAGCTGCCGGCGCACCGATGCGCGGACCGCCGCGCCGACCGTGCCGGCTAAGGCTTGTAGCCGACGGCCGCGAAATTACACGGCCGTGCCGGATCCGCTATGTCCACCGGTGCAGAGGGCCGCCAATCGGGGGCGTGCACGATCCCGGGATTCAGGAGTTCGAGGCCGTCGTAGAAGGCGGCGAAATCGTCACGGCGGCGCAGGGTCAACGGATCCGAGGTCTGCTTGTAGAGCTCTGCCGCCGCGGCCATTCCGCGTTGGACATCCTCGGACGCGTCGTCGAGACCGGCATGGCTCATCGCCACACAGCTGCCGCGCGGGAGCCGATCTCGCAGCTGGGCCATCAGCCGGTACGGGCGGTCGCTGTCCGGCACGAACGGCCAGACGCCGACGATGAGCAATCCGAGCGGCTGATCCGGATCGATGAGGCGCCGGGTCTCGGGATGGTCGAAAATATCGTCGGGACACCGCAGATCGGCATCGATGACCGCGGTGGTGGCGAGAGTGTCGGTACGGTGCAGCAGATCGTGCCAGCGCGCCACCGCCTCGGTGTTGTTGTCCACGTACACGACCCGGGTCCGCGACTCGTGGGCCCGCGCGATCTCGTGGGTGTTGCCCGCCGTCGGCAGGCCGGCGCCGATGTCGAGGAACTGCCGGATGCCGAGTGTGGCCATGAAATCGACTGCGCGGCACAGGAATTCGCGATTGTGCCGCGCCCAGGCATCGGCGTGGGGGAACAGCGCGAACACGCGCTCACCGAAGACCTTGTCGATGTCGAACAGCGCCTGTCCCGACAGATAGTAGTGGTACATGCGCGCCGCCGAGGGCCGGCTCGTGTCGATGTCGCGTGAGGGAAAGTCGTTGTCGCTCATAGCTGCCCGGCACTCCTTAGGCTTTGCAGATTACGGTCGGTGGGTCACGTCCCGGTGACGCTCTCGCGTCGGAACGAACGCGCGATCCGGTCGATGAACGCTCGCGACCGATCGGGATCCGCTGCGGCCGCGGATAATCGGTCCCAGACGGTCTCCCGGGCGCGTACCGCGGGCTTGTCGTCGATATAGCGAATGTCGCCCTGGCTCTCCACGATCGCCATGTCCAGGTCGCCCGCCGCGCCGGGGGAGGGGACCCGCACCAGCGTGAAGCGGTCCTCCATCCCCGCGCCGCGGGTGGGGACGGTGAACGGCAGCACCTGCAGGATGATGTTGGGCCGATGCGACAGTTCGAGCAGGTATTCCAGTTGTTCGGCCATCACCGCGCGGCCGCCGTATTCGCGGCGCAGGCACGATTCCGAGAGCACGGCGTGGAAACGCGGCGCGGCGGGACCGGTGAGGACGTCCTGGCGGGCCAGTCGCGCGCGTACGGAATCCTCCACGGTGACCGCACAGGGATCGGCGGACGCGGTCTGCGCGTCGTGCGGGGGTTCGTGCAGGGCCCGGATATAGGGCTCGCATTGGATCAGTCCGGGCACGATCTCGGCCTCGGTGACCCGCAGCAGACTGGCGTGGGCCTCGAGGTCCACCAGCAGACGCAATTCCTCGAGGTAGGCGCGGCGGTGACCGGTATTCCAGAAACCGCGTTTGTGGTTGTCCCGGCGTAACGCCTCGAGGCTGTCGAGATACCCGGGGTCGGTGAAACCCAATGCGACCGCGAGGCGTTCGAGATCGCCGACGGTGATCGAGCTGGCGCCGTTGATCAACATCGCGATCCGGCTCTGGCTGGTATCGATGATCCGTGCGGCCTCCGCCTGATTCACCCCCGCGGTGCTGATCATATGTTCGATCTCGCGGCCCAGCAGCAATTTTCGCGCGGTACGTAATCGGGCTCCCATGGGTGCCAGCGTATCGGCGCGGCGCGCGGCCCGGGAGGTCGACGAAACGAGGCACTGCTGCGTGATGATCATACGCCCGACGAAATCTCTTCCGCCCCAATCGCTTTCCTTCGCGTGATAATCACGCTAGCATGTATCACGTTCAGGCTATCACGGTTTCGGCGACAGCCGAGTGCGGCCGGAGTCGCGAATATCCGCGGATCTCCCGGAATCAGCCGACGGTTCTCGTATGCCGGACTGGGCCGTCCGAATTGCGGACGGATGACCCGAATTCGGGCGACGATTGGGAGATCTCACAACCGCGGACCCCTGTGGTTCGGATGTTTGGGCCAACCCGCGCCGACTGCTCGTAATCACCGCGCGTCACCGTTACCTTCGTCAGTGCGATGGGGATCGGGCGCACGGAAGGAGCGCGATGCCGGCCTACGACTCCTGGGATGCGGAATCCGCGGAGGGCGATGGATTCGATTCCGGAAATGCCAGGAGTGCAACGCATTCCGATCCCGCGATAGTCATGCGGATGGGATTCGAACTGGCGCTCATCCTGCTCGGCGATGCGCCCACCGGGGCGGCGCGGGCGCTGCGGCGACTCGAACACGCGGCGGCGGTGTGGGCGCGCGACGGCGTACCGATCGATATGGTGCAGCACGCGATTCACGACGGAGTGAAACTGACCCTTGATCGCATCGATCCGGCCGGTGGTAAAGGAACCACCGATCCGGTGGCCGATCGCAGCTTCCTGGTCGACATGCTGGATCTGCTGACCTGCACCGTCTCCCGCGCCTACGTCGCCGAAATACGCAGACACCCTGCCCACTGACCGCCGCTGCGGTGCGGCGACCGATGCCTCTTCCGGTAGGGCCTCATGCGGTGGTGTAGGTGCGGGCGACGAGTGCGGAGCGGAGGTACCAGAGTCCGCTGGCTTGGGTGGGGTCGAAGCCGGTGAGTTGGGCGATGCGTTTGAGGCGGTAGTCGACGGTGTTGGTGTGGACGTGGAGGAGTCGGGCGGTGCGTTGGCGGTTGAGGTTGTTGGCGATGTGGGTTTGGAGGGTGGTGAGGAGTTCGGGGTGGTGGTCGAGGGGGTTGAGGAGGGTGCCGAGGTGGTCGCGGCCGGGGCCGGGGCGGGTGAGTTGGTATTCGAGGGCGAGGTCGTCGAAGCGGTAGAGGCCGGGGATTGATCCGAGGCGGGTGACCATGTCGAGGAGTTGGTGGGTTTGGTCGGTGGCGGTGGGGATGTCGGTGGTGGGTGTGGTTGTGGTGGTGGCGGTGATGGGGACGCGGGCGGCGTGGGAGAGGTGGGTGATGAGGGTGTCGAGGTCGGTGGGTGTGGTGGTGGGGATGAGGAGGGTGCCGCCGTCGGTGGAGAGGAGGGAGAGGGTGGTGGTGTGGGTGGTGGTGGCGAGGGCGGCTTGGATGCGGCGGAGTTTGCGGCGGGCGATGATGGTGGGGTCGAGGTGGGGGTTGGCTTGGTCGGGGTGTGGGGGGATGTGGAGGGCGAGGATGTGGTAGTTGTCGGCGATTTCGATGCCGCATTCGCGGGCCATGGTGCTGGTGGGGTGGCCGCCGAGGAGGGCTGAGGTGAGGGTGTGGACGGCGTTGTGGTGTTCGGAGACGACGGCGCGGAGTTCGCGGACGTAGGCGTGGGAGACGGCGGTGGTCATGGTGTCGAGGATTTCGACGAGGAGTTTGGCGCCTTGGAGGAGGTTGGTGTAGTCGGTGTGGGTGAGGGTGAGTGTGGGTTCACCGTCACCGCCGTTGCTGCTGCCGGCACTGTTACTGCCACTGTTGCCGCCGCTGCCGTTGCTGTTGCTGGTGGTGGTGGGGCGGGTTTTGGTGGTGGCGTTGGTGACGACGAGGTCGAAGCCGATTTTGAAGCCTTCGTGGATGGCGTGGTGGATGGTGTCGATGGGGACGCCTTCGCGGGCCCAGGCGGCGGCGGCGTCTTTGAGGCGTTCGGTTTTTTCGGGGATGTCGCGGCCGTCGAGGAGGCTGATGGCGAGTTCGAGGCAGGTGCGGGTGATGGTGGTGATGTCGCCGTGGATGGCGTCGCCGGGCAGGGTGCCGCAGGGGGCGACGTTTTCGACGAAGTGGCCGACCATGTGCCGCGACAGCGACCACACATCCTTCAACGGCGACGACAGCAATTGACCGGACATGGTCAAACTGGGGCGCGTCGAGCCGGCGGTGGCCTCGCCGGAAGCGCCCGGTGCGGCGACGGGCCCCCGGGACGCGGTAGACCCTGGCGAGGCGGCAGAACCCGGCGTGGCAACAGACATTGGCGAAAACTTCCTTCCCCGCCCGTTTACTGCGCTGCCTTTATAACGTAACCGTAACGAGACCCCGATGGATGTATTTCGCTCATCCTCGTGACAAATGAGGATGTCACCCGGGTGCGCCCTGGTGAACGGTCACAACTCGGCCGCCGGTTGGAACGGACCGGTCAGGTCGGCGCTCCCGCCGATCAGCAGCCGCTTGAGCACCTTGCCGGTCTCACCGCGCGGCAGTGCCGACAGGAAGGTGACATCGCGCGGCACCGAGAACCTGCTCAGCCGGTTGCGGACGTAGGTGCGGATCATGTCCGGGTCCAGGCCCGAACCCTCGCGCTTGACGATGAACGCGGCCAGCCGCTGCCCGAATTCATGGTCCGGCACCCCGACCACGGCCACATCGGCGATCTGCGGCAGATGTGACAGCGCCTCCTCCACCGGCCGCGGGAAGACGTTCTCACCGCCCGAGATGATCATCTCGTCGTCGCGGCCGGCGATGAACAGCCGTCCGTCGGCATCCAGATACCCCAGGTCGCCGGTGTCGAGCATGCCGTCGGTCTCGTCCGGCGGCGCCGAATTGACGTATCCGTCGAACAGCATGTGATTGCCCACGTAGATGCGTCCGGTCGCGCCGACCGGCACGGGCGTGCGATCCGGGCCCAGCACAGCGATTTTGGTGCCGAGCGGTGGCAGCCCGGCGGTGGTCGGCGCGGCCCGCAGATCCTCGGGCGTGGCGATGGTCGCCCACGACACCTCGGTGGAGCCGTAGATGTTGTAGAGCACATCGCCGTAGTTGTCGGCGAACCGCAGCACGGTGGCACCGGCCAGCGGCGCCCCGCAACTCGCCGCGATCCGCAGGCTGGAGGTGTCGTAGCGGGCCCGCACATGGGTCGGCAGGTCCAGGATCCGCTGCACCATGGTCGGCACCAGAATCACCGTGCCGACCCGGTTTTCGGCTATCCTGCGCAGGGTGTCGCGGGCATCGAACTGCTCCGGCAGCACGACGGTGGCGCGCAGCGCCGTACTCAATTGCAGGGCGGCCAGCCCCCAGGTGTGGAACAGCGGTGCCGGGATGAGCATGGTGTCGTTCATGCGCAGCGGAATGCGCGACAGCAGCGCCGCCACCGTGGCGAAGCCCTTGGCGTGCGGGCGGCGCGCACCCTTCGGGGTGCCGCTGGTCCCGGAGGTCAGCACGATCAACCGGCCCGGCCGTGCGGGTTTGTCGAAACCGTTGTCGCCCTCGGTGATCAGATCCTCGATGGTGGTGCGCCCGGGTGTGCCGTCGTCGGTGGCGATGCGCACGATGTCGGAATGCAGGTAGTGGATCAGTTCTTCCAGCTCGGCGTCGACGAAGACGTGCGCCAGCCGGTGCCGCTGCACGATTTCCTCGATCCGCCGGGCCGACAGGCCCGCGTTGAGCAGGATCGTGTCCACGCCGAGTTTGCCTGCCGCGACCATGGTTTCGACCATGCCGGCGTGATTGCGAGCCAGCAGGCCGATCGCGTCGCCGGTGCGCAGGCCCAGGCCGGCCATGCCGCCCGCCAGTGCGGTGCTGCGCCGGTCGATGTCGGCGAAGGTGCGACTGCGCCGATCGTCGATGACGGCGATGCGGTGGGGGGAATGCGCGGCCGCGGCCGCGTAGCCGCCGGCGAGATTGAAACCCCACCGGGCGAGTCCGCGCAGCTGCCCGACACTGCGATCCGGCCGCGCCGTGTGCACCACGCCCGTTCCGAGGATGTGGCGAGCCACGTCCGCGCGCCGCCGCAGCGGAGAGTTCTCGCGGTTGATCACGACCGAAGTCGGTGCGGCCGTGACCAGTTGGCGCAGCCGCCGCAGTCCGGCGTCGAGCCAGGCCAGCGCGCCGGCGGTCGAGGCGCGCGCGGCGACCGGATGTATCCGGCCGGCGGCGAAACAGGTGATCACGGCCCGGGTGCCGCCCTCGATATCGCGCAGCCGCACGGAGGCGAAACTTCCGGTCGCCGCGCAGTACAACTCGAAGGCCTCCCCGCGCGGGCCCACCCGCACCGTCAGCGACAGCGTCCGGATCTCGGTGTCGGCGGTTCCGATGCGCAGCTGCCACAGCGGCGCGCCGGCGACGGCCTCGAGCCGTTCACAGGCGCCGATCCCGGTGAAGATGCGCGGATACAGCTGCGGGTCGATGAGCAGCTCCCAGACGGCGCTGCGCTCGACCGGCAGCTCGACGGCGGTGTCGAAAACCTCGGTAGCCAACTTCTTACACTTCTCGCGGGCCGGTTCTTCGAGCACACCGGCGGGAACTCCTTTGTAACCGGGATTGATTTCGCGCAGAAGATGCCTTGTGACAATTCCCGGAGCGCCCGGGGGCACGGTTGTGAGTTGGCCGCCGATCGTCCGATGCGTGATGTGCGTCGCAGTCCGGAACGGAACGTCGTCCACCGCCCCGATCGTTGAGCCAGCGGCTGTCCCGCGTCACAACGGTGCCGGACCCCGCCGGAAAAGGATGTGTGAGCTGGATGAGCAGGCGATTCGGGTCACGGTACCGGCGCCCGGCGGTGCTGTGCCTGGCGCTGGCGGCCGTGGTGGCGCTGTCGAGCGGCGTCGCCGCGGCGACCGACGGATCGGCGTCTGCGGACGGATCCCGGATCGACCGGATCATCGATATCGACGCCCGCCACGCCACGCTCGTCGTGTACTCGGCGGCCATGGACCGCACGATCAGCATGCGGGTACTGCGCCCGGTCGACACCTCGCGGCCGGCTCCGGTGCTGTATCTGCTCGACGGCGCGGAGGACGGCATCGGGACCGGCGGCATCGAAACCTCGTGGGAAACCCGCACCGACATCGACGCTTTCACCGCCGACAAGGACGTCACCGTGGTGAACATCCTCGACGGCCGCTACACGTACTACACCGATTGGCTCGCCGACGATCCGGTGCTGGGCCGCAACGAATGGACGACCTTCCTGACGCGGGAACTGCCGCCGCTCGTCGACGCCGCGCTGCGCACCTCGGGCCGCAATGCGATTGCGGGGGTGTCGATGTCGGCGACCTCGGTCCTCGCGCTGGCGCAGGCTGCTCCCGGACTGTACGCCGCGGTGGGGTCGTTCAGCGGATGCGCCCAGACCGGAACCGATCCGGGCCGGCGCTTCGTGCAGGCGGTGGTGGCCTCCGGCGGCGGAAATCCGTGGAACATGTGGGGCCCGGACGGTTCGCCCGGCTGGAACGACGCCGATCCCAGCACCGCGGCGAATCTGGAAAAGCTCCGGGGGACAGAGCTTTTCGTGACCGCGGGGGTGCCGCGCCCCGGCGGTGCGACGAACGGCCCGGCTGTCGCCGATCCCGCCGGAGGCGGTGCGCTGGAATCGGTGGTCGCGCAGTGCACCCGGCGGCTGCAGGACGCGACCGAGGCTCTCGGAATTCCCGCCACCTACCGCTACACGCCGGGCGGGCTGCACGACTGGCCGTACTGGGAGCGGTCCCTGCACGAGGCGTGGCCGATGATCGCACGGGCGCTCGCCGATTAGCAGCCCGGATCAGGGCTTGCGGGCCACACCCGCATAGCCGTCGAGGGGCCGGACCTCCGGCAGGGGCTCGTCCGGATCCGGTCGCCACCGGGCCAGATATTCCAGGCCGGGTTCGACCAGGACCAGATCGCCGAGCAGTTCCATGATCTCGGCGCGGGTGCGCAGCCGATCGCCCCGGCCGGTGACGCGTTCGGTCACCGCGAGCATGCGGTCCATCTGCTCGGGCGGTCCCTCGCTGGTCAGATGCGACAGCGCCAGATAACTTCCGGAGGCGATGGTGTCGCGCAGTCGTTCGAATACCGTCGCGGCCAGCGCGTCGTCGGCGACGAAATGCAGCATCGATACGAGCAGGACGGCGACCGGCCGGTCGAAATCCAGCAGCTCCCGGACCTGCGGATGCTCCAGTACCCCATCGATATCGGTGAAATCGCCGTGCACCGCGGTGGCGTTCGGATTGTCGGCCAGCAGCTTGCGGCTCATGGTCACCGCGACCGGATCGATATCGACATAGACCACTCGCGCGCCCGGCACGACGCGCTGCGCGATCTCGTGCACGTTGCCCGCGGTCGGAATTCCGGAGCCCAGATCGAGGAATTGGTCGATACCCGCCTCGGCGAGAAAACCCACCGCACGCTGCAAAAACGCGCGGTTGGCGCGGGCCGTGCGCGGGACTTCGGGAATGACCTCGATCATTTGCGCGGCGACCGCCCGATCCACCTCGAAATTGGCGAATCCTCCGAGCAGATAGTCGTAAACTCGCGCCGGGCTGGGAATCCTGGGGTCGATGTCGTCGGCCGCCCAGTCGGGTAACAGAGGTTGCACGCAGCTCATCCTAGGCCGCGCACCCGGGCGGCGACATCGGTCGCATGAAGGACCCAGCGGTTGCGTCCGCTGGCCTTCGCGCGATAGAGTCCGGCGTCGGCGGCATCGAGCAGCCGCTCGGCGTCGGTGCCGGTGACGGGGGTGACGATCGCGCCGATACAGGCCGAGATCATCAGGTCGTGGTTGTCGACGGGGATGGGGTCGGCCAGCGCGTCGAGCAGGCGCTGCGCGACCGTGGCGATGTGCTCGGTATCGCAGGTCGGCCGCACCAGCCCGACGAATTCGTCGCCGCCCACCCGGGCCAGCAGGATCGCCGGGACGGCCGCCGAGAGCCGGTCCGCGACGGCGACCAGCAGGCGATCGCCCACCCCGTGGCCGTAGGTGTCGTTGACCGATTTGAATCCGTCGAGGTCGATGAAACACAAGCCGATGCAGTCCTCGGTCTCGGCGTCGGTGATGATGGCCGAGAGCACTTCCACCAGTTGCCGCCGATTGGGCAGGCCGGTGAGCGGATCCAGGCGGGCCTGGCGATGTAATTCGGCCTGCAATTCCCGCCGCTGTGTGGTGTCTTCGCCGACCACCAGCAGATAGGCCGCGCGCCCGCCGGTCGCCGGCACCAGGGTGATCGCCCAGGTGGCCCACCCGTCGACACCTTCGGGCCGGGGATAGCGCAATTCCATCCGGACCGTGCCCGAGCCGGCGTGCAAAAGTTCGCCCAGCACGCGGCGCCGCAATTCCACTCGATCGTCCGGATGGATCAGATCGGTGACCCCGCGTTCGAGCAGATACTCGCGGCTCACGCCCAGCATCGCGGCCATGGCCGGATTCACGTCGACCACCCGGCCTTCGGCGTCACCGATGCCGATGGCGATGGCGGCATTGTCGAATACCACCCGGAATCGCGCCTCGGCGGCATTGCGGGCATCGGCCATCGCCGAGTGCAACATTTCCTGATGCCGTGCCCGGGTGGCGAGTAACTCCTCGGTATATCCGCGGGCCATCTCACCCAGTACGGCGAGCACCCGATCGCCCGGGGGGAAGGCGGTGGTGGCCAGCGGCGTCAGCGCGCGGGCGGAGCGCGGCATGACCTGCGGATCGGTGAGGTTGGCGCGCACCAGCGCGGCGCCGATCGCGGCCGCGGGCGCCGCGTCGAACGGTTCCGCCCGCACGATGGTGACGAGCTGCTGGAGCAACCCCAGCAGCAGGTGCTCGAGCTCGCGCATGGACATGGGAACGAAACCGGTGTCGGCGATCGCGATACGCCATCGCCGAGCCAGTTCACCGACCCCGGTTTCCCCTGTCATGCACACCAACCCCGCCTCGGAACTACTCCCAGCGACTTGTGAGTACGGCGCGGCGCCGAACCAGAGAACCAGATTACCGCGCCGAGCGGGCCCGCAAGATCACGGCTGTGGCGTGATGCTGCGGGCCCGCTCGGTATGTACGGTGTGCGATCTCGGTGGAAAGATCGGATGCCGGCTACTTGCTCGCTTTGTGATAGGCGGCGACAACCTCGGAGGAAATGCGGCCGCGCGCGGAGACGTTATAGCCGTGTTTCTTGGCCCATTCCCGGATCGCCACCGTCTGCTCGCGGTCGGCCGCGGACTTCGTGCGGGTGCCGCCGCCGGACTTCAAGCGGCCGACCTTGCGGGCCTTTTCCGTCCAGGGTTCGAGTGCCCCGCGCAGCTTCCCGGCATTCAATGTCGACAGGTCGATTTCATACGCCACACCGTCGATCGAGAACTGCACGGTCTCATCCGCTTTGGACTTCCCGTCGTAATCATCGATGAGTGTGACGGTGACTTTCTTGGCCATGATCGAGCCCTTTCGCACTGACACGGAGCAACTGGGATTGTGTATACCGTACCGTAGTGCGACCGGCCGTAGTGAATCCGGTGCTATTCGGGCGTTTTCGATCGTGAATGTTCCCGGAATGCGAAAAGAATCGGCGGGACGCATTTAGTGCGGGCGCGGCAAAAGTTATCGGAATGCTCGCGGTCTTCGGACACTACTCGGGAGTTCGGATCGCGCGGTTCGGATAAAGGATGCGGTGCGCGGGTACCCGGCTGCCGGGCCTCGGGGCGCGGAGCAGGGGATATTGCACACATAGCGATGTATGCATATGATGACGAGCGAAGCGACGGAGAGGAGTTTCGGGCATGGGCGCCGGACATACACACGGCTCGGGCCACGGGCATGCGCACAGTCATGCGCACGCCACTCCCGACAGCGATCGGCGCTGGCTCGCCGGGGCGCTCGCGGTCATCGTGGTCTTCCTCCTCGGCGAGGTGGTCGTCGGTGTGGTGGCCGGATCACTGGCCCTGCTGTCGGATGCCGCGCACATGCTCACCGACGCCGCTTCGATCGCGTTGGCGCTGTGGGCAATTCGTCTCGCGGCGCGACCACCGGCCGGGCGGATGACCTTCGGCTGGAAGCGGGTCGAAATCCTGTCCGCGCAAGCCAACGGCCTGACGCTGCTGGTGTTGTCGGCCTGGCTGTTCTACGAGGCGATCCGCCGCCTGATCCAGCCGCCGTCGGTCACCGGGGAGCTCGTCCTCGCCACAGCGCTCGTGGGTGTGGTCGTGAATCTCGCCGCCACCTGGATGATTTCCCGGGCCAATCGCAGCAGCCTGAATGTCGAGGGCGCGTTCCAGCACATCCTCACCGATCTCTACGCCTTCCTCGCGACCGCGGTGGCCGGAGTGATCATCATGGTCACCGGATTCGAACGCGCCGACGCGATAGCGACGCTGGTGGTGGTCGCGCTGATGGTCAAGGCGGGCGTCGGCCTGGTCCGCGCGTCGAGCCGGATATTCCTCGAGGCCGCCCCGGCCGATATCGACCCGGCTGCGGTGGGTGTGGGCATGGCCGCCCGTGACGGGGTGGTCGAGGTGCACGACCTGCACATCTGGGAAATCACCTCGGGGTCTCCGGCGCTCTCGGCGCACGTGCTGGTCGAGCCCGGCCGCGACTGTCATGCGGTGCGTCAGGATCTGGCGCAGTGGCTGGCCGCCGACCATCACATCGAGCACGCCACGCTGCAGGTGGATCACGCACAGCCCGAACTGATCGAACTCGGGGCCGGTTCGAGTGGCCACTGTGCTGAGTCGCACGGCCCCGCGCACCGGCCGCAGGGTGTCGCGCACGCCCACGAATCCGGTAATCGGAACTAACCGGACACCCCGCCGGACCGGCGCAAACGCCCCGGGACGCCGGGTGGATACTGGCTGCCGTGGGATGGATAGACACGCCGCTGACCGTGCAGTCCGTCATCGAGGAATGGCGCTGGGACACCTCGACCATCGTGGTGACCGCGGCGTTGGGGCTCGGCTACGGCCTGGCTCGCCGGCGCGCCGATCGGCGCGGTAGCACGGAGTCGGCGGGACGCAGCTGGGCGTTCGGCGCGGTCGGCCTCGGAGTGTGGTTGCTGACCGGCATCAGCGTGATCGGCGTGTATTCCGGGACCCTCTTCTGGATGCGGGCACTGCAGATCCTGCTGCTGCTCTACGTGGTTCCGTTCGGCCTGGCGACCGGGCGGCCGCTGACCGTGGTGCGGGATTCGCTGGGCGCGGCCGGACGAGCGAGGATGGAACGCGTGCTGGCCTCGGCGCCGGCGCGGGTGGTGACCTATCCGCTGGTCTCCTCGATCGCCATCCTGGCCACTCCCTGGCTGCTGATCCTGACCCCGTGGTACGAAGCCGTCCTGCGGCACGGCGTGGTCGATGCGCTCACCCGAATGCTGCTGGTGGCCGTCGGCTTCCTGTACTTCTATTCGCGGCTGCAGACCGATCCGGTGCCGCACCGCTATTCGCAGGCTCTCTCGTTGTTGATCACGGTTTTCGAGTCGCTGGCAGACGGGGTGCTGGGGTTGGTGCTGTGGTTCGGGCCGCTGGTCGCGGTGGACTACTACACCGAGGTGGGCCGGACGTGGGGCCCCGATCTACGCATGGATCAGATCATCGGCGCGGGCATCATCTGGGTGCTCGGCGACGTGCTCGGCCTGCCCTACCTGCTGACGCTGATGCGATCGTGGGCGGCCGACGAACGACGCAACGCCGCGAAAATGGACGCCGAACTCGATGCGGCCGAAGAGCTTTCGGCGCCACCGGCCGACGCGGACGGGCGGACCTCGCCCGCGCCCGCCGCGGCGACGGCGAGCGCGGAGGCACCGGTCCAGAGCGGCCTGTGGTGGGAAAATGATCCCGTGCTGCGCGACCGCTTCCGGCGCTGACGGAATGCGCCCGTCCGGACGGCCACCGCTTCCTGCCGCCGGCCGGGCTGTCGCACCCGGATCTCGCGCACTCAGATCTTGTGCACTCAGATCTTGCGGATCACCGTGACGACCTTGCCCAGGATCTGGGCGTCGTTACCGTCGATCGGATCGAACAGCGGGTTGTGCGGAATCAGCCAGACCTGGTCGCCGGTGCGTTTGAACGTCTTGACCGTCGCCTCGCCCTCGATCATCGCCGCGACGATATCGCCGTTGTCGGCGACATTCTGCTGGCGGACGACCACCCAGTCGCCGTCGCAGATCGCCGCGTCGACCATCGATTCGCCGACGACCTTCAGCAGGAACAGCGAACCCTCGCCGACCAGTTCGCGCGGCAGCGGGAACACGTCCTCGACGGCCTGTTCCGCGAGGATCGGCCCACCGGCGGCGATGCGGCCCAGCACCGGCACATAGGTGGGCGCCGGGGTCGCGTCGGAGGTTTCGGTCGCCACCGCGCGCAGCACCGGCGCGGCACCGGCCGCGCGCACGGCGGTCTCGTCCAGGCCGCGGACGTCGACCGCACGGGGACGGTTGGGATCGCGGCGCAGATACCCCTTGCGCTCGAGTGCCCGGAGCTGATGCGCGACCGAGGAGGTGGAGGTGAGTCCGACCGCATCTCCGATCTCGCGGATGCTCGGGGGATAGCCGCGTTCGTTCACCGAGGTCCGGATGACCTCGAGTACCTTGCGCTGGCGGACGGTGAGATCCGCTCCGTTGCCGGGGGTTTCGGTGTCACCGGCCGGCGCCGGGGCGCCGTCGGGGGAGACCGTGCCGCTTCCGGCCGCCTCCTCGTGTCCGACCACCGTACGTTCGCTCACGCTCGCCGTCCTCCATTCGTCTGTCTGCCGGGGCGTGTGTCTGCCGGGTTCTGCCGGCGCCGGGTTCTGCCGGCGCCGCCGGATCGCGTGTTTCGAATGTAGTCCGCCCGCGGCCAGGTTTCAAACATCTGTTCGACGCATGTCGGCGTGGCTGGTGACTTTGTCGGTCCGGCGTGGTAAGAATTCGAACATCAGTTCGTCGAACAGATGAGCGAATACGCCACCACTCTCATATCCCTGTGATCCATCAGCCCAGCACTCGTCACAGCATTCATGGAGGTCGTCAGATGCGTACCGCGGTCGATGAATTCAGCACGATCGGCACCCGGACCGGTTCGGCCGGCGGTGCCCCCGTCCGCACCGTGCGGCCGGTCCGGCGCCACGGCCGGGCCGACCTGCGGCGTCCCCGCGGCCCGTATCGCCCGCACGCCGTGGCGGGCTACGACCGAGTGCCGGCCGCCGCGCCGGCCCGCGGGCCCCATCCGCTCCAGCGGGTGGAACAAGCCCGAATCGGACTCGCGACCCTCGCGGCGACCGCCCTGCTCACCGCGGCAGCGGTCTGTGGATTGATGGGGGTGGCGCAGCTGCGCGACGCGGGTGGCCCGGCGTCCACACAGACCGTCCAGGTGCAGCCCGGTGAGTCGCTGGCCGACCTCGCGCAGCGGGTGGCGCCGGGAGATCCGGTGCGCGACACGGTGGCCCGCATCGTGGAGTTGAACGGATTACGCGGCGCCGAGGTGGCCGCCGGACGCACTCTCGTGGTTCCGGCATCGCGATAAAGCCGTGGTCGGAGGCCTGGATGACTGCGAATCCGCGTGGCCGGATTTATTGATCCAGAACTGAAACCTGTTGCTACTCTGCTCGGAATGTGATCGGGGCTACATTCGCCGCCAACAAATTTCGAGGACGAGGCATCATGGCGCACACCCTCCAGCGGGCGCTGCCGCGACTGTTCGCACACGCGGCCGCACTGCTCATCTGTTTCGTCATCGCCGGTGCCGCGGCGCCGGCGGTACACGCGGAGGCGGGATACACCGCATATCTGGACATTCCCGTGGTGAACGGGGCGGGGGAGAGCGCCGGTGGCCTGAATCCCGAGCTGCCGCTGGACATTTCGACGCTGCGCGCGGCGCTGGACCAGGCCCGCGCCGACGGAGTCGCACCGTCGCGGTATGCGGCACTGCTACATCAGTATTGGCTCACGGTGGCGACCGCCGGTGCCGATATCGACCTGGCCGCGTGGGATCCGATCCGGGGAGTTGCCGCCAATTCGCGCACCTTCACCCAGGTCTACGTGAACTACCTGCGGCTGACGACCGCCCACCCCGAGTTCTACTGGACCGGGCTGGCCGGACTGGCGGGTGGCTCGTTCGCCTCCGGCTTCTTCGACATGAGCGACGTGGCAACAATTCTCAGCGTGCCGGGTATTCATCAGCTCGGTGGCGCGGTCGCGGATCTGCTGCGAGCCACACCGCCGCAGCTCGTCGCGGCGCTACCCGCCGACATCCGGCTCCTGGCGAGCGAGGGGCCCCGGCTCACCGCCGAGGATCTGGCATGGTTCCAGACCCGGCTGATGATCATGCAGAAGCACATCTTCCTCGACCAGGTGCCGATGCACGAGGCCTATGTCGCGGGAGGGTTGCCCGCGATCGAGGAGATGTACGCCGCCGGCGTGCTCGACGACAATGCCGTCCAGGCCTGGCGCTCGCTCGCCACCGGCACGGTCACCGGATACAACGACGCGCTGATGCGGATGACCGATCGCGAACAGAATCAGATCATCGCCGATCAATGGGATGTGACATCGCAGGGGCGGGGCGCGATGGGCCGGGTGATGACCTACGTCAGCACCGTGGCGGCAAAGCCGGCGGTACCCGGCGTGCGCGCACCCGGTGTGTTCGCACCGACCACCGTCTCGGCGGAGGTCGACGGTCGCACGATGACGCTGCGCACCCCGTTGCCCGACTTCAACTGGGCCGACCGCGACCCGCGCTGGACTTACATCACCGGCGACCTGGTGCCGTGCTACGAACGGATGCAGGCCACTCCGGGTCTGGCCCGCCAGGTGCTGTCGGTGCCGTTCGCCGGTGATCTCGCCGCCGGACGATTGCTGAATCGCCTGCCGGATCTGCTCACCGACCTGACGAGCCAGTGGCAACTGACGGCGTGAGCGGCCCCGGTCGCGGGTCCGCATGGGCCGTGCCGAACACCGTCCGGGTATCCTGAAAGACGCTCAGGACATACGTGGTGAGTGCGGCTGTATCGGCGGAACAAGGTCGAGGGCAGGCAGCTCGTCGCGAACCGACGCAGGCATCGACGAAGGATCCCGGATGCATTGCCCGTACTGTCGGCACCCGGATTCGCGGGTGGTCGACTCGCGTGAGGCCGAGGAAGGCAGCGCGATCAGGCGCCGCCGCGCGTGTCCGCAGTGCGGTCGCCGCTTCACCACGGTCGAGACCGCGATCCTCTCGGTGGTCAAACGCAGCGGTGTCACCGAACCGTTCAGCCGCGAGAAGGTGATCCGTGGTGTCCGCCGCGCCTGCCAGGGGCGCGAGGTCGACGACGATGCCCTGAACCTGCTCGCCCAGCAGGTCGAGGATGCGGTGCGGGCGAAGGGCTCTCCGGAGGTGCCGAGCCACGAAGTCGGTCTGGCCATCCTCGGGCCGTTGCGCGATCTCGACGAGGTCGCCTATCTGCGTTTCGCGTCGGTCTACCGGTCCTTCAGCTCCGCCGACGATTTCGAACGCGAGATCGCCGACCTGCGCCGCCATCGCGCCGAACGATCGGTGAGCGCCGGCGCCGACTGATCAACGCGCCAGGTGATCAGCGGGACCGGTGGTCAGCGGGATCGCGCGCCGGCGGGCGCCGCGCCGATGCCGTCGATGGCCTTGACGATTCGTTTGGCGGACACCGGATACGGTGTGCCCAGCTGCTGGGCGAACAGGCTCACCCGCAGTTCCTCGATCATCCACCAGATCTCGGTGACGTCGGCGGCCGTGCGACGCGCCTCCGGGAGGCGGTCGAGCAACCGCGCGTAGGCGGTGTGCACCCGATCCAGTTCGGCCGCGCCGAGGCGATCGCGGTCGGCCGAGGCCGGCAACGCGAGCAGTCGTGCCTCGGCGGCGTGCAGATACCGCGGGATCTCGCGCAGCCGGGCACTGCCGAATTCGCTGACGAAACCGGCGAAGACCAGGTCGTCGAGCTGCCCGGCGACATCGTCGGCGACATCGCGATCGGTGGTGTCGGCCAGGGCGGTGCGCACCCGGTGCGCGGCCGCCAGCACCGGAACCACCAGCGCGAGGATGCGCGCGACCGCACCGGCGAACTGCGGTCGAACCTGCTCGACGAGCCGAGTGAACTGCTCCGGGCTGCGCACCGGGCCACCGTGTGCGGCGATCAGTTCGTCGGCGGCGCAGGCGCGGCAGTCGTCGAGCAGTGCCTCCAGCGATCCGTACGGGTTCTGGCTCAACGCGAGGCGATCGGCGGCCGACAGCCCCGAGGTGACCGAGCGTTGCGCGGCCGGCATCTCGCGCAGCAGCAGCGCGCGGGTTCCGGTGCGCATCGCGGCACGCTGTGCCGCCGGTGAGGACAACACTCGCACCGCCACCCCGTCGCCCTCGCGGACCAGCGCGGGATAGCCGGTAATGGTCTGGCCGCCGACCTCACGCCGAACGGTCTGCGGCACGGTGCCCAGCGTCTGCGCCGTCCACACCGTCGCCGGCGCCTTCTCGGCAGCACTCGTCGCCTTCGCCACCGACTGTGAAATCTGCTGGGAGAGCTGAGTTTTCAAGGTAGCGAGGCTCTTGCCACGGGCGAGGTGCGCGCCGTCGGGACCGGCGACGGCGAACGTCATCCGCAGATGATCGGGCAGCGCGGCGGGGTCGAGGTCGGCCGGTGCGATCGAGGTCGACGCCAGTGCCGACAATTCGCGGGCCAGTCCGCTGCGCAATGGTTCCGCGCGCGGAGTCAGCCGCGCCAACGCGGCCTTCGCGAAGTCCGGCGCGGGAACGACACTGCGGCGCAGCTGTTTCGGCAGGGTCTTGATCAGTGCGGCGGCGAGTTCCTCGCGCATGCCGGGAACCAGCCAGTCGAAGCCCACGGCACGAACGTGGGCGAGCTGGGCGACCGGGATGTGCACGGTCACGCCGTCGTCGGCCTGTCCTGGCTCGAACTGGTAGGTGAGCGGGAAAGTCAGCTCGCCCTGCCGCCAGCTGTCCGGGTAGGCGGCCGGATCCAGCTGGGCCGCTTGCGCATTGACCACGGTGGCGGTCGAGAAGTCCAGCAGATGCGGATCCTCGCGCTCGGCCTTGCGCCACCAGCTGTCGAAATGCCGCACCGACACCACGTCGGCGGGAATGCGCTGCTCGTAGAAATCGAACAGCACCTGGTCGTCGACGAGGATGTCGCGCCGCCGTGCCCGATGCTCCAGATCGGCCACATCGTCGAGCAGCTCGCGGTTGCGGTGGAAGAACCGGTGCCGGGTCTGCCATTCGCCCTGGACCAGTGCGTGCCGGATGAACAGCTCCCGCGACAGCTGGGCATCGATGCGGCCGAAGTCGACGCGGCGCTGGGTGACCAGCGGAATGCCGTAGAGGGTGACCCGCTCGTAGGCCATCGCCGCGCCGCGCCGGGATGACCAGTGCGGTTCGGAGTAGTTGCGTCTGACCAGATCGCCGGCGAGCCGTTCGGCCCATTCGGGCTCGATCCGTGCGGCCATCCGGCCCCACAGTCGCGAGGTTTCCACCAGTTCGGCCGCCATCACCCAGCGCGGCGGCTTCTTCGCCAGCGCCGAACCGGGGAAGATCATGAACTTCGCGCCGCGCGCACCGAGGAACTCCCGCGATTCGGCCTCGCGCACCCCGATATGCGACAGCATGCCCGCCAGCAGCGCGCGATGGATCGAGTCCCCGTCCCACGGCAGGGCTTCCGGATTCTGTTGCGGCGCGATCGATTCCGCGGCCGACCAGCCGAGGCTTTTCGTGATGGTGCGCAGCTGCCCTTGCAGATCCTGCCATTCCCGGATGCGCAGGTAGTGCAGGAACTCGTCGCGGCACAGTCGCCGGAACTGATTGGACGACAACGACTTCCGCTGTCCGCGCAGATAGTCCCACAACCGCAGATAGGCGAGGAAATCCGAGCCCTCGACGGTGAAGCGGGCGTGTTTGGTGTCGGCGGCCTGCTGGAATTCGGCCGGCCGTTCCCGCACGTCCTGGATCGACAGCGCCGCGACGATGACCAGCACCTCGGACAGGCATCCGTTCGCCTCGGCGGCGACGAGCATGCGCGCCATCCGTGGATCGACCGGAAGTTGGGCCATCTGCCGTCCCACCGCGGTGAGTGCCAGCTCGTCCCCGCCCTCCGGCGCGCGCACATGGCCCCCGGTGGCGCCTTCGCTGCCGCGTCCGCGGCGACGGCGCGCACCGCGAGCCGGCACGGGCGCCTCGGCAGGGCGCCCGAGAGCGCCGAGTTCCACTAGCAGCGCGATACCGTCGCGGATCGCCCGCCGGTCCGGGGCCTCGACGAATGGAAAGCTCTCGATGTCGCCGAGCCCCAGTGCGGTCATCTGCAGAATGACCGCGGCCAGGTTCGTGCGCAGAATCTCCGGTTCGGTGAACGCGGGGCGCGCCTCGAAGTCCTCCTCGGAGTAGAGCCGGATGCAGATGCCGTCGGCCACGCGTCCGCAGCGCCCGGAACGCTGCCGTGCGGAGGCCTGGGAGATCGGCTCGATCGGCAGGCGCTGCACCTTGGTGCGCATCGAATAGCGGGAGATGCGCGCGGTGCCCGGATCCACCACGTAGCGGATACCCGGCACCGTGAGCGAGGTCTCGGCGACGTTGGTGGCCAGCACCACACGACGGCCGGTGTGCGGCTGGAAGACTCGATGCTGTTCGGCCGCCGACAAGCGTGCGTACAGCGGAACGATCTCGGTGCGCGGCAGTTTCAGATCGCGCAGCGTGTCGGCGGTATCGCGGATCTCGCGCTCACCGGACAGGAATACCAGCACGTCGCCGTCGCCCCCGGCGAGCAGTTCGCGGACCGCGTCGCCGATGGCATCGGTCTGGTCGCGAGCGTCCTCGGCGCTGCCGCGTCCGCTCTGCCGGGCGCGACGCGGCGCCGGCTCCTCCTCGAAGTCGTCCTCGTCGTCGGTGCCGGCCATGTCCGGAGCCAGCGGGCGATACCGGATTTCGACCGGATAGGACCGCCCCGAGACCTCGACGATCGGCGCGGGCTCCCCGGAGTCGGCATCGGCGAAATGACGGGCGAACAGTTCCGGGTCGATGGTCGCCGAGGTGATGATCACCTTGAGATCCGGACGCTTCGGCAACAGCGACTTCAGATAGCCGAGCAGGAAGTCGATATTGAGGCTGCGCTCGTGCGCCTCGTCGATGATGATCGTGTCGTAGCGACGCAGCAGCCGGTCGCGCTGAATTTCGGCCAGCAGGATGCCGTCGGTCATCAGTTTGATCAGGGTGCGATCGGAGGCCTGATCGGTGAAGCGCACGGTGTAGCCGACCACGTCGCCGAGCTCGGTATCGAGTTCGGAGGCAATGCGTTCGGCCACCGTGCGGGCCGCGAGCCGCCGCGGCTGGGTGTGGCCGATGGTGCCGCGGATCCCGCGCCCGAGTTCGAGGCAGATCTTCGGGATCTGCGTGGTCTTACCCGACCCCGTCTCACCCGCGATCACGACGACCTGATGGGCGGCGATCGCCGCGGCGATATCGTCGCGATGGGCCGAGACCGGCAGTTGTTCGGGATAGCGAATCGCCGGGACCGCGCCGCGGCGGGTGTCGATGCGAGCCTGCGCGGCGGCGATCTCACGCTCCAGCCGCTCGATCTCGCCGTCGTTGCCGTGTGCCTTGTCCAGTTGTCGGCGCAGCCGGTGTTCGTCGCGGAGAGAGAGGTCGGCCAGGCGAGCGCGCAGCTCGCGGGTGGTGGCAGTCGAGGTCATTGCATCGACCAGCGTAGCGAAACCGGCCGTCCGGCCCGTTCCCGCGCTGGCCGAGGCGCCGGACGATGAAGATAACCGAATCGTTGCTATCGGATGATCTTGGTACCCGGCGGGGGCCGGTTGTGTCACCATCGGATCATGACTGCTGGTTCCGGAACGCCGATGTGGGTCCGTGGACTGCGCGTGGCATCGGTGCTGCTGGGCATCGCCGCTCTGGTCCGCGACGGGGTGCGCGCGGTCGCGACGACCGCGTCGAACACGCTGCGCCGGCCGGTGGCAGCCGAGCCCGCGACGAGGCAGCGTACGTCGCCGGTCGGATCCGCCTAGACCCGGAAGACCTTCCGTGCCGCCGGATTACGCCGGCGGCAGGGTTCGTCGTCTGCCGGTGGCCGGGGCGCCGGTGGTGAAATCGCCTGGCGGGCCGACCGGTATGCGAGGATCGTACGATGATCGCCCGTGCGGGAACGCCGATGTGGATCCGGATCCTGCGGATCGCGTTCGGTGTGCTGGGAATTGTTGCGCTGCTGTGGATTCCGCTCCATGCGTGGGGATCGCCCGGATTCTCGCTCGGCAACTACGTGAGCTACTTCACCATCGAATCCAATATCGCCGGTGTGCTGGTTCTGCTGATCGGGGGACTGCTGGATCCGGCGGCGCGGCGCTGGCAGGTGGTGCGCGGCGCGGCCACGCTGTATCTGCTGATCACCGGGGTGATCTACGCGGTGCTGCTGGCGAACATCGATGTGATGCTCACCGCCAAGTGGATCAACGACACATTGCATCGGGTGCTGCCGATCGTGCTGGTCGCCGACTGGATTCTGGTGCCGGCGCGGCTGCGGGTCTCGGCGGCGCTGATCGGCGGGTGGCTGATCTACCCGCTCGCCTTCTGCGCCTACAGCCTGGTCCGCGGCGAGATCGTGGACTGGTATCCGTATCCGTTCCTGGACCCCCGAGTGCAGGGGTATGTCTCGCTCCTGATCGGGGTGGTGATGCTGGCTGCGGTGATCGCGCTGCTGGCGATCGCGGTGGCGCGGCTGGGGTCGTTGCACAACCGTCGCGAGGCCCCCGTTCCGGTCTGACCCTGCGGTTGCCGGTCGATTGCGCGGGCCGGACGACCCGGCCTCGTCGGGCGTAGCGCGGGTAGTCTGGCGGCGCGGGCGATCGGGTATGCCCATCGCCACTGGACGACGGGCAGAGGAGCCGAGCATGGGTGCGCTGTGGCACGGATTCGCGGATATGGGCGCGGTGGAGCGCGACGGCGCCTTCGTGGTCGCCCGCGGTGAGGGCGCCTACATCTGGGACGAGGCCGGGCGACGGTATCTCGATGCGACGGCGGGGCTGTGGTTCACCAATGTCGGTCACGGCCGCCGCGAGATCGCCGACGCGGTCGCGGCGCAATTGTCGACGCTCGCACACTATTCGAACTTCGGCGATCTGACCGCGCCGGTGACGCAGCGGCTGGCCGAGCGGTTGTCGGAGCTGGCGCCGGTGCCCGGCAGCAAGATCATGTTCACCTCCGGTGGATCCGATTCGGTTGACACCGCCGCCAAACTCGCCCGCCGGTTCTGGCGCGAGCAGGGCCGTCCGGACAAGACGCTGCTCGTCGGCCGCCGGCTGGCCTATCACGGAATGCACGTCGCCGGAACGGCGCTGGCCGGCATCGAGGGCAATCACGAGGGATACGGCGAGCTGATGGCCGATACCCGCACGGTGGAATTCGATCAGGCGCAGGCGCTGCGGGCGCTGATCGACGAGGTGGGTGCCGATCGGATCGCGGCGTTCTTCTGCGAGCCGATCATCGGGGCGGGCGGGGTGTATCTGCCACCGGAGGGTTATCTCTCCGAGGTTCGCCGCCTCTGCCGCGACAACGACATCCTGTTCGTCGCCGACGAGGTCGTCACCGGCTTCGGGCGGATCGGCGGATCGTGGTTCGCCTCCACTCGTTTCGGGCTCGAACCGGACCTGATGACCACCGCGAAGGGCCTGACGTCCGGCTATCTGCCGATGGGCGCGGTCTTCGTGGCACCGCGAGTGGCCGAACCGTTCTTCGGTGGCGGAGTGTGGTTCCGGCACGGCTACACCTACGGCGGCCACGCCGGATCGGCCGCCGCGGCGATGGCCAATCTCGACATCATCGAACGCGAGCATCTGCTCGACGCCAGCAAGAACATCGAATCGCTGCTGCACGACCACCTCGCGCCGCTGGCCGGACATCCGCGCGTGGCGGAGGTTCGCAGTGGGCTGGGCGCGGTGGCCGGGGTGCAGCTCGCCGATCCGTCCGAGGGACCGGCCATGGTGAAAGCGCTACGCGCCGAAGGCGTTTCCACCCGGTCCGCCGGCCAGGGCGCGTTGCAGATCTCGCCGGCGTTCGTCATGACCGACGAGCAGATCGGCGAGCTCGCGGCGGCGATCGGTCGCGCGCTGGGCTGAGCGCACGGTCTGCCCCACGGCTGCCTCTTCAGTGCCTCCGGGCCGCCGGATGGGCGGTGCCCATCGTCGCGCCGTGCGAGCATGGATGCGAAGGCGAACGCGCCGCGGCGGAAGGTGGTGGGGTGTGGGGTCTTTCGTGACCGAGCACGAGGTGTTGCGCTGGGGCGTCGTCACGGCGTTCGTCGCCGCGGCGGGCATCGTTCTGGTACGGCATGTGGCGGTGCCGGTGACGCCGGGACACGCGAGCGACCAGCGGCCGGGAACCTGGCCGAGCGAGGTCGACGCGCACGAATCCGATGCGGCCCATCTCGTGATGTGCCTGGTCATGCTCGCGATGCTGCTGTTCCCGGTGGCTGCCGCGCCCGATGCGATCCGCGGGGTGCTCATCGCCATGATCGTCGTGTACGCGGGCCTGTCGATCGTGCGAATCGCGCACTGGCGCACGGCATCCGGCGGCGACGGCGCCGAATTCCGGCTCCCGGCGGTGGTCTACCACCTGGTCGCGGCCGCGGCGATGCTGTGGGTGATGGCCGGACATCATCACGGTATGGGGCACCCGGATATGAGCGGTGCGGATGGCCCGCCGGTCGTACCCGTCTCGATCGTGGCCGCGCTGTTCGCGCTCGACGGCCTACTGCTGCTGTTCCCGCGTACGAGAACCGCACTGCGGCACAGTATTTCGCATCCGTCCGGCACACCGGGCGCCCTCGGCGCCGTTCCGCACGTCGTGATGGATCTCGGGACCGCCTATATGTTGATCGCCGCCGTCGCCTGATCAGAGGAGTATGGGGTGATCGGCCACGACACGTCCGCCCAGACGCACCCAGCCGTCGGAATCCCATTCGGTGAACAGCTGTGAACCCGCGCCCTGGGTGATGATCAGGCTGCGGCGCAATTTCGCGGTGAGTGCGATCGCGGCCGCGCCCGTCGCCTCGTCCTCGGCGATTCCCAAGGCGGGAGCGAACATTCGCGCGTGCACGGCGCCGCGCGCCTCGTTCGTCCAAGCCCACACGTAATGCTGGCCGTCGGTGAAGTGGCGCGGGTCGACCGTGTCTAGGAAGGCGGCGTCGGAGAATTCGTCGAAGGTGAATTCGGGCGCCCATTCGGCGCGGGCGCGAATCCAGACCAGGCCGTCGTCGAGCATCTGGATTTCGACGGGACCGGCGGGCACGTCGATGATCTTCACGGGATGCCCCTGATCGGCCAGCCACCATGCCGCGCCGACCGTCGGATGTCCCGCGAACGGCAGCTCCCGTGCGGGGGTGTAGATGCGCATCCGGGCGCGCCCGGCCACCGGATCGTCGACGACCACCGTCTCACTGTGGCCGATTCGCGCCGCCAGCAACTGGTGATCGATCGCGGCCACGGCCCCCGCGCGCACGATGCCCAGTGGGTTACCGAGCCGGCCGGTGACGTCGGTGAAGACCCGAACCACCTCGACCTGTGTGCCGTCGCTTTCCCATTGGCTCATGCTGCCCCAGCGTACCCGGAGCAACACGCGCGATGCCCCGCCCCGATGGACGGGGCGGGGCATCCGGTGGAATGCGTCTCGACGGTGCCTCAGACCGTCGCGGCGGCCAGCGTCTCGCTGGCCTGCACGGCTTGGCCGACGCCCGCCACGATCGCGGCGACGCGCAGCGCCTCGAAGATCACCTCGCGCGAGACACCGGCCTCACGCAGGGTGTGCTCGTGGGCCTCCAGGCAGTGCTGGCAGCCGTTGATCGACGACACCGCGAACGACCACAGCTCGAAATCGGCCTTCTCGACGCCCGGATTGCCGATGATCTGCATGCGCAGCCCGGCGCGCAGATCATCGTAACGACCCTCCAAAAACGCCCGGCCCCGGTAGAACACGTTGTTCATACCCATGATCGAGGCGGCGCCCAGTGCCGCGTTGTAGGCCTCCGCGGACAGGGTGTCGGCGGCCTCCTCGCCGATCTCGCGCAGGGTGGTGGCCGACCGGGTGGCGGCCGCCGCGGCGAGCAGGGTGCCCCACAGCTGCTGTTCGTTCAGCACGGTCGACCGTGCGATGGACGACAGGTTGAGCTTGAGGTCCTTGGCGTATTCGGGAAGCGAATTCTTCAGGTTTTCAACAGACACGGGCAGGAACTTCCTTTTCGGTGATCAGACGCTCGCGGACAGCAGCTCACCCGCGTCGATGGTCGGGTCGCCCTTCTTCCAGTTGCAGGCGCACAGCTCGTCGGACTGCAGCGCGTCGAGCACGCGCAGCACCTCGTCGACGTTGCGGCCGACCGAACCGGCGGTCACCGAGACGAACTGGACCTCGTTGTTCGGGTCGACGATGAAGGTCGCGCGGTCGGCGACACCGTCGGCGTTGAGCACGCCGGTCGCAGTGACGAGCTCACGCTTGAGGTCGCTCAGCATCGGGAAGGGGAGGGTCTTGAGATCCTCGTGCTGGGCGCGCCACTGGAAGTGCACGAACTCGTTGTCGACCGACACACCCAGGACCTGGGCGTCGCGGTCGGCGAACTCCTCGTTCAGCTTGCCGAAGGCGGCGATTTCGGTCGGGCACACGAAGGTGAAGTCCTTCGGCCAGAAGAAGACGATGCGCCACTTGCCGGCGTAGTCGTCACTGGAGACCTGGGTGAAGTAGTCGTCGGGCTGCTGCGCGTTCACCTTCGACAGGTCACCGCCGATGACCGCCGTCAGGTTGTAGGCGGGGAACTGGTCGCCGATGGTCAGCAGAGCCATGTTGTCTCCTTCGTCGTAGTGGGGCACGGGTGACGGGTCGCCCTGGTGCGGGACACCGTCGAAGCTTTCGCTGTCGATCATGCCCAAAAACCAATAAAAGGTAAAGGTGATCAGTTGCACTATACTGATAGGCGTGACTGATCAGACTTATCAGCCCACCCTGTCACAGCTGCGTGCGTTCGTGGCGATTGCGGAATACCGCCACTTCGGGACCGCCGCGGCTCATCTGAATGTGAGCCAACCCACGTTATCGCAGGCACTGGCATCACTGGAAAACGGTTTGGGCCTGCAGCTGATCGAGCGCAGCACCCGCCGGGTGCTGGTGACCGCCGCGGGCAAAAGGTTGCTGCCGCAGGCGATGGCGACGCTCGAGGCCGCCGACCGCTTCGTCGCCACCGCGGCCGGCGACGGTCTCGGCGGCACCCTGCGCATGGGCATCATCCCCACCGTCGCGCCCTATGTGCTGCCCGCGTTGCTGCCGGAACTGCGCCGCCGGTTGCCGGCTCTGGTGCCGCATGTCATCGAGGATCAGACCGCCCGGCTGCTCGACGGATTGCGCAGCGGCGTCCTCGACGTCGCGATGATGGCACTGCCGTCCGAGGCCACCGGCATGGTCGAAATCCCGCTCTACACCGAGGAATTCGTCCTGGTCACGCCCCTCGGCCACGAATTGGCCGGGCGGAGCGACATCGAGCCCGCGGCCCTGGACGAGTTGCCGCTGCTGTTGCTCGACGAGGGGCACTGCCTGCGTGACCAGACGCTGGATCTGTGCCGGTCGCAGGACGTGCGCCCGGGGCCGGTCGGCGATACTCGCGCGGCCTCGCTGACGACGGTGGTGCAGTGCGTGGGCGGAGGGCTCGGGGTGACGCTGATTCCCGAGATGGCCGTGGCGGCCGAAACCTCCCGTGGCACATTGGATATCGCTCGGTTCGCCGCGCCCGCGCCGGGGCGCACCATCGGCCTGGTCTTCCGGGGTTCGACCGCACGCGTGGAGGACTACGAACAGCTGGCGGAAATCATTCGGGCACAACGCCCGATATGAGAAATTCCATGGTCTCCCATCCCGATTGACCGGCCGGTGGGCGTCTGGAACGCTCGTCGCGTGCGGATTCATCACCTCAACTGCGGCACCATGGCCATGGGCATGGTGGACCACTGCCTGCTCATCGAGACCAGGACCGGGTTGGTGCTGGTGGATACCGGATTCGGGCTCGACTGTGTGCGCGATCCCGGCCGCTTCGTCGGCCCCGGCCGCTTTCTGCTCGGCATCCGGCCCGCCGAGCACCACACCGCAATCCGGCAGATCCAGGCGCTGGGCTACGACCCCGCCGATGTGCGCCACATCATCCTCACGCACCTCGACCTCGACCACTCCGCCGGACTGGCGGATTTCCCCGAGGCGACAATTCACGTGCACGGGCCCGAATTCCGCGCGGCGACCGCGGGGCGGACGCTGTCGGAGCGACTGCGCTACCGGGCGGCGCAGTGGTCGCACGGGCCGCGCTGGATGGTCAACGAACTCGACGGCACCGACGAGTGGTTCGGTTTCCGCGCGGTGCGCGATTTGCCGGGCGTGCCGCCGGAAATCCTGGTCGTCCCGCTGCCCGGCCACACGCGCGGTCACGTCGGGGTCGCCGTCGACACGGGGTCGGGCTGGCTGCTGCACGCCGGTGACGCGTTCTACGTCGCGAGCGAGATCGACCCGGCCGGGCCGAAGACACCGCTGTTCTGGTGGTCGTTCGAACTGGGCTCGATCGTGCGCGGGGCTTATCTGGAGAACCGGCGGCGACTGGTGGAACTGGGCCGCGCCCACGGCAATGCGATCACCATCGTCAACTCGCACGACCCTGATCTGTTCGCCCGGGTCACCGGGAATTCTGTGCGGCCCGTCGGATAGCGCGAGGGCTACCGCGCGCATCCCGCGGAAGGAGGGTTTCCCGGTCTGGCGACTTCTCGGCAACCCGTGACCAGCGACGACGTAACCTGTGATGTAGGTCACGTTTACCCGGTGTGATGCGCCGCTCGCCCATTCGGCACAGTGGAGGGATGCGATACGGGTGTGCGAGTAGGAACGGATGGTTCGACGTAACGACGGATAGGTGCGCGGAGGGCGCCGGAGATGCCGGAGGGGTGATCCGGTGACCGCGGCGAAGAAGCCCGCGCCGCAACGCCGCGCGCGTCCCGACGATCCCGGCCCGGACCTGTTCGCCTACGGCACCCTGCAATTCGGTCCCGTGCTCGATGTGCTGCTGGGCCGCACGCCCGAGATGGATGTCGCGGTCGCGCGGGGCTGGCGGGTCGCGGCCCTGCCGCAGCGGCTCTACCCGGGGCTGGTGGCCGAACCCGGGCGAATGGCGGGCGGGCTGGTCCTGCGCGGGCTGACCGCGGCCGACTGGCGGACCATCGAAGCCTTCGAGGATCCGGAATACGATCTGCGCCCGATCGAGCTGATCGGTTACGAGCAACCCGTGCGGACCTTCGTCTGGTCGTCGGCGGTCACGGGCAACGACTGGCTGCCCGAAGTGTTCGTCTCCCACCACCTCGACCGCTACGTCGAGCGCACGGCCCAGTGGCGGCAGGAGCGCGCCTGAGCGTCGGTGGACGGCCATAGACCGCGAGGCAGGTGTGCGGCAGGTTCGTGACGACGGCTGTCGAAAAGGACCGCCCGGGACTGTCGTCCCGGGCGGTCCTTCTCGTATTCGATTGTCAGGCAAGCCGATCCACGATCGCCGGCCGTATCATGCCCGAGCGGCGATCTCCCGCAGTGCGTACGGTTCGATGGCGCCGCGCACCAGCGCGCGTTCGTCGACCGTCTCCGCATGGTAGGGCAGCTTCGGCAGCTTCTCGCACATCGCCGCGACCGGGTCGTCGATGCGCTCGGCGACACCGAACAGGAACGTCCACTCGTGCTCGTCGCTGCCGTAGGGCACCACGGTGGCGAACAGATCGGTGAACCGCTGCCACGAACGCTTCAGCGTCTCGTTGCGCCACATGGTCGGGCAACCGGCCTGAGCGGCCAGAACGCCGCCCTCGGCCAGCAGCGCCTTACCTCGGGTGAGGAATTCCTCCTCGTAGAGGCGGTTGTGCTGGGCGTCCTCGACCCGCTCGTCGGGGAGGTCGATGACGATCACGTCGTAGCGCACACCGGCGGCTTCGGCCTCGGCCAGGAAGTCCCAGCCGTCGGCGTAGTGCATCCGGATCGCGCCGTCACCGCGGACCGCGGCCTCCAGATCGGCGGGAGTGTATCCGTAGGGCAGATGCCGGGCGCACAGCTCGACCTCCATCCGGTCGATATCGACATGGTCGACGCGGGTCGCGCCCGCGGCCACCGACATCTGGCTGGCCACGCCCTCCCCGGAACCGATGATGAGCACGTTGTCGAGCTTGGCCGCCAGCGCGTAGGCCGGGACCAGCATCGCCTCGTGATAGGTCAGCTGGGAGAACTCGGTGGACTGCCGGTCGTCGTCGGAGAACAGCGACACGCCCTGCGCCGTGCGCGCGATCACCATGTGCTGGAACGGAGTTCGCGCATCCACGATCACCTCCGACAGATCCCAGACGCGGGTCAGGCCGTCGCCGACCGGCTCGTGCACCCGGCGCGCGTGATGCCCGCGCTGCACGACCTCCATATGCACCGATTCCGGCTGCAGCGCTTCCTGCAGCAACTCGACCGCCTTGGTGGCGCCGGCGCCGATGCTGCCGCATGTGAACACGTCGACGAAGATGTCGCCGGATTCCGGATAGGTGTGGATCGACGCGTGCGATTCCGACAGCAGCGCCAGCACCGTCACGCCGTGGGGCTCGAACTTCTTGTGCACCACCTCGCAGATCGTCACTCCCGCGGCGAGCAACGATTGTCGAAGCGCTGTTTCGAGTCGTTCGAGATCGTCGCAGAGGGCTACGTCGACACCACCGAACTCGGCCAGCACGTGCCAGCCGGTGAATTCTGCCGTCATGGGCAAACTCACTCTCGCTCAGCGCCGATGACATGCACAGTCAAAGGCGGAAAACCGTTGAAGGACACCGACGAATAGCTCGCCGTATAAGCGCCGGTATCGAGGATCCGAACGGGATCACCGGCTCGCAGCGTGGTCGGCAGAAGGACTCGCGTGCGTTGATACAGTACATCGTCTCCGTCGCAGGTCGGGCCCGCGATCACCGCCTCGTCGACGGGGTCGCCGTCGCGGTCGGTGTCGATCCGGTAGGCGATGTACTCGTTCTCGGTCTCGGCCATACCGTTGTAGCGGCCGATGTCGAGATACACCCAGCGCCGCCCGTCCGGCGCGATGCGCACGTTCACGACCTCGGCGTGGATCACGCCGGCATTGCCCACCAGGGCACGGCCGGGTTCCACCACCAGGTCGGTGTGCTCGGGAAGGTGCCGCGTCGCCGACTCGGCGATCACGGCGCTCAGTTCGGACAGCTCCGGCGCCGGGTCGGCGTACGAAATCGGCAGGCCCCCACCGATATTCACCGACGTCACCGGGATGTCCTTGACCGCCAGCGCCTCCGTGATGGCAGCGGCCTGCTCGATGCCGATCTGCCACGCCACCGGATCCAGTTGCTGGGACCCCACGTGGAAATAGGGGCCCGCCACCCGCAGGCCCAGGTCGCCGGCGCGCACCAGCAGCCGCACCGCCTCACCGGGTGCGCAGCCGAATTTGGTGCCGAACGGGGTCTGCGACTGCGGCGCGGAGGCGAGGAACCGGCACTCCACCTCCGAGCCCGGCGCGAGTTCGGCGATCCGCTCCAGGTCGTCCTCGGTGTCGAAGGCGAACCGGCGCACGCCCGCGGCGTAGGCGGCGGCGATGTGGGCGGCCTTCTTGATCGGATTGCCGTAGCAGAGCACTGCCGGGTCGACCCCCAGCGCCACACACATCTCGATCTCGCCGATGCTGGCGACGTCGAATTCGGCGCCCTCGGAATCGAGCAGCCGGATGATCTCCGGCATCGGAGATGCTTTGACAGCGAAGCGAATTCGTGCCGACGGGAAGGCCGCACGGAAAGCGTGGAAGTTGCCGCGCACCCGATCGAGGTCGATGACGAGACAGGGCGACTCGGGCGCGTTTGTACCGGTCAATCTAAGGGAACTCTCTTTCTTCTGGGCAGCCTCCCGCTGCAGGCAGCGAGCGAGAGAGTATCAGCGCGGGGGCACGGGAAACGAACCGGAACGAGGGTCGGCTTGATCACGCTCGGGTCAGCGCGGCCCGCACCGGGGGACGGCGGCCGGATCAGATCAGCGCGTCGGCACCGGGTTTTCGGCGGCGTACGAGCGTCGTGGCCGGATCGCGACGGAGGCCGAGAACGATCGTGCTCATCCCGCACGCACCGTCATCGCGTCGAAGACCACCTCGCCGGCGGCATCGGATTCGGCCAGATCCACGACGGCCTCGAGCGCCCAGCCGTGATCACCGGCGGGGTCGTCGAGCACCTGGCGCACCCGCCAGAAACCCGGTTCGGTCTCCACGGCGAACAGCGCCGGGCCGCGGGCGTCCGGGCCGGTGCCGATCGCGCCGTACTCGTCGAAGTACGCGGCCAGATCGTTCGCCCAGTCCGGACCGTCGTCGAATTCGGCGAGTTCGTCCCAGCGCTGCCGGCCGGCCAGCTCGACCCGGCGAAACATGCTGTTGCGCACCATGACCCGGAACGCACGTTCGTTCGCGGTGATCGGCCGCACGGTGTCGGCGCCGAAGGCGAGTTGATCGTCGTCGGTCTCGGCGCCCGGATTGGTGAGTTGCTCCCATTCGTCGAGCAGACTCGAATCGACTTGGCGGACAAGCTCACCGAGCCATTCGGTGATGTCCTCGAGTTCCTCGGTGCGCGCGGATTCGGGGACGGTCCGGCGCAGCGCGCGATAGGCGTCGGCGAGGTAGCGCAGCACCAGGCCCTCCGAGCGCGCCAGCTCGTACTGGGAGACCAGTTCGGCGAAAGTCAGTGAGCGCTCGATCATTTCGCGCACCACGGATTTGGGGGAGGGGCTGAATTCCGAGACCCACGGATGGCCGGCGCGATAGGTTTCGAAGGCCGGTTCGATCAACTCGGCCAGCGGTTTCGGCCAGGTGATCTCCTCGATCAGCTCCATGCGTTCGTCGTACTCGATGCCGTCGGCCTTCATTTCGGCGATCGCCGCACCCCGCGCCCGGTGCTGCTGGGCGAGCAGCAACTGGCGCGGATCCTCCAGTGTGGATTCGATGATCGACACCACATCCAGTGTGTAGCTGGGAGCGGAGTTGTCAAGCAGCTCCAGCGCTGCCAGCGCGAACGGCGACAGCGGCTGGTCGAGCGCGAAGTCGCGCTGCAGATCGACGGTGAGCCGCGCCCGACGACCGGTGGCGTCGGGTTCGTCGAGTTGCTGGACCACGCCCGCATCGCGCAGCGCACGGTAGAGCCGGATCGCTTTCAGGATGTGTTTGCGCTGCGCAGGCCGTGGTTCGTGATTGTCCTCGAGCAGATGGCGCATCGCGTCGAAACAGTTGCCCGGCCGGGCGATGACGTTGAGCAGCATCGAATTGGTGACACGGAAGCGAGACACCATCGGTTCCGGCTGCGCGGTGACGAGCCGGTCGAAGGTGTCCTCCGACCAGGACACGAAACCCTCCGGCGGTTTACGCCGCTGGATTTTGCGCAGCTTCTTCGGATCGTCGCCGGCCTTGGCGACCAGCCTGGCGTTCTCTACCTCGTGCTCGGGTGCCTGCACCACCACCGTGCCGACGGTGTCGTATCCGGCGCGCCCGGCCCGGCCCGCGATCTGATGGAATTCGCGCGCCTTCAAACGCCGCGTGCGCACCCCGTCGAATTTCGTCAATCCGGTGAGCAGCACCGTGCGGATCGGCACGTTGATGCCCACACCGAGGGTGTCGGTACCGCAGACGACCTTCAGCAGCCCGTCCTGGGCCAGCCGTTCCACCAGCCGCCGATACTTCGGCAACATCCCGGCGTGGTGCACGCCGATGCCGTGGCGGATCAGCCGCGACAGTGTCTTGCCGAATCCGGTCGCGAACCGGAATCCGCCCAGCGCCTGGGCAATTGCGTCCTTTTCCGCCTTGGACGCGAAATTCACACTCGTCAGCGCCTGAGCGCGCTCGAGTGCGGCGGCCTGGGTGAAGTGCACGACGTAGACCGGGGCCTGGCTGGTGGTCACCAGATCTTCCAGGGTCTCCGTGATGGGAGTGCGGACATAGGAGAACAGCAGCGGCACCGGGCGCTCGGAGCCGGTGACGACGGCGGTGGAGCGGCCGGTGCGGCGTTCCAGATCCCGGGCGAAATGGTCCACCTCACCCAAAGTGGCCGACATCAGCAGGAATTGGGCGCGCGGCAGTTCCAGCAGCGGCACTTGCCAGGCCCAGCCGCGATCGGGATCTGCGTAGAAATGGAATTCGTCCATCACCACCTGGCCGATATCGGCGTCCGCGCCTTCCCGCAGCGCGAGATTGGCGAGGATTTCGGCGGTGGCGCAGATGATGGGGGCGGTCGGATTCACCGCGGCGTCGCCGGTGACCATGCCGACCTTGTCGGCTCCGAACACCTCGCACAGCGCGAAGAACTTCTCGCTGACCAGCGCTTTGATCGGCGCGGTGTAGTAGCTGCGCTCACCGCGGTTCAGCGCGGCGAAGTGGGCGCCGACGGCGACCATCGATTTGCCGGAGCCGGTGGGGGTGGCGAGGATGACGTTCGCGCCGGTCATCAGCTCGAGCAGCGCCTCTTCCTGCGCCGGATACAGCGTCAGCCCCTGGGCGGAAGTCCATTCGGCGAAGGTTTCGTACAGCCAGTCGGCATCCACGTCGGGCACGGCACGGTCGGGAACCAGTTCGGACAGCTGCACGTGCGTCCACGTTACCGACGAACCGCCGCGGGTACCGCATCGCCCGGCGGCACGGCGGTGAACCGTGCGCGCCGGGCGATGTGGTGTGGGTCAGTCCCGGGGGTCGTCGCCGTCGCCGAATTCGGTCTGCTCGGCGAGGAAGCGCTCGAACTCCGCGCCCAGTTCCTCGCCCGTCGGCAGGTCGGCCTCGCCGGCGAGCAGGCTGGAGCGGCGCTCTTGGGCGGTGACGAAGCTGTCGTACTGGCGCTCGAGCGCCTGTACCACCGTCTCCACCTCGGCATTTCCGGCGATGTGCTCGTTGACCTGTTCGCGCACGCGGGCCGCTGCCTCGCCGAGTGCGGCCAGCGGAAGTTCCAGCCCGGCGTTGTCGGCGACGTTCTCCAGCAGTGTCTGCGCGGCTTCCGGGTACGCGGTCTGCGCCAGATAGTGCGGGACGTGCACCGAGAATCCGATGGATTCGTGGCCGTGCTGTCCCATGCGGTACTCCAGCAGCGACGACGCGCTACCAGGAACCTGCAGTTCTCCGGGCCAGCGCTGATGCTCACCGATCAGATCGCGGTCGCTGGCGTGTGCGGTGACACCCAGCGGCCGGGTGTGCGGAATCGCCATCGGGATCGCGCTCAGGCCGATGCTGCGACGCACGCCGAGCTGTTCGGCCAGCAGGCGCACCGCCGTCACGAACTTTTCCCAGCGCAGGTCGGGTTCGATGCCCGACAGCAGCAGGAAGGGGGTGCCGGCGGTATCGCGCAGCGCCCACAGGTTCAGTTCCGGATCGGCGTAGTCCGAGAAGTGATCGGTCTTGAACGTCATCAACGGCCGCCGCGAGCGATAGTCGAGCAATTCGTCGACGTCGAACGAGGCGACGAGCTCCGACTCGAGGCTTTCGCGCAGATGGGTCGTTGCCAGCCGTACCGCGTGACCCGCGTCGGTGAAACCTTCCAGGCCGTGCACCAGCACCGGACCCTCGCCGTCGGCCGAGGACAGCTGCGGAGCGGGGAACTCCAGCTCGTACATACTGCTCATTTGCCAAACTCCCTGGTCAAGCCCTGTCCGCCTCAGTCGTTTTCAGTGGTGGCCCGGTGCCGGATCTCGCCACCTCTCCACCGTCCAGGGTACGCGCGCGGGGGTCGCGTACCGGTCGGCGTGCGGGTGGTGACATCCGACGGAAACCGCCGGTCCACCGGGGGATGTAACCCTGCAGAGTAGCGGTCGCGGAGCGTACCCGGCGGAGGTAGGCCACGCTCTGCCCTACCGGAGAAGACAACTCCGGATCGGCGGGCCGTATTCCCGCGGGGTCGGCGTGGCAGATCCGCGGGGGCGGCGGTATCGGCCATAGTGGGGGAGTGAGCGTCCCGGATCCGCCGGCCTCGCGGAGGCGCCGCGGGTTCGGCCGCACCGTCGGGTACGCGGCATTGAGTTGTCTGCTCGCCGCGTGCGGTTCCACGGTGTCCGGGCATCCGGCCGCGATGCGCCAGAGTGTGGTCACCCGGCATATCGACGGTGATCTGACGGCGATGCTGCCCGGCCAGGACCGATTCCCGACGGGCTATACGACCGTCGTCGCCTCCGGTGATCGCGCCGCGGCGGCGGCCGCGGACCTCACCGCGATTCCGCCGGGGGCACAAATCGACCCGCCGGACTGCGCACCCGATCCGCCCGATCCCGGCCGGATCGCCGTCGTGGTCGGCACGGACGACCGGACGCGAGCCACGATCACCGTCGTGCTCAGCCGTACGAACGAGCCGTTGTCCCGTCTGGGGGATCAGCTTTCGCGCTGCGCCACGGTGCATGCCCGGCACGCGGCGATCGATCGCACGATCACCACGCGGCTGCTGCCGCCTCCGCCGGTCGATGCCGACGACTCTCTGGCCTTCGGCCGGACGGTGACCGGCGCGCCGCCCGGCAGCTCCGCCGATCCGGCCTTGCGCACACTGCTCGCGCAGGTCGGTGACATCCGAATCGAAACCACGGCAATGACTTTCGGTGCCGACGCACCGGATACGACCGGCCTGGACCAGGTCTTCACGGCCGCGGTCGCCAAGGTCCGCACCCGCTAACACCTCGGGCGGATGTGCTCTCCCCGGCGCAACCGTAACAGCAGGCACCGACATCTCCGCCTGGTTCCACCGCGTGTCGCCGCCGCGATCCCCAGGTCTCGAGGGGCTCCCCAGACGAAATGAAAGCCCAGCTCAGCCACGCGGGCCGGCGGTGACGCCCGGGCAGTGTGAATGTCATGACCACACACACCGACCCCAGCCGGCCCCGCACCGACCGCCCCGACGCCGTGCGGACGCCCTCGCCCTCGAACACTGCGTCGCATCCCGACGCGGCCTCGCCGGAGGCGGACACGATACGAGTCGTGACCGGACCCGGCACCCCGCCGCTGCCCGAGTCGACGGCGCAGGCGGGCGTGCCGGGCCGAGAGGGCTGCTCGACGACCGCGGGTCATGCCCGGAAGGCAGGCCACGGCGGGTCGGAGGGCACCTCGGCCGCCGCGGGTCATGCGCGGAAGGTCATGGACGCCTCGGGGGCCACGAAGGCCGCGGAGGACGAAGCCGCTACCGATAGTGAGCGCGACGCGGCGTCGCCGCCTTTCTCACCGCGCATCGCCCCACACGCCCACCGGATCTGTCGCTCGCAGGACGGAGTCACCCGCACGACGGGCGGGAGGACGGGCGGGTCGACCGCCGAGACGGCACCAGTTCCGTTGTACTGCAACACTGTTCGCGGGAGCGCACGTGTGGACACCCCGCGAGACGCGTGTGCCGGCACCCGATGCGCGGCCGTGCGCGAATGCGCCGGCGCCGGAGACGGCTGTGGCGACTCGAGGGAGCCGAAGCGGCGTTGGCGGTGTGAGGCCGACCAGGTGTTGCGGCCGCGTGCGGATATCTGCGGAAGCGACAGCGGTGACGAGGAATACGGTGCTGTGCACAACGCGGACGACATGGTGGACGCCGGTGGTGATACGGCGAAACCGCTGCCGTCACAGGGTGATACGCCGCCGGAACCGGCGGGGAGCGTGGCGGACACGCCTCTCGCCGGACCGGGTTCGACACCGCCCGGCGGGGATGGGCACGACGGTGAGGCCGAACCGGGTTTGTCCGGCCGGGGCGACGGTGGGACGTCCGGGAACCTGGCCCAAGACGCGATGGAACAGCACACGCGAGCAGAAGGCGTCGAACAGCTGTGGACGGCGACGGCGCTGACCATGAACGAACCGGCGGAGTTCATCGCGGCCGTGCCCGCGCTGCTGGGATTTCGACCGCAGCGCTCGCTGGTGGCCTGTCTGCTGCTGCGGTCGCAGAAGTACCCGGGGGCGGTCTATCTCGGAGCGGTGGCCCGCCACGATCTCGACGTAGCGGGCTGCGGGGCCTGGGTGCGACTGGCCGGCCAGCTGGCCGCCCTCTGTGGTCAGGAGCAGGCCGTCGGTGTGGTGACGCTGATCGTCGACGATCGTGCTACGGCACCGCGGGCGGGGCGGGCCGGGCGGCGCGCGGCCCGGCATCGCGACTTGGTGCGGGTGCTCGACGGCGCGCTGCGGAGCCAGGACGTACTCCTCGCCGAAGCATGGGCCGTGGGCGAGATCACCCCGGGTGCCGACTGGTGGAGTGTGCTCGATCCGGACAGTGCCGGGACACAAGCGGATCCGGCGGCCTCGCCGGTCGCGCTCGCCCAGGTGCTCGACGGCCGTCCCATCCGCGGCTCGCGCACCGAGCTCACGGCCGCGGTGGCAGAGGATATGCCGCTGCGTGTCGAGATCGACGCGGTGATCGGCAGCGCCGCGGAGGCCGCCAGGCTGCGGTTCCGGCGCGCACTGCGTGCCGGCGAGCCACGCTCCTACAGCCGCGCGGCCCTGGACATGGTGCTGTGGCAGATCAGCACCGTCGAATCGGGCGACGAACTCGACCCACGCGAACTCGCGGATCTGGCCGTCGCCGTGCGCGACACCGCGGTGCGCGATTCCCTGTTCGCGGTGGCGCTGGGTGCCCATGCCGCCGCGGCCGAAGCGCTGTGGTCCCGTGCCTGCCGCGGCCTCACCGGCCCCGACCGCGCCGAACTGGCCACCCTGTTCGGCTACAGCGCCTACACCCGCGGCGACGGACCGCTGGCGGGTGTGGCGTTCGAGGCGGCACTGCAGGCCGATCCGGCGCATCGCATCGCACGACTGCTGGATGCGGCGCTACGCACCGGCATGCGCCCCGGTGATGTGCGCAAACTCGCCGTCAGCGGCCGCGATATCGCCGCCGGGCTGGGTGTCGACCTGGCCGTCGCCGACATCGGCGAACCGCCAACCGACGCGGAGTCGCGGTGACACCCGCCCGGTCACGGTCGCGGGGACCGCGCGTATCAGCGAGCGCTGTGGGCGCGGTCGCCGAGCGAGGTGAGGAAATCCCACGCGTCGGAGACGATTTCGTCGAGATCGTTGTGTTCGGGCTGCCAGCCGAGTTCGTCGATCGCCTTCGCGCTCGAGGCGATCAGCACCGCCGGATCACCGGCGCGCCGCGGCGCGTCCACCGCCGGAATGGGCCGGCCGACCACACGCTCACAGGCCGAGATCACTTCGCGCACCGAGAAACCCGTACCGCTGCCGAGGTTGAAGATGCGATGTTCGCCCGGCCGCGACTGCGCCAGCGCCAGCACATGGGCGCGGGCGAGGTCACGAATGTGGATGTAGTCGCGCACCGCGGTGCCGTCCGGCGTCGGGTAGTCGGTGCCGAAGACCGAAATCGAATCCCGATGCCCCAGAGCCGTTTGCAGGATCAGCGGGATGAGATGGGTTTCCACCACACGGTTCTCACCGAGCCCGCCGTAGGCGCCGGCGACGTTGAAATACCGCAGGCTCGTCGCGGCCAGACCGTGGGCGACGGCGTAGGAGGTGATCGCGTGGTCGATCGCGAGTTTCGACGCCCCGTAGGGATTGGTCGGCCGGGTCGGGGCGGACTCGAGAATCGGAACCTGTTCCGGCTCACCGTAGACCGCCGCGGTCGAGGAGAACACCAGCCGCGGGGTCTGCGTGCGGCGGATCGCCTCCAGCAGCGCCAGCGTCTTCACCACATTGCCGTACCAGTACTTCTCGGGCTGCTGCACCGATTCGCCGACCAGCGACTGTGCCGCGAAATGCAGGACGCCGTCGAAGGATTCGGATTCGATCAGTTCGACGCCGGTGGTCGCGATATCTCCGTCGACGAATTTCGCCCCGGCCGGCACGCCCTCGGCGTTGCCGGTGGACAGATCGTCGACCACCACGACCTCGTGGCCGTCCTGAACCAGTACCTGGGCGCATACTCCGCCGACATACCCGGCACCGCCGGTTACCAGGAGTTTCATTCGTCAGGCCAGCCTGACCTGGACCGCGTGGGCCATCTCGTCGGACAGTTCGAAACCGACGTGCCCGGGCACCGAGATGATCACCACACCCGGCTTGGTCTCCACGGTCACGCGGGCGTCGGGGACCACCCCCGCCTCCCGCAGCTGACCGATCACATCCGGATCGGCCTGGATATGTTCCGACAACCGCCGCACGACGACCGCCGACACCTGTCCGGGCGGCAGATCGGAGAGCCGGACCAGCGTCTCCTCACCGGAATGGATGGAGTTGACGCCGAGTTCGTCCAGGCCGGGGATGGGGTTGCCGTACGGGGAGGTGGTGGGATGGTTGAGCACCTCGAGCAGACGCATTTCCACCTCCTCGCTCATCACGTGCTCCCAGCGGCAGGCTTCGGCGTGCACGTTCTGCCAGTCCAGCCCGATCACGTCGACCAGCAATCGTTCGGCCAGCCGGTGCTTGCGCATGACCGCCACGGCCATCGCACGGCCCTTGTCGGTGAGTTCGAGGTGCCGGTCGCCGGCGACCATCAGCAGACCGTCGCGCTCCATCCGCGCGACCGTCTGACTCACCGTCGGGCCGCTCTGCTCGAGGCGCTCGGCGATACGCGCCCGCAACGGCACCACGCCCTCCTCCTCGAGGTCGTAGATGGTACGGAGATACATCTCCGTGGTGTCGACCAGATCCTTCACCTGTTACCCCTTCGTCGGCACGAATTCTACCCACGCCCGGCTGCGCAATCGGCCTCAGCATATTTCGCACGTCCTGCACGAACTCCGCCGATACCTGCGCGCGCGACCGGATGCGCGCGGGCGACAGGCGCGCCCGGTGTCGTCTTGCATTTCTACTGCATGACAACGACAACTCGGGTGGTCTGCTTCCCGTGTCCCCGGCCGTGCGAGCAACGCCACGGCGACGGGCCGCGGTGGGCTAGCGTGACGGTATGGCAGACGACGCCGCCGTGGTGTGGACCGACCGCTTCCTGGACTACACCTGGACCCCGGAGCACCCGATGAAACCGGCCCGGCTCCGATTCACGATGGCACTCGCGCGCAGTCTCGGATTGCTCGACGGCATCGAAACCCTCGCGCCCGGTCCCGCCGGCGACGGTGAGCTGCTGCGCATCCACACCGCCGCCTATCTCGACGCGGTGCGTCACGCCGTTCCCGCACCGCCGGGCACCACACCGCCGGCCGTGCCCCCGCACGGGCTGGGGTCGATGGACAATCCCGTCTTCCCTCATATGCACGAGGCGGCCTCGGTGATCGTCGGCGGAACCCTTGCCGCCGCCCGGGAAATCGCGGCCGGCCGCACCCGGCGGGCGGTGAGCATCGGGGGTGGTATGCATCACGCGATGCCCGACGCGGCATCGGGGTTCTGCGTCTACAACGATGTGGCGGTGGCCATTTCGTGGCTGCTGGACAACGGATTCGACCGCATCGCCTACGTCGACGTCGACGTGCACCACGGCGACGGCGTGCAGCGCGCCTTCTACGACGACCCTCGCGTGCTGACAATTTCGCTGCATCAGCATCCGGCGACGCTGTGGCCCAACACGGGCTGGCCCGAGGAGATCGGCGCGGGCCCGGCCGAAGGCACCGCGATCAACCTCGCCGTCCTGCCCGGCACCCGGGATGCGCAGTGGCTGCGCGGATTTCACGCCGTGGTGCCCGGAGCGCTGGCCGCGTTCCGGCCGCAGCTGGTGGTCAGTCAGTGCGGAGTCGACAGCCATCGCGAAGACCCCCTCGCCGACCTCGAACTCACCGTCGACGGCCAGCGCGCGGCGTTTCGCGCCATGCGTGAACTCGCGGACCGTTATGCCGAAGGGCGCTGGCTGGCCGTGGGCGGCGGCGGTTACGGGGTCGTCCGGGTGGTGCCGCGAGCGTGGACCCATCTGCTGGCGATAGCGCTGGATCGCGAGATCGATCCGGAGACCGTCATCCCCGAGGAGTGGCGTGAGCTGGTGCGCGCCTATGCCCCGACCGTGCCGGCGCCGGTCACGATGGGCGACGGTGGCGACACCGCGTTCACCCCGTGGGAGGGGCCGGGCGGTGTGCTCGACACCGGCGACGCCCGTATCGACCGCGTGCAGCGCGCGATCGACACCTCGGTGCTCGCCACCCGCCGCGCGACCTACGGATTGCTGGGCCTGGACCCGGAGGACCCCCGTGACTGAATCATCCGCCACCACACCGGACGCCGAGAACACTCCCGCCGATCCGCCGCCGCCTCCGCAGCATTGGTTCGCCGACGTGCTCGCCGCCGACGGCGGTGTGGTCCGGCTGCGCCCGATCACCCCCGCCGATGCGGAGCCGATGCAGGCCTTCCACGCGGCGTTGTCCGATCGCACCCGCTATCTGCGTTATTTCGGTCCCTATCCGCGGATGACACCGAAGGATCTGTACCGCACCACCCACGTGGACTACCACAATCGGGTGGGGCTGGTCGTCGAGCTGGGGTCGGTGATCATCGCGGTCGGCCGCTACGAACTGCTCACCGATCGCGAAGGCCCTCGCGCGGCGGAGGTGGCGTTCGTCGTCGCCGACGAGCATCAGGGCCGCGGGCTGGGGTCGATTCTGCTCGAGCATCTGGCCGGTGCGGCCGCCGAGAACGACATCGAGACCTTCGTCGCCGAGGTGCTCGCAGAGAACCACACCATGGTCACGGTTTTCCGGGAGGCCGGATACCAGGTGCAGCGCAGTCGCGACGGGTCGGTGTTGCACCTCGAATTCGCCATCGACCCTACCGAAGCGCTGCTGTCGGTGCGGGATTCGCGGGAGCGGGCATCGGAGGCGCGCAGTGTCGGCAATCTGCTGGCCCCGCGGTCGATCGCGGTCATCGGCGCCACCCCGGCGGCGAGCCGGGTCGGCGGGGCGGTGCTGGCGAATCTGCTGTCCGGCGTGTTCCAGGGCCCGGTGTACCCGGTGAATCCGAACCGGAACTCCGTCCGCGGTGTGCGCGCCTACCCGACCGTGCACGACATCCCCGACGAACTGGATCTGGCGGTGGTCGCCGTACCGGCCGAGGAGATCAAATCCGTCCTCGACGACTGTATGGCCAAGGGGGTCAAAGGCCTGGTCGTGCTGACCGCCGGATTCTCCGAAACCGGGCCGGCCGGCTATCACGCCGAACGCGATCTGGTCGATGCCGCGCGCGGCCACGGCATGCGAGTGGTGGGCCCGAGTGCGCTCGGTATCGCCAACACCGATCCGGCGGTCTCGCTGAACGCGACGCTGGCGCCGGTCCTGCCGGGTCGCGGCCGAGTCGGATTCTTCTGCCAGTCCGGGCCGCTGGGTGCGGCCATCCTGGGTGAGGCGGCCGCGCGCAAGCTCGGCCTGTCGACCTTCGTCTCGGCGGGCAATCGCGCCGATGTATCCGGCAACGACCTGCTGCAGTACTGGGACACCGATCCCGACACCGACGTCGTACTGCTGTATCTGGAGACGTTCGGCAATCCGCGCAAGTTCTCCCGCATCGCGCGCCGGGTGGCCCGCACCAAGCCGGTGGTGGCGGTGAGTAGCGGCCGCAACGCCGCCAACGTGCCGGTCAGCGGTCTGGAACGGTCGGTGGAACGCGATCTGTTCGCTCAGGCCGGAATCGTGCAGGTCGATACGATCGCCGAACTGTTCGACTGCGCCATGCTGCTGGCGTATCAGCCGCTGCCCGGCGGTCCGCGGCTCGCGGTGATCGGCAACAGCGCGGCTCTGGGCTGGTTGGCGGTGGATGCGGCGCGCGGGGAGGGACTGGAGGTGGGGGAGCCGACCGATCTGGGGCCGCAGGCAGAACCCGCCGACTACCTGACTGCCGTCGCGAGTGCGATGGATTCCGCCGAGGTCGACGCCGTCATCGTCATCTTCGCGCCGCCGGTACCGGCGGCGGTCACCGCCTTCGCCGAGGCGATCCGGGCCGGCGCGCAGGATGCGGTCAAACCCGTGCTCACCACGTTCGTCGCCGATCACGGAATGCCGAACCTGCTCACCGTGCGCGGTGCCGGCGGCATCGTCGACCGCGGTTCCATTCCGTCCTACCCGGATCCGGAACGCGCGGCGCGGGCGCTGGCCCGGGTGCGGCGGTACGCGGCGTGGCGGACGCGTCCGGCCTCCCTGGTGGTACGGCCGGACGGTCTCGAGGTCGTGCGGGCGCGAGAGCTGGTGGAGCAGTGGATGTCTCGCAGTCCCGACGGGGAGTGGCTCGGTGACCTGGAGGCCGCGGAACTGCTCGCCTGCTACGGCATTCGCGTGGTGGAATTCCGGGAAGCCCACGATCCCGAGGCCGCGGTCGCGGCGGCCGCGGAATTGGGATATCCCGTCGCCGCCAAGGCCACCGGCGAAATGTGGCGCAGCCGGCCCGATTTCACCGGTGTCCGCCTCGATCTGTGGCGCGACACCGCGGTCCGGCGTGCTTATACCGATCTGGCGGAGCTGACCGGCAACGCGGTCGTCCACATTCAGAAGATGGCGACCAAGGGGGTGGGGTGCGTGCTGCGGGTCCAGGACGATCCCTCGTTCGGATCCGTCATCGGATTCGGCCTCTCGGGAACCATCATCGACCTGCTCGGCGACCGCGCCTATCGGGCGCTGCCGCTGACCGAGGCCGAGGCGGTGGAACTGATCGACGCGCCGCGCGCCGCCCCGCTGCTCGACGGGCAGGCCGGATCGGGTCGCACGATCGGCGAACCGGTGGACAAGAAGGCGTTGGCCGCACTGGCACAACGCATTTCGGCGCTGTGCGACGATCTGCCGGAGGTGCGGGAATTGTCGGTGGAACCGGTGCTGGCCTCACCGGAGGGCGCCGCGATCCTGTACGCGCGGGTGCGGATCGGGCCGGAGCCGAGCCGCTTCGACAACGGGCCGCGCCGCCTGGTGTGAGCCGTCGCGTGCCCGGTCCGCCATACCGCCGTGACCAGCGCCACCGCGGCCGGTCGGGCGCCATGGTCGATACTGGCCGTATGCGCGAAGATCAGATCGAGAGCGCTACGGCGCCCCTGCGGGACGATATTCGGTTTCTCGGCGCGATCCTGGGCGAGACCATTCACGACCACGAAGGCCCCGAGGTGTTCGACCTCGTCGAACGGGTGCGGGTCGAGGCCTTCAGGGTGCGGCGGTCGGAAGTGGAACGGAGCGCGGTCGCGGAGATGCTGCGCGATACCGAGTTGCGGGTGGCGATCCCGCTGATCCGGGCGTTCAGCCATTTCCTGCTGCTGGCGAATCTCGCCGAGGACCTGCAGCGCGACCGCCGCCGCGCGGTCCACGTCGCCGCCGGTGAGCCACCGCAGGAATCCAGCCTGGCCGCGACCTATCGGGCTCTCGACCACGCCCGCGTCGACGGCGCGGTCGCCGCGGAGGTGCTCGACGACGCGCTGGTCTCGCCGGTGATCACCGCTCATCCCACCGAAACGCGGCGCCGTACCGTCTTCGACGTCCAGGCCCGCATCACCGAACTGATGCGGCGGCGGGCGCGCTATCGCGAGGACGAACCCGAATACGCGGCGATCGACCACGACATCCGCCGCCAGATCCTCACCCTGTGGCGCACCGCGCTGATCCGCCTCGCGCGGTTGCGGATCTCCGACGAGATCGAGGTCGGATTGCGCTACTACGACCTCACCCTGCTCGAGGTGATTCCGCGCATCAACGCCGGGGTGCGCGAGGCGCTGCGGGCGCGGTGGCCCGGATACGATCTGCTCGCCCGGCCGATCCTGCGGCCCGGTTCCTGGATCGGCGGCGACCGCGACGGCAACCCGAACGTGACGGGCGAGGTGGTGGAACGCGCCACCCGCCGGGCCGCCACGGTGATCTTCGGCCACTATCTGAAAGAGCTTGTCGCGCTGGAGAAGTCGCTGTCGCAGTCGATTCGGCTGGTCGCGATCACCCCGGAGCTGGCCCGGCTGGCCGATGCCGCGGGCGACGATTCACCGCAGCGCGCCGACGAACCGTATCGTCGCGCGATCCGCGGCATCCGGCTTCGGGTGGCCGCGACCGCGCAGCGCGCCCTCGGCTCGGCGGCCGAATTCCCCTCGGTACTCGAACTGCCGGGTGAGCAGCTCGCCCGCGTCGCTCCGTACGAGGGCCCGGCGCAGCTGCTGGACGAGCTGAACACCATCGACGCCTCCATGCGCGAATCCGGTGACGGCCTGCTGGCCGACGACCGCTTGGCCGCACTGCGCGGAGCGGTGGAGACGTTCGGATTCCACCTGCAGGGCTTGGACATGCGCCAGAACTCGGAGGTGCACGAGCAGGTCGTGGCCGAACTGCTGGCGTGGTCGGGAGTGCACCCGGATTACGGCAGCCTCTCCGAACCGGAGCGTGTCGAGCTGCTGGCACAGGAATTGAGTACGCGCCGCCCGCTGCTGGGCCCGCACGCCCGGCTCAGCGAACTCGCCACCAAGGAATTGGGTGTGGTTCGTGCGGCCCGGGCCGCGATCGACGCGCTGGGGCCCGATACCGTGCCCAACTACATCATCAGTATGTGCACCTCGGTCAGCGACATGCTCGAGGCGGCGCTGCTGTTGAAAGAGGCGGGAATTCTCGACCCCGGCGACGAACAGACTCCACCCCACTCCCCGGTCGGGGTGGTTCCGCTGTTCGAGACGATCGACGATCTGCGCGGTGGTGCGGCGACTTTGGCCGCGGCACTGGAGGTTCCGGCGTACCGCCGGCTGGTCGCCGCCCGCGCGATGGCGCAGGAGGTGATGCTCGGCTATTCCGACTCCAACAAGGACGGTGGATATCTGGCGGCGAACTGGGCGTTGTACCGCGCCGAACTGGATCTGGTGGAAACCGCGCGCAAGACCGGAATTCGGTTGCGGCTGTTCCACGGCCGGGGCGGGACTGTCGGCCGCGGCGGCGGCCGCAGCTACGACGCGATCCTCGCCCAGCCGGTGGGCGCGGTGCGTGGTTCGCTGCGCCTGACCGAACAGGGTGAGGTGATCTCCACCAAATACGCCGAATCCGGTTCGGCCCACCGCAATCTGGAATCGCTGGTCGCCGGAACGCTGGAATCGTCACTGCTGGATGTCGAGGGGTTGGGGTCCGGCGCCGAGGCGGCCTACGAAGTCTTCGAGGAGCTCGCGGACGCGGCGCGCGAGGTCTACGCGCGGCTGGTGCACCGGACGCCCGGCTTCGTCGACTACTTCCGGGCTTCCACGCCGATCGCGGAGGTCGCCGACCTCAATCTCGGCAGCCGGCCGGCCTCGCGCAAGCCCACCAATTCGGTGTCGGACCTGCGGGCCATTCCCTGGGTGATGGCGTGGAGCCAGTCGCGGGTGATGCTGCCGGGCTGGTACGGCACCGGCAGCGCGATCCAGGAGTGGGCCGGTACGGATTCCGGGCGCTGGGATACCCTGCGCGATCTGTATCGGCGGTGGCCGTTCTTCCGCACCGTGATGTCCAATCTGGCGCAGGTGATGGCCAAGGCGGATATGGATATCGCCGCCAGCTACGCGGAACTGGTCGAGGATGCGACGTTGCGCGCCACCATCTTCGGCATGATCCGCGACGAGTTCGACCGCACCGTGCAGGTGCACGCGGCGATCACCGGCAGCGATCAGTTGCTCTCGGACAATCCCGCGCTGGCCGAATCCATTCGTAATCGCTTCCCGTATCTGGAACCGCTGAACCAGATGCAGGTGGATCTGCTGCGGCGCAGGCGCGCCGGGGACGAATCGGAATTGGTCGAGCGCGGCATCCTGCTCACCATGAACGGCCTGGCCACCGCCCTGCGCAATTCGGGATAACCGGCCGATTCGCCCGCGGCCGCAAGGGGATTCGCACACAGAGTCAGGGCGGATCGATACAGCACGCCGGCCGACGGATGTGCCCCGGAGGGGGAAAGGGCACACCGGCGTCGGCCGGCGCAGCGGAGGTGACCACGCTATCCGGTCACCGGGATGGTGCTGGGCCGGATTCCGGGCGGCCCAGCGTCTGTGTGACCTAGCTGGCGTAGGCGCGCAGGCGGTCCGCCCGCTCACCCTTGCGGAGCTTGGCCATGACTTCGCGCTCGATCTGGCGCACGCGCTCACGCGAGAGACCGAACAGTTTGCCGATCTGGTCGAGAGTGCGCGGCTGGCCGTCGTCGAGGCCGAAGCGCAGCCGGATGACCTGCTGTTCGCGCTCGTCCAGGGTGGCCAGCACACTGCGCACGTCGCGGTGCATGAGCCCGGCGATGACGGCGCTCTCCGCGGAGGTCGCCTCCGAATCCTCGATGAAGTCGCCCAGCGGGGCTTCCTCGTCGTTGCCGACCGGCATGTCCAGGCTCACCGGGTCGCGGCTGTGGTCGAGCAGATCGGCGATCTTCTCCACCGGAATACCCGACTCGGCCGACAGTTCCTCGTCACTGGCCTCGCGGCCGAGCTGCTGATGCAGTTCCCGCTTGATCCGGGCGAGCTTGTTGACCTGTTCCACCAGATGCACGGGGAGGCGGATGGTGCGGCTCTGATCGGCCATACCGCGGGTGATGGCCTGACGGATCCACCAGGTGGCGTAGGTGGAGAACTTGAATCCCTTGGCGTAGTCGAACTTCTCCATCGCGCGGATCAGTCCCAGGTTGCCTTCCTGGATCAGGTCCAGCAGCGGCATGCCGCGGCCGGTGTAGCGCTTGGCCAGCGATACGACCAGGCGGAGGTTGGCCTCCAGCAGATGCTGGCGGGCGGCCTGGCCGTCGCGGACCAGGATCGCCAGATCCCGCTTGCGGGTCGCCGAGAGCCGCTTGCCGGTCTCCAACAGGTGTTGGGCATAGAGGCCCGCCTCGATGCGCTTGGCCAATTCGACCTCGTCGGCGGCCGTGAGCAGCGCGGTCTTACCGATCCCGTTCAGGTACACGCGTACCAGGTCGGCTGCGGGGCTCTGGGCGTCGAGGTCCGAATCGATGGCGCGCACTCCAGTGGTGGCGGGGCTTGTCATGACTTGCCTCCTGTCGGTGGTGTCTCACTCCGAACAACGGACCCGGCACTGGGAAAGTTCCCCGCCTTGGCGCCGATAAACCGTGCTGAGCTGCGGCTTTCACATCCTCCGTCTGAGAAGTTCTTAAGAAGGGAACTCCGGGAACAGGGGGGAGGACGCGGGCGCGCGCCCGGCGTCGGTTGCGGTCGCGTCGAGTTCTTCCGGTGTGATCAGTCCGTGCCGGACCAGTCCGGTGACCGCCGACAACGCGTCGGCTCGGAATTGCGGTGTTGCGGTGTCGCCGGTGTGGCCGATCGCGAGCAATTCGACCAGTTCTTCCAACGGCAGTCCGCCGGGCCGCATTCCCGCGAGCAGCGCCGCCAGAGTGTCGTCGATCTCGTGCTGCCAGCGCGGACCGTCACCCCGATGCAGCCGGACCACGCGCTCCTGCCAGCCCTCGGCGCCCGGCAGCAGGACGCGTTCGAGCGCCGTCGCGGCGTCGACGGTGAATCGCGCACGCCAGGCGACATCGTTGTCCGCCAGGACCGTGCGCAGCCACGCCGAGCGGCGGAAGTAGGCCGGTGCCTCCGCGCCGAGCGGGTCGTCGAAACCATGGGTGAGATCCTCGGCGAGCACTTCGGTCGGCCCGTCGATCGCGCGCAGATAGACGAAGCCGAAACCGATACCCTCCACCTTCGCCGCATCGAAGGCGGCCAGCCACTGTTCGGCCCGCTGCTGGGCCTCGGGATCGCGCGGATCGAGGCCGGCATCGCGCAGCCACGTGCCGACATACAGCGCCGGATCGGCCACATCGCGCTGCACGATCCAGGCGTCGACCCCGTGGTCGGGCAGCCAGCTCGCCACCCGGGTCCGCCAGTCGGCACCGCCGGCGTGCACCCAGGAGGCGAGCATCGCCGCGGTGCCGCCCGGATTCAGCATCCCGGGCGCCTGGGAGACGACCAGTTCGCTGGCGCCGTCCAGGGCCAGCCCCGAATCGCGGTAGGTGTGCTCGATCCGGGCCGGCCCGACCACGAACGGAGGATTGGCCACCACCTGATCGAAGCGGCGCCCGGCCACCGGCTCGAACCACGAGCCTTCGGCGAATTCGATCTCCAGGTCGTTGAGCGCGGCGGTCGCCTCGGCCAGCCACAGCGCCCGGCTGCTGACATCGGTGCCGGTCACCGTCTTCGCATAGCCCGCGGCGTGCACCGCCTGCACACCGCAGCCGGTGCCGAGATCCAGGACCGATCCGACGGGTTCGGTCGGTGTGGCGCGTAGCAGCGACAGCGACGCCTGTCCCACGCCCAGGACGTGGTCGGCGCTGAGTGTGCGGCGCCGCATCGAGTCGTCGAGATCCGACAGCACCCAGCGGGTGCCCGATCCCAGGTCAAGTGGGCGCAGGTCCAGGGCGGCGCGGATCGAGTCACCGTCGCGCTCGAGCAGACCGGCGGCGACGGCTCGGCCGAGGTCGAGCGGCGCGAAGGCCGCGGCCACCTCCCGTTCGGGCAGGGCGTCACCGAGCAGCAGCAGCCGGATCAGCGTGCCGAGTTCACCGGCCTCGCGCGCGGCCCGGCGCACCGGTACCGGTTCGGAGCGCCCCAGAGCGGTGTGGGCGTCGGCGCCGATGGCCTCGAGCACGGTGTCGGCGTCGTAGCGGACCCGGGTCAGCGCGGTGCGCAGCGCGGGTGCGAGGGCGGTGAGCAGGGAGGCGGTGGTCCGGTCGGCAGGCACACGAGAACTCTGCCACCTGGTACGGGGTGCCGTACTCGCCGGGTCCGGGCAGGTCGCCCGCGTCGTTCAGCCGTCGATGGACCGATGCTGTCCCGATTCGAGCGCTTTCGCCGCCCGGCGCTCGTCCCAGCGGCTGGGCTCGTCCTTGCTGCGCGGCGGCCGGTCGTTCGCGATGAGGACGGCGATCCAGGGCAGCGGGATGGAGACGCCGATGATGGCCAGGGAGATCAGCGCGTTGCTCCACAGGCCGTAGGCCGCCGCCGCCAGCACCAGGCAGGGAATGCGGAAGCCCATCAGGATCATGTAGCGCTTGACGCGGGCGCGGTGCTGCTGCTCCAGGGAGGGCGCGGCCTCGGTGATCAACACCGGATGCTTGTCCTCCCCGGGGAAATATCCGGTCGAGGCGCGGGTGGGCCGGGGGATCGAACCGGGAGGCCGGCGCTCGAACGTCGCGCCCGATGGCCGCGGATCGTCCGCCGGCACCGAAACCTCCGGGCCCTCGGCGGCGTTCGCGGAGCCGCTGGGCTCGGCCGCGCGTGCGTCCTCGCGCTCCGAACCGACCCGTCCGGGGCCCGACGTCCGGGACTCGGGCGGTAGGTCGGAGGAGTCGCCGTCACGCTGCATACGTCGAGTCTTCCACTCCGCATGATCGAATGCACACGCGCCTTCGGCCGCGCGAGCACCGCCGGGCCGCGGGGTATTCGATGAGGTTGGCGACACCCGCTCACCACCCTCGCGTGGCGATGGCAGAATCGATGGGGTGAGCACCGACACCCTGGTTCGTCCGGATACGACCACCGACGAGACGACCGACAGCGATACTCCGAAATTCTTCCACTACGTGAAGAAGGACAAGATCGCCGAAAGTGCCGTCATGGGTACCCATGTGGTGGCGCTGTGCGGCGAAGTGTTCCCGGTGACGCGCTCGGCCAAGCCCGGCTCGCCGGTCTGCCCGGACTGCAAGCGCATCTACGAAATGATGAAGAAGGACTGAGCCGCAGCACCGACCGAGCGGCCGCTTGCGGCTGTCTCCTCCGTCTGCGCCCACGCCCGTCCCGCTTGTGTGATCATTGTTCTCTCTGACGAGAACAATGTTTTCCGCGAGGTGGGCACTACATGAAAATCGCGACGTCCCGGTGGTTGCGCACCGTCTCCTGCCTCGTGGCGGCACTCGTGACTGCTGCCGCCTTCTCGACCGCGACCACCGCCCACGCCGGCGAACCTGCGAACGTCGCGGCGCGGCCGTCGCCGGGATGTTCGGCGCCGCATCCCACCGGCACGTCGAACGAGAGTTTCGCGGCGGCCGGGAAATCCGGGACCTACCTTCTCGACGTCCCCGCCGCCACCACACCGCTGCCGCTGGTCGTCGATCTGCACGGCTATCTGGAACCGGCCGCACTCGAGTACGCCGGCACCGGCCTGGGTTCCTTCGGCATGGCGAACGGGTTCGCGACGGTCACGCCGCAGCTGGACGAATCCGGTGTGCCGCGATGGGATTTCGGTGAGCACAGCGCCGATATCGCCTACCTGTCCGAATTGCTGACCCACGTCGAGGCCACCCGGTGCGTGGACGAACGCCGCGTCTATGTGACCGGGCTGTCGATGGGGGCCTTCACCACCTCGTCGCTGGCATGTCAGCTCGCGGATCGCATCGCCGCGGTGGCGCCGGTGGCCGGACTGCAGGACTTCGCGTGGTGCGATCCGGTTCGGGCCGTCCCGGTGGTCGCCTTCCACGGCACCGAGGATCCGATCGTCGCCTATACAGGCGGTGTCGGGCCCAATGCGAAATATCTGCCCTCGGCCGACGGAACCGGGTCGGCTCAGCGCGGCGATACGCGGCCGAGCGGTGTCGATGGACCCGGACCGGCGAGCATCCCCGATCAGGCGGCGGCGTGGGCGCGGCGCGAAGGATGCGGAACGCAACCGGACCGGCAGCAGGTCACCCCCGACGTCGTGCGCTACACCTATCCGTGCCCGGAGCAGACGGCCGTGCAGTTGTACGCGGTACTAGGCGGCGGGCACACGTGGCCGGGCACCGCGTCGGTGATCTCGCCGGAACCGCTGGTCGGCCGTACTACGACGGCGATCAGCGCGAACCGGATCATCTGGGACTTCTTCCGCGACCACCCGTTGCCCGGCGCCGGGAAGTAGGCGACGCGTCGAACGGCACCCAGCGAGCGGGCCGGCTGCCGGCATCCGTCGACGGCTCGATCATCTCCGGTGCGGTTAGCCGGCGGGGCGGATCCGGCCGCGATCGAGGGCGGTCGGTGGGCGGGTGTCGGCGCGGTGGGCGGAACCACCGGCGGGGTCGTCGGACTGCCCGGTCGTCGGCGGGCCCTCCGAATGCTGCGCGTGTTGCGGCTTCGCGGTTCCCGGGTCATCGGGCTGCGTCCACGGCAGATCGGCGGGTGGCTCGGCGTCGCCGCGCACGGTCTCGTTCTCGTCGTGGTGTCCGTCGTGCCGGTGCTTGCGCCGGGCCCACCACTGTTTGAACTGTTCGAACCGGGTCGCGCGGGCCGGCCAGAACTCCTGGACGGTGGCGTTGAATTCCGCGCCCAGGATCACCGCGAAGGCCAGGAAGAACGTGAAGAGCAGGAAGGCGATCGGCGTCGCGAGGGCCCCGTAACTGACGCCGGCGCGCGCCGCGTAGGTCAGGTAGCGGCGCAGGATGTCGCTGGCCGCCATGAAGAAGATGCCGGCCACCAGCGCTCCCCCGAAGAGCCGGTGCCACGGCAGCGACCGGTGCAGGGCCAGCTTGTACAACGTCGTCAGGCCGACGATGAGCAGCAGTCCGGCCGCCGGATAGTAGAAGGTGTCGATCAGTCGTAATCCGGGTTCGCGCCAGTCCGGCGGCAGCGTGCGGCCGATCAGGGTCGGGCCCAACGCCACCAGCGGCAGCACGAACACGGCCGCCACCAGGAACAGCAGATACAACCCGAGCGCGAAGATGCGCTGCCAGACCGGATGGCGGGCATCGGCCTGCCCGTGTGCGGCGACGATGGAATCGACGAAGGTCGCCATGGCCGAGGACCCCGCCCACAGCGACAGCACGAATCCCACCGAGACCACCGCCCCGCGGCCACGCTGCAGTACGTCGCGCACGGTCGGCGCGATCATCTCGTCGACGACGTTGGCGCTGAACAGATTGCGGCTGAAGCTGACGATCTTGCCCTCGACGATGTGGACGGTGTCGGGGCCGAACAGGCCGCCGACGTAACCGATACAACCCAGCAGTCCGAGCAGCAGCGGCGCCAGCGACAGGGTCTGCCAGAACGCGGCGGCGGCCGATTTGGCGAAGATCGAATCGCTCCACGCCTTGTCGGCGACCCGTGCGATCACCTGCCAGATGCGCCGGAGCACGGCCATGACTCGGCCGCGCAGCCGCTGCCAGGAGCGCGCCGCGCCGGAGGTCGAGGCCGGTCGGTCGGAACACATCGTGAGTACAGCATTGCCCACCGGTGGCCCGACGGCAGCAACAGGAGGTGAACGTGTCGTAAGTGTTCTGCCGCACAGGCCCGCGGTGATCTGCGAGGTGAGCCGGGCCGCCGCCGGATTCGTGGCGGATGAGGTGGTGTCGAATTGGCTAGGTGTCGGTGCCGGTCGCTACTGTCTGTCGAGTGACTTCGGGTGGTGGCGGTTCGTTACGAGCATGGCAGCGCAGGGCACTCACCAGATATCTGACGACCAAACCACGTGACTTCCTGGCCGTGGCCACGCCCGGGGCGGGTAAGACCACGTTCGCGCTGCGGCTGGCGACCGAACTGCTCACCGACCGCACCGTCGACCAGGTCACCGTGGTCGCGCCGACCGAACATCTCAAGCACCAGTGGTCGGCGGCGGCGGCGCGGATCGGCATCCAGCTGGATTCGAACTTCTCCAACAGCACCGGAGGCACCTCCGGCGATTTCCACGGCGTCGTGGTCACCTACGCCCAGGTCGCCTCGCATCCGTTCAAGCATCGGGTGCGGACCGAGAATCGCCGGACGCTGGTGATTCTCGACGAGATCCACCATGCGGGTGACGCCAAGAGCTGGGGTGATGCGGTAGCCGAGGCGTTCGGCGACGCCACCCGCCGCCTGGCGCTGACCGGTACCCCCTTCCGCAGTGACGATTCGCAGATTCCGTTCGTCAACTACGAACCGGACGAATCCGGATTTCCGCGGTCGAGTGCCGACTACACCTACGGCTATTCCGAGGCCCTGGCCGACGGCGTCGTGCGGCCGGTGGTCTTTCTCGCCTATTCCGGTGAGGCGCAATGGCGCGACAGCGCGGGGGAGGAGTACTCCGCCCGGCTGGGCGAGCCGCTGAGCGCCGAACAGACCGCGCGCGCCTGGCGCACGGCCCTCGATCCGGCCGGCGACTGGATGTCGAAGGTGCTGACCGCCGCCGACACCCGGCTGCGGCAGCTGCGCGCCACCGGCATGCCCGACGCGGGCGGCCTGGTGATCGCGACCGATCAGGAGAAGGCCCGCGATTACGCCGAACTGCTGGAACATATTTCGGGCAGCAAACCGGCGGTGGTCCTTTCCGACGACCCCACCTCCTCCCAGCGCATCGGGGAGTTCAGCAACACCACCGACCCGTGGATGGTCGCGGTGCGCATGGTGTCCGAAGGTGTGGACGTGCCGCGCCTGGCCGTCGGCGTCTACGCCACCAGCGCCTCGACTCCGCTGTATTTCGCCCAGGCGATCGGCCGTTTCGTGCGTGCGCGCCGGACCGGGGAGACTGCGAGCGTCTTCCTGCCGTCGGTGCCGGTGCTGCTCGATCTGGCCGCCCAGCTCGAGGTGCAGCGCGACCACGTCATCGGCAAACCGCATCGGGAGAAGGACGCCCTCGACGACGAACTGCTGATCGACGCCAACAAGCAGAAGGACGAACCGGGCGAGGAGGAACGCGCCTTCGTCGCGCTGGCGGCCGATGCCGAACTGGATCAGGTGATCTACGACGGCGACTCGTTCGGCACCGCGACGTTCTCCGGTAGCGACGAGGAGGCCGACTACCTCGGCATTCCGGGCCTGCTGGACGCCGATCAGATGCGCGCGCTGCTGCGCGACCGCCAGACCCGCCAGATCCGCGAACGCAGCGCCGCTGTCTCGGTGGCCGAGGCGCCCGATGCCGGCCCGTCCGCGGCGGCCGCGGCCGAACGCGTCGCGACCGCCGATCGGCTGGGGG
>NZ_BDBN01000070.1 GCF_001613005.1 Nocardia nova NBRC 15556 | reverse complement strand
CCAGCCCTGGCCGTCGATGCTGCGCGGCATCTGGGGCGACGACGAACGCTACAAAGCCACCTACTGGGAACGCTTCGCCGCCCAGGGCTGGTACTTCGCCGGCGACGGCGCCAAGATCGACGCCGACGGCGCCCTGTGGGTCCTCGGCCGCGTCGACGACGTCATGAACGTCTCCGGCCACCGCATCTCCACCGCCGAAGTCGAATCCGCCCTCGTCGGCCACCACAGCGTCGCCGAGGCCGCGGTCGTCGGCGCCAGCGACACCACCACCGGACAGGGCATCGTCGCCTTCGTCATCCTCACCGGCGGCTCGAACAACTCCGGACAACAGCTGGTGGACGAGCTCAAGGCCGAGGTCTCCCGCGAGATCAGCCCCATCGCACGCCCCCGCGAGATCCACATCGTGCCCGAACTGCCCAAGACCCGCTCCGGCAAGATCATGCGGCGCCTGCTGCGCGACGTCGCCGAGGGCCGCGAACTCGGCGACACCTCCACCCTGGTCGACCCCAACGTGTTCGAAGCCATCCGCGCCTCCAACGCCTGACCCTGACCTCTGCCGCACTGCGAGATCCCGGTCGGTACCGCTGGCCGGGAACTCCCTTCCCGGGTACTTCTTAGGAACTAGATATTTGCCCCTCTCGGGAGACGCGTATCAACCCCGAGAACACCTATCGTAATTTCATTCACTCGCCTTCTCTGCCAATCTTTCGATTTCAGCTCAGACATCGGCACAAGGAGTCACGATGGGGCGCATGCCATCCGCAGTAATCAATCACGAACTCGATCTTCTCTGGCAGAACATATTTACCTGGGCCAGCTGGGCTGTCGTCGCCCTGATGTTGGCGATCGCGCTTCGTATGTGCATTCGGCAACGAACGCCGTTTTACGTACTCGCCTGCGTTGCAGCGGGTGTCGCAGCCTTCGCGGAACCTCTCTACGACGTGGCTTTCGATTTGTGGTTCTACGACGCACACGACGGGAAGCCCGGCGCAATGTACTCGCATTTCACCGCATTCGGGGTCGTCCAGCCGAACTGGACCCACAGCGGGTACATCATCCTCTACGCCAGTGCCTGCCTGTACGCCGGCCGGCGCATGTACGAAGGCCGTCTCGGACGTCAGGGCTTGCTCGCGGTCTGGGTCGCCGAAATATTCACATCGTGCGTCTTCGAAATAATCGGTACGGGCACGAACGTCTACACCTATTACGGCCCATTCGAACTGCGCGTGTGGAACTACCCGTTGGCAATCGGCGTGCTCGAAGGAACACAGGTGGTTCTGTTCACGGTCGTGGCGGTACAGCTCTGGCGACGCGTGTCGTCGGCATGGGGACTACTGGGACTTTTGATGGTCTTCCCGATGACGATGTTCGGCGCAAACTTCGGTCTGGGCGCACCACTGATCATCGCCCTTCATCTCGACCCAGCGCATTTCTCGCGCCTTCTGGTCTGGGTGGCAACCGTGGGGAGCATGGCGCTGTGCGCTATCGCGGTGAATGGTGTCGGTAAATTCCTACCGCGGCCGATAACGGAACAGGAACCGGATGGAGCGATGCAACCACGAGATCTGCTCGCGGTACAACCGTAGGTCCGTGAAAACCGCTCCATCGACAGTACGATAACGCCATCTCGTGGCGGTTGGAGCGTGGAATCGGTCGATTCAACGTCCAACCACCACGAGGTCCGATCCGAAGAAGATGCACGAATCATGACAACTGTCGATATCGCACCGGTACCGCTGCGCCGGCACCACGTCGAAGTGCTCAACTATTTCGGTACCTGCCCGGAGTGCGGATACGCCGCGGAAGCAGCCCTCCTGATCACCACATATACCGATGGGTCGCACAACGCCGACCCGATCGGACGGTGCGGACTCCCCTGCGGATGGACGGGCCCGGTGCTCATAACCACCATGACCGCAGTCGCGCCTCCCTCGCACAGGAATTGATCAGCCGACAGCCGGGGAGTACTCCGCCCCGCGGGGGCGTACTGAAGCGGTCATCGACCTGCCCGGATGGCCGGTAGCCACGCGGTCACCGCCTTCAGGAATCGTATCGATCGAGAATCCGACCTCGATGGCGCAGCCCCAGGAGCCGGTGCGGTCCGCCGATCGCCACGATCTGGCGGTCGTTCGGATCTCCGACATCACCGCACGCCATGGCGGCGCGATCGATGAGCGTGCGAATCACCGAGCCCACGGGCGACACCCACCGACCATAGAAGGACGTCGACCGGTTCGCAGCGGTCGACTGGGAGACGTTGCCGGAAGGCAGCGTCTTCATCAAGAAGTCCAGTGTGTGGCTCGAATGCTCGGTCTACCCCGGGATCCCAGCCGGCGACCACGCCATCGCCCTGCTCGAAATCCACGGGCTTCGTATGGGTTTCGAACGACCGCTCTCAGTTTTCCATGGGAGCCGGTTCAGGAGGCTCGCAGCCATCCGAGCCCCGAGAAGTCCTGGAAACGACCGTCCACCCTTGCGTGCGGAGCACCCATAAAGCTACTGTTGTGCAAATGGTCAGTCCTAATGACCACAAATTTGGGTAGCTCACCACGGAAGGACACCGAAGTCTGATGGCCGAATTCACCGACATCACCTACGAGGTCGACAACGGGCTGGCTTGGATCACGATCAACCGCCCCGAGCGCTACAACGCGTTCCGGGCGCAGACCGTCGATGAGCTGGTCATGGCGTTCAAGCGCGCGTGGGCCAGCAGCGACGTCGGGGTCATCGCACTGACCGGCGCGGGTGACAAGGCGTTCTGCGCCGGCGGCGACCAGAAGCAGCGCATGGAGACCGGCGACTACGGTCCGTCGGCCAGCGGCCTGTTCGAGGTCGAGGCCCTGCACCGCGTCATTCGCGACGCCCCCAAGCCCGTCATCGCCGCCGTCAACGGGCTCGCGATCGGCGGTGGCCACGTGCTGCACGTGCTGTGCGACCTGACGATCGCCGCCGACACCGCCCAGTTCGGGCAGAACGGCCCCCGCGTCGGTTCCTTCGACGCCGGTCTCGGCTCGGGTTATCTGGCCCGCGTCGTCGGCGAGAAGCGGGCCCGCGAGATCTGGTTCATGCTGCGCCGGTTGTCCGCGCAGGAAGCCCTCGACTGGGGCCTGGTGAACAAGGTCGTGCCGGCCGCCGACCTGAAGGCGGAGGTGCGGGCGTGGGCGGATCAGATGCTCGACTTCTCCCCGACCGCGCTCAAGGTCCTCAAGCAGTCGATGAACACCGACACCGAGCACTTCGTCAGCATCGGCACCATGGCCTACTCCACGCTGGCGATGTTCGGCGAGACCCCGGAGGCGCAGGAGGGTATCAACGCCTTCAACGAGAAGCGCAAGCCCGACTTCACGCCTTACCGGGGCAAGTGAGTTGCGGTTCCGACCGGAACAACGTGAGTTCCCGGCGGCTGCCGCACAGCCGCCGGCACGAACCGACGAGGTGCACTGAATGACCGACACGACCTTCGCACCGACACTGTTGTCGGGCAAGCGAATCCTGATCACCGGCGGCGGGACCGGGCTCGGCCGCGGCGTCGCCCGCCATCTGGTCGAGCACGGCGCCGAGGTGCACCTGTGGGGACGCCGTGACGCGGTGCTGGCCGAGGCCGCTGCCGAGGCCTCCACATCTCGCCCCGGGGCCGCCCACTACCAGACCGTCGACGTTCGCGACTACGACAGCGTGGACGCGACGATGGACCGGATCTGGTCCGAGCACGGCCCGCTGACGGGCGTGATCAACAACGCGGCCGCCAACTTCATCGCGCAGACCAAGGACCTCAGTCCCCGTGCGTTCCAAGCGATTACGAGCACGGTGATGAACGGCTCGTTCCACACCACGCACGCCGCCGGCAAGCGGTGGATCGCCGGCGGTCTCCCCGGAAGCGTCCTGTCCACACTCACGACCTGGGTCTGGACCGGCTCGGCCTTCGTCGTGCCGTCGGCGATGGCCAAGGCCGCGGTCCACTCCATGACCATGTCGCTGGCGGTCGAGTGGGCCAAATACGGCATTCGCGTGAATGCGCTTGCCCCTGGGCCCATTCCGACCGACTATGCCTGGGAGATGCTGAATCCGACCGACAAGTCGTCGGTCGGCGCCACCCAGGTCGACCAGATTCCGGCCGGGCGCAGCGGAACGATCGAAGAGCTGGCCAACCTCACGATGTTCCTGCTGTCGGACGCGTGTGACTACCTCACCGGGCAGACCATCGCCATGGACGGCGGGCAGATGCTCGCCGGCCCCGGCACCTTCGCCGGTCTGACGACTCTGACCGACGCCGACTGGCAGCAGATCAAGGAAACCAGCAAGGTGGCGTCGGAGTCCAGCAAGGCTCAACGAACCGTGTGAGTCCATCCGAGCTCACAGAGCTGAAGAGGGTGCGCATCCACAAGATGCGCACCCTCTTCGGTTATCCGAGCCGAGCAAAATGAAGCCGAGCAAAATGAATAATGTCCCGACCCGTGACGGGTCGGGACATTCCTCGCGGTAACCGGTGCCGGGCCGATCAGATCGACGGGCGGTAGTGATACTTGCTGCTGCGCGTGAGAGCGAATTCGAAGATTCCCGAGCCGCGGACGTCGCCGAGGGTGAAGCCGCACAGCCGATCGGTCAGTGCCGAGTCCAGCGAGCGCGGGGTCACCGAGCCGTCGAGACGATAGCGGTCGGATTCGATTCGATCGGCTCCGGATGAAATGCCGTGGTGGCCACCGTATCCGGCGCCCGCCATGAAGCCACCGCCCGCTCGCGCGTCGGCCTGCACGACATAACGCTCCCCCGCCGCGGTCTCGACCCGGACCTCCCCTTCGACCAGATCGAGATCCGGAGTGAACACCAAGGCATGCCGCACATCGGTGATCGGATCGAGTCGGCCGCTCTCGTGCATGACGGCCCCCTCGAGGAGAAGTCGCTCGTGCGAACGGGTCTCGACCAGGAGGAACCCGATGGAGAAGTCCGGGAATTGGGCTTGATACCAGATGTGCAGGCCCTGTCCGCCCGCCATGGTGCGCACGCCGCGGGAGCGATCACGCTGCCCGTACCAGCCGTCCACCGAATGCTGCCGGCCGTCGATGGTCAGCGTGCCCTCGTAGCGACCGGACTGGAAGAGGTGGTCGAACGAGGTGCGCGCCGCCGAGGCGTTCGTGACCGCGATCTCGCCGAACCAGGCGGGTGTGCGTGCCCGCCAGGTCAGATCGAATTCGGTGTCGATCTCGTTCGGTCCCAGCCGGAGTCGCCACGTTCGGTTCGGCTCGAGCACCTCGAACCGGAAAGGTCCGGAGCCGTCCCGGTTCGTGACGCCGAGCGGCCCCGAGTAGCGGAGGTTTCGTTGCTCGTGCTCGCCACTCACCACCACGAACCCGTCGACCGTCCCCTTGGGCGGGTAGATACCGAAGCCCATGATGACCGACGGCGTGGTGGCATCGACCGGGTGCACGTTGAACATGAGCCGGTCGAAGAAGCCGTCCGGTAGATCGGTGACTTCGGGTCCGACCAGCGGATCCCGGAATGTGGTGCCGGATGTGTTCACCATACGAACTCCTTGTCGTTCGGGCGCGAAATGCCGTGCAGCGCCTACACTTCGGCACCGACTTCCGCCAGTCCAGCGGCGCGGCGCGCGTCGTCGAGGAAGCTCCGCACCAGCGCGGGGTCGGAATAGTAGGGGTCGCCGATCCCGTCCAGAACGCGCCGGCGACTGTATTCGTACAGCACCGCCAGCTTCCACAGCGCCAGCGTCGTATACCAGGTGAGAGTGTCGAGGTCGCGGCCGGTGCGCGCGCTGTAGCGCTGTGCCAGTTCGGCTTTGGACGGATATCCGGGTTCGAGCATCGCGGCGCTCAGCTGCGCGGTCGGGTTCATCGGGCGGCCCGGCTCAGGAACCGTCGCCAGCAGATAGCCGACGTCGAGCAACGGATCGCCGATCGTGGCGAGCTCCCAGTCGAGGACTGCCGCGACCCGGCCCGGCGCGTTGGGCGCGAGGACGACATTGCCGATCCGGAAATCGCAATGGATCAGCGTCGCGCCCGATTCCGGCGGGATGTTCGCCTGTAACCAGGCGTCCACGTCGGCGAACTCCGCCGGCGGATTCCCCTCGTCGTCGGCGACCAGGCGGCGCATCCGTTGCAGATGCCGGGCATTGAATCCCTCGGGCCGGCCCATGCGATCCAAACCCACCGCGCGCCAATCCACTTCGTGCAGATCGGCCAGTGTGTCGATCATGCTGTGACCGACGGCCCGTCGTTGCTCGGGCGTGTCGAGCGGCGCGGGCGTGTGGGTGGTCACCACAGGGCCGGGGGCGAAGCTCATCACGTAGAACGGCACGTCGAGCACATCGCCCTCCTGCGCGACCGCGAGCACTTCGGGTATCGGCACCGCGGTAGGCGACAACGACTGCAGCAGTTTCGCTTCGCGCAGCATGTCGTTGGCGCCTGGCGGAATCGGCGGCGGCGGCGGGCGCCGCACCACCACACTGGTGGTGCCGTCGCTGACCAGGAAGGTGAGATTCGAATGGCCGTCACCGATCGCCTTCGTGGTGATCGGTCCGGAAACGATTCCGCGACCTGTCAAGAACTCCGCCAACGCGTTTCGCGTTTCGCGGTCCCAATCCCATGCCATCTCGGCCTCACCGACCGGAGAACTGTGGTGCGCGCTTCTCCTTGAAGGCCGCCAGCGCTTCGGGCATGTCCTCGGTCCTGGTCAGCAGCGCCTGCCCACGGTTCTCCAGCTCCAGAGCAGCCTCGTAGGAACCGATTTCGGCGTTGCGCTGAATCGCCCGCTTGGACATCCGCACCCCGCCGGGCGAATTCTGCGCGATCACACGCGCCATCGTGAGCGCCTCGTCCAGCAATCGCTCCGACGGGACCACCTGGTTCACCAACCCGATGCGCAGCGCCTCGTCTGCCTCGACGATGCGGGCGGTGTACCCGATCTCCGCCGCCCGCGCGGGGCCTACCAGGCGGGTCAGATTGAAAGAGGTGCCGAGTTCACCGATCGACAGACCCACCTTCACGAAGGCCGCGCTCATCTTGAGAGTCGGTGCCGCCAAGCGGATATCGGCGGCGAGGGCCAACGCCAGGCCGCCCCCGGTCGCGGGTCCGTGGATCGCGGCGATCACGGGAAACGGGAGATGCCTGATGGATTGAATTCCACCCGTGGCGACCTCCTGGAACTCGAGGAATTCACGCACACCCATCTCGGTGATCACATGAATCTCCTCGAGATCGAAGCCGGCACAGAAGGCGCGCTCACCGGCGCCGGTGACGATGAGCGCGCGCAACCGGCTGTCGCGCAGCGCCCGCCCGGCCGCCAGATGTTCGTGGAACATCGTCACGGTCTGGGAGTTCATGCGCTCCGGACGGTTGATTCGCAGGATGCCGATTCCGGGCTCGGCCTCCTCGAAGGTCAGTGTTTGCAGATCGGGAAAATCGATGGTCATGTGAGCCTCGCCTCGTCGTGTCCAGCTGTGCTATTTGCCCTGGAAAACGGGCGCGCGCTTGTCCTTGAAGGCGTTGAGCGCCTCGGTCATGTCCGGACTGCGCGTCAGCAATGCCTGGCCGCGGTTCTCCAGCTCGATCGCCGCGGCATAGGAGCCGACCTCGAGATTGGCTTGCAGAGCGCGCTTGGACAGCTGCACACCACCCGGCGAGTTCGCGACGATCTGCTCGGCGAGGGCGAGCGCATCGGCCACGACATCGCCGGCGCTGACCGAATTCACCATGCCCAGCTCACCGGCTTCGGTCGCGTCGACAATCCGTCCGGTGAAACAGATTTCGCTGGTTTTCGCGGGTCCGATCAATCGGGTCAGCAGCCAGGATGTGCCCAGATCACCGGCGGAGAGCCCGATGCGAACGAATGCGGCGTTGAATGTGGCCGCGGCGCCGGCCAGGCGGATATCGGCGGCGAGCGCCAACGCCAGACCACCACCGGCGGCCGGACCGTTCACCGCGGCGATGACCGGCACTCGCAGCGAACGAATCGCGGTGAGTGCGCGTGCGGCGCGTTCCTGCTGATCCAGCATGCCCAGGGCGCCGAGGTTCGGGAGGTCGTCGGCGTCGGCGAGGTCGTATCCCGAGCAGAACGCCTTGCCCGCGCCGGTGAGGACGACGACGCGGCACGCATTCTCGGTCTCCAAACCCCAGGCCAGTTGCTCGAGTTCGACGAACATGGTGTTGGTCATCGCGTTGTAGCGTTCGGGCCGGTTCAGCGTGACGACGACGATGCCCGGTTTCACCTCCTCGGCGAGGAAGGTTTCGAAACGGTGTTCCAGGGTCTTCATCGGACTCCTAACGTGAGCGGCCGGGCGATCAGCGGAACTGCGGCTTGCGCTTGCCGACGAAGGCGCTGATGCCCTCGGCGGCCTCCCCGTCCTCGAACAGCGCCTGGATCTGCTCGACCTCGTACCGGGCGCCCTCGGCCAGGGGTAAGTCGAAGGCCGCGTCCACCGTGCGCACCACCGACAGCTGTGCCGGCAGCGAGGGGCCGAGCAGTTCGCGCGCGAATGCCAGCGCCGCCTCGGTGGCATCGCCGTCGGTGAGCCGGTCGACCAGGCCGATCCGGTAGGCCTCCTCGGCGGACACCTGCCGGGCGGTCAGCATGATGTCCAGCGCTCGCCCCCGGCCCACCAGCCGCGGAAGCCGTTGTGTACCACCGGCTCCCGGAATCAGCCCGAGTTTGACCTCCGGCAGTCCGAACCGGCCGCCAGGGCCGGCGACCCGCAGGGTGCACGCCATCGCGAGTTCGAGACCGCCGCCGAGCGCGACCCCGTCGACCGCGGCGATCGACAGCCACGGCGATGCGGCGAGGCGATCGTTGACCGCACGCATCCGATCGCCGTACGCGGTGAACGTCTCGGCGTCGATCGTCGACAGGTGTTTGATGTCCGCGCCCGCCGCGAAGAATCCGGGCAGCGCGGATCCGATGACCATGACCTTGACGTCACCGGCCTTCTCGGCGGCATCCATGGCCAGATGCATCCCGTCCAGCAGCGGAATCCCCAGCGCGTTGGCAGGCGGCCGCCGCAGCGTCACCGCCGTAATTCCAGGTTCGACCGTCTCCCAGGTCACCACATCCTGCGCCCGCTCTGCCACGTCGTCCTCGCATTCAGCACTTCGTCGACACCGCTACGGCCGACTTCCTCTTCTTGGAAGCTATCCACCACACCGCGCTAAGTCAACCATTATTTTGGTACGACCAAATTACCTAAGGCGTCCGGCCGCGCAAACTCGCATGGCAGGACTCTTTGCTGATAGATTAGGTACGACCAAATACACAGAAGGTAGGTAACTATGCCCGAGTCGCCCTCGTCGAGCACGGTTGCGCGACACCCGGTTCAGTTGCAGCCGATGCAGGTACCCAAGGCCTCCGACGTTCTCGCCAACGATCTGCGTGAGCGCATCCTGCGCGGCGAGTTCCCGTCGGGTACCGCGTTGCCGCCCGAGCGCGAATTGGTCACCCAGACGCAGATGAGCCGCACCACCGTCCGGGAGGCGCTGCGTATCCTCGAGGTGCAGGGGCTGGTCGTCATCAAGACCGGCCGCTCCGGCGGCGCGTTCGTCCAGCAGCCCGGGGGCGCCTCGGTGGCCTCGTCGGTGAGCCTGCTGATCCGCGGGCAGCAGTTGCGCTTGTCCGACCTGCTGGAAACCCGCGAAACCATCGAGCCCGCATGCGCCGGCCTGGCTGCGAAGTACCGCACCGACGACGACATCGCCGCGCTCGACGCCGCGAACGCCAAGCTCGGCGATCTCGATATCCCGCTCGAGGAATTCCTGAAGGCCAACGTCGACTGGCATCTCGCGGTCGCGGCCGCCAGCCACAACGAACTGCTCACCGGTTTCATGACCGCGCTGTCGAACGCCATCTACAGCTCGACGGAGAACACCGCATTCGTCGACGACGAGGTGCGCAAAACCACCCACCGAGCGCACAAAACGATCACCGACGCCATCCGCGCCGGCGACCCGGCGACGGCGACGCGGCGCATGAGCAAGCACGTCCACGGCTACGCCGAGGCCGTCGTTCAGGTCGAGGAGCGCACCGAGATCGAGCTGCGCGAAGCCTGAGCCCTCACGTCACACCGACACAGTGTGCGCGAGGTGGCTCCGCAGGCCGGTCAGGATCTCGGCATTGATCGCCCGGGTTTCGTGATCGCTGAGTCCCCACGGGGGCGCGATCAGGTCGAGGTGATCGAAGCCGTCAGGGATCGCCGCCAGCGCCGCCGGGAACTCGGCCGGGCGGCAGGCGATGGCGATGGTGTCGATCATGTCGTCGGTGACAGCGCCGATCAGGGCCTCGCTGTCGCGGTCGCGGGCCGCCTCGCGAATCCGCTGTTGGGCGGCGCTCCAACCGTGCAGCGCGAAGAGGCGATCGTAGACCCGCGATGCCGCGTATTGGCCGATCGCGTACGCCGCTTGCCGCCGGGCCAGCTCGACATCATCGTTGATCGCGCACATCCGGATGCCCATGATGGTGACCTCGGCCGGATCGCGGCCGGATAACGCTGCGCCGGTGGCGATTTCGTCCGCGACCGGGCCGCGGACGTACTCGGCGGTGTACATCGGATGGCCGACGAGCCCGTCTGCGAGCTCCCCGGCCGTCCGCAGCATCAGCTTGTTCACCCCCGCGATCCAGATCGGGATTTCCGGCCGGATCGGTTCCGGCACATCCGATGTGGGGGAAATGTGCACGTGGTAGAAGCGCCCGTCGTGATGGACCGGCCCCTCGTGCAGGCGCCACAGCGCCTTCAGCACGGTGAGCAGTTCGGCCATCCGGGCGGCGGGCGCTTCGCCGGGGACACCGTGCCAGGCCTCCATCATCTTCGGCGTACCGTTGCCGATCCCGAGAATGATTCGACCACCGGACAATTCGTCGAGGTCACGCGCTTCGGCCGCCCACATCAGCGGGCTGCGGCCCACGCCGTAGGCGATATTGGAACCGATGCGGATGGTGCTGGTGCCGGCGGCGAGCGCAGCCATCGGCACGGTGGCCGAGCGGCTGTACAGCTCACTCGTCCACACCGCCGTGCAACCGATGTCCTCGGCCTCGCGCGCCAATTCGGTCATGGTCGCGAACCGCTGTGGTCCACGGCCGACGCCGAAGGCATTGACCCCGAACGTCGTCATCTCGGTGATCCTCTCGATCTGTCAGGCCCGCCGCGGAAACCGCTCGAACTCGGGTCGCCGCTTTGCTTTGAACGCCTCCCGGCCTTCTTTCGCCTCTTCGGTGGCGTAGAACAGCAGATTCGTGTCGTGTGCGAGCTGCTGAATTCCGGCCAGACCGTCCTCGGCAGCGTGGAAACTCGCCTTCATCAGCCGCAGCGCCATCGGTGACAGTTCCATCATCCGCCGGCACCACGCGAGCGTCTCCGACTCCAGGTCGGCGAGCGGCACGACGGTGTTGACCAGCCCCATCTCCAGCGCCTGCGCGGCGTCGTACTGACGGCAAAGGAACCAGATCTCCTTGGCCTTGCGCACACCGACCATATCGGCCAGCAGTCCGGCGCCGAATCCGCCGTCGAACGATCCGACCTTCGGCCCGACCTGACCGAGGCACGCGTTGTCGGCGGCGATGGTCAGGTCGCAGACGATCTGCAGCACGTGGCCGCCGCCGACGGCATAACCGGCGACCATGGCGACGACCGGTTTCGGCAACCGGCGGATCTGCACCTGCAGGTCTGTCACATGAAACCGGCCCACCGCGCCCGGGTTCTCCGGATCGGTGAGGTAGCCCGTATCGCCGCGCACGCGCTGATCGCCGCCGGAGCAGAACGCCTTGTCGCCCTCTCCGGTGAGGACGATGACTCCGATCGACGGATCTTCGCGGGCACGGGTGAGCGCGTCGGAGATCTCCACCAGGGTCTGCGGCCGAAAAGCGTTGTGCACCTCCGGCCGGCAGATGGTGATCTTGGCGATGCCGTCCGCGGTCCGCGAGTAGTCGACGTCCTCGTACCGATGGACCGTCGACCACTCCCCTGTGTTGTCGCCCACCGCGGACCTCACGCCATGGTCAGGCCGCCACTGACCGACAGGGTCTGGCCGGTGATGTAGCCGGTCTCGTCGGAGGCGAAGAACGCGACGGCCGCGGCGATGTCGGACGGCAGCGCCAGCCGCTTCATCGGCACCGCGCGGGTCATGCCGCCCAGCACCTTGTCGGCGTCCTGACCGGAGTTGTTCGCGAATTTACGCAGTGCCGGGGTGTCGGTCGGCCCGGGGCACACGGTGTTGACGGTGACGCCCTTCGTGGCGACCTCGCGGGCGAGGGTCTTGGTGAAGGCGATGATGCCGCCCTTGGCGCCCGAGTACACGGCCTCGAGCGACGACCCGACCCGGCCCGCGTCGGATCCGATATTGATCACACGGCCGAAGCCGCGCTCGATCATGCCCGGAACCACGGTGTGGTTGACGCGCAGCGCGCCCTTGAAGTTGATGTCGAGGATCTTGTCCCAGAACGCTTCGTCGGTGTCGAGGAACTTCATGAAGTCGTCCCAACCGGCGTTGTTGACGGCGATCTCGACCGGTCCGAAACTGTCGGTGACCTGCTGCACCGCGGCCTTTACCGAATCGGTGTCGGTGACGTCGATCGGAACCGCGATCGCCTGGCCGCCGGCGGAGACGATTTCCTTCGCGGTCTGCTGTGCCACTTCATGATTGAGATCGGCGACGGCGACGCGGAAGCCGGCCTCGCCGAGTTTGCGCGAGATGCCCTCGCCGATTCCCTGGGCGCCGCCGGTGACGAGCGCTACGCGATTGCTCATGGGTGTCGATTCCTTTCGGTGACAGATGCTCGATGACAGTTGTTTTCGATGACCTCAGGACGCCAGGCGCGCCGCGCTCGCGAGTTCGTCGCGAAACTCCGGAGCGGCGACATTGATCAAGCGGCGCCGGCGCTCGGCCAGCGGTTGCCCGCGCAGATGTGCGACACCGTGCTCGGTGACGACGCAGTCGACGTCGGCGCGCGCGGTGGTGACCACACCTTCGTCGAGACCGAATTTGATCGACGAGCGTCCGCGCATGGTCGAGCGCAGCGCGATGATCGATCGTTTCCCGGTCAGCGCGGCGGCGCGGGCGAAGTCGACCTGACCGCCCACCGCGCCCAGATAGGTGCCGCGGCTCATCTCCGCGCCGACCTGCCCGGTCAGGTCCACTTCGATCGCGAAGTTGACCGCGACGAGCGCGTCGAGCTGCGACAGCACCTGCGGCGCATGGGTATAGCTGGTCGGCCGGAACCGCACGGGCAGTTCGGCGATCCGTGCGTACATGTCGGCCGACCCCAAAGCGGTTCCGGCTACCGACAATCCGGTATCGATCGGCTTGCGCCCGCCGGTGATCACGCCCTTGTCGATGAGCGTCAGCACCCCGTCGGTGATCATGCCGGTGTGCACGCCGAGATCGCGGTGCCCGGCCAGCGCGTCGAAAACAGCCGCCCCGAGGGAACCGATGCCCACCTGCAGTGTGTCGCCGTCGTCGACCAATCCGGCGATATGCGCGGCGATGACGCGGTCGGCATCGCTTGCGGGACGGCGCGCCTCCTGCTGCAGCGGACGGTCGGTCTCACACGTGGCCGCGAAGCGGCTCAACGGGATTCGCGGAGACCCGGGCACGGCGGGCATCTGCTTGTTGATCTCCGCGAACAGCAGCGGCGTATGGCCGATCGCGTCGGCCATGTAGTCGACGCCGATACCCAGCGAACACATGCCGTCGCGGTCCGGCGGTGATACCTGCACGAGCCCGGCATCGCACGGAAGCCGGTGCTCGGCGAACATCCGGGGCAGGGCCGAATAGTGACACGGTACGACCTCGAGCTGGTCGGTGGCGCCGAGTTCGCGCAACGCACCCAAGCCGCCGTAGGACACCATCGTGTCGGTCGGCGAGATCGCCTGCGCCAGTTGGTCGTTCCAGCTCAATCCGGTGAACAGGCGCAGCGGCCCGAGTTCGGGAGCCTGGGCGAGCAGCTGATCGACGAGTGGGCGGGGCTCGGCCGCGGCCTGGCTCCACCACACCCCCATGTCCCGCCGCAGCAGCCCGCCGAAGTCGACCATCAGTTCTCCCGCTCGATGAGCGTTCCGGTGCCCAGCCCGCCGCCGCAGCACATGGTCACCAGGCCGAGCCGGCTGTCGCGGCGTTCCATCTCCGCGAGAATGGTCGCGATCAGCCGAGATCCGGTGGCGCCCACCGCATGTCCCAGCGCGATCGCGCCACCGTTGACGTTTACCCGGTCCATATCGGGCTTCAACTCGCGCTGCCAGGCGAGCACGACGGAGGAGAACGCCTCGTTCACTTCGAACAGATCGATATCGGCGACGGTCAGGCCATTTCGCTCCAGCAGCTTGTGCGTCGCCGGGATCGGGCCGGTCAGCATGATGATCGGATCCACCCCGACGGTGGTCTGATCCGCGATCCGCGCACGGATACGCAAACCGTGCCGCTGCGCAGCCTCGCGGGTGCACAGCAGCACCGCCGCCGCACTGTCGCAGATGGGACTCGACGTGCCGGCGGTGATCCGGCCGTTCTCGCTGCGGAAGACCGGCTTCAGCCTGCCCAGCGTCTCGAGCGAGGTTCCCGGCCGGACGGCCTGGTCGCCGGTGCGGATCTCACCGTCGAGTGCCAGCTTCACCATCTCGTCGTCGAAACGTCCGGCGGCGATAGCCTCGGTGGCGAGAGCATGCGACCGTACCGCGAATTCGTCCATCTCGGTACGCGAGATGTCCCAGCGTTCGGCGATCAGTTCCGCGCTCTCGCCCTGAGTGACGAAGTCGTAGCGCTCGCGCAGCGCGGCGGGCCAGGGGTCACCGTAGAGTTCACTGATCTTGGCGGGCGAATTCATCGGCACATGTCCCATATGCTCGACGCCACCCGCGATCACGATGTCGTGCACGCCCGAAGACACAAGGGCCGCAGCGAAATTCACGGCGGTCTGCGCGGATCCACAGCGACGATCCAGTGTCGTCGCCGGAACCTCGGCCGGATAGCCGGCCTGCAACCACGCATTGCGACCGATATTGCGCGACTGCTCACCGAAAGGCGCCGTGCAGCCGATGACCAGATCCTCCACGACAGCCGGGTCGAGACCTGTGCGTCCGATCAGGTCCTGGTAGCAGGACGCCAGCATCGTATTGGGGTGGATGTCGCGGAACCATCCCTTCTCGGGATGCGATCTGCCGATCGGGGTGCGTACCGCCTCGGCGATGACAACCTCGCGCCCCGAGGTCGCGAACGGGCCGGACACTCGTGTATTCATCTCAGATCACCGTTCCGCCGTCGACCGGCAGCACCTGACCGGTGATGTAGCCGGCCGCGCTCGAGGCCAGGAATACGAAGGTGGGCGCGATCTCATCGGGATAGGCCCAGCGCCCCAAGGGAATTCGCGCCAGCGTCTTCGCGGCCAGTTTCTCGTTGCTGCGAATGTTCTCGGTCATCGCGGTCGCCGCGAGCGGCGCCACCGCGTTCACGGTGATCGACTGCTTGGCCAGCTCGCGGGCCAGTGATTTGGTGAGTCCGACGATGGCGGCCTTCGCGGCACCGTAGTTCGCCTGCCCGATCGTTCCGGTCAGCCCCGCCGCGGAAGTCACATTGATGATGCGACCGGTTCCGTCCTGGGCGATGTGGTCCAGCGCCGCGTGGCTGCAGTGATAGCTCCCCATGAGGTGGGTGTCGAGCACCTTACGGAAGCGGTCCTCGTCCATCTTGGGGAACATCGCGGGCGCGATCACCCCGGCATTGTTCACCAGGATGTTGAGCTTTCCGTCGCCGAGGCGGGCCGCGGCGGCGACCGCATCACGGGCGTTGTCACCGTCGCAGACATCCAGCGTGAACGGCTCCGCGACGCCGCCGGCCTTCGTGATGCGCTCGCTCACCGCGGCGGCCGCGTCCTTGTTGATATCGGTCACCAGGACCGAGGCTCCCGCCGCGGCGAATGCCTCGGCGACGGCTGCTCCCACACCACCGCCCGCGCCGGTCACCAGAGCAGTGCGACCGTCGAGGCCGAACGCCTTGATACCGGGTGCGACGGTGCGGGTTTCGACTGGCTGGTCGGTCATCAGTAGCTCCTCGGGAGGCCGAGCACGTGCGAACCCAGGAAGTTCAGGACCATCTCCTGACTGATGGGCGCGATGCGGGTCAGACGCGCTTCGCGGAAGTAGCGGGCCACGTTGTACTCCTCGGAGTAGCCCATGCCGCCGTGGGTCTGCAGGGCACGGTCGGCCGCTTCGAAACCCGCGTCGGCACAAAGGTACTTGGCGGTATTGGCCTCGCGGCCACACTGTTTGCCGTTGTCGTAGAGCCAGGTGGCCTTGCGCAGCATCAGCTCCGCGGCGTCGAGGCGGGCCAGCGAATCGGCGAGGGGGAACTGGATGCCCTGGTTCTTGCCGATCTGGCGGCCGAACACCTCACGGTCGTTGCCGTAGCGCACACCGGCGCGCAGCGCGGCCCGCCCGATCCCCAGCGCTTCGGCCGCGACCAGCATCCGTTCGGGATTGAGCCCGTCGAGGATGTAGGTGAAACCTTTGCCCTCTTCGCCGACCCGGTCCTCGACGGGAATCTCGAGATTGTCGATGAACAGCTCGTTGGAGGTCACCGCATTGCGACCCATCTTCTTGATGGGCCGGATATCTACCCGGTCGCGATCGAGATCGGTGAGAAACAGCGTCATGCCGTCGGTTTTGCGCGGCGAATCCTCGAACTTCTGGGTCCGGGTCAGCAGCAGGATCTTCTCCGACTCCACCGCCTTGGAAATCCAGACCTTGCGCCCGTTGACGATGTAACTGTCACCCTCGCGCCGGGCGAAGGTGGTGATCTTCGTGGTGTCCAGGCCGGCGCCCGGTTCGGTCACGCCGAAGCAGACATGCAGATCACCGCTCACGATGCGCGGCAGCGTGCGCTGCTTGAGTTCCTCGCTGCCGTGCACGATCACCGGATGCATACCGAAGATCGACAGGTGCATCGAGCTGGCGCCGTTCATTCCGGCACCGGAGGCGGCCACCTGTTCGAGCAGAATCGAGGCCTCGGTGATGCCGTATCCGTGCCCGCCGTACTCCTCCGGAGTGGTGATCCCCAGCCAGCCGCCCTGGGCGAACGCATTGTAGAACTCCGTCGGGAATTCGTGCTTCTCGTCCTTCTCCTGCCAGTACTGGTCATCGAACTTGGCCGCCAGCTCGGCGACCGCGTCACGAATCGTGACCTGGTCCTCTGTCAGTTGAAAATCCACGCCCGTACTCCATCCATCAATTAAGCCAACTATACCAATGGACTGACCAAAAGTTGCAAGTGTCAGCCTTGCCGGACCGGCTCGTCCAGCAGCGCCGCCGCGATGCGCTCGTTCCAGGCCGACGGCGGACCGAACAGCGTGCGGTCGAGTTTGGCGCGCTTGTAGAACAGGTGCAGATCGTGTTCCCAGGTGTATCCGATCGCGCCGTGCACGGTGAGTGCCGATTCCGCGAGGTCGGCCACCGTCCCGGTCACCTGAGCCTTGGCGACCGCGGCGATGGCCGCCGCGTCGTCGATCCCCGCGTCGAGCGCGGCCGCGGCATACAGCGCTGTCGAGTACGACGCCTCCACCGTGACCAGCATCTGCGCCGCCGCATGCTTGACCGCCTGGAACGAGCCGATGAACTGCCCGAATTGCTTGCGCTGCTTGCTGTATTCGACGGCGAGGTCGAGCATGCGCTCAGCACTGCCCAGCGCATCGGCGGCCACCAGCACCCCGGCCAGCGTCGCGGTCCACGACAGCGAGGCCTCGTCCGCGCCAACGGTGTCGAGGATCGGTGCGCCGGTGAACTCGACAGTGGCCGCGTCGCGCGAACGGTCGAGCAGACGGTCTTCTCCGATAACGGCATCGGCGGCCGAAACACGCGCCAAACCAAGCCCTTCCGGTCCTGTCACCGGTACGACGAATACATCTGTCCCACGGGCGCCGACGACGTGGCGCACAGTTCCGGTGAGGCTTCCGTCCTGCGCGACCAGTGGCTCGAAGGCCGGTACTCGGTCGGCACGGATTGCCAGGGTGAACCGCCTCGCGCCGGCGAGCTGGTCGCCCAGTTCCTGCCGGGTGAGCGACGGCGCGACCAGGGCGGCCGCCAGCCACCGCGAGTCGGGCACCGCCGCGCGGCCGAATTCCCTTGCGGCCAAGGCCAACTCGAGGACGCCGCCACCCTGTCCCGAGACGTCCTCGGGGTAGCCGACGCCCCACCAGCCCTCTTTGATCAGGGCCTCGGTGAACCGATCCGGATCCTCGCCTGACTGCAGTTTCCGCACGGCCTCGGTCGGGAATTTCGCCGTGAGCCACTCACGAAGGGATGCGGCGAACAGTTCCTGTTCCTCGGACAGTTCCCAATGCATCGCTTGCTCCTCAGTTGGTCCTCGTGCGATGCACGACATCTCGGATGGCGGTCACGGCCTCGGGATTCTCGGCGCTCGAGAGGTCGCCGGGGTCGGTTCCGATGGCCGCGGCACGCACGGCGCGCCGCAGGATCTTGGCGGAGCGGGTCTTCGGCAGGGCCTCCACCGTCCACACCTTCGCCGGGGCGAACGGTTTTCCCACACCTTCCGCGACGAGCGTGCGCAGTTCGTCGGACACCCCTTCGGTGTCGGCGCCCTTGCGCGGAACCCAGAACGCCCAGACGCATTCACCCTTCTTCGGGTCCGGGATGCCGACGGCGGCGGCCTCCGCGACCGCGGGGTGCGTGGTCAGCACGGACTCCACTTCGGCCGGTGCCAGCCGCTTGCCCGCGACATTCATCACGTCGTCGGAGCGACCCAGGATGTACCACTGGCCGTCGTCGTCCACGCGGGCGTAGTCGCCGTGGCACCAGATGCCGGGGAACGTGGACCAGTAGGACTCGAGATAGCGTTCCCGGTCGTGCCACACGCCGCGGGTCATCGCCGGCCACGGTTGCCGGCAGACGAGCTCACCGATGCTGCCGCGCAACGACTTTCCGGTGTCGTCGACGACATCGACATCCATACCCAGCGACGGACCTCCGAGTGAACAGCTCGGGATCGGTTCCACCGGGTAAGGCGCCAGGAACGAGCCGCCGACCTCGGTGCCGCCGGAGAAGTTGATCACCGGAACCCGGCCGCCGAAAACCGTCTCGGCTAGCCAGTCGTAGGAATCGGGATCCCACGGCTCGCCGGTGGATCCGAGAACACGCACCGAACTCAGGTCGCGTGTCGCGATCTCGGCGGGCGGTGTCGATTTGAGCGCACGGATCAGGGTCGGCGAGACGCCGAGCATCGTGATCCGGTGGCGCTGCACCAGATCCCACAGCCGGCAGGCGTCCGGGATATCGGGTGAACCTTCGTAGAGCAGTAGCGTCGCGCCGTTGGCGTGGGTGCCGAACGCCGCCAGCGGACCCATCACCCAGCCCATATCGGTAATCCAGCAGAAGGTGTCGCCCGCGTTGATATCGAAGGAGTACGCCACCTCGGTCGCGACCTTGATCGTGAATCCGGCATGCGTGTGGACCGCACCCTTGGGCTTGCCGGTGGTACCCGAGGTGTAGCCGAGCATCAGCGTCTGCATGGCCGGGAAGGGACGGAACTCGTACGGTGCGACCTCCGGTCCGACCAGCGAGCTCCATACCGTGGCCACAACATCCAGACCGGCGAAATCTACTGTGCCACCGATATTTTCGACCGTGACGACCGAACGCACCGACGGCGCCTGCGCGAGTGCCTTGGCGAGCTCGTCCGCCATGCCGACCTTGCGGCCGCGGCGAATCGTGCCGTCCGCGACGAAGACCGCCTTGACCTCCGCGTCGTTCAGGCGCGAGGCAATGGCGGGCGCGGCGAAGCCGGAGAACAGCGGGACGATGATCGCTCCGATTCCCGCCGCGGCATAGCAGGCGACCACGGCTTCGGGGATCATCGGCAGGTAGATGGCCACCGCGTCGCCCTCGCCGACGCCCAGCGCGGTCAGACCGGTCGCGACCCGGCCGACCTGTTCGGCGAGTTCGCCGTAGGTGATCGTGTGGACCGACCGATCCTCGGCCTCGTGCACGATCGCCGCCCGGCCGGCGTTGTCACCGAGCCAGCGGATGATACACGCATCGACCGCGTTGAAGGTGCCGTTGACGAACCAGTCCGGGAATTCGACACCGTTCGACAGGTCGAGAACCGAATCGTACGGGGTCGCGAACGGGATGCCCAGATCGGTCACCGCCGCATCCCAGTACCAGGACACATCCGCCGTCGATCGCCGCCGCAGTTCGTCGATCGCATCGATGCCGTGCGCACGCGCCAATCGCAGGACGTTCGCGTGCTCGAGGTAGTCCGGTGTCGGATTCCACACGTAGGTGCTCATCGTGCAGCCTTTCTCAACCGCGGGGCATTCCGAGCACACGCTCGGCAGCGATGTTGCGTTGGATGAACGTCGATCCGCCGGCGATGGCGGTTCCGCGCGCCTGATACGCCAGCCGCAACCAGCGCTGCTGGTCGACGTCCGCGTCCTCGCCGTCCTCGGCCAGGCCGAACTGACCACCGAATTCGGACAATTCGAGGCCGAAGTCCGCGATGTCCTCGACCAGCGGGCAGAAATACAGTTTTCCGATCGAGGTGACCGGCCCCGGTGGTTGCCCGGACGCGGCGCCGGTGATGACTCGCTGGCCGATCAGATAGTGGGTCAGGGCGCGGCCGTAGAGGTCGGCGATCCGGTGTCGGATCACGGACTTGCCGCTCAGCGGATTGCCCTCGCCGTCGGAGCTTCGTTTGATCTGCGCGATCAGGTCCTCGACCGCGCGGGTGGTGTTGACCCGGCCGGTCGCGATGCCGACGCGCTCGAACGCCAGCGTCCCCATGGCGACCTTCCAGCCGCCGTCGACCGCACCGACCACCGCCTCGTCGGGCAGGAAGACATCGTCGAGGAACACCTCGTTGAACTCCGCCTCGCCCAGCATGTGCGCGAGCGGGCGCACCGTCACACCCGGCGACGACATCGGCAGCAGGAAGTAGGTGATACCCCGGTGCCGGTCGCCGCCGCCGGTGCGGGCGAGCAGGATCGCGTTGTCGGCGATCTGCGCGCGCGAGGTCCAGATCTTCTGTCCCTGAATCTTCCAGCCGCCCTCGACCTTGGTCGCCTTGGTGCGCAGCGAGGCCAGGTCGGATCCGGATTCCGGTTCGGAGAACAGCTGGCACCAGATCTCGTCGCCGGTCAGAATGGGCTCCAGGTACCGCCGCTTCTGCTCGTCGTTGCCGAAGGCGACGATCGTCGGGCCCGCGAAATCCTCACCGATGATGTTCAACCGCTCCGGCGCACCCGCGCGGTCCATCTCCTCGTTGAAAATGGCCTTGATCTTGGCATCGGCGCCCGCGCCGCCGAACTCGGCCGGCCACGACAGACCGGCGAAGCCGGCGTCGAAAAGCTTGCGCTGCCACACCGACCAGAACGCGCGCTTGTCCTCGAGCCGCGCCGGTTCCGGCCACGGCAAACTCGGCAGGGTCTCGGTCAGCCAGTCACGAATGCGCGTTCGGAATCGCGCCTCGTCCGGCGAATCACTCAGATCCATCTGCACCTCCACGTGTTTACGGACCAACGTTACAATAGGTCAGACCAAAAAATCCAGGAGGTACTCCATGACGAGCTCAACGGCTCGGCAGCTACCGGTCGGCAGCGTCCTCGACGTCGTGTCGTTCGAGGTAGAAGCCGGGAAGATCAGGGAATTCGCCACGGCCACCCATGCGCTCGACCCGGTCCACACCGATAGCGCTGCCGCGACCGAAGCAGGATTCACGAATCTCCCGGCGACGCCGACCCACGTGGTCGTCGCCGGCCATCACCGAAACCAGCAACAATTCGTCCGCGACCTGGGACTCGCGATCGAGCGGGTGGTGGTCGGGTCGGTGGAATGGCTCTACACCCGCCCGCCGATCGTCGGTGACCGCCTCACCGGGACTCGACGCGTCGTCGACGACACCACCAAGGAAGGCAAACGCGGCGGCACGATGCGCCTGGTCACCCTGGAAACCGAATGGACCGACAGCACGGGCGACCCCGTCCTCACCCAACGCGAAGTCCTGATCGAAAGAGGCGCATGATGACCCGCACCCCCGTCGTTTTGTCACCGGGCGCGCAACTGGAACCCCGCCGCATCGGCCCGATAACCCAGACCGACATCGTCCGATTCGCCGGCGCCGGTGGAGATTTCAACCCGCTGCACCACGACCCCGACTACGCGATCCGAGCCGGCCTGCCCGGAGTCATCTCGATGGGCCAGATGCAGGCCGGCATGCTCGCCGCCTGGGTTTCCGACCTGGTTCACATCGAGCACCTGATCTCGTACTCTGTGCGATTCGCCTCTCCGCTGCGTATCGGAGAAACGATCGACCTCGGCGGTCAGGTCGACTCGGTCGATCCGGCATCCGCCATCGCAACGTTGTCCCTGCACGCGAAATCCGATGAGCGGGTGGTGATCACGGGGGTTGCTCGCGTGCGAATCACACCGCCGTGATCCGTCTCCTCTTCGGATACGCATCCACTTCCGATCGTGACCATTGCGACGGACAAGTCGAATGTGCCTTGCACGGAACGTATTCCGAAGAGGGCCAGTCTGATTCGCCCGATTGGCTGTTCGCCCTCGACACCACGTAGTGTCGCGCGTCATGACCGAGCAGCGGTCCAATCCGCACGACGCGTATTTCCGAAAAGTCATGGCACGCCGGGACAACGCCGCCTCCGAACTACGCGCCGCGCTCCCCCACGCCATCACGGCGCGCATCGACTGGTCTGCCCTGCAGCTGGAGCCGGGCAGCTACGTCCACCCCGACCTGAGCAGTCGCTACAGCGACTTGTTGTTCCGCACCAGACTCGACGGCCACCCCGCCTTCGTCTACATCTTGATGGAGCATCAGTCCAGCAGTGATGAATTCATGGCCTTCCGGATGCTCGAATACATGGTCGCCATCTGGCGCCGGTACCTGGCCGACAATCGCCGCGATGTCAAACGCAAGGTCCCCAACGTCACCGCGGTCACCAGGCTGCCCGCGATCATCCCGCTGGTCGTGCACAACACCGCCAGAGAAAACGCCTGGTCCGCCCCCACCGAACTGGCCGACCTGATCGATCTCGATGCCTCGGCCCGCGAGGCACTCGGCCCCCATCTGCCCCGGCTGCGGTTCCTGCTCGACGACGTCGCCGCCGTCGATCCGGCTACGCTGCGTGAGCGTGACCTGACACCCGCGACCAGGGTGTTGCTGGTCCTGCAGCGCATCGCCCCCAAGAACTCGGCGCTGGGACACGATATGCTGGACTGGCTCGAAGACCTGCGCGAACTGGAGTCCGGCCCGGACCCCCTCGGCGACTACCTGGCCATCCTGAACTACATCATGACGGTCGGAGAAACCAGCGAGACCGACCTCGCAGCGGTATTCGAGCGGCTCGGCCCGCGAGCAAAGGAGGCGATCGTGACAACAGCAGAGACCATCGAAGCCCGTGGAGAAGCACGCGGGGAGGCACGCGGCGAGGCACGCGGCCGGGTGGCAACGCTGCTCGAACAGATGACCGTCAAATTCGGCCCACTACCGGTCACCATCATCGACCGTGTCCGGTCGGCCGATCCCGCTCAGGTCCGCACCTGGACGACCAGAATCCTCACCGCCACCACCCTCGACGAGATGCTCGCCTGACACCCGGCCATTGCGGACGCCGGGGTGAGCGTGTTCGCGGGCCGGCGCGCGCTGCCGTTGGGTGCAGGCGGGCGCATTGACTGCTCGCCATGGTCCTCCGACGTCTTGCGGTGGTTCGTCTCTAGCGCGCCGATCTCAAATATGGCCTGCCACTTAAGGAACCAGCACGATTTTGCCGATCGCGTTGCCCGCCTCCAGATGACGATGCGCCTGTGCGGCGTCGTCCAGTGAATAGGTGGCGGCGATGGTCGGCGCGGCCACAGCGCCGGTGGCGACGAGGTTCAGCAGGCCGCGGAAATCGCCCGGGCCGCCCATGGTCGTGCCCAGGAGGCTGTATTGGCCGAAGAAAAAGCGGCGGACGTCCATGGTCACGTGTTCGGCGACGTTGGCGCCGAGAACCACCACACGCCCGCCGGGCCGCAGGGCTTCGACCGACCTGTCCCACAGGCCGACCGGGTCGAGGATGACGTCGAACCCATTTCCGTCCGGGGACAGCGCTTTTGCCTCATTCGGCCAGTCGTCGCCGGTATGCAGAACCCCGCCGGCGGCGCCGCTGTTGCGGGCTCGGGCCAGCTTCTCCTCCGACGATGCCGTCACGAATGTCTGGGCGCCGAGGGCCGTCGCCAGCGACAATGCCATCGTCGCGACTCCGCCTCCGGCGCCGATGATGAGCAGCGATTCCCCGGCGCTCAGGCCGGCCCGGGTCACCAGGGCACGGTAGGACGTCACGCCCACGAGCGGTAGCGCGGCTGCCTCTTCCCAGGAATAGCCGGCCGGTTTGGGGGCCAGGCACTGCTCCGGGACGCAGACCCGTTCGGCATAGGTTCCCGGCACGTGGTCGCCCAGGATCTCGAAATCGGCCGCGGGGGCGTCGTGGCTGTCGCCCCAGAACAGCGACGGGAGGATGACCACCTCCTCGCCGGTGTCGGTGCGCACGCCGGCGCCGTCCGCTCCAGGGGTGTGGGGCAGCGGCGAACGATACTGCCCGCGACGTACCAGCACGTCGTGCCAGTTGAGCGCGCTCGCGCGCAATTCGACCGTGACCCAACCATTGCGGGCGATCGGCTCGTCGACATCACCGAACACCAACTGCTCCGGTCCGCCGAAGTCCGACATCACGATCGCTTTCATCGGATCTCCCGCTGTACGGTCACGGTCGCCTCCGCGCACGTCTTGCCCGACGCGTTCACGGCGACCACTCGAACCACCGCGAGAGACCGACCACGATGGGCTACCTCGGCGCGGAAGGTGGTGGTGTCCTTCGCGTCGCCCGGCCGGACGAAGACCATATCGATGCTTGCGGTCCGCACACTGCCGTCGGCTTCGAGCGCCGACATGGCGGCGAATTCCGCTCCGCAGAGCAGGATTCCGCCGTGCACATTGCCGATGCCGTTGGCGGCGAAGGCCGACGCGGGCAATTCCACGACGCCGCAAGCACTTTCACGAACGCCCAGGGCATTGCGGATGGAGACACCGTCCACGGGAGCATCGAACTCCACGGCGGGGGCCGTGGGCGGCCCGTCGACCGTCAGCAGGTGCGAGCGTTGGGTGATCAAGGCGATGACCGTCCCGGCGGCATCGGTCACCACGCCACGAGTCGTCCCGCCGCGATCGTCACTGCCGATCAATTCACCCGTCACCGCCAGCAACGATCCGTCCATCGGCGGATCAGCGAGCAGGTCGAGCCGGATCCCGAGGCTCACAGGCCATCTATCCCACGGCGATGCCGCCGCGACGATGTATCCCGTGACATCATCGAGCGGCACCGCGAGCGCGGCACGGCTGACACCGGCAGCCGGGTCCCGCAACCAGGGACCCGACTGGACAGCCAATTCCGCGCGGTCCGACGACAGACCGATCGGCCGCACACGCACCAGCGCCTCAGCGCCACTGATCAGAAATTCGGGCGTGCAGGCCGAACTCAACGGGCACCCGCGGCTGTCGGCTGGTTCAGCTCGGCGGCGACCCGCATCCGCAGCAGGTGCTTCTGAATCTTGCCGGTCGCGGTCATCGGCAGCTCGTCGACGGCGATGACCCGTTCGGGCGTCTTCTGAATGGCGACCCCACGATCGGTGAGGTAGGTGCGCAACTGCTCGACGGTCGGCGGGGTGCGCCCTTCCTTGGTGACCACATAGCAACACACCTTCTCACCCAGCTTCTCATCCGGCATCCCCACCACGGCGAGCGCGAGCAGATCGGGGTGGTCGGCCAGCTTGTCCTCGACCTCGCGGACACTGATGTTCATGCCGCCGCGAATCACGATGTCCTTGGTGCGACCGGTAACTCGCACATAGCCTTGCTCGTCCATCACCCCGAGATCGCCGGATCGCGAGAACCCGTCGGGCGTGAACAGTTCAGCTGTCTCCTCCGGGCGATTGAGATACTCGATCATGTGTTCCGGACCGCGATAGGCGATATCACCCTCGGCTCCGCGCGGCAACTCGTTCCCGTCGGGACCGACGATGCGCACCTCCGACCCCGGCAGCGCGGTGCCGTCGGAGGTGATGGCCCGCCGCGGATCGCCGTTGATGCGGCACGTCGTCGTCGACAGATTCTCGCTGCGTCCGTACAACGAGAGCACATTCGTACTCGGCAGCTTGGCCTTGGCGTTCTCGACGACCGCCGCCGGGATCGGAGAACCGGCGCATACCCACACCCGCAGCGAGGACAGGTCGAACTCCGGGTGTTCCTCGGCTGCCGCGACCAGGGTCTGCAGGAAGGTGGTCGCGGTGACCGCCGCTGTGCAGCCGAACTTCTCGATCTCGGCCAGGCCCCGTTCCGGATTCCACTCCGCCATCAGGTGAGACGACGCACCCGCGACCAGCGGGATCAGCACACTGGTCACCAGACCCGTCGTGTGCGTGATCGGTGACGGCCCGAACTGCACATCCGCCTCGGTATGGCCGAACGCCACACACAGGGCGCGCGCGCCGGAGGCATAGGTATTGAAGGTGTGCAAGCAGCCTTTCGGGCGCGAGGTCGTGCCCGAGGTATAGACGATGAGGAACGGATCGTCCGGGTGCACACGCAGGTCGAGCGCCGCGTCGACGCTTGCGGAATCGTCGGCGGCGATCAGATCCTCGAGCACCGTGATTCCGCGTTCGGCCAGCGCGTCGCGCGCGTCCTGGGGCGCGCGCACGGCGACGATCGACTCGAGGGTGTCGGAATCCTTGCGGATCTCCTCGAACATCGACAGGTAGTCGAACCCTTTGAACTGCGCGGGCGCGATCGCCATTCGGATCGAGGCGTCCGACACCACGTGCGACACCTCGTCCTTGCGGTAGATCGGCATGATAGGAACCATCACCGCACCGATCCGCGCGAGCGCCGCCGCGACCAGCACGAAAGCGGCCCAGTTCGGAAGTTGAACGGCCACACGGTCGCCCGTGCGGACACCCCGGCGGTGCAGGCCCAGCGCCAGGCGCTGCGAGGTGTCGTAGAGCTCGGCGAAGGTGAGGGCGTATGTGCCGTCGGTGATGAACACCTTGTCCGGATTCGCCCCGGCGCGTGAGCGCAGCAACTCGGTGAAGTTGACGTCGGCCCACTGCCCGGTCGCATAGAACTCCTCGATCTGCGCCTGGGTGTATCGGCCGAGATTCCGCTCGCTCGTCATGGTGTCCATCCTCTATCGGTATGTCCCGCGCTTCGTCCAAAGATTAGAATGGTTGGACCGAATAGCGCAAGCATTTGTCATGGTGAAGGTCTCGAATGAAGGCCTGTTTTCGCTGTACAGCGCAGTATCCAGCCGAATAAATAGACAAAACGGTCACAGCGCCGTCCGCACCCAGCCATGGAACGCATGATGACGCCGATCACAGCGGCGTCCGCTGCCGCGGTGTACCGATCGGCTCGCATGTTCGCTGCCGGCAGGACGGTGAAACGGCGGCAGCTGTGGGGCGGAGGACATGCCGCCGGCGACCGACCGGCGTCAGGATTCTCGGGTGTGGCCCGCCAGAGCGAGCACTCGCTCGGCCTGCTTCAGATGCGGCAAATCGAGCATCTTCCCGTCCAGCGCAACGGTTCCCACGTCCGCAGTGAACGCGTCCACGACCCGGCGGGCGTAGTCCACCTCGTCGCTCGTCGGAGTGAACGCGGCATTAATGGCGTCGACCTGGCCCGGATGGATCGCGATCCGGCCACTGAATCCTTCGGCGCGGGCGCGACGGCACGATTCCGCGAGCCCCTCGGTGTCGCGGATGTCCACATACAGCGTCTCGATGGCCTCGACATCGGCCGCCCGCGCGGCCATCAACGCCAGCGAACGCACGATCCGATAGGTGATCGCCCAGTCCCCGGTCGGCCCGAGATTCGTGGAGGCGCCCAACGCCGCGCTCAAATCCTCTGCACCCCAGGTCAATCCGTACAGCCGCGCGATCCCGGCGTCGGCGAAATCGCCCAGCCGGAACGGCGCGCGGGCCGTCTCGGTAGCCACCGGCAGCACCCGGATACTGCCCGCCGGAAGTCCGTGGGCGCACTCGAGCACCTCGAGATAGTCGTGGACGCGTACGACGTCGGCGGGTCCGTCGATCTTCGGAATCATGATCCCGGCAGGCCCCGCGGCGACGACCGCGGCCAGATCCGCCAGCGCATGCTCGGTTCCGAGCGGATTCATCCGCACCCATAGTTGCGGTCCGCGTGCGGAGCCGGATTCGGCGCCGAGGAAGTCCGCGACCAGCTGCCGGGCCATCGATTTGCGGCTCGCGCTGACAGCGTCTTCGAGATCCAGGATCACCGCGTCGGCCGGCGACTCGGCGATCTTGCTCATCTTTCGTTCGCTGTCACCGGGGACGAACAGGAACGATCGGATCGGCGCGCTCACTGCGGCTTCCTCCGCTGCAGACCCGATCGCTTGCACGACGCGACCAGTTCGTCGCGCTGATTGAACGCTTGATGCAAGAACACGACGATCCCCTGATCCGGCCGCGACTTGGAGTCGCGCAGTTCCAGGACTTCGGTCACCACATGCAGGGTGTCGCCGTGGAATACCGGCTTGGGAAAGCGCACCTCGTCCCAGCCCAGGTTGGCGACAGCGGTCCCCAGCGTGGTGTCGCCCACCGAGATCCCGACCATCAGCCCGAGTGTGAACGCGCTGTTCACAATTCGCTGACCGAACTGCGTCCCCTGCATGTACTCCTCGTCGAGGTGCAGCAGCGCCGGGTTGTGCGTCATCGCCGTGAACAGCACGTTGTCCGTCTCGGTCACCGTGCGCCGAATCGCATGCTCGAACCTCTGTCCCACCGACAACTCGTCGAACCACACACCAGCCACGTTACCTACCTCCATATCGCCCTAACTGTTATATGGTACGACCAAATTTATGGACCGGTCAATGTTGGGCGTTTCCGTGCAGGAGTGGACGGCCGAACAGGCGTAGCTCCGAGGGGCGCGACCGATTCCGAGCACGCGCTCGAACCGCAGGCGCGGTCTAACGCGCTACGGCGCCATGGAGCAGCAGGTCGGTCAAATGGCCGGTGGTGTGGTGGGTGCCGGTGAGGAGCCGGTAGAGCAGGTGGGCGATGAGCGCCTCGGCGAAGGTGTCGAGCGCGGCGTCGGTGCGGAGTTGACCGAGTTCTGCGGCGCGGGTCATGCGTTGCGTGAGCGCTTGCCGGAGCGGGCCGGTGACCAGCGCGTAGAGGCGTTCGGCGTCATCGCTGTTCTCGGCGGCGGCCGCGGCCAGTGCGCGCACCATGGCGGCCAGGTGTGGGTCGCGCAGCGTGTCTATCTGCCGGTTCAGCCAGGTGTCGAGGTCGGCGGCGATATCGCCGGTGTCGGGAGGGGACGGGATGTCGGCGGCGCCGAAACCGGCGGTGACGGCTTCGGCGACCACCGCCGCTTTCGTGGGCCACCAGCGGTAGACGGTCTGGCGTCCGACTCCGGCACGACTTGCGATGGCGTCGATGGTCAGGCTGTCGTATCCATCGCGGGTGAGCAGATCACGGGTGGCTTCCAGGACCGCTCGGTGGGCGCGATCGCTGCGGGGCCGGCCCCCGCGTCTACTCGGCATGGCAGCCACGCTAGCAATCGACGCCGGATCGCCACCGAAGCCTGACATCTCGAGTTACCGTACAAATTGTCTCGTAACTGGTTGAGGTGGAGGAAAACCGAGTGAGCACGGATATCAGCGTCGTCATCGGTGTCGGAGGGATGGGTCGCGCGATCGCGTCCCGGCTCGGCAGCGGCAGACATCTCCTGCTGGCCGATGTCGATGAGCGCCTGCTTGCCGACACAGCGGACCAGTTGCGCGAACAGGGATTCGACGTGAGTACCCATCGGGTGGATGTGGGTGATCCGGCGTCGGTGGCCGCGCTGGCCACGGCCGCTGCCGACGCCGGCCCCGTCCGTCATCTCGCGCACACGTCCGGGGTGTCACCGGTGCACGCCTCGACCGAGACGATCATGCGGGTCGACTTGTCCGGCGCCGCTTATGTTCTCGACGAATTCGGGGCCGTGATGGCACCAGGCGGGGCGGGTGTCGTGATCGCGAGCATGGCCGGGCACCTGACGCAGCTCACGGCCGAGCAGGAGGATGCCCTGGCGTTCACGCCGAGCGCTGACCTGGGTTCGCTGTCATTGCTGAATCCGGAGCTGGCGTTGCATCCGATGCTGGCCTATCCGCTGGCCAAGCGGGGCGCGATCCTGCGCGTGCGCGCCGCGGCCGCGGCGTGGGGCCGCCGGGGCGCCCGGGTGAATTCGATCAGCCCGGGCGTGATCGCCACCGCGATGGGGCGCGACGAACTGGCCGGTGCGTCCGGAGAGCAGATGCGGGAGATGATCGCCCGCTCCGCATCCGACCGCATCGGCACCGCCGAGGACATCGCCGCCGCGGCCGCGTTCCTGCTCGACCCCGCAACCAGCTTCGTCACCGGCACGGACCTGCTCGTCGACGGCGGAGTGGTGGCCACGTTGCGGGCGGCGATGCGCGGCTGACACCTACCGGAGCGCGTCGAGAGGGACGGTCGCGGCCATCATGTCGTATCCGGCGGCGCCGGGATGGACCGAATCCAGCGTCCCGGTCTCGGGTCGCTGGCGGGTCCCGGTCGCGTCGACGAGGGCACGGTCGAAGTCGACGACGGTGACGTCGGTGCGTGACCGGATCCAGGCATTGGGCGCTTGACGCTGATCGTCACCGAGCGAATCGGGCAGCGCGTCGGCCCCGAGCACCGTGCGCGACACTCGCGGAATGTAGGTTCCCAGTGGAACTTTCAGTCCGGCGGTGTGTGCGGTGTCGATCAACTGGTGCAATCCGGCGATGATGTCGGCGGCCGTGCGGCCGCAGTAGCGAATGTCGTTGCCGCCCTCGTTGATCAGCACCGTGCGCACGTTCGGCACCGCCAGGACATCACGAGCGAACCGGTCCAGCGCCGAGCGCCCGAACAGCGGCTCGACGGAGCCGCACGGCAGCACCGTATTGCCTCCGATTCCGGCGTTGACCACCGACAACGGAATTCCGGCCGCGCGCATCCGCGCGGCCAGACGCGCGGGGTAGTCGGTGTTGGTGTCGGGCGCGGACAGCGTCCCTTCGGTGATGGAGTCACCCAGTGCGACAACCGTTCCGCTGGTCCCCGGACTGTCGGCGTCGACACGGGCCAGGAATGGCACCCAGGTATTCGTCATGGCGAACGCCGCGCCGGAGCTGTCGCCGGTCCGGTCGCCCGCACCAGGAAGGGTGGCGTAGCCGGTCTTGTCGAACGCCGTCACACCGCTTCCGGTGACCTGCGCTCCCACCTGCGGCACGTGGTAGGAGACCGCCAGATCGTCACCGAAACCGAACTCCAGCGTCGCCGCATCGCTGAACGCCGTCGCCCCCGCCGGCACCACGACCCGGGCAGCACCACCGAAGGTGACCGGCCGCGCCGTTGCGGACCGGACTTCGGCGCCCCGACCGCGCAGCGCCACCGAGACCGCATCGAAGGTGACCGGCGCGTTCCCATACTCGTTGGACAACGTGATTCGAACCGCCCGGCCCCCGATCGACGGATGCACGATCGTCCGGAACGACTGATTCGCGACCGGCGGATAACTCGCTCCCGAAGGCGCCGACGCCCATACCCCCGACCACGTCTGCCCCGGCTCCGCGCCCGCCCCGCCGGGCGACACCACACCGGCGGCAATCACGACGGCACACACCGCACCGAGCATATGACGCAGCGACCGTCTGACGCGGCGAGGTGCAGTTGAGTGAGAACGCGATGTCGCAGACACTTGACGCCCTTCGATTCGGGGTGAGGCACATGGTTGCCGCGCCTTGAAAGCGACCACGACCGCCTCCAAGCGACCGTCAGCGCCCCGGCGCGGGCCACGGCCCTCACGGCGGTCCCGTGCACCCACCTAGTTACGAGACAATCTGTATGCTAATTGCCGAAGAACGCGATTACCCCGATAACGAGAAATCCACTCTCTTACGGCGAATTGGATCGACCGCCACATTTGGACATACCATATACATGGTATGGTGTGCGTTGGGTCACATGGCGTCGTCGTCGACGAGTACCGCCGCACGTCGGTGACCGCAGGCGCAAGGAGTGACAGTGGCTGTGCAGTCAGCAACGACGCGGACTCGCCCGGAAAGCGACGCCCACGTCGCCGAACAAGCCTTCACGCGACTACTGGAGTTGCTCGGTCCCGAACCCGAACTCCTCCGATTGCAGGAGTTCAATCCGAGCCTGTCGCTGGTGCGTGACTACGCCGGTCGCGCGCTGCGCGCGGGCCTGCCGGATCCGGAGGTGACCGCCGAGGTCGCGACCATCCTGATGACCGTCGACAAGGCCATCCGGGCCGACATCGCCCGCCGGATTCACGTGCACAGCAAGCAGTTCGGCGGTTTGACTCGTGTCGTACGGGCGATCGACAGCGCTCCCAAAGCGTGCCTGTCGAGCGTGCTGACCAGCGAGTTGTGCACCGCGCTGGGCTACGGCAAGGCGATGTACTCGGTGGTTTCGGGGTCGCATTGGGCGCCGGTATCGGTGTCGGTGAATCCGGGACTGGGTCATGACTACGATCCACTGGTCGCCGCGGTCGACGGCAGGTCGATCCCACTGCGCGATGCGCCGCGGGAGGCGGAGCTGGTTCGGCGTCGCCGCTCGTACGCGGTCGGACCGGCCGAGGTCAACCGCCACACATATCGGCCGCTACTGGACCTGAGCCGCCCGGCAGGCTATCTCGCGGTACCGATCGTCGTCGCGAATCGGGCGATCGCGATCGTCCATGTCGACCGCCACGACAACGATCTCAACGAGGCGGACTTCCACCTGATCACCACCTTGGCGCAGGCGTGCGCGCTGTCGGCGGAATCGGCGCGGTTGCACGCCTCGATCACCGAACAGAATCGCCGCACCACGGCGGAATTGAACACACTTCAGCGCGCGCTGCGCGAGCTGGAGGACGCGGAGGTCGCGTTCGACGACCTCGACGGCAGGCCCGTCGAACATTCCGAGGAACACGAATACACCTCGCACGCAACGCATTACCCCGCCACGCTCACCGCCCGTGAACGAGACGTTTTGGCGCTGATCGCCAGTGGCGCCACCAACGGCGCGATTTCGCGGCAACTGTGCATTTCCGACGGCACCGTGAAATCCCATGTGCAGCGCATCTTCAAAAAGATCGGCGTCAGCACCCGCGCGGAAGCCGCCGCCCTCTACGCCGGCCACCGTTCGCCGCCAGGACTTTCGGCATGAGCGAGCGCGACGAGCGCACAGCCGGACCTCCGATCGCGTGGGAGCCGACCGCCGCCGAGGGCACGCCATCAGGAGGTCGGGACCGGTGGAGGCAGCGGAGCGTCACCGCGCAAGTCCGCCGCTCATGCGCGATGGACACCGCATGAGCAGCTCAGCAGGAGACTATGCAGCGGAGCGTCACCGCGCAAGCCGGGACGCGCATGACATCGAGCCGACCGCGGACGAACTCGTCGCCGCGATGCGCACGGCCTCAGGTCCTCGACTGACCGAGCTCGGGCGTCAACTCGCCGAACGCCTGGAGCGAGAACAAGCGTTGCGGGACAAGGAGATCGATGAGCTTCGCCGCGCGGCTCAGCGCCTCGATCGGGCAGTCGCGGACCTCACCGATGCCTCCTCGGGCACTGTGCTGCTCCGGCGTGCATGCGCGGCATTGGCGGATATCTGCTCCGCCGAGCGGGTGCTCGCCTCGAGTGTGGAAGCCGATCGGGCCGTGCCGGTCGCGATCTACGAGTCCGGTCAGGCGGGGGCGATCCCGGCAGACTACCCGCTGCTGCCCGGATCGGCGGAGTCGCGCGTCATCACCGCCGGGGGCGCTCCGATAACCGGCCGGCCGGTACCGGCGCTGAGGCAGTTGTTCCCGCAGGACTGCACGATCATGGTCGCCACCGTCGGCGACACGCCCGCCCTCGTCGTTCATGTGGCGCAGACATCCGATGCCGCACAGCACGATTCGGCCGCACTGGTGCTGGAGGTGCTCGGCGGATGCCTGCGGCGACTCGGATTGGTCGCGCGCAGAGCCCGTCAGCTCGAGCTGCTGCGATCGAGTGGTGTCGCACGCGAAGGCCAAACCGATGCCCCGGCCGCGGAGACGGCGCGAGAGCCCGCACCGCCCGCTCCCCCATGGATGGAACCGCTGACCGAACGGGAGAGCGAAGTATTGCGCCTGGTACTCACAGGCTCGTCCAATACCGCGATCGCCACCGAATTGGTCATCACCGTCGACACGGTGAAATCGCACGTCAAACGGATTCTGCGAAAGCTGGGGGCGATCAACCGCAGTGAATTGATCGCCCGCCATTCCGCCGGAGCTCTCACGCACCGTTCGATTGCGCCACCGTCACGGTGATCGGCTCCATCTCCGCATCCAGCACCAGCTGACAGGCCAGCCGAGAGCAGCTGCGCGCCCCGTCGAGGAATTCGAGCAGATCCTGCTCCTCCATGGACGGCTCGCCGAAGGCGGCGGCGGACTCGTCCGACACGTACACGTGACAGGTGGCGCACGAACAGCTCCCGCCGCATTCGGCGACGATCCCGGGCAGATTGTTCCGTACGGATCCGTCCATCACTGTCTGGCCCGCGGGAACGTCGACCGAATGGGCCGTGCCGTCGGGCAATCGATAGACAACGGTGGGCATGGGGTCCTCCTCCGACAGGTGAAAACGCTGCGTACCAGCGATTCCAGTCTGGAAGCGCGCAGGTGGGCAGACATCCCCACGACGGCCGATCACCATCGGCCATCGGGGTGATTCCCGCCCCGCAAATCCCCCTTTTTGCCGACACTGTTCCGGCATCGGTGTGATGTGACTCACCTGTCCCGCTGCCACGCTGGGTACCACTTCCCGATCGAGCGAGGAGAGACAATGAGCACCACGGAGCAGGCCACCGAGTTGATCCCGGACACCATCGCCCGGCAGATCGTGCTTCCCGAGGGCCACCGTGACAACGACGCGCTGTTCGAGGCCTACCGCTGGCTGCGGGAGAACAATCCGCTGGGCCGCGCGGTCGTCGAGGGCTACGACCCGCTGTGGCTGGTCAGCAAGCACGCCGACCTCATGGAGATCGAACGCCAGCCCGACATCTTCACCAGCGCGGGCGGCGAGGACAAGGGGTCGGTCAATCCGATCCTGGCCAATCAGGCCGGCGACGCGTTCACCAAGAGCATCAACAACGGCAGCCTGCGGATTCTGGAAACCCTCACCTACCTCGATCCGCCGGAGCACACCGAGATCAAAGATATTGCGCTGGACTGGTTTCGGCCGCAGAACCTGGCGCAGTGGGAATCGGTGATCCGCGAGCTGGCCAAGTCCGCGGTGGCGCGGCTGCTCGAGACCGACGGGCGGATCGACTTCGTCAAGGACTTCGCGCTGCAGTATCCGCTGCACGTGATCATGAGCCTGTTCGGCGTGCCGGAAAGCGATGAGCCCAAGATGATGTCGCTGACCCAGGAATTCTTCGGCACCGCCGATCCGGACGCGGCCCGCACCGATGTCGAACCGCTGAGCCCGGATGCCGCCGCCCGGCAGTGGGTGGCGACGATTCAGGACTTCTTCGCGTATTTCGAAGCGCTGCTTCAGGATCGGCGCGCCAATCCGCGCGACGATCTCGCGACGGTGATCGCATCGGCACGCAATGCCGACGGCGAGTACTACAAGAACGAGGTCTACTACGGCTATTTCATCGCCATCGCGACCGCCGGCCACGACACCACCTCCAGCACCCTCGCGGGTGGTCTGCTGGAGCTGGCCCGGCACCCGGACCAGCTCGAACTCGTCCGCAACGATCTGTCGCTGGTTCCGCACCTGGTCAACGAGTCGCTGCGGTGGGCCTCGCCGGTGAAGCACTTCATGCGCATGGCGACGCAGGACTACACCCTGCGCGGGCGCGAGATTCACGCCGGTGACCGCTTCATGCTGCTGTATCAGTCCGGCAACCGGGACGCCGACGCCAACCCGGATCCGGACCGCTTCGACCTGACCCGCCGGCCCAACAAGCACATCGCCTTCGGCTACGGCCCGCACATGTGCATCGGGCAGCATCTGGCCAAACTCGAATTGCGCGTCATGTTCGAAGAGCTCCTGCCGCACGTGAAGTCGGTTACTCCGACCGGAGATACGCGGTTCATCCAGACCAATTTCGTCGGCGGGCTCAAGAACATGCCCGTGGCGATCGAGTTCGACCGGTAACAGCAATGCGCACCGATCTTCCGGCTCACACCGTGGTGATCGTCGGAGCGGGACAGGCCGGCGGCACGCTCGCCGGCCTGCTCCGGCAGCAGAGGTTCACCGGTCGCGTGGTGATGTACGGCGCCGAACCGGTCCCGCCGTATCATCGGCCGCCATTGTCGAAGAAGTACGACAGCGACGACTATCTGCAGTGGCTGCGGCCCGAATCGTTCTACGCCGACAACGACATCGAACTTCACCTGGACGACCCGGTGGTCGGTATCGATCGCGCGGCACGGACGGTGACCACGCGGTCCGGACAGACCGTCCGTTACGACACCCTGGTCCTCGCCACCGGTGCCACTCCCCGTGCCCTCCCGGTTCCCGGAGCCGATCTCGCCGGCGTGCTCGCGCTGCGAACCCTCGCCGATGCCACCAAGCTGCGGGCCGCGGTGCTCGCCGGCGCGCGCATCGCCATCGTCGGCGCCGGCTACGTCGGACTCGAGGTGGCCGCGGCCGCACGAGCTCGCGGGTGCGAGGTGACCGTCATCGAACGTGAGGACCGAGTACTGGCGCGCGTGGCGAGCCCCGAATTGTCGCGCATCCTCACCGACAGTCATCTCGCACGCGGCACCCGCATCGTCACCGGCGCCGACGTGCGCGAAATTCTCGGCCGCGACGGAAAAGTCCGGGGCGTGCGGCTGGGCGACGGCACCGATATCGATTGCGACACTGTGGTTGTCGGTATCGGCGCGGCTCCCGAGGACACTCTCGCCCGCGATGCGGGGCTGGACTGCATGGCGGGCATCGTCGTCGACGGGGCCGCCCGCACCAGCGATCCGCACATCCTGGCCATCGGCGATGTCACCCATCGGCTGCACGAGGGTCTCGGGGCACTGGTCCGGCTGGAGAGCATTCCGAGCGCCACGGAACAGGCCAGACAGGCCGCCGCCGTCATCACCGGCGAACCGGTCCCCGCGCACGAGGTGCCGTGGTCCTGGTCGGATCAGTTCGACCTGAAGATGAAGATGGCCGGAGTACCGGCACCGGGCACCGCGGCGGTGCTGCGCGGCGACCCCGGCACCGGCTCCTGCGCACTGTTCCACCTGGACATCGACGGGCGCGCCCACTGCGTCGAAACCGTCAACGCCGCAGCGGATTTCATGGCCGGAAAGAAGTTCATCGGCACCAGGGCGCGGCTCGATCGCAGTGCCCTGGCCGACCCGGCTACCTCCCTGCGTCATGCCACGCAAGGGGTCGATCACACACCGGTCGCCGCAAGCGATCGCACCGAAACACGAAGGATCTGATCATGCAAGCATTGGCCGCGGTCGCCCGCGCCCCGCACAGCGACTTCTCACTCGAGACCATCACCATCGACGGACCGAATCCCGGGGAGGTGCTGGTGCGGATCGAGGCGGTCGGAATCTGCCACACCGACCTTGCCGCTCGCGACGGAGCGCTGCCGGTCGCGCTGCCCGCGGTCTTCGGTCACGAAGGGTGTGGTGTGGTCGAGGCGATCGGCGACGGCGTCACCAAGGTGGCGCCGGGTGATCGAGTCGCGATCACCTTCGCCAGTTGCGGAACCTGCCCGTCCTGCCGCGCCGGCTCACCGTCGTACTGCCACACCTTCACGCAGCTGAACTACGGCGGCTTGCGCGACGACGGCACCGCACCGCTGTCGGCGGGCGCCGAGGCGATCACCGGACAGTTTTTCGGACAGTCCTCGTTCGCCACCTACAGCGTGGCCTTGGAGCGCAATGTGGTGAAGGCACCCGCTGACCTCCCGGCCGAAATCATCGCGCCGATCGGTTGCGGTCTCCAGACCGGAGCGGGCGCGGTGCTGCGTTCACTCGCGTGCCGGTCGGGCTCGTCGCTGCTGGTCGCCGGGGCCGGATCGGTGGGCCTGGCCGCCGTCATGGCAGCCGTCGTCCGGGGGTGCACGACCATCATCGTCGTCGAACCCCATGCCGCGCGCCGTGAGCTCGCGATCGAACTCGGCGCGACACACGCCATCGACCCCGCAGCGGGTCCGGTCGCGGAGCAGGTTCGCGCCATCGTCGCCGCCGGTGTCGACTACGCCATCGATACCTCCGGCATACCGGCGGTGATCGACGGTCTGGTCAAGTCGATGACCTTCCACGGAAAACTCGGCCTGATCGGTGTGCCCGCCGATCCCGAAGCCGCACTGCCGATTTCGGTGATCGAGACGTTGGTGCTGGGCCTCACGGTCGTCGGCATCATCGAAGGTGACAGCGTTCCGGACGAATTCATCCCGGAACTGATCGAGCTGTACCGGGCCGGCCGGTTCCCGATCGACAAGCTGGTGACCACCTTCGACTTCACCAAGATCAACGACGCGGTCGCGGCGCAACATCGCGGCGAAGTCCTCAAACCCGTTCTCGTCCACGACTGAACCGTCCGGAGCAGAAGGCACCATCATGACCATCGATTACACCGACCTCTATCTCGACGGACGCTGGGTCGCCCCGGCCACGAGTTCGATCATCCCGGTGATCTCACCGGCCACCGAGGAGCGCATCGGCTCCGTGCCCGAGGGCAGGGAGGCCGATATCGACGCCGCGGTCTCCGCGGCCCGGGCGGCCTTCGACGATCCTGCCGGCTGGGCGCAGTGGGACGGCGCACGCCGCGCGCAAGTACTCGCCGAGTTCGCCGACAAGCTGCAGGAGCGGGGCGAGGACACCGCACGCCGGGTCAGCAGCCAGAACGGTATGCCGATCGGCCTGGCCCGACAGTTCGAAAGTGGCTTTCCCGCACTGCTTCTGCAGTACTACGGTGGCATGGTCGCCGATCAGGAGGACGAGATCCGGCCCGGCATGCTCGGCGGCTCCACCGCGGTCACACGGTCGCCGATCGGTGTGGTCGCCGCCATCGTGCCGTGGAATGTGCCGCAGGCCATCACGTTTCTGAAGATCGCGCCGGCACTGGCGGCCGGATGCACCGTGGTTCTCAAGCCCGCGCCGGAAACCGTGCTGGACGCATTCCTGATGGCCGAGGCCGCGGTGACGGCCGGACTGCCGGCCGGTGTGCTCAATGTGGTACCCGGCGGGCGTGAACTCGGCGCCTACCTGGTGGCGCACCCGGGTGTCGACAAGGTGTCGTTCACCGGATCGACCGCCGCCGGCCGCGCGATCGCACGCACCTGCGGCGAACTGCTGCGACCGGTGACGCTGGAATTGGGCGGCAAATCGGCCGCCATCGTGCTCGACGATGCGAATCTCGCCGCGGACATCGAATCCTTCTTCGGTGCGACCTTGCTGAACAATGGGCAGATCTGCTGGCTGTGCACCCGTGTCCTGGCGCCGGCCGCGCGCTATGACGAGATCGTCGACACGATCACCGATCTCGCCAAGGGCATCACGGTGGGCGATCCGCTCTCGGACGCCACGCAGATGGGACCGCTGGTCTCCGCCCGGCAACGCGAACGGGTCGAAGGCTATATCGCGGTCGGGCGCAAGGACGGCGCCCGCGTCACCGCCGGTGGCGGCCGCGCCTCCGATCGTGGCTGGTTCGTCGAACCGACGATCTTCGCCGACGTGCGGCCCGACCACACGATCGCCCGGGAAGAAATCTTCGGGCCGGTGCTGTCAGTGATTCCCTACGCCGACGAGGACGAGGCCGTGGCCATCGCCAATGGTTCCGACTACGGGCTCGGCGGCACGGTATGGACGGCGGACGCGGATCGCGGCGCCCGATTCGCGCGCCGCGTCGCCTCGGGCACGGTCGGAATCAACGGATACTCCAACGACCCGACCGCGCCGTTCGGCGGAATCAAGAACAGCGGCATGGGCCGTGAGCTGGGCCCGGAGGGGCTGTCGAGCTACCAGAACGTGAAGAGCATCTATCTCGACGTGCGGTGAGAACGCGGCGCAATGGCCCGGCACCCGTCGGCCATTGCGCCACAGAAGGACCTGACCATATTATGGTCAGACCATATTTGCCGCGTTCGAGTGCGGCCTCGTCAGCGCAGGCCGCCCCCATGAAAGTTTTTCGACACGATGCGATCCACCCCGAGTGCCCATGCTCGAATACAACTGGCGCAACGAATCCGGCGATATCGGCAAACACGCGATCTGCCACGCCGAACCCGCCACGCGTCACCTCCGCGCACTTACAGCGAGACCGACGAGATGGTTCGCCTCGCGGAGATCTGGCTACCCTTCGGCGGACCGCCGGAAGACGAGATCTTCACGCGATTCGGCATCACCGGACGCGCATTCGAAGCACGCTTGGCGCAGATCCTCGACACCGGTCGCACCGCCGCACTCTAGGTCCAACTAAGGACCAATGATAATATTGGTCGGACCTTAAGAGAGGAGGGGCCCGGATGGTGTCCTTCGAATTCGCGGACGAACACGAGGAGTTCCGCAAGACGCTGGAAAGCTTCAGCGAACAGGTGCTATTACCCGGCTACCGGGACCGCGCCGCATCGGCGGAGTTTCCGTTCGACATCTACAAGAAGCTGGGCGAACTCGGGGTCCTGGGCATCGGCTTGCCCGAGGAGTACGGCGGCACCGGGCACGAAGATCCGGTCCTGCTCGGCCTCGCCACCGAGACCCTCGCCTACGGCGATGTGAACATGGCCGGGGTGCCGGTGCAGATCGGACTCTCGGGATCCCAGCTGAGTCTGGCTTCGGAGGAGGTCCGCGAGCGGTACCTGCCGCCGTTGATCGCCGGAGAAGAGACGATCGCGATCGCCTTGACCGAACCCGGGTCGGGATCCGACGCGGCCGGCCTGCGCACCACCGCCACCGCCGTCCCCGGCGGCTGGAGACTCAACGGCGAGAAGACCGCCATCTCCTGGGCCATGAACGCGACCGTCGGCCTCGTCTACGCACGGGAAGCGGGAACCACGCGCTCGACCGGCGTGAGCTGTTTCGTCGTGCCGTTGGACTCCCCCGGCGTCACCCGCAGCCATATGCCCGGTATGGGATGTCTGCCCTTGGGCTGGGGCGCTTTGCATTTCGAGGATGTCTTCATCCCGTCCTCGCACATCATCGGCGAAGAGGGCCGGGGCTTCCAGTCGGTGATGAACCACTTCGACTTCAGCCGCGCCGCGCTCGGTCTGCTCTGCCTGGGCGCCGCCAAACAGAGCCTCGAGGAAGCCGCACAGTACGCACAGCAGCGCGAGGCATTCGGTAAGCCCATCGCCGAGAACCAGGGTGTTTCCTTCCAGCTCGCCGAGCACGCGACCTATATCGAGGGTGCCCGCTGGATCTGCTATCGCGCGCTGTGGTCGCGCGAGACCGGCCGCCCGCACACCTCGCTCGCCTCGATGAGCAAATGGTGGCCGCCGATCGTCGCCAAGAACGCGATCGAGGCGGCGATGCGCATTCACGGCAACCTCGGATACTCGGTGGAATTCCCACTGCAACAACGCTTCCGAGACGTGATGGCCTACCTGGTCGCGGACGGCACCGCGGAGATCCAGAAGAAGATCATCGCCAAGGACATCTTCACCCGCGGGACGGTGTCGCTGTGAGCAAGACGCAACCGTCGGCCGAATCGGGCCAGATCCTCGCTCCGCCGAAGGAACTCACCGACAGCGGGGCGCTGGTCGTCGGCGGAACCGCAGGCATCGGGCTCGCGACGGCACGACAGCTGGCCGAGGCGGGGGTCCCTCGCATCGTGTTGGTCGGTCGAAACGAAGCGCGTGGCGAACAGGCGAAGGCGCTTGTGGAGAAATCCGGCGCGCAAGTCAGCTTCGTTCAAGGCAATCCGATCGACCCGGCTGCGGCGAAATCGATTGCCGCGCAGGCTGAAATCCTGCTGAACGGCGTCGATATCCTGGTCTGTTCGACCGCGGCCGACGTCAAGCCGGAGCTGTTCTCCAAGATCGCGACCGAGGACATCGCCACCATCTATACCGATCTCGCCTTGCCTTCGATGCATATGGCGAGCACGGTGATGCCGATGATGCGACAGCGGCGCCACGGCGTCATCGTCAACCTGGCATCCGACGCGGGCAAGACCGCGACTCCCGGCGAGGCGGTGATCGGCGCCGCGAAGGCTGGGATCGTGATGTTCACCAGGACGATTGCCATCGAAGGCAAACGTGACGGGATCCGCGCCAACGTCCTGACACCGTCCCTGGTCAACGAAACCGGTTCGACCGAACGCATCACCAGCGACGGGTTCAGCGCCAAGCTGTTCACCAAGGCCGCCCAGCAGGCACACCTCGGGGTGCCGGTCGCCGACGATATCGCCGCGTTGGCGGTATTCCTGTGCCGCCCGGAGTCCGGTCGCCTGACCGGTCAGGCCATCAGCGTCAACGGCGGCATCTCCGCGGCCTGAGTCCAGGGAGCGCGCCGCACCCACGCGCCCTGTGTGACCGCATCGACACACATGTTGCGGTCCCACGGGGCGTGTTCGCGTGGTGTCCGTGCGCCGACATTCCCTCCGATGAGGTACGAGCATGCTCCACCAGGGGGATGTGGCGACCGGCGGATTGCCGGAGCATGGACCTGATACCTAGGAGCCTCGATGAAGCAGCTACCGAGAAGCGTATCGGCGATGCAGGCGGCACGGTGGTGTCCGTCCGAAGGGCATGTGCACCTGCGTATCTGGCTGGCCGACGTCGCGCTCGACTACACCGCCACCGCGGAAGCCGCACGCAACATCATCATGGACTGGGCGCGAAGACGCTGGTGCACAATAGAATTGGTTCTCACCACGGTGGAGCGCTGCGATCTGATACCCCAATTGCCATGTGAGCGCCTGTTTCTCGGCCCCTGAAGCGCTTTGTGCTCACCAGCCGCTTCCGTGGGTTTCATGACCCGGAAACTCCCGCAGCAGCCCGCGGTACGCGTCGGCCACCGTCGCCCCATGGTTGACTACCGCATCCACCTCGCGCACGAGGGACGCGTCGACCCCCACCCGATCGGCCAGCCGTTTGACGACGCCCACAGCGCCGGCGCCCTCGGCCACCTGGGTCAGCGTCGCGAGCGCGTCCTCGATCGTCAGACCACGACCGAGTGCTTCACCGAGTCTGCGGTTCCGGCTGCGCGGGCTCATGCAGGTCACGATGAGATCGCCGTTGCCCGCCAGACCACTGAATGTCGCGAGCTCGCCGCCCAGTGCCGACCCGAGGGACGCCATCTCGCGCAGCGAACGCGTGATGACCATCGCCTTGGTGTTATAGCCCGCGCCGGCGCCGTCCGCCATTCCCGCCGCGATCGCGTATACGTTCTTCAATGCCGCGCACAGTTCGACGCCGACCACATCGGTACTGGAGTAGACGCGATACCGAGAGGTCCGGAACAGGCCGGCGAGCCGCTCCGCGCAATCCGGCTCGGGCATGGCGAGAGTGGCGGCCGCCGCATACCCCTCGACGATCTCCTGGGCGATGTTCGGCCCGGCGAGCACACCGGCCGGATGCCCCGGCAGCATTTCGGAGACGATCTGTGTCATCCGCCGGTCGGTCCCGCGCTCGAGCCCCTTGACCAGGCTGACGATCGGCACCCCGGGCCGGACGAATGCCGCCGCGTCGCCCAGCACGTCACGGAATACCTTCGATGGAATTCCGGCGACGACGACGTCCGCTGCGGCCAGGGCTTCCTCGACACACGATGTGGCACGCAAGGCCGGGGGCAGCGGCCATTCCCCGGTATAGCGCCCGTTGCGCGAGCGTTCGTTGATTTCGGCGGTGACCTCGGCCGAGCGCGCCCACATCACGGTCGGTGAATTCCGCGCCACGATCGATGCCACCGCGGTCGCCCACGAGCCCGCTCCCAGAACCGCGACCACGGGCTGCCGGTTGCTGCTTGTCATCGCTGCCTTCTTCCCCGAGTACCACGAGACCGAATCGCCTCACCAGACGGCGTCATCGTGCCTCGACGGCGGGACGGACGAGATGGACAGACGGCGAAGATCCCTCGGAAGGGCTACTCGAGACCACTCGTGCGGGTGAGAAACCCTGACAGCCGGCCAGGTTTGTTATCAGCCGCGCAGGTGGCCGGAGACCGCCCGCCCCGTGCGCTCGGGAGCCTGCAGCCACGGTGCGTGACCCGCCCCGGGAAGCCGGAGCACGCGCACATCCCGCACCGCCACGATCGACGCCGCGGCGGCGAGCGGCCGCAGAAACACATCGTCGTCACCCCAGACGAACTGCACCGGTTGCCCGAGGCGCGCGAGAACGTCACCGGCCAGCATCACCTGCGGACGCACCGAAGCCCTTTTGACCAGCGCCCGGAAGAAGCCGGCAATACTCGGGGCGTTGCCAGTCCTGGCGTCGATCAACCGCAGCGCGACAACCATTTCCGGCGCGGCGTCACGCAGAGCGTCCCGGCCGAGCGACACATCGTTGGTGCGCTCGAACATCCGGTCCGGCATCGGCCGCGACAGCGCCATCGGGCCGAGTTTGGGCAGTGCGAGCAGGCACATGGCCGGTATCGGTTTCACACCGCGAAGCGCGGCGCCGGGTGCGCCGAGCACCGCCAGTCGTCGCACGCGAGTGCCGAGATCTGCGGCGGCATAGAGCCCGAACTGCCCGCCCATGGAGTGGCCGACGATATCCACTGTGGCGGCGCCGATTTCGCTCAGCAGTGAACCCAGCACCGCCGAGCAGTGCGCGCGCAGATCCATCCCGGGCGGTAACACGCATTCGCCGGACAGGCCGTGGCCGGGCCAATCCACCGCGATGACCCGACGATCGCTCAGATAGGGCAGCAGCGGCGCGGCAAGGACTGTGGCAGAGGCGATTCCGTGCAAGAGGACAACCGGCGGACGGTCATCGAGAGCACCAAATTCGGTGAGGCGTACGAACACCCGACCGAACCCGGAATCGAGTTCGACCAAGCGTTCCGTCCCGGCCACACCGTAGGCGGCGTAGGCGTCGGCCTCGGCGGCCCTGATGCGCAGGTCGAGGTCGTCGCGGCGCAGATCCCGTCGTTTCATGCGCGGCCTTCCGGACCGTGCGCCGCGAGGGCGAGCACTTCCGCGAACCCTTCGTCGATGGACTGCTGCAGCGCCTCGATGTCGTCGAAGGTGCCGGGATCGACATTCAGCCCGAGGCAGCACATCCCGTTGTAGGTGATCATCGCGATCATCGCCGCGACGCCCGGGCGAGGCCCGAGCGGGTACATCCCGGTTACCTGCGCCCCAGCCAGTTGTACCGGACGGGTGATGCCGCGAATATTGGATACCTGCACATCCGAACTCGTCGTCAGGCCGGCCGACAATTCGATGATCGCCCGGGTCGGCAGCTTGGTCAGCACCGGCGACAGGAAGTCGAGGAAGCCGATCGCGGGCTCGTCTCTGGCGGCCAGCACATGTTCCCGGATGGCGTGAATCCGCCGTGCGGGATCGAGCTCGCCGGCCGGTCCAGGGAAGCGAATCCCGGCAAATCGGTTGCCTCCCAGGGGATCGTCCTCGTTGCGCAGGCTGACCGGCATCCCCACCACGACGTCGTCGACCGGGACGCCCTTGCGGTCGTGATAGCGCCGGATGCCACCGAGCACCGCCGCGAGGAAGGCGTCGTTGACCGAGCCGCCCGCCGCCGCGCCGGCCGACTTCAAATCGCGCAACGCAACATTCACAACAAGCAGCCGCGTGCCGTGGCTGCGCACCGCGAGTAGCGGAGAACGATGGGCCTGCGCAGGTGCGAGCAGGCGCGACAGCGACGCGACATAGCCGGTGGCATCGGCGACCGTGCGGAGCGGATCGCGCAACGCGCGCAACGAGCGATCGAGCGCCGTGCGCGCCGCGCGCAACACTGTGCCCGGATCTGCGGCCGTCAACGTCGCCTCGACAAGCATCCCGGCCCCGGTCAGCGGAGGCGAAGACGGCGGGGCGCTCGATCCCTGGTCGCGATCACCCTCGTGCGCCAATTCCAGCAACTGCACCAGGCCCATACCGTCGGACAGGCTGTGGTGAAAGCGGAAGGCGAGGGCGGCACCACCGTCGCGCAGTCCACCGAAGAGAATCGCTTCCCACGGCGGCCGGGCACGGTCGAGCTGGACATCCCACTCGGTTTCGCACTGCGCCAAGAGCTCTCGTATTCCGGCGTCGGGCCCGAGCTGCACCCGGCGCAGGTGGTCGCGGACGGTGAATCCCGGGTCCGGTGACCATGCCGGCTGAACCATGGGAACAGGCGGCTCGACGACGTGGTCACGCAGGCGCGGGATGCGCTGGCTGGTGCGCTCGAACGCCGCGACGAGCCGTTCCCAGTCCGGCTCACGGTCGAGCAGTTCGAGCAGGATGCCGGTCGAACGGGTGCGCGCATCGCGCTCGGCGCGCCACATGAGGCCCTCCCAGGCCGACATCTCCGGCGCTCCGCCCCAGCTGGCCGCCTCATCCGCCGAACGCGGAGACGTTCCCATCGGACCTCCAAGGCTGTATGGTATTACCATTCTAACTATCGCCCGATGTGTTGACCAGCAGCAGCAAGGAGACACACCGCATATGTCGCTCTCCGCCCACCTGGACGCGATCCGGCGTGCGCCCACGGGCCCGGCCGTCGGCGCGTTCTTCGACTTCGACGGCACCTTGATCGATGGCTACTCCGCCGAGTCGCTGTACTCACATCGGCTGCGGCACGGAGAGATCGGGGTAGACGAGCTCGTGCACACGCTGCGCTCCATGGCCGGGCCGACACTGACCGAAGACCAGTTCGGCGAACTGCTCGCCCGCGGCGTGGCAGGCTGGGCCGGGCGGCCCGCCGCCGACATCGCCGAACTCGGCGCGCGGCTGTTCAGCCAGAGCATCGCGGGCTCGCTGTTCCATGAGATGTGGAGCGTGGTCAAGGAACACCAGCACTGCGGGCACACCGTGGTGATCGCGACGTCGGCCACCCGATTCCAGGTCGAGCCGCTGGCTCGCGAACTGGAAGTGGACCGGATTCTGTGCTCGGAACTGGAAGCGGTGGATGGACTGCTGACCGGCCGGGTAGCGGGGCGCCCACCCTGGGCAGCCGGAAAGGCCGCGGCAGTAACAACTTTCGCCGACGCCACGGGCATCGACCTGTCCGAGTCGTTCGCCTATGCCAACGGGAACGAGGATGTGCCTTTCCTGTCGCGCGTCGGCCGTCCCTGTGCGGTCAACGCGCAGCCCGGTTTGGCCGAGCACGCACGAGCCCACGACTGGCCCACGTTGCGACTGCGCCGTGGCCCCGGCAGGCTCGATCCGAAACCGGTGCTGCGCACCGCGGCGATGTACGGCGCGCTGGCCGGATCCGGCGTGGCCGGCATTGTGATCGGCGCGCTGACCGGCAATCGACGCCGTGGAATCGACTTGGCCACAAGTCTTTTCGCCCAGGTCGGATCCGCCCTCGGCGACATCGACGTTCGGGTGATCGGCGAAGCCAACCTGTGGGCACAGCGCCCGGCGGTGTTCCTGATCAATCACCAGAGCTCCCTGATCGATCTCCTCGTCACGACGTCGATATTGCGTGGCGGATTCACCGCCGTGGCGAAGAAGGAGGCGGCGAGCATCCCTGTTCTCGGGCAGTTGCTGGCCATGGCCGACTTCGCCTTCATCGACCGCGCCGACCCCGAACAAGCCCACCAGGCGCTCGCAGAGGCCAGGCAGCGGCTGACCTCAGGGGTCTCCATCGTCATCTCCCCCGAGGGCACCCGGTCGCTCACCCCCCGGGTCGGCCGGTTCAAGAAGGGCGCCTTCCACCTGGCGATGCAAGCCGAAGTCCCGCTCGTCCCGATTGTTATCCGCAATGCAGGAGAACTGATGTGGCGCAACGCGAAAACCGCCCGATCGGGCACCGTGGAGGTACTCGTGCACGACCCGATATCCACGATCGGCTGGACCAAGGCGGACCTGGATCGCTCGGTCGAGCAGGTGCGGCGGCTGTATTCGGATACCCTCGCGCACTGGCCCGATTCGGCGACGTCCACGAATCTGGAGGCGCAGTCGTGACCGACCACGCGGGCCAGGGCGCCGAATCCGCGGAGGAGGTGGCCGCCCTGGCGGCGCGCCTCGACCGGCCGGTTTCCGACATCGTCGACGAGATCCGGTCCTACCACCGCGGCATGTGGGCCACCCACAACCAGACCGTGCTGCGGCAGTGGCATGCACTTGGGCGGTGGATGCTGCGCGGCTACGACCGGCTCGTCGACGAGGAGGAATTGGCGAAGCTGCACGCGCTCGACCGCGGGCATTCGCTGGTATTCCTCATCTCACATCGGTCCTATCTCGACGAGTGGGTATTTCCCACTGCGCTCGTGGAGCTCGGGGTGCGGGCGCCTTTCGGATTCGCGGGCGCCAACCTCGACTTCTTTCCGCTCGGGACCATTGCCCGGCGAACCGGCATCGTCCACATCCGGCGCGCGACAAACGATGTCCCGGTATACAAACTCGCCCTGCGATCGTTCATCCGCACACTCGTCGCCGACCGCTCCAACATGATCTGGTCCATCGAGGGTGGCCGTTCCCGGACCGGAAAGCTCCGCCCGCCACGCCTCGGCCTGTTGCGCTACGTCGCCGATGCCGTCGAGGAGCAGGAGGGCTCGGACGTGCTGCTGGTGCCGGTCTCCATCCTCTATGACCAGCTTCCGACCCACGAGGTGGAGAAGATGACCGCGGAGGCGGGCGGGCAGAACAAAACGCCGGAGAACGTCCGCTGGCTCTTCGGCTACCTGCGTGGTCTGCAGCGCCGGCTGGGCCGCGTGTATGTCGACTTCGGTGAGCCGATCGAGCTGCGGTCCCGGCTCAAGGAACTCAAGAGCGACGATGCCGCCGAGACCACCGCCATCGAACGCATCGCCGTGGAAGTGTCGCACCGGATCAACCGCGCCACACCGGTCGCTCCGACGGCGGTGGTCTGTATCGCGCTATTGGCCGCCGACCGGGCACTGACGCTCGACGAGGTGCTCGAGACGGTGGAACCACTCGTCGAGTACCTGCGCGCGCGGAATTGGCAGACGGCCGGCGCGGCGAATCTCACCGACCGGGCCACGGTCCGGCGTGCGCTGCAAGACCTCGAGAAAACCGGTGTGCTCAGCAGTTTCCGCGGTGATACCACCGTGTGGGGCATCCGTCCGAGCCAGCACCTGGTCGCCGCGGTCTACCGCAACAGCGCGATCCACGCCGTGATCGAACGGGCGATTGTCGAAGTGGCCGTACAAGGTTCGTGCACGACGAACGGCGCAGCGACCGCGCTCGACGACGCACTGCGGCTGCGCGATCTGCTCAAATTCGAGTTCTTCTTCGCGGGCAGAACCGAATTCGTGGCGGCGTTGCAGTCCGAACTCGATCTGATCTCCGGTGGAAACACCGATTTGGCATCGATCGACGCGGCCACCGCCGAACGATGCCTCGACCGCGTCGATCTGCTCGTGGCACCGCTGATGCTGCGGCCGTTCATCGACGCCTACGCGGTGGTCGCACACCAACTCGCCGAACTCGGCGACTCGGCGGAGTTCGATGAGCCGTGGTTCATCGAACGGTGCCTCGCGGTCGCACACCAGTGGGCACTACAACGCCGCAATGCCGGCGCCGAATCCACCTCGGCCGAGATGTTTCACACCGCCCTGCGGCTCGCTCGCCACCTGGGCCTGCTGGACGGTGAACAGCCGGGATCGGGGCAGCGCCGCGCGGAGTTCCGACGCGAGATCCGAGCGATCCAGGACCGAATCAAGCAGTTGTCGCGACGGTCGGTTGCCCGCCGCTAGTTCCGCGTCGCGCAACCGAAAGAGGCCGCCGGCATCGATGCCAGCGGCCTCTCGAGGTTCGGATGATCGAACGTTCTGTCGACAGCACGGGTCCGATCTGTCGCTCGGTAGGGCGATCCGATCAGCGGTTGACGCTGGTCATGGTGTTCATCTCGATCGCTCCCGTCCAGCCGCAGGGCAGCCCACAGCGCCCGAGGGGCTGGGTGTCGGACGAACCGTCGGTGTAGGTGGTCACCACCACGGTTGCCTCGGCGCTGTAACCACACACCGGGCAGCGGCCGAAGTAATTGAGTACTTCGAAACTGCGCCGCCACAGCACGACCTCACCGTTGCTTACCAGATCCATGATGTCCTGCCGTTTCACTCAGTAGGTCACCGATCGCGTGGGCGAGCCGCCTCGCAGAAGATCCCGAATCGGCACATCCGCATCGGCCAGCAGGTCGGGATCCACGGGCACCCGCTCGGAGATCAGCTTCTTGCCGGCCATGAAGTCCTTCGGGCTGTTCGCCGTCTCCACCGCGCACACCGTGCGATCGAGGCGCTGATGAAACAACGCGAACGATTCGGGCGACTCCCCCGCGCGCACGATGGTGCGGGTCCCCGCCTCCAGGAGACCGGCGATCTTCAACTTCAGATCGAACTGATCCGACCAGAACCACGGTGTTTCGTGGACTCCCCCATCGGTCCCGCAGATCGCGGCGGCGGCGTGTTTGGCCTGTTCGACCGCGCTGGGAATCGATTCCAGGCGATAGAGCCCGTCCAGGGCGTCGTGCGGCCGGCGGGTCACGTCACCGATGGCCATGATTCCCGGCACATTCGTCCGTCCGGCGCGATCCACCAGGACGCCACCGTCGCAGGCAACGCCACACTGCTGTGCCAGCTCCACATTGGGCACCGCGCCGACACCGACGAGCGCATGGTCACAGGCGATCGCCGTACCATCGTGCGCCACCACCGTTGTGAGAGCGCCGTCCGTGGTCAGGAATTCCGCGACGTTGCAATTCACGACCACGCGCGTGCCGCGGGCCGCGTGATACTCGGTCAGCCGGCGTGAGAGTTCGGCGCTGGCGACCCGCGCGAGGATGCGGTCCTCACGTTCGATCACCGTGACGTCGACACCCCTCGAGCGCGCCACCGCCGCAACTTCCATGCCGACGTAACCGCCACCGATCACGGCCAGCGTCGCCTCGGCGTCCAAGGCGGACCCCAATCGCTGCGCATCCGCGATCGTGCGTAACGTCGAAATGCCCGCGGCCTCGGCGCCGGGAACCGGGACCATGCGGGGCGTCGCCCCGGTCGCGATCACCAGCCTTGCGAAATCGCGATGCTCACCAGTGTCCAAACTCACCCGTCGAGCAGCGACATCGACTGCGGTCGCACGCACCCCGAGCAGCAGTTCGATGTCGTTGTCGGGGTAGAAGTCCGCGGGTTTGAGCAGTTGCACCATCGTGTCGTCGGTGAACTTCTTCGACAGCGGCGGCCGATGGTAGGGCGGATGCGACTCCTCCCCGATCAACGTGATCGGGCCCGCCCATTTCTGCTGGCGCAGCAGACCGGCGAGCGTCGCCCCGGCGTGCCCGGCGCCGATGATGACGACCGAATCGCTGCGGCCAGTGGTCGGGGTCATTCGCTGCCCACCGCCACTCGAGCGACGTCTTCACTCCCTGCACCGCCGCAGCGAGCCAGAAAGCGTTCGCGCGCAACGAGATACACCGGGAAGGCCATGGACACCCCGATATAGGACAGCACGATGAAGAACACACCCCATTTGCGGCCCATTCCGATGCGCGCGGTGTCGGTCACCACCCACACCATGAATACCGCCCAGGCGATCAGCATGTCGATACTCAGGAATGCCGCCGTGCCGCCCGCGTCGATCGCGTCGCCGAAGAAGGCGATCGGGTTGAGGATGTTCCCGCCGTCTCGCATCCAATCGAATGCGTGCGGCCAGGTCAGCAGCAGCGCCGCGATTCCGGCGACGATATAGAGACCGTGCCGGATGTCGGTCCACCGAGTATTCGGGTTCGAATGCGCAGCCACCGTGATCACCGGCTGTCGGCTACGCGAACGTGGATTTCGCGGTCGGTGTCGGAGACGATCAGCTGGCACGACAGCCGGGACTCAGGTGTCGCACCATCGAGATAATCGATGAGTTCGGATTCCTCGTCGCTCGGCTCCGCGAACAGATCCTGATACTCGGGGGCGAGAAACACATGGCAGGTAGCGCACGCGCAGCTGCCTCCGCACTCGGCGACGATTCCGGGCAGATTGTTGTTGACCGACCCACTCATGATGCTCTGCCCCGCATCGACGTCGACCTGGGAGGTCGTGCCGTCCGGTAGGTGGTACACGACTTTCGCCATGCGCTGCTGCACTTTCTATTCGATGAAATCATCGGTGCGCCGGGAACTTCGCGCTCCCGGCGCACCGCGACGAGGTCAGGAGAAGGTCAGTCGGACCGGCAGGTGGCGCAGTCCGCCGACGAAGTTGGTCTGGATCATCTTCGGCGTGCCGGTTACCTCGACCTTGGCCAGCCGCGGCAGCAGCTCCTCCAGCATCACCTTCAGCTCGAGCTTCGCCAGATGCTGGCCGATGCACATGTGCGGGCCGTAGCCGAAGGCGATGTGCTTGTTCGGGCGCCGGTCGATATCGAAGGTGTCGGGATTGTCGAACACCTCCGCATCGCGGTTTCCGGACTGGAACAGCATCATCAGGCGATCACCGGCCTTGATCTGCTGACCACGGAGCTCGTAGTCCGACAGCGCCATCCGAGTGAATTGCTTCACGGGCGACACGATCCGCAGCGATTCGTTGACCAGGTGCGGGATCAAGCTGGGATCGCTCTTCACTCGGTCGAGGACGTCGGGGTTGGCGGCGAGCTGCTGCAGGCAGCCCGCCAGGGTGCTGGCCGTGGTGTCGTGACCGGCGGTCGCGATCGCGACGAACCAACCATAGGCAAAGGTCTTCGGAAAATATTCTCCTGTTTCGTCTTTCGCGACGGCTATGAGGGTCGCCAGATCGTCGCGCGGATTCGCGCGCCGGTCCTCTACCAGAAGATCGAAATACGCGTAGAAGTCCGCCACCGCGGCCGCGAACTGCTGGGCCGCCGCGTCCGGCGACAACGCCTCGACGTCGTCCCGGATCGCATCCGGATCGGCCACCCCGAACAGATCCTGAGTCAGCGCGAACATGCGCGGCTCGTCCTCTTCCGGGACACCGAACAACGTCATGATGACGCGCAACGGGAAGAAGACGCTGAACTCCGAAACCGCGTCCAGTTCCGGCGATCCGGAGATCAGGCGCTGCACCGATGCCTTGGCGTTCTCACGGATCTGGTCTTCCCACTTCTTGAGGTTCGCCGGCCGGAACCAGTCGAATGCCACATCCTTGATGGTGGTGTGCTCCGGCGGGTCCAGGTAGGGCAGGGCGTCGAGAATACGCAGACTTCCGCCCGTGAGTTTCTTGGTGAATTCATCACCGGCCTGATTCGCGAGAATCGGATTATGCGTGCCCTTGTCCGGGCCCCCGCCTGCACTGAAGATCTCCGGCTGGCGCTCGATTTCCATGAGATCGGCGTGTTTGGTGACGAGCCAGAGCGGATCGAACCCCTCCACCCGCACCTGGGCGAGCGGCTGATTCTCACGCAGCCAGCGGTAGGCCTCATACACCTTGGCGTCGTCGGCGTGCCCCTCGGGCAGGACGACGGTGCGTGCGATGTCGTCGGGAACGGTTCCGGTGTCAGCGGATTCGACCGTGGTCATGGTCAGCCTCTTTCGGTTGTCTACGCGCGTTCTCGATGCCCTACGGCGAACGCCCGGGCGATCGTCATTCGTTGTGCTGCAGTGTGATTCGAGTCTCAGCGATGGCGCCCGGTCCGCGCCTCACCACATCGGGGGGTTTTACCCCCACCTGGGAGGGATGTACTCCTCCTCGGTCATGGACTCCAGAATCGCGCTCTGCGCGGCCGGCGGCAGGGACGGCAGAATTTCCCGCACCCGGTCCTGCCTCCGGAATTCTCCTTGCCGCGGCGGCATTCCCGGTGTGGGACGCATTTGCGGCACCACCCCGGCGATCACCTCGACTCCGCCCGCGTGGTGGCCTGCTTCCACCAGCGCCCGCTCATGAGCCATCTGTGCTTCGTCTTTTTCTTCCGACATGCCGATCGGCCCGATCATGGTGCCGTTGAGGAATTGCTCGACCACCGGCTCGTCACTGGTCAGCAACACCTCACGTGGGCCGAACATCACCAGTTCACGGCGGAACAGCATGCCGATGTTGTCCGGCACGGTGCGCGCCAGGTTGATGTTGTGCGAGACGATCAGGATGGTGGCGTCGATCTGCGCGTTGATATCCATCAGCAGCTGACTGATGTAGGTGGTCCGCACCGGATCCAGACCGGAGTCGGGTTCGTCGACGAGGATGATCTGCGGATCCAGCACCAGCGCACGAGCCAGCCCCGCGCGCTTGCGCATACCACCGGATATCTCGCCCGGAAGTTTCGTCTCGGCGCCAGTGAGGCCGACGAGCTCCATCTTCTCCATCACGATGTCGCGAATCTCGGACTCGCTCTTCTTCGTATGCTCACGCAGCGGGAAGGCGGTGTTGTCGTAGAGATCCATGGAGCCGAACAGCGCGCCGTCCTGGAACAGGACGCCGAACATTTTCCGGATCTCATAGAGTTCTTTGCTCGAACAGCGCAGAATATCGGTCCCGTCGATGACGATCGACCCCTTTTCGGGGCGCAGCAATCCGATCAACGACTTCAGGAATACCGATTTCCCGGTGCCCGACGGCCCCAACAGCACACTGATTTCACCGCGGGGCAGTGTCAGCGACACATCCCGCCAGATCGTCTGCGATCCGAACGACTTCGTCAGCCCCTGCACCGCGACTTCGACGCCACTCATATTCTCTCCAGTTGTTCGATGACGTGATTCGATTGGCGGGTCATACCGGCTGCAGTTCGGAGATCAGCCATTGATCGCCGACGTGGTTCAGCCGGATACGCACGCGACTGGCATCCAGGCGCGGCTGTGGGGATTCCTTGCTGCTGGTGGTCTGGTCGATGAACATCAGCACGGTGACCGAATCCGAGGTCGCGTCCACCACCGACTTGCCGGCCACCGACGCCTTGGTCACCGTCTGATGCTCCGTGGCCGCCGGGATGATCGTGTCCTTCACCAGACTTTGGAACCGATTCTTGAAATCGCCGGTGAGCAGATTCGCCGCGGCGTCGAGATCTTGTTCGGCCGAATCCGCCCGATAGGACAAGAGTTTCGGAACGCTGCTATCGGCGGTCGCCAGCGCGCTGGTTCGGGCGGTGTTCACCGAGTCGTTGTGCTGAATGCGAATTCCCATGACCGTGACCGCGGCTATGAGGGCGATCAGCCACATCGCCAGCGGGACCAGAACAAGCGTTTTCCGCCGCCGCGACCAGCCTTCGATCCGAGCTGCGGTCCACAGCGGCACTCGGCGCACGATTTTCGCGATTGTCATGATACGAACTCCACATCCGAGACCAGCCATGTCCCGCCGAGGTGCTGCAGACTGACCTTCATCCGGTACAACCGCTGCTGACCATTCGGCGCGTCACTGTTCTTGACCGTCGAGGTCGACGCCACCAGCACCTGAGCCTGGTTGTCGTCGGCGCTGATCAGTCCGGCTTCGGTGATCTGCCCGGTCGACTCGACGGCTCCCTTCGCCACGACCTGACGGAACGAATCCGCCTGGTGGGAGAATTGATCGCGAATGGAACCGGTTGTTTCCGACATGATCCGTTTCATATCGCCATCCAGCGATCCCTGACTCAATGTGGTCAGATCGACCACCATCCGCCGCGCCGCCAACACCACCGCCGCATCCCTGTCCTTGGCGGCATCGTCGGCGCGCAGGTGCAGCTGCATGAAGGTGGCGACGACCGAGCCGGCGATGATCGCCACGACGAGCAGCGCCACGCCGATCGCCGTAACGGGAAGTCTCCGAGCGGTTTTCACATCGGCGGACGCTTCCGTGGCTTCCTCGGCCACGGCGACAGACGACGAATCGGCGCTCGGCTCGGTGTCCTCCGTCGCGGGATCGTCACTTCTCAGTTTCGTGTCGGCTTGATCAGTAGCTGTTGCCACGTCATCGCCTCCTTCTGTGTGGTGTCGAACGAAGAGACCGTGTATGCCTTTCCGTCGGGTGCGGTGAAGCGTCCGGTCACCGGGTCGTACGGAACGGCGGCGGGCGCATCGGTGGGTTGAGCGATCGGTGCGGCGGGCGGAGCGGGTTCGGCCGGGCCGGCCGGCGACGGGACAGCGGTCGGCGCC
>NZ_BDBN01000069.1 GCF_001613005.1 Nocardia nova NBRC 15556 | reverse complement strand
GGGCCGCAGCCGGTCGTGCAGGCGCGGCAGCGCGGCGAGGCCGAGAACCGTCGCGCCCAGCCCGTCGGCCAGAGTGCGCACCGGCGCCTCGGCCTGGACCGGATCGGGTGCGGCGAGCGCCCATCCGGCGGCGGCACCGAGGAGGGCGGCCGGGACGACCAGCAGCAGTGCGTAACGCAGTGCGGTCGATCTGCTGCCGGCCGTCCCCGGCCTCATGGTTTGCCGCCGCTGCCCGACCGTCGGGAGCGACCGCCGAACAGCGCGAACGCCAGTCCACCACCGAACAGCACGACCGCGGCCACGATGAACACCCACAGCGGCACGCCCCCGGAATCGCCGCCGCCGGAGTTGCCGCTCTTGGCATCGGCCTTGGGCCCCGGTGTGCCGTGGCCGGGCGTGGTCAGCTCGAAACTGCGGGTACCGCTGACCGGATGGCCGTCGGCGGAGGTGACCCGGTACGCCATCGTGTAGGTGCCGGCCGGGCCCAGGTCACCGACCTCGACGGTGACGGTCGGGCCGTCCACCACCGGCTTGCCCTTCGACCACAGATTTCCGTCCGGGCCGACGACGGTCAGCGACGGGAAACTCGGCTGCAGATTCTCGTTGAAGGTGACGCTCACCCGCGCGGGACCGGTCTCGACCTTCGCGCCGTCGGCGGGGTCGGTGGATACCACCGTCGAATGCGCGGCGGCCGGCCCGGCGACCGTGATCGTCAGTGCGCCCAGCGCCAGCGCGCCGACCAGGGCGAACACGATGCGGCGCATCATGAGCGCCGGCTCCGGATCAGGCTGCCGAGTCCGAGCGCGGCACCGAGGGCGCCGAGAACCAGTCCGATACCGCCCAGCCAGCGCGCGGTGTTGTCGGACTCGTCGCTGTCGGACTTGTCGGCGGCAGCGCTCGGCATGCCGGCGTGATCGTCGTCGGATCCGGCGGCTCCCAGCGTGATGCTCGGAGCGGGATGCTCGGGTTCGTCACCGCCGGCGGGCATGGGCTCGCTCCAGTTGACGACCTTGCCGTCGCTGTAGGTCTGGGTGGCCGGGAAGTTGATCTTGTCCTGCTTCGGCAGCGGCCCGACCGCGACGGCGAAGCGCTGGAACTGCTCGGGAGTGATGCCGGGAGTGCCCGGGTTGGCGGTCCAGGTGACGGAGGTGAACTGGTTCTTGTCGTTCTTCTCGGTCTTGGCGGTCCAGCCCGGAACGGGTTCGGTGCGAGCCGCGGACAGTTGCGGCAGCGCGACGGTCAGCTTGGTGGTGGACGCCGTCGCCGATTCGGTCGGCACGCGGAAGGTGATGACCGCGTAGCCGCCCTGGGCCGCGCCGGGCGCGTCGGCGGTGACGTGCGCGGCCGCGGTGCCGGAGGCGAGCAGGGCGAGACCGGCGGCGGCGCCCGTGGCGACCAGGGCGCGCGACAGTGAGGTGGACATAGTAAAGCTCACGGTGGGTGACTTTCTCGGTACTCGGCGAGATGCCGGAGGAATTGCCTGTGGTCGAGGATCGGTTCAGGCGAGTACCGGGGGTGCGCGGGAGCCGAGGGCGCCGGCGCTCCATTGCTGCCGCGCTTGCCGCGCGGAGGTCCGCCACCGGGGTGTGGCGATATCCACCGGCGGTTGCGGCCGGGTGGTGACGGCGCGGACCGATCGGGAGACCGCGGCATACAGCCGTTCCACGGCCACGATCAGCACCGCGCACACCACGGTGGCGAGGGTGTGCGCCAGTGTCATCCAGTTGTTCGGGAAGATCGAGATCAGCCCGGAAAGGCCGCTCCCGCACGATGTTTCACCGGGCCGATGAGCGGGCAGCAGACTCAGCGCGATATGCGAGACCGCCTGTCCGCCACCGAGTGCCGCCAGGATGCCGATCCGGCCACGCGCACCACCGGTGGGCGGCAGCATCGACGCGAAGGTTCCGGTGGCCGCCGCGCTCAGCAGCAGCAGCGCCAGCGTCGCCGAGCCGGGATAGCCGCCGTCGGCCCATCCGTGCGCGGCCACCGCGAGGACCACCACCGCCATACCGACCAGCCCGCCCCGCAGGCCATCGATGCCCGGCCGCCGGACCGCTCGCCGGTAAGGCGGAGATCCGGTTGTGGGCCGGGCACGATGCGGCATGGCGAGCGGTCGGTCAGTGCACGCCGAGGCGCGCGAGGATATCGGCTTCGACGCCGGCCAGTTCGTGCGAGATGGAGTTGTGCACCGCACGCCGGCGCGGCGCGGGCATCTGCTCGGCGGTGCGCACGGCAGCGGACAGGCTGGCGAGCCGGTCGCGGGTGGCGGCCACGAACTTCTGCGTCTCGCCGCTCTTGTCACCGGAGTTCTCGATACCGGCCAGGGTCGATTCGACACCGGTGATACGGGCCTGCAGGCGGGCGCCGTGGCCGGTGAAGTTGCCCAGTTCGCCGATGCCGATACCCAGTCGATGGGCGCGGCGGGTGTCGATCTGGCCGCGGATGAAGGTGGCGGCCCGGTAGGCCAGCGGCGCCAGCACCGGCACCAGCACGCGCGCCACGCCCAGATACTTCTTCACCTGGCTCGCCGTGAGCAGTTCGCGGTCGGCTCGTTCGGCGGTCTTGAGGGCGGCCTTCTCCTCCGCCTTCAAGGTCGCGATCTGAGCCTTCGCCACCTCGCGCTGGGTGCGGATCTCGGCGCGCTGGCGTTTGCGTTCGTTGCGGGCGCCGAGTTTGGCCTCCATCGCGGCCTTGTGCTTGAGGGCTTTCGCCTCGGCTTTGCGGTCCGCACGCCGCTTGCGCTTGGTGAACAACCCCATCGAAAGCCCTCCGTCACGAAGTTCCGTCATGCTGATATACCCACATGCCACACGGTTTGCGCCAACTGTAGCGGGATGCGGACCCGAGGGCGCCGCCGCGGCGGACGGTTCGCGGCGATCCGAGCTCCGGACGGCGGGAGTGCCGAGGTAGCGGCCCCGCGTACACCCTGCACGCAGGCGGTTCGCGGGAGTGTCGGAGGTAGGGACCATACTGCTTACCGTGTATTCGGGCAGCGGCGACCGGGACGGTCGCGAGGAGGACGGCGGAGGCGACGAGCGGCGGGCTGCTGCTCGCCGAACCGCCGTAGTGCCCGCCGAAGTGGAACGGGCGCAGCAGGTTTCGGCCGATACGGTGAATATCTCGACCCCCGCCGAGGCCGGTGAACATCCGCCGCGAATCGCCTACGTCGACGCGCGCGCACTGGTCGGCTGCCGGCATCGGCTGCATCTGGACGCCACCCATCCGGAACGGCTGCTCGGGGTGCCCGAGGACGCGGGTGTCAAACAGCGCCGCGACGCCGCCACCGCGCATCGCACCAAGGTCCGCGACACACTCGTCGCCGCCGACCCACAGGCGTGGGTGATCATCGATCCGGATCAGGCCGCGAGCGGTCGCGCCGAGGATACGCTGCGCGCGTGTTCGGAAGGGGCGCAGCGCATTTGGGGTGCGCTGCTGCCCCAGGAGCCCGATACCGGTCGTCGCGGCGGCTGCGAGATCCTGCTGCGCGACACCGATCGGGGCGGCTATATCCCGATCATCGTGGTCAACCACAAGGTGACCGATCCGCGCCAGCCCGATCCGGCCGATTTCCACCCCACCACCTCCGATCTGTACCACTGGGATCCGCGCCCCGACCGGCACGTCCGCGTCCGCACCCAGCCGCGCGACCAGCAGCGGCTGGCCCACCTCTACCGGATGTTGCAGCGGCACGGGCTGGCCAGTCCCGCCCTGGTCGGCGGGGCGATCGGCTATCACTTCGACCGGATCCTGGTGCACGACCTGGGTCCGGTGCTCGACGAGTACGACCGGCGTTATGCCGACCGCATCGCGGTGGTGCGCGGTGAGCTGCCGACCGTGCCGTCGAAGGTGCCCGAATGCCGGCAGTGCCCGTGGTGGACCCGGGCGCCGATCGTCGAGCGAACGGGGATCACCGAACCTCCCGCGGTGAGCTGTGAGGGCTGGCTGGCGGACCATCGCGACGTCAGCCTCGTCGCACCCGGATCCCGCGCCGAGCTGCTGCGCCGCCACGGCGTGCAGACCATCGACGATCTGGCCGAGTGGACCGCGGACGAACCCGAGGACTGGCAGTACGAGCCGTTCGCCGAGACGGTGGTGACCGCGCGCGCCTGGATCTCGGGCGCGCCGCTGGTCCGCCGCGTGGATCGGGTGCGGGTCACCCGGGCCGACGTCGAGGTCGACGTCGACCTGGAGAGCTATCAGGAATACGGCGCCTATCTGTGGGGCACCCTGCTCGACGGCGTGTATCGCCCCTTCTTCACCTGGGACCCGCTGCCGACCGCCGACGAGGCCCGCTCGTTCGCCGAATTCTGGACCTGGTTGATGGCGGTGCGCGCCGACGCGGCCGCGGCGGGCAAGACGTTCGCCGCCTACTGCTACTCGCGCACCGCCGAGGACAAGTGGCTCTACGAGTCGGCGCGCCGCTTCGCCGGACGGCCGGGGGTACCCAGCGCGGACGAGGTCCGCGCCTTCGTCGACAGCCCGCAGTGGGTGGATATGTTCCAGGCGGTGTCGGAGCAGTTCATCTGCCCGAACGGCAAGGGGCTCAAGAAGATCGCTCCGGTCGCCGGATTCGGCTGGCGCGATCCCGAGGCCGGCGGCGAGGCGTCGATGAGCTGGTATCGCCTGGCGGTCGGCTACGACGGTGCGCCCGATCTGTCGCAGCGCACCCGGCTGCTGGAATACAACGAGGACGATGTGCGCGCGACCCAGGTGCTGCGCGAATGGATGGCGCCCGCGCAGCCCCGCGCGCACAGCGCCGATGCCGAGGTTCCCGCGATGACCGACTTTCGCGAGCCACCCGCGGTCCGTCGTAATATCTGCACGTGACCGATCACGTCGAACAACTGGAGTTTCAGGCCGAGACCCATCAGCTTCTGGAACTGATGATCCACTCGGTCTACTCGAACAAGGACACGTTCCTGCGGGAATTGATCTCGAACGCCTCCGACGCGCTGGACAAGCTCCGGCTCGAGTCGTTCCGGGACAAGGATCTCGAGGTCGACACCTCGGATCTGCATATCGAACTGGAGGTCGACAAGGACGCCCGGGTGCTGACCGTCCGCGACAACGGCATCGGCATGTCGCGCGCCGAGGTGGTCGACCTCATCGGAACCCTGGCCAAGTCCGGCACCGCCGAACTGCGTCGTCAGCTGCTGGAAATGAACGGAGCCGACGCCGATTCTCCGGGTCGCTCCGCGGGCTCCGCTCCCGCGGACCTCATCGGCCAGTTCGGTATCGGCTTCTACTCGACCTTCATGGTGGCCGACAAGGTCACGCTGACGACCCGCCGCGCGGGTGAGTCCGAGGGCACCCGCTGGGAGTCCGCGGCCGGCAGCTCGACCTACACCATCGAAACCCTCGACGAGGCGCCTCAGGGCACCGCGGTTTCGCTGCACCTGAAGTCCGCGGACGAGGACGATCACCTCTTCGATTACACGCAGGAGTGGAAGCTCCGCGAGATCGTCAAGAAGTACTCGGACTTCATCTCCTGGCCCATTCGGATGCAGGTGGAGCGCACCGTCACCGAGGGCGAGGGCGAGGAGAAGACCGAGAAGACCATCCTCGAGGAGCAGACGCTCAATTCCCAGAAGGCGCTGTGGACGCGCCCGCGCAGCGACGTCTCCGACGAGGAGTACAAGGAGTTCTACAAGCACGTCTCGCACGCCTGGGACGACCCGCTGGAGATCATTCCGCTCAAGGCCGAGGGCACGTTCGAATATCAGGCGCTGCTGTTCATCCCGTCGCACGCGCCGTTCGATCTGTTCATGCGCGAGCACAAGCGCGGGGTGCAGTTGTACGTGCGCCGCGTATTCATCATGGACAACTGCGAAGAGCTGATGCCGGAGTATCTGCGCTTCGTCAAGGGCGTGGTGGATGCGCAGGATCTCTCGCTCAACGTCTCGCGCGAGATTCTGCAGCAGGACCGGCAGATCCAGATGATCCGCAAGCGCCTGGTGCGCAAGGTGCTGTCGACGATCAAGGATATGCAGGGCGCCGAATCGGCCGAATCCGGCGACGGCGACGCCACCGCGGAAGAGTCGAAGTACCGGACCTTCTGGAACGAATTCGGCCGAGTTATCAAGGAGGGCCTGCTCTCCGACTTCGACAACCGCGAAACCATCCTGCAGGTCTCGTCTTTCGCCTCGACGCACTCGGATTCCGAGCCCACCACGCTCGCGCAGTACGTGGAGCGCATGGCCGAAGGCCAGGACAAGATCTACTACATGACCGGCGAATCCCGGCAGCAGATCGAGAATTCGCCGCATATGGAGGCGTTCGAGGCGAAGGGCCTCGAGGTGCTGATCCTCACCGATCCGGTCGACGAGATGTGGGTCGGCTCGGTGCCGGACTTCGACGGCAAGCCGTTCCAGTCGATCGCCAAGGGCGAAGTCGATCTGGAGACCGAGGAGGAGAAGAAGGCCTCCGAACAGCTGCGTGAGCAGCAGGAGAAGGATTTCGGCGATCTGCTGAAGTGGCTGCAGGAGACGCTGAGCGACAGCGTCAAGGAGGTCCGCCTGTCCTCCCGCCTGACCACCTCCCCGGCCTGTGTCGTCGGCGACGTCTTCGACTTCACCCCGCAGCTGGAGCGCATGTACCGGGCGTCCGGCCAGGCCCTGCCGGAATCCAAGCGAATTCTGGAACTCAACCCGGAGCACCCGCTGGTCACCGGACTGCGCGATGCGTACGCCGCGAACAAGGACACCGCCGAGGAGTCCGGAGAATTGGCCGCTACCGCCGAATTGCTCTACGGCACAGCGATTCTCGCCGAAGGTGGCGAATTGAAGGATCCGGCCCACTTCGCGCAACTGCTGGCGGACCGGCTCACGAAGACCGTCTGACCGCACCTCCGGAAACACGGTAAGGCTCGCACGGAAGTCCGTGCGAGCCTTATCCTTTCGGCGCGGTGCGCCGATGGCCGTGTCTTCAGTCGACGGTGCAGCCGGCGACCGGCTTGTCGTTCAGCCGATCGACCAGATACGAGATGGCGTTGTCGGTTCCGAACCCGTCGATGATTTCGGGTCCGAAGTGATTGGGCAGCGCCGCACCGGGCAGGATCGGCGGCAGAGTGTCGGTGCGGAACGTGACGGTCGCGCCGTGACCGCACCAGTCGCCGGCCAGCCGCCGGGCTTGGTCGTAGGGGACGGTGTCGTCGTTGATGCCGCTGGTGATCAGGACGGGCGCGCTCGGCGTGAGCGTGCCGATGCGCTGCCGATCCAGAATGTCGATGGCGGCCGGTACCTCGCGCAGGTTGTCCAGGATCGACCGGTGATCGGCCGTGAAATCACTGCCGTGCAGGAACGGGTGCTTCAGGATCACATCGCCGATGCACTCGTTCTGCAGATCCGCGAGCAGTTCCTGGGCCTGCGGCGTGACCCGCTTGTCCAGTTCGGGCTTCAGGTCCGGATAACGAGCCAGGAATCCGTTGAGGGCGTATCCGACCACGCCGCCGATCAGATTGCCGTCGATCTTCTGCAGGACCGCCGACAGATCGGCCACCGGCGCGCCCGCCCAGACGCCCTTGAGGTCCAGTTCGGGGGCGTAACTCGGCTGTAGTTCCGCCGCGGCCGCGGTCGCGCCGCCGCCCTGGGAATAGCCCCAGAAGGCCAGCGGTGTGCGCGGGCCGGTGCCGGAGAGCGCATTCGCGGCGCGCGCGGCATCGAGGACGGCGTGCGCCTCCTCGACGCGGTTGACGTAGGTATGGACGCCGGGGGTGCCGAGCCCGATGTAGTCGGTCACGAAGACCCGGGCGCCGAGCGAGTTCCAGGCCATGGCCGAGACGGCCTCCTGATTCGCGGAGACGCTCGGCGGCGTGATGTCGGCGTAGAGGCCGGTGGAGAAGGCCTCCGACGGCGCGCACTGATCGCCCTGACCGGAGGTGCCGGGCGCGATGACGACGGTCGGCCGCGGCCCGGTGCCCTGCCACGGGCGAGTCGCGTCGATGTAGGTTCCGCTGACCGCGACCGGCTCACCGTCCTGGGTCTGCGAGGTGTACATGACCTTCTGCGCGCTCACCGGCCATGGCCCGAGCCCGGGCGGTGCGATGAACACCGGCATCGGCTCGGTCTTGATCACCGATCCCGGCGCGGTCGCGAATTGCGCAGGGGGAGTGTAGAACTCGCTCACCGGGGTGGCGGTGGCGGTACCGGCGGCCACGCCACCGAGCGTCGCCCCCGCACACGCCGCGGCCCCGAGCGCCACGATCCGACGTATGCCCCCGCGGCGCCGTCTCGGCGATCCACTCGCCCTCGAGTCCTGTGCACTGCGATCCAACTTCATCGTTACGACCTGGCCTTATGAACTTACTTCCCAGTAGAATAGGCTTTAACATAGCCGTATTTCCCGCTGGGGAGAAATTCATCGTCAGCCGCCCCGAAACCGCGCCGCAAAAATTGTGGCCGTTCACAACCGTCGACCCGCCGGCCCCGAGCGCAGCCCACGGCCCGCGCAGCCGTTCGTCCACGAAATCGAAAGGCCGACACGGGTTTCCGTGTCGGCCTCGAGCGCAATTGCGAGCCGGCGTCAGCGCGGCGCCATGCGCAGCGCACCGTCCATGCGGAAGGTCTCGCCGTTCAGGTAGTCGTGCTCGGTGATGTACTGCGCGAGCTGCGCGTACTCGTCCGGGCGGCCCAGGCGCGAGGGGAACGGCACACCGGCCTCGAGGCCCTTGCGGTACTCCTCGGTGACGCCGGCCAGCATCGGGGTGTCGATGATGCCGGGGGCGATGGTGTTGACGCGGATGCCGAACTGGGCCAGGTCGCGCGCGGCCGGAACGGTCATGCCGGCGACGCCGCCCTTGGAGGCGGAGTAGGCGATCTGGCCGATCTGGCCCTCGAACGCCGCCACCGACGCGGTGTTGATCACGACGCCGCGCTGGCCGTACTCGTCGACCGGCTCGGTCTTGGAGATGGCATCGGCGGCCAGGCGCATCACGTTGAAGGTGCCCAGCAGATTCACGGTGATCACGGTCCGGAACAGCTCCAGATCGTGCGGGCCGTTCTTGGACAGGATGCGTCCCGCCCAGCCCACACCGGCGCAGTTGACCACGATGCGCGGCGGCACACCGGATTCGACGACCTTCGCCACCGCGGCGGCGACCTCGTCGTTGCTGGTCACGTCGGTCGGGATCAGGGTGACACCGGCGGGGACGCTGTCGCCGGCCCGTTCGATCGACTGAGCCAGATCGAGACCGAATACGGTCGCACCCTGGTCGGCGAAGCGTTTTGCGGTCGCGGCGCCCAGACCGGACGCAGCTCCGGTGATGATCGCGGCGGAGCCCGAAATCTCCACGGTGTTTGGTCCTCTCGTTAGTGACGGCCCTATGGGTACTGGCCTTCCGTCAACAGCACCATATCGGGCGTGGGTGCGGTCACAGCCGGGGGTGCGCCGCGTGGGAAGCCGGCACCGCGCAGAATGGAAGACAACCAGCTAGTTTCGTTTGCGAACCGGTACGCGATCGATCGATGGAGTAACCACATGACCGCCTCGGCCCCCGCGGACCGCCGGCTCCCTCGGGGCCGGCACGGAATCCCGCGGGAAACGGTCGTCCAGGACCAGCGCGACCGAATCCTCGCGGCGATGGCGGATGCGATGGCCGCGCACGGCTATGTGGGCACGTCGGTCGCGGCGGTGCTCAAGCGAGCGGGTGTGTCGCGGGAGACCTTCTACGAGCAGTTCCGCTCGAAAGAGGATTGTTTCGAGGCGGCCTACGAGCGAGCGGTGGAACTGCTGATCGCACGCATGCAGGACGCGCTGCCACCGGTCCCGGATCGGTCCGCCGGGACCGGCACCGGCGGCAGCGATTCCGCACGAAATCCTGCGCGCCGGCCCGATGCCCCGGCCGGCCCGCCGATCGGCGCCTTGCTCGACGCCTACCTCGACGGTCTGGCCTCCGAACCGGCCTATGCGCGCCTATTCCTCGTCGAGGTCTACGCCGCGGGGCCCAAGGCGATCGCGCGGCGCGCGGAACTGCAGGAATCGTTCGTCTCGCTCGTCGCGGACATTCTCGACGCCCGCACCGATCAGCAGCGCTTCGCGTGCCGCACCATGGTGGCCGCCCTCAGCGCCATGGTGACAGCCCACGTCGCGGCCGATGATCTGGACGGGCTGCGCGAGTTGCGCGAGCCCATGCTCGAGTTGGTCCGCCGCAGCGGCGATCTGTTCGGCGGTGTGCTCGCCGACCCCGGCGCCCTCGATCGCACCGATCCGCGGGAGCATTTCGATCCCTGGTGACCACCGCGGGATGCCGACTCAGTCGAGGCAGAATTCGTTGCCCTCCGGATCGGCCATCACGATATGCCCGTTGCCCAGCGGGGGAGCGGGTTCGTGGCGCTGCAGCCTGGTCGCGCCGCGGGATACGAGCCGCTCGGCCTCGGCCTCCAAGGCCGCCATCCGTTCGTCGCCGCTGAGGCCCGGGGCCGCCCGCACGTCCAGGTGTACGCGGTTCTTGGCCTGTTTGCCCTCGGGCACCCGCTGGAAGAACAGCCGCGGACCGGCGCCCTCGGGGTCGATCAGCGCCGAAGCGTCGTTGCGCCGTTCGGGCGGCACGTGCATGGCCGCCAGCGCCTCGTCCCAGGTCCGGAATCCGGGTGGTGGATCCTGCAGCCGGTAGCCGAGGGCGTCGGCCCAGAACTCGGCCAATGTCGCGGGATCGCCGCAGTCGAAGGTGATCTGGACATCGCGGGCCATCAGCTCGCCTCCTGTCGGTTCCGGTGCAGGTAGAGGTCGCGCAGCAGGCAGACCTCCGCCAGATGGTGGATCAGTTCGCGATGGATGTGCAAAACCAGTGCCGAGAGCGGGAGTTCGGCATAGGGCCCCTCGGCCGCACCGCACGGACGGTCGAGGCCGTCTTCGCCCAGCGATTCGATGCCGCCCAGCCAGGTGGCATATTCCGAATCGAGTTGGGCCAGTGCGTCTTTCGCGGTCTCGGCGTACTCGAACGAATAGTAGTCGGTGGCCGCGCGCCCGAAGTGCGCGGCGTTGCGCACGGCGAGTACGCCGACGATCACATGGCCGAGCCGCCACGCGATCGTCGTGAACGGCGCGGGCTCCGGCGGCGGGAAGGCGAAGTCGATGGTCATCGCACCGGAACCACCCTGGATCGGTGCGCTGCCGGCGCCGCGCGGGTGCAGGTTCCAGCAGCCGGGCACGGGTTCCCAGAAGTACTCGTCGTCGGTGAGCCCGTCGAGCCGGGGCCGGAGTTGGTTGGTCCAGTGCCAGTCGATCTGCTCGCGCAGCAGTTTGTTCCAGTCGGTCATGGACACAGCTTCGCGCGAATAGCGGACAGAAACCTTCCGCAATCTGTGCCACCATGAGCACATGACCGTCGAGGCGACTACCGAACGGGTGCTGCGGCTGCTGGCCCTGCTGCAACGGCGGCCGTCGTGGACGGCCACCGAACTGGCCGCCGAGCTGGGCGTCACCGATCGTTCGGTGCGCCGCGACGTCGAGCGTCTGCGCGCGATCGGTTATCCCGTCCAGGCCACGGCCGGTGTCGGCGGGGGATACCAACTCGGCGCGGGTAAGCGGCTGCCGCCGCTGCTGCTCGACGACGAGGAGGCCATCGCCACCGCGGTGTCGCTGCGCCTGGCCACCGGAGGAACCGTCGCGGGCGCGGGTGAGGCGGCGCTGCGGGCGCTCACGAAGCTCGATCAGGTGATGCCGCCCCGATTGCGGGCCGAGGTGCGCGCGGTCCACGACGCGACCGAGACCATGGCCGGTCCGGGAATCGAGATCGACGCCGAGTTGCTGATGACGCTCGCCCGGGCCTGCCGGGACGCCGTCCGGGTCCGCTTCCACTACGCCGGCCGCACCGGGGCCGCCGGTGAACGCACTGTCGAACCGGTCCGCATGGTCACCACCGGCCGGCGCTGGTATCTCATGGCCCGCGATGTGGACCGCGACGACTGGCGCACCTTCCGCCTCGACCGCATGCGGGAGGTGCAGGCCACGACCTGGCGTTTCCGTCCCCGCGACCATCCGGACCCGGTCGGCTACGTCCAGCGATCGGTGGCCGAGGCGCCGTACCGCCACCTCGCCCGAATCCGTGTGCATGCCGATTCCGCCCGGGTGCGCGACCTGATTCCGCCCCAGGTCGGCCGCGTCGAAGACGATCGCGACGGCTGGTCGGTATTGACGGTGGCCGGCGACGACCTCGACTGGCTCGCGGTCCGCATCGTGCGCCTGGGTTTCGAGGTCGACGTCGTCGAGCCGCCGGAATTGCGGGAGGCCGCGGCCCGTCTGGCCCGCGATCTGTCGGCGATAGCCGAACCAGGCCGGGCCGCCGGCCGCTCAGCGCCCCTGCAGTGAATGCGGTTCCGCCGGCTCCTCCTCGTGCCGATCCGGGCGCCCGAGCAGGCCCCACACCGCACCGCCGAGCAGCGGCACGACGGCCGCGAGCGAGTATTCGCCGAGTTTGCCCAGGTCCGGCGCCACCGCGCCGAGCAGGGTGGCGGCACCGATGTAGAGGAACAGCAGGCCGGAAGCGACCGCGACCGCTCGTTCCGGAATGTGCTTGCCCACCGTGATGCCGATCGCGATGGCGAGACCGCCGGCCGCGACCATGCCCGCGACCGAACCCGCCCAGACGGCCACCCAGTTGTGATTGGACGCCAGCGCGATGGTGGCGAACATGGTCCGATCGCCGAGTTCGGCGAGCAGGAACGACGAGATCACGATGAGGAAGGCGCGGCCGGCGGAGGTGGGGCCGGTGGGTACGGGTTCGTCGGGATCGGGTTCCTCGTGCCTGGACGCCCATAGCGTCCACACACCGACCGCCAGCAGGATGATGCCGGTGCAGAGTGCAATCAACTCGGTGGGCAGGGCAGCTCCGAGGAAATGTCCTACGCCGACGGCGATCACATTCACCAGCACGCTCGCGACGGTGATACCGCCCAGCACGATCCACCAGCGGTAACGCAGAGCGAAGGTCAAGGCCATCAGCTGCGATTTGTCGCCGAGTTCGGCGACGAAGAGCACGCCGAAGCTCAGTAGTATCGCGGCGATCATTATCGGCTCCCAGGTCTCCGGCGTATCGGCCGAAGACGGGCGCCCTCAGCCGACCACGCCGCATGAACGGTGTGTCGTCGGCCGAAGGTCTCGTCCACCGGAAAACCGGTTCGCATGGCCGGATCCGTCCAGCGGATCAGTATGTCGACCATGCGATTGCGGGCTACTCCCCTTCGCTGTATCTCAGCTTACCCTTACCCCTACCCGGCTGCCAACTCCCTGTTGCCGAAATCGCAATGCGCGCAATAAGTTTGGCGATGCGGCCGAAAAGTTTCGGGTACCCGTCGAAGGGGTTTCGCCGGGGCTGGGCACCTCGTTCGGACCGCCGTGTCGCGGGTGGGAAGGGGCGTCGTGGACCTCAGGCGGCGAGCAGCATGGCCAGCACCGCGGTATCGGGATCCGAGATCGGATCCACGCCCACGCGGCTGACCATGGAGGTGACGGTGCCGTCGAGTTCGGCCTCCACCCACGCCGCCCGGTGCGCCAGCCCCAGATGCGGAACGCCCGGCAGCAGAACGCATCCCGACGCGGCGCCGACACATTCGGGTAGCGACGGATTCGTCTCGGAGGGCGGATGCAACATCATCAGCGCGGGCGGCACATGATCGGCGAAGCGCCCCGGCTCGATCGCTTCCTCGCCCAATACCGGCCCCTCGGCCACCACCAGTCCGACGGTGCCCGGATGAGGGTCGTCGGGCAGTTCTTCGCGCGCCCCGAAGACCGTCGTGGTGGTCAGCAGGCCGGGCAGGCTCGCCACCCGCACCGCGAGCGCCAGCAGTTGCGCCCATTCCTTGGTCGTATCGGGCCAGCGCCCGGAGATCACGAAGCCACGCAGCAGGCCGCGGGCCTGGAACGGCGTGACCCCGACCGGATTGTTCGTACGCATCGGATGCCTCCCGAACTGTCAACGGGGGCGGCTCCGCGGTGAGCGAGCCCGTCCTCGGCCTATCGTGCGATAGGAGTACCCGAGAATGACTCGAACAATGTCTGGCACACAAGTACCAGAGAGTGCTAAATCGCAGGTAACACGGTCGAAACACGGCCCCGAACGCAACTCAGGCCATACCGGAACGGTATGGCCTGAGTACGCGGAGAGGCCGATCGGCTCAGCCGAAGATGAGGCCCTTGCCCTGGGCGACGGCCTTGGCGAAGCGCTCCTGCACATCGGCCCAGTTGACGACGTTCCAGAACGCCTTCACGTAGTCGGCCTTGACGTTCTTGTACTGCAGGTAGAAGGCGTGCTCCCACATGTCGACCTGCAGCAGCGGAATGATGCCGAGCGGCACGTTGGCCTGCTGGTCGTACAGCTGGAAGGTCAGCAGCTTCTGGCCGAGGGTGTCGTAACCCAGCACGGCCCAGCCCGAACCCTGCAGGCCGTTGGCGGCAGCGGTGAACTGCGCGCGGAACTTGTCGAACGATCCGAACTGGTCGTCGATCGCGGCGGCCAGGTCCCCGACCGGCTTGTCGCCGCCGTTGGGGGACAGGTTCTTCCACCAGATCGAGTGGTTCACGTGACCACCGAGGTGGAAGGCCAGGTTCTTCTCGTGCAGGAAGATCGCGCCGTGGTCCTCGGCCTCGCGCGCGGCTTCCAGCTTCTCGAGCGCGGTGTTGACGCCGGCGACGTATGCGGCGTGATGCTTCGAGTGGTGAATCTCGTTGATCTGCCCGGAGATGTGAGGCTCCAAGGCGCCGTAGTCGTAATCCAGATCTGGCAGCGTGTACTCAGCCACGATGTCCCTTCCTCATGATGTCGGCGCGTGTACCCGGTCTTGTCGAGCACACCAACCTTCATTCGTACACCCGCTCGATGCAACCGGGTCCGGTCCACCCTAGATTCCCACGGCCCGAAATCGACTGTGCGGCCAGGATCGAGGGCGCATGCCCGAGATATGCCCCGGCTCGGAGATTTATTCACGCTGAACGCATGTCGGCGCACATTTCGCGTGGATCCCGATACCGGGTTCCGCCACTTCGGCGGCGCGATCCGGGCCTACATCGGCGGTGCGACGTCGGGCAGCATGGTGCGCGGATCGCACGAGTCGTGCGCCTCCCACCAGCGCCGCGCGCCGGCCGCGAATTCGTCGAGACCGACCAGACTTCCGTCGGCGGTCTCGATGGTGACGTCCTCGAACCAGACCCGCACATCCAGTTCGCGGGGATCGGTGCCCTCCTGCTGGGAGAACTCGAGGACGTGGGCAGGGGTCCGATCGCTGATCGTGGTGTCGAAGCTCAGCAGCTCGCGCCACAGCGCCCAGCCGCTGTCGTCGACGTCGATGAAATCCCAGCCGTGCAGGGCGCCGCCGCCGAATCCGGCGATGGCGTCCCCGAGGGTGTCGAGGGTGAGGGGGAAGATATGCGGTTCCAGATCGTCCCAGCGCTGCTGGCGCAGGGATGCCGCGACCCGGCTGACCCCGGACAGTGTGAGCGACACCCGGCCGTCGGCGGGCTGCCCGTCACCGGGGAGGGTGAGCACCTCCAGTTCGATTCGAAGTCGTGCGTCCGCGGCGTCGACCACGAGTCCGAGACAGGTCGCCTCGGCGAGTGCGGTGTTGAGCCCGGCCGTATCCAATCCGTCGAGTAACGCCCTGCTCGCGTCCATAGCGTCAGGCTACCGATTCCCCGCCGTCGAGCTCGGTATTTCGGTTTCTCGCTAGTGTTGTCGGTTTTTTGCCGGAGAGAGGGAACCGATCGGTCAGACGGCCCGTCCAAGTATGTGTCGGGTTCTCGTAGCGGCCGGTCATACGCCGTTGACCAGCGCAGAGGCCCGCAGGCGGCGGCGGGGGCCGCTCCGGGACGAGGAGGGGAGTCCCGGAGCGGCCCCCGTTCCGTTTTCCCGAATCGGATGATGCGAACCGACCGGTCTCGCAAGTCGCAACCTGTGGATGAGGTTGTGGATTATGTGGATAACTGGGGGTGAGATATACACAGGTCGGTTTGCCCGGGGTGTGCGGCACGGTATCGGCGGCCGGAACAAACCTGGAGTTCACCCGGGCGATCGACTGCCGGGTCTCCCCGCCGATCCGGGGGACATGGCAGGATCGTCCATTGTGACGAGCTCCGAAATCCCCTCGGTGCCGGTCCAGGATCTGCCTGCCGAATTCGACGCCGCACCGTCGGCGGGTGCCGGATCCGGTACCGGCGCCCCGTCCGCGATCCTGCTCGATGTCCGCGAAGCCGACGAATGGCAGCTCGGCCACGCGCCGGCCGCGCTGCACATCCCGATGGTCGACGTGCCCGCACGCCTGGACGAACTGGACTACGACGCCGAGATCTACGTGGTCTGCCGGCAGGGCGGGCGCTCGATCGAGGTCGCCAAATATCTGGCGTACGTGGGATTCGAGGTCTACCAGGTCGTCGGTGGCATGGTCGCCTGGCAGCAGGCCGGACGCCCACTGAGCACCCCGGGCGATCACGAGGCGAAAATCTACTGACGAGCCGTCGAACACCACGAGCGCAACCGCACACCCGATGATGAAGGTCGACTGGATGGAAGGGGGAGCAGCCCGGTGAGTACGGTCGTGCAACCCTGCGCCCGGTGCGGCGCCCGCTGGGCGGTGCACGGCACCCCGATGCACTGGTGCCCGCGCTGTCGCGGTGTGCTGCTGTCGCCGGCACCCGTCGACGCGCCGCCGGAACGGCGTAACTACCGCTGGGTGGCCCGCCCGCCGGGGCGCGGCCCGCGGGGCGAACGTCCGCGTCCGGCGCCCGCAGTCGATCCCGCCACCCCGCGCTACACCGAGATTCCGCGCTGGGGACTGCGGGATCGGCCGCCGCACGTCGCCGTCACGCCGCAGAACCGGGTCCAGGCCGTCCTGCACTGGCTGACCGAACGGGTGGCCGGTCTGCTGCTCGCCACCGTCATCCTGTTCGGACTGTCGGCGGTCGCCGAATTCGGCCGCTATCTGATTCTGCTGCGCAACCGCACCCGGCTGATCCAGCCGCTGCTGCTGTTCTTCTCCGACCTCACCGTCTACGCGACCTCGGTCGCCGCGCTGATCTGCGCGCTGGTCACCGCGGTGGGCCTGATCGGCTGGCTGGTCCGCGCGCGCCGCAGCGCCTATGCCGACAACGGCCGCCGCGATCCCCGCTCCCTGCGGGCGCTGCTGTGCGGCGGGATCATTCCGGTGGTCAATCTGGTCTGGCCCGGCGTTTTCCTCACCGAACTGGTGCGTCAGCTGGGTGGCGATCCGCGCGCGCTGCGCGCGGTGCGGATCTGGTGGTGTGTCTGGGTTCTCAACGGTGTGATGGTGATCGCGTCGCTGTTCTGGCGTACGGCCGATACGCTGCAGGGCCAAGCCGACGGTGTGATCTTCACGGTCTACACCGATCTGGTCGCGGTCGCGGCGGCGGTGCTGTCGCTGTGGGTGCTGCGGATGTGCGAGGGTCGTGATCTGCGCGGCCGGATCCGGATGCCCAAGCGCTGGTTGCCCGCGACCGGTCCGGCGGTGCCGGTGATCGAGCCCGTCCATCCGGTCGCCGCGGTGGAAGCCGACAACCGGTCGGCCGGCGACCACGTCGAAGCACCGGACACCGAAGCCGAGCACACCGAAGCGGAGCGCGTCGAACAAGAGGAGGTCATGGCCAAGTGAGCCAGGGCAATCGCGCACCGTTCGTGGTCGCGCACCGGGGTGCGTCGGGGACCCGTCCCGAACACACCCTCGCCGCCTACGAGCTGGCATTGGAGGAGGGCGCCGACGGTGTCGAATGCGATGTCCGGCTGACCCGTGACGGTCACCTGGTCTGTGTGCACGACCGGACCGTGGACCGTACCTCGTCCGGCACCGGCCTGGTCAGCGAGATGACCCTCGACGAGCTGCGCGAACTCGACTTCGGCGGTGACGGCAGCCCCGCACCCGTGCTGACGCTGACCGAGCTGATCACGCTGGTACTGGACTGGCGCAGCCGGCCGACCAAACTGTTCATCGAGACCAAGCATCCGGTCCGCTACGGCGCGCTGGTGGAGAACAAGGTGCTGGCCGAATTGCAGCGCTTCGGCATCGCCACACCGGCCTCGGCCGACCATTCCCGAGCGGTCGTGATGTCGTTCGCCGCCACCGCGGTATGGCGCATCCGCCGCGCCGCGCCGCTGCTGCCGACCGTGCTGCTCGGTGAATCCTCGCGGTATCTGGGCGGCAGCGCCGCCACGACGGTCGGCGCCACCGCGGTCGGCCCGTCGGTGAAAACCCTGCGCGAACATCCCGAACTCGTCGACAAGGCCGCGGCGGCCGGCCGCGCCACCTACTGCTGGACCGTCGACGATCCCCAGGACGTCGAATTGTGCGCGGAGCTGGGCGTCAGCTGGGTCGCGACCAACCATCCCGGCCGGACCAAAACCGTGCTGGACGGTATCTGATCCACCCGGCCGGCCCCGGCGGCCGACTCGATGCGTCCCGCGGGGCGGATTCGGCGCCCCTGCGCGGCGGATTCGGTGCGCCCCTGCGCGCCGATGGCCGCGGAACATGTAGGTTCTGCGTTCGTGGGTAAGAAGAAGCGCAATACTCCCAAGCCCGACAGTAATCGGGCTCAGCGCCTCGCCGAACGTCGTGCGGCGCAACAGCAGGCCGCCTCGGCCGTCACGCGTCCCTTCGCCGGGCTGGCCGCCGAATGCGACCTGGTCGCACTCCGCGAGTTCGTTCCGTCGGCGACCGCGACCCTGAAACTGGCCGCCGGCGTCTCCGCCGAGCGTCCGGTGACCCTGGCCACCGTGCTGCCCGGCGCCGTCGCCGCCCTGGTCCGTGCCGGTGACGAGCCGACCGGTTTCGTCGGGGCGCAGGTGCAGTTCCAGTCGGAGAATCCGGCCGCCGACCTGGCCGCCGCGATTCTGTGGACGCAGGCCGCCGAACCCGGCGCATCGCTCACCGCGGCAAGTGAGGCCGCCCAGGACACGGTGCCCCCGCTGACCGAGGTGATCGACCCCAAGGCGCCTCTGGATCTGACCGTCCACCAGAACTTCCAGTGGTGGGTCCCGGAGGGCGTCACGCCGGATCCGCAGGTCGCCGCGACGATCGACCAGGCCGATCAGGCGATCATGCCGTCGGATCGGCTCGCTCTCGGCGCCGAATCCGTGGGCGCGGCGTGGTGGGTCGACGCGGGGGAGAAGGCGCATCTGCGCTGGGTCCGGCCCGAGGACGAGGATGACCTGATGCTGGCCCTCGCGCGCGTGCACGCCGCGGGCGGACTGCACCTGGGCGAGGGTTCCCGATTCGCGGGCTCGTTCCGCACGCACGGCCTGCTGGTGCCGGTCTTCGATCTGGATCGCGAACGCCACCCGAGTGAATGGGTCACCCCCGCAAACGAATTCGGCGCTCGTCTGGCCGAAGCGCTGGCCTCCGAAGCCCCGATGAGTTCCGACGAGCGGCGCTCGCGCGACGGGCTGCGCTCGCGCCAGGTCACCCTGCGCTAGCGAAACCCGCTGCGGGACAAGCGTTTCGCATCGGCTTCAGACGACGAACTCGGCCCGCCGGACGGCAGGCCGAGTTCGTTCTTCACGTTTCGTCTCGCGTCAGATGTTTCCGCCGGCCGCCGAGGGCGCCCCCGAGGCATCGCTCGGACCGCTCATCTCGCGGGAGACGAAATACTCGAGATCGAACAGATTCGACCCGGCCCGATCCGCGACGGTGAGCAGCGTGGTCATCCGCGCCACCTCTTCGACCTGTTCCTTCAGGAACCACTGCATGAACTGCTCGCCCAGGTAATCGCCCTCTTCGCGGGCGGTACTGGCCAACTGGATGATCTGCTCGGTGACGGTCTTCTCCTGCTGCAGCGCCAATTGGATCGGCTCGCGCGCATTCTCGAATTGCGAGCGCGCGCCATCGACTCCGGAGAGTTCGACGCTCATATCCCGATCGAGGAAATACTGCACGATCATCATCGCGTGATTGCGTTCCTCGATGGCCTGGGCATAGAAGTGCTTCGCCAGAACCGGCAGGTCGGCGTTGTCGAACCACACCGCGATCGCAATGTACTGGTGCTCGGCATTGAATTCATGCCTGATCTGATCGTGGAGCAGGGCGTGAAATTTGCTGTGCGAGGAATCGGGGTGGCTGGACATGGGCCCGACATTAGTGCTGGTCAACTTCGGCTGTCATCCAAGTACACCCTTAATGAGGCAAGTGTTGCCTTAGTTATCGCAGTCGCACCCTTGCGACGGGCCGCATTCGGTGAATTCGCTGACTGCCTGCGATTTCGAGCCTCGCCCGCATTTCATCGCCGCGCGCTTCCCGCGGGTTTCGGCGCGGAGGCATCGGGCGCGCGTGTGGCCGGAATCTCGCGCGCCACGAACTCCTCGATGTCGAACAGATTGCCGGCCGCGCGCTCGCAGACCGCCACCAGTGTGGTGAGCCGCGCCACCTCCTCGAGCTGGTCTTCGAGAAACCAGCGGATGAACTGTTCGCCGAGATAATCGCCCGCATCCCGGGCGATCCGGGTCAGTGTGGTGATGAGATCGGTCAGCTCCCGTTCGCGAGCAAGCAGGAATTCCACGGTGGCCGAGGGTGATTCGAATTCCGAACACACCTCGTCGGTACCCGTGACCGTGACGGCGACATCCCGGTCGAGCAGATACTGCACCATCCGCAAAGCATGGGCGCGTTTGTCCTCCGCGCCTGCATAGCAAATACGTGCCAGCTGCGGCAGTCGCTGCGCGTCGAAATAGACGGCGGCGGCGAGATATTGCTGCGAGGCGGTGAATTCGTGCCGTATCTGCGCGCGCAGGAGTTCGGGGAAGGGGCCGGTACCGGGCATGTCCCCGACGCTACCGGGTGAGCAGATCGTCCGGGATCGCCTGGTCGTGTGCCAGCGCGTCGAAGAATCGGCTCGCCCGATCCTTGTCCCACAACAGCACATTGCCCGAGCCGGACTCGTCGGTGAAACCGCCGATCGGCACCGTGGTGGCAATCGTCTTACCGTGCAGCGCCCAGCCCAGCCGGCCGAGATCCCAGATGTGATCTCCCTTGTCGACCTGCAGTGAGGACGCCACATCGCGAGCCAGCGGCCACACCTTCAACGGATTGGCGAGCGTACCGGCGCTGGTCGCCTTGTCCAGCAGCGCGGAAAGGAACAGCCGCTGATTGTTCATGCGGTCCAGATCCGCCCGGGGCGTGGCCCGGGTACGCACGAAGCCGAGCGCCTGGGAGCCGGACAGATGCTGGCATCCCGCCGGGAGGTCGATGCCGGCCTTGGGATCGTCGATCGCATCGGGCAGGCACATATCGATCCCGCCGAGCGAATCGACCATGCCCGCGAAACCGCCGAAGCCGATCTCGGCGAAATGATCGATCCGCAGGCCGGTCGCGTTCTCGACCGTCTGCACCAGCAATTTCGGACCGCCCGCGGAGAACGCCGCGTTGAGTTTGTCCTTGCCGACACCCGGAATGCTCACATACGAATCGCGCGGCAGGCTCACCACGGTGGGCGCACCGGATTTCGGGATGTGCACGAGCATGATGGTGTCGCTGCGCTCACCACCGGCATCGGCGCTGTCGCCGGTCGACAGCTCCTTCTCCTGTTCCGGCGTCAGACCGACGCGGGTGTCGGATCCGGTGAGCAGCCAGTTCGTGCCGGCGGTCTGCGCGACCCGGTCGGGATAGGCGGACAGGGCGTCGATGCGGTGCAGTGAGCGATCCAGATAGATCACCCCCGCGACCGGCAGCAGAACGATGATGAGCAGCAGAATCAGCAACCACCTGCCCCAATGCCATTTCCGGCGGGTGCGCGGCGCACGTGGTTCGCGCGGCGGGCGTTCGGTGCGGCGGGGACGTGCCGGGGGCGGCGGCGGTGGTTCCCGGTACGGAACCGGGCGCTGCGTCGGAGCGTGGGTGGGCGGTTCGCCGCCGGGTGCGACGCCGTGTTCGAAGGGCTGCGGGTTACCGCGCGGCCGGGCGGGACTGCTCGGGACCTGTGACCAGGCCAGCGGCGGATTGTTGCCGTCGCGGTGGATGACCTGGGTCGGTTCGATCGGTGGGCGCCCGGGCGGCAGCGGCCGGCCCGAGCCGGGAGGACGGCCCGAATTCGGCGGGCGGCCCGAGCCGGGTGGCATCGGCCGTCCGGAACCGGGCGGAACTCGCGGATCGTGGCCGTGCCGATCCGGCGGCGGCATGCGCCGACCGTCCGGGCCCGCCGGCGGCGGCACCCGGCGGGTCCGCGGATACTGCTGGGGGTCGTCGCCGTTCACCACCGAGATGGTACTGACCGGGGCGTTGTGCTCGTCGGCACAATGCGTCCGCGGGGGTGAACGTGGCTGATTCCCGCAGGTCGGCCCGGTCTTACGGCAACCAGGAGACGTGGCCGTGCAGTGCGGTGTAGCCGATGTAGGCGACCGAATCGATCGTCGCGTGTGCCAGGATCAGCGGCCACAGCCGTCCGGTCCGCTGCCAGTACCGGCCGAAGATCACCCCCATCACCAGGTTGCCGATGCCTCCGCCCAACCCCTGATACAGGTGATAACTGCCACGCAGCAGCGCCGACGCGGCCAGTGATCGGTTCTCCGACCACCCGAGCGTGCGCAGCCGGCTGATCAGATACCCGACGACGATGATCTCCTCGGCCACGGCATTCGCGATGGCCGAGAGCACCAGCACCGGCAATCGCCACCAGTGGTCGTGCAGGGAACTGGGCACGATCGTCACGCTGAGCCCCAGCGCATGGGCGGCCAGATACAGACCCAGTCCGGGCAGGCCGATCACCGCGGCGAGGACGAGGCCGGGGACCACGTCACCACGCCACCGGAGCCGCGCCAGCCCGATCAGTCGCGGCCCGATTCCGCTGCGCCACAACAGATACAGTCCCAGCGCACCCCAGCCGATCAGTCGTGCGACGCTCAACAGCTGAAACAGCAGATCGATCGTCGACTGCGCGGCCCGCGAGGGATTCAGCGCGACCTGCTGCCCGCCGATTCCGCCCGGCGCCAGCGCGCTTTCCAGTAGCGACAGTGCCGCACCGGCCCCGCTCGTCCCGAAGGTGACGACCAGGACGATCGCGATCTCCACCCGGACGGCGAACCGGTCGCGCTCCGCAGCGGGATCGGGCCAGGTAGCTGCGAAACGATCACCCGGAACCATAGGAACAATCTAGGGGTGCTCCGCCGAGTGCCGCGTATCCGGCGTGCTCTCAGGCGGAGCGATCGGAGCCGTGCATGCGGTCGAGGAACGGGCAGCCGGCGAGGATCCGCACCGCGCGGCTCAGTGACTGCACATCGTCCACCGGTGCGTGGAAGGGCAGTCGCACATCGTGATCGGTGTCGGGTCCCTCGACCCGGAGCGTGACGCCGTAGCGGTCGATGGCCAGCGGCCGCACCGAACCACCGCGCAGCCGGACCGGCAGGTGGCGGGCCAGCCGGGCGATCACATCCGCGTGATCGGAGTCCATATGGTGCAGCCAGGCCGCTTCCAGCTCCCAGAACGGGTCGGCGTCGGCGCTGCGCAGATCGTGCGGGCAGACCGATTCGGCGCCGGCGGAATCGGCGACGACTGCCGATTCCAGCACCACTCGCAGCAGCGTGCTGGTGTGACCGACATCGAGCAGACCCGGATGCGGATATTCGCTCGCGACCTGAGATGCCAAGGCGCGCTGGGCATGTCCGGGTACCGCGCGCACCCGCCCGCGCAGCCAGACGAGCGCCCGCACGGGCTCGCGCAACGCCAGGGGTGCGTGGTCGGTCAGCTCCAGCACCCCCGGCGAACCGACCTCGGCCGCCGCGGCGGACGCCGCCGCCGAATTGCGCGCGACGGCGACGACCACATCGCCGCACGCGCGCAGATGATGCACGGTCGTGGGAATCGGATCGGTGCCGGGCAGGGCCAGGACGGAACTCTCGGCATGGGCGCACGCGCTGCGGATCCGCTCCGCGGCGGATGGAGCGGCGGACGTGATCGTGCGGCGCATACAGACCTCCAGTGACGAACCCGGGATACGGCGGATAATTAGGTAAACCTAAGCTAAGTCACGGCCCGTCGTTGCGCAAGCATTGCGCTCGCTACGGTGGAAATGTGCCGCACGATTCGACGCCCGCCTCCGAACCCGTTCTGCTGTCGCTGAGCGTGCCCACCACGGGCCCGTCCGATCTGGTGGACGGGCTGGTCCGGCTGCCGTCGGCGAATCCCCAGGCGCCGGGGCTCGACCTGACCCTGTCCGATGAGCGCGTCGCCGAATTCCTGGTCGGCGTGGCACATTCCGATACCGGATTCGTCGCCGTGACCGCCTCGGGCGAGCGGGCGGTCGCGATCGTCGCCGCCACAGTGGCCGCGTTGTGCGGCGAGAATATCCGGACCGCACTGACCAGCCCCGATATCGAATTCCTGCGCGGCCTGTCGGCGCCGGCCGTTCAGGCGCTGCGCGAGGTGCTGCTGGCCGTCGAAACCGAACGGGTGGAGGCGGTGACGGCGGCGCTGCGGGTGCTGGCGCCCTGATCGCCGCCCGCCACGACCTGGGCTGTTACCGCTGGGTACGCGCAAACGGCGAGCGCGCAGCCAACTGCCAGTAATGTCGTATCCGTGCCGCGTATCGCCTATTTCGGACCGTCGGGAACTTTCACCGAGATGGCCCTGGCCCGACTCGAATCGGACGGGGCCTTCGACGAGCCGGTCGAGCGGATCGCCGCACCCAGTCAGGGCGCGGCACTCGAGATGATCCGCTCCGGTGCGGCCGACGGCGCGGTGGTGCCGATCGAGAGCTCGGTGGAGGGTTCCATCTCGGCGACCCTGGACGCCCTCGCGGTGGGCCCGCGGCTGCAGATCATCGCCGAAACCGAGCTCGACGTGGCGTTCACGATCGTGGCGAAACCCGGTATGGAACTGTCGCGGGTGCGCACGGTCGCGGCCTATCCGGTGGCGGCCGCGCAGGTGCGCTTGTGGCTGGCGGATCGGATGCCGCAGGCAGCGCTGTACACGTCGGCCTCCAACGCGGCCGCGGCCGAAGATGTCGTGGCCGGCCATGCCGACGCCGCGGTCTCGACCACGCTGGCCGGTCAGCGCCTGAACCTCATCGAACTGGCCACCGGCGTCGCCGACCACGACCAGGCCATTACCCGCTTCGTGCTGGTCACTCCGCCGTGCGAGGCGCCGGCCCGGACCGGTGCCGACCGCACCTCGCTGGTGGTGCTCGAATTGGCGAACGAACCCGGGTCGCTGATGCGGGTTTTCGCCGAATTCGCCACTCGCGGTGTCGATCTGACCCGGATCGAATCCCGGCCGACGCGCACCGGGATGGGTACCTATCGCTTCTATCTGGATTGTGTCGGCCATATCGACGACACCGCCGTCGCCGAGGCCCTGAAAGCGCTGCACCGGACCGCCGGGCGGATCCGGTACCTGGGCTCCTGGCCGGCCAGTTCACCGAGTGGTTCGCCGCCGCCCGCCGACGAGCCGGCGGCGGCCTGGTTGGACGATGTGAAAAAGGGGGTGGACGCCTCATGACCGAAATCGGTGCGACTCTCGATCCCGTCCGTGGTTCCGGCAGGTTGGTGCTGGTCCGTCACGGCGAGACCGAGGGCAATGTCGCGAAACTTCTGGATACCCGCGTTCCCGGCTTACCGCTCACCGAACGCGGTGTGGCTCAAGCCAAGTCGTTCGCCGCGCGGTTGGCGGTGCCGCCGGTGCGGTTGTATTCCTCGGTGGCGCTGCGTGCTCAGCAGACCGCGGGCCATATCGAATCGGTGACCGGTGTGGGGGCCGAGGTGGTCGACGGCGTGTACGAGGTACAGGTCGGCGAGCTGGAGGGGCAGAACTCCGAAGCGGCGCATCGGGAATTCCAGCGCGTCTACCGGTCCTGGCATCTGGGCGAGCTGAATACGCGGCTTCCGGGCGGCGAATCCGGCGAGGAGGTCCTCGAGCGGTATCTGCCCGTGCTGGAACAACTCCGGGACACCTATCTGCTCCCCGGTTCGAATTCGCGCGACGTGCTGCTGGTCAGTCACGGCGCCGCGATGCGACTGGCGGCCCGTGAACTCACCGGCGTCGCACCGCCGTTCACGACCAACAACCATTTGGACAACACCGAGACCATCGAACTGGCCCCGACGGCCGACGGCGGTTGGACCTGTGTCCGCTGGGGCCGCTATACCCCGCCGTTCGGATACCAGGTCGAACCGAAGGCCGACGACCCGATGGGTTAGCCGACGCCGGGCGTCGTCGGCTTGAAATCCTCGCGGAGCGGAAGCTTTTCGATGAGGTCCTTGATCGCGGTCCGCAGCCGGCCCGGTGTTCCGCTCGCCAGCGAGGTCCACATGACCTCGTCGTCGGAGCGGGTGGTGACCCCGATGAATCGCCCGTTGCGGGTGTTGTATACCGCGATCATCCCGTCGGAGATGTCACGGCTGGCATCGTTGTACACCACGCCGACGATCGAAGCATGCGAATGGATTTCGACCAGCGCCGAGGCCAGCGCCTGCGCGTCGCGGGGCGGCCGCCCCACCCGGCCCAGGCGCTGGGCGGTGGTCGTGGCATCCCCGGCATCACCGAGGATCGGCTTGAGTTCCTCGGTCAGGACGTTCATTCCACTGAGCTCGAGCGCCTCCGCCGGACCCAGCGCCGCCATGATCGTGCCCGGCAGGTCGTGTCCGGCCTCGTCGATGCTGTAGGAATTCGGCCCGCGCAGGGCGACGACATCGAGGTTGTCGCCCTTCGCGAGGCAGAATCGGTTCACCCGGTCGCCGACGTACCAGCGCATCGAGATCACCCAGTGTGGGCGGTACAGCCCGCGCAGCCGGTCTTCCAGGTCGTGATGGACGACCCCGTCGACGAGTAGCTCACGCGCGGTGAGCGATTCAGCGGCCGCGGACATCGCCCGGTCGTGGTCGACGACGTTGTCGTAGCGGCCCATCGCATTCAGCACGACCGGCACCTCGTCGATCTCCAGTTTCTCCAGCAGAAACTGCATCTCGTCGAGCGACAACACGACGGACTCGAGCATCGACGGCCCGCGGCCGGCGCCGAGTACGGTCACTTAGCGCGCTCCCGCGACCGGGTCCGCTCCGATGACACCGGACGCGATGACCCGGCCGTCGGCGAAGTGCTCACCGCGCAGATAGTCGTTGCCCTGGTGCTCGCCCTCGTCGTCGTCGCTGTTCACCTGGCGGCCCAGCAGCGGGTTACCGGCGGCGTTGTTCGCGCGGGCCGGAGCCGGTGCGCCCATCTGCGCGACGGGTGCGGTCTCCGCCACCGGCGCGGTCGCGGCCGGACCACCGATCACATTGCCGGCGCCCCAGCCCTCGGGGAGTTGCAGCGTGCCGGCGCCGTTGCCGATACCGACGGTGCTTCCACCGAAGGACACGGCGCGAGTGGCGGCCGCGGCGCCACCGGCGGCGGCGACACCACCGATGCCGCCCATCATCATCGGCGACATGCTCGCGGCCGGCGCAGCATGGCCGGTGGCCGCGGCGATCGCGGTACCGGCGACATTGCCCACCGTGGAGACACCCGTCGAGGCCACCGATCCGGCGACATTGGCCGCCTGGGTCGCGGCGCTGACCACGCCCGGATCGCTCGCGAGCGCCTGTGCCACACCGATGGCGGTCTGCACCGGGTCGCTGCTGGTGTTCTGCGACGCCGCCTCGGCGCCGCTGTCGGCCAGTCCGGCGCCCGCCGCGATCGGCG
>NZ_BDBN01000068.1 GCF_001613005.1 Nocardia nova NBRC 15556 | reverse complement strand
CCCGCCGCGATCGGCGGCGGCGTCAGGAATTCGGCCGGAGTCGCCGTCATGGCCTCGACGGTGGATTCGTAGGTGTCCATGACCAGGGCGGCTTGCACATCCAGTGCGGCCTTGGCGGCTTCGGCCGCCTCGCCGCTACCGTCCAGATCGCCGCCGTGGGCATGTGCCGCGACGCGCGCGGCATCCACCGCGGCGATTTCGGGCAGGCTCGGCATGGCAAGGGTGGCAACGGTATTGGCGGTGGCGTGTGCGGAGGCCTTGGCCGCCATCGCCGCCGCCTGCACGCCCTGCTGTTCGGCCCAGCCGGTGAAGCCGGCGAGTTTGGTCAGTGCGACGGCGCCGTTGAGGCCGATCATGCCGACACCCAGTTCGGCCATGACCCGGGTGACGGTCGCGGTCGCGTCGACCCACGCCGCCGTCAGCCCACCCCATGCCGTGGCCGCGGCAGCGGCCGGAACGGCATGCGGACCCGCGGTCAGCAAACTCGAGTTGCCCTCGGCGAGCCGGGGCAGCCAGTAGATTCCGGTGATCCCTGCGGTCATTGTCTCTCCCCTGAACGAATGGTGTGGTGAAGGATCGGCGCCGGTCAGAACTGAATGGCGGCGGTGCCGGCCGCGTTGACCGCGTCCTGGGCGATGTAGGAGGCCAGCTGCTGACGCAGGATGGCGGCCGCGTGATGCAGCTCGAGGATGGCCTGCGCGGCCGCGCGGTCGTGGCTGAGAGCGCCCTCGTTCAGATGGGTTGCCGCGGCGACGGATACCTCTTCGGCGCCGGCGGGGACGACGTGGGTGGCCGGACCGCTCAAAGCAGTGGCGGCCGTGAGACGTTCGGCGAGCAGATCGAGTTCCGCCGAGGCCGCGAGGACGACTTCGGGCTGTACACCGAGCAGACCAACCATGACTCGAACTCCTTCTTGTGGCGGCTATGCAAGTGTCGAGGCTGCCCGAGCCTCAGTGCTGTTCCGGCACAGAGAATCCGGCAGACCCGTCGGTGGAACCACGAGAATTCCCCCTACGAGATGATTGGACGCGACGGCCCCCGGTTCGGTTCCCTCGAGTCACGAATCGATTCGACTTTACCCGCTACGCGCGTAAAGACTAGCCCCATCCCAGCTGATGCAGTCGTTCTTCGTCGATCCCGAAATAGTGAGCTATCTCATGGATCACGGTGATGGCCACTTCCTCGACGACCTGCCGTTCGTCGTCGCACATTTCCAGAATCGTGTCGCGGTAGATGGTGACGGTGTCCGGCAGCGCGCCGCCGTACTGACTGTCCACCCGGTCGGTCAGGGCGATGCCGTGATAAAGCCCGAGCAGATGCGGATCCTCGGAATTGCGGGGTTCGATCAACACCACGACGTTCTCGATCGCCTGGGTGAGCGCGGCCGGAATCGTATCCAGCGCATCGCCGACCAGTTCTTCGAACCGGCTCTCCGACATCGACACCGGCATGGCGTCAGCGCTGCGGCGGAATCGGCGCGGGAGCCGCGCCCGGCAGCGGCGCCGGGGTGGAACGCCCGGAACTCGGCGGCGGCACCGGAGCCTGGCCGTCGATCAGCACATCGCCCTTGGCCGCTCCGGTGATCGTCGCGAAACCGTCCTGAGAACCCTTGCCCACCAGGCAGTTCAGCTTGTGGCTGCCGACCAGCCAGCTGCGGGCGTCGAGGTTGTCCCAGAAGATGGTCAGCGTCTTGTTGATCAGCGCGTCCTGGCCACCGAGGTAATCGCCTGCGGCCCGGCCACATTCGTCCTGCATGAACTTGTCCTGATCGGCGTTCGCCGGCGGGCCGCCGTTGAAGTGGGTGCCGAGATCCACCGTCGACATCACCTCGTAGGCGTGCGGCTGGCCGCAGGGGACCGGTTCGTTGGTCGGCAGGTTCTGATTGATGCCGATGCAGGTGCCCGGATCGAAGACGCGGGACTGGTCGCTGTCGCGCACCCGGCCCACGGTCTGCTGTGTGGCGTTGCCCGTGGCGCTCACCAACTGCAGCCCGCACCGGATGGTCCGATCGCCGTTGCGCCAGCCCGGTTCACCCGGGTTGACCATGCCGACCACGAATCGCCCGCGCGGGTCGAGCCGGCCACCGAGGTAGGCGGCCGCGGCCGATGCGCAGTGTTCGTCGCGCAGTTCGCCGAAGCGCAGCGAATCGGGGAAGGCCGAGCCCGGCCCGAATTCACGACCCGGATATTTGCTCAGGTCGATGTCGGCGGTGACCTCGAACAGATGTTTGTCGGCGCAGTTGACCTTGGTCAGATCCAGGGTTTTGGTGCTGGTCCAGGTGAGGCAGTCGCCGGTCTTGGCGGCGCCGAAGGCGGCGTCGGCACGACCCGCGGGCGGTTTGCCCGATCCGGGATCGTGCACCTCCAGTCCGTGCGAACTGCGAAACCCCGAGATGGACAGCGTCACCAGCGCCGCCACCACGGCACCGACGGCGACCGCGAGCAATCCCCACCGCAGCCGATGCGGATGCAACGCCTTGCCATCCTGCCCCAGGCGTTTCCCGGCGCCCGGCAACGGGCGGCGACGTTTGGCCCCGGCACGCCTGCGGCGAGGCGTGTCGGATTCTTCGTTTCCCGGTTCCGGCGCCGCTGGCGCCCCATCGTCGGAGGACATCGCCGTCCATCATGGCAGGCCCCGTGCGAGGCCTGCCACGATCGGTTCGGATTTCACCGGATCCTCAGAAAATGCGGTGGACACCTCCCACTAGGCTGATTGCCCATGATCGACCTCCGATTCCTGCGCGAGAATCCCGAAGCGGTCCGTGCCTCGCAGCGTGCCCGCGGTGAGGACCCGGCGCTGGTGGATGCCCTGCTCGAGGCGGATGCCGCCCGCCGCGCCGCGGTCGCGACGGCGGACAACCTGCGCGCCGAACAGAAGGCGCTGGGTAAGAAGGTCGGCAAGGCGTCCCCCGACGAGCGTGCGACGCTGCTGGCGCATGCGCAGGAGTTGTCGGCGAAGGTGAAGGAGGCCGAGGCCGCCGAGAACGCCGCCGACGCCGAACTCGACACCGCCCACCGCGCGATCTCGAACGTCGTGCAGGAGGGCGCGCCCGCGGGCGGCGAGGACGACTTCGTGCTGCTCGAAACAGTGGGCACGCCCACCGAATTCGACTTCTCCCCGCGCGATCATCTCGACCTGGGCGAGGCGCTCGGACTGATCGATATGGAACGGGGCGCCAAGGTCTCGGGCGCGCGCTTCTACTTCCTGACCGGCTACGGCGCCCTGCTGCAACTGGGCCTGCTGCAGCTGGCCGCCCAACGCGCGGTCGCCAACGGTTTCACCATGATGATCCCGCCGGTGCTGGTGCGCCCGGAGATCATGGCCGGAACGGGCTTCCTGGGGCAGCATTCTGCCGAGGTCTACCACCTCGACGACGACGATCTGTACCTGGTCGGCACTTCGGAGGTCCCGCTGGCCGGCTACCACTCGGGCGAGATCCTCGACCTGAGCGACGGGCCGAAGCGCTATGCCGGCTGGTCGTCGTGCTTCCGCCGCGAGGCCGGCAGTTACGGCAAGGACACCCGCGGCATCATCCGCGTGCACCAGTTCGACAAGGTCGAGATGTTCGTCTACTGCCGTCCCGAGGACGCCGACGCCGAACACCGCCGCCTGCTCGACTGGGAGAAGGAGATGCTCGCCGCGATCGAGGTCCCGTATCGGGTCATCGATGTGGCCGGCGGCGATCTCGGCAGCTCGGCCGCCCGCAAGTTCGACTGCGAGGCGTGGGTGCCGACCCAGCAGACCTATCGCGAACTCACCTCGACCTCGAACTGCACCACCTTCCAGGCCCGCCGCCTGTCGGTGCGCTACCGGGACGAGAACGGCAAGCCGCAGATCGCCGCGACCCTCAACGGCACCCTCGCGACCACGCGGTGGATCGTCGCGTTGCTGGAAAATCACCAGCAGGCCGACGGCTCGGTCCGGGTGCCCGCCGCACTGGTCCCGTTCGTGGGCCGCGAGGTGCTCGAGCCGCCGCGGTGATGATGGCGGCACCGCCGCGGTGATGATGGCGGCACCGCCGCGGTGACTTCGGCCTCGAATCCGGCGGTTGTCACTACTGCTATGCACCGCGTTGTCTAGGCTGGACGGCGTGCGAGGACTCGGGTCTCGCGGCGATACCCGCACGCAGGTTCGGGCGGCATCGGCGCTGGCGACGGCAATGGTCATGGCTCGGACCACCGGGGCGTTCTACGTCATGGGTGGGGTCCTGGGCCTGCTGATCACTGCCATCGCACCGGGAAACGAGGGCAACCGCCCGCTGGTCGGCTCGGCCGCAGCGGTCGCGCTGTTGCTCGGCGTGAGCCTGCTGATCTGGGGTCCTCGCCAGCCGCACTGGGTGCACCACGGGTATGTCGCGGTGGCAACGGTGCTGGTCACCATCGCCGTGCACTGGTTCCCGAATACGGTCGGCGCGATCACGCTCGCCGCCTTCTATGTCTTCGTCGCCGCGGATGCCGCGATCTTCTTCGCCTGGCGGCTGGCCGGGGCGCATGTGGCGTTCGCGGTCGTGCTCTGTCTGTGGGTGGTGCCGTCCCGGGGTCTGCCCTGGTGGTCGGGCATCATCCCGGCCGGAATCACGGTCGGCGTCGGCATCGTGGTCGGCATCCTCACCCGGATGGCCTCGGACGCCGATATCGACACACTCACCGGGCTGTTGAACCGCCGCGGTTTCGATCGCGCGCTCAACAGCGCCATCGGACATGCCGGGCGTACCGGTCAGGGACTCGCGTTGGTTCTGGTCGACCTGGACCGGTTCCAGAAGATCAACGATCATCTCGGCCATCGCGCCGGCGATGCCGTGCTGCAGCGCGTCGGCGACACCTGGTCGAAGCTGCTGGGCCCGGATCAGCTGCTGGCCCGATACGGCGGCGACGCGTTCGCGCTGCTGTTGCCCAACACCACCGAACAGGCCGCGATTCTGCTGACCGAACAGCTGCGTGCCGCGGTCACCACGGGATGTTCGGCGGGTGTCACCTCCTGGCAGCCCGGTGAGTCCGGCTCGCTGCTGGTCAGTCGTGCCGATGTCGGCCTGTACCGGGCCAAGCAGGCCGGGCGCAATCGCACGGTGCTGGAATCGTCGCGGCAGCTGCCGCTGGCGGTCGAACTGCGCGAGGCCATCGATACCGGCGCGCTGGACGTGCACTACCAGCCCATCGTGAGCCTCGGTGAGGACGGCGCCCAGGCGGTCGGTGTGGAGGCGCTGCTGCGCTGGTCGTCCAACGCCCAGCCCGACGTCACGACCGAGGGGCTGATCCGGGTCGCCGAGGAATACGACCTGATCTCCGACCTCGACGAACTGGTCCTGCGGCGTGCGTGTGCGGATGCGGCCCGGCTGCAGGAGACCTTCGCCCAGCTCGATCTGACCTTGAACGTCAACGTCAGCGGTCTCGAATTGGCCGAGACCAACTACGCCGACCGGGTCTCCGGCATCCTCGCCGACACCGGCTGGCCCGCCGACCAGCTCGTCCTCGAGGTCACCGAGAGCGAATTGGCCGCCGAATCCCAGACCGCCATCGCGAATCTGCACCAATTGCGCGACAGCGGCGTTCGTATCGCCATCGACGACTTCGGCACCGGCTACTCCTCGCTGAGCCGGTTGGCCACCATCCCCAGCGACATCCTCAAGGTCGACCAGTCCTTCGTCGCCGCGATCCGTTCCGATTCGCCCGCGCCGCCGCTGCTGGGAGTGATTGCGGCGCTGAGCAAGTCGCTGGATCTGCAGGTGATCGCCGAGGGTGTGGAAACCGAGTACCAGGCGGCGGTGCTGACCGAACTCGGCTTCGCGCTCGCCCAGGGCTATCACTACAGCGATTCGCATCCGGTCTCCGAGCTGATCAGCGATATGAACTCCAACCGGGGCCTGGTCGGCGCCGGGACGACCGATCGGGATTTCGCCGCCAAGGGCTGGGTCCCGGTGGACAACAACGGCTTCGACCCGGAGGGCCTGGGCCATCGGGGCTGACCCGGACCGCCGGGCGATTCGGGTCGCGGCATCGGCTCGCCCGGACCAACTACCGTGGCGGATATGACCGCAGTCCGCGAACGAACCGACGTGCGGCGCTGGATCGGTGTCCTGCTCGGCCTGTGCTGCGGCGCCGGTGTGGCGGTCCAGGCGCGAATCAACGGTGATCTCGGCGATCGGCTGAACGACGGAATCGCCGCGGCCGTCATCAGTTTCGGCTCCGGACTGCTGCTGCTCCTTCTCGTCAGCGGTTTCAGCGGGCGAATGCGTACCGGCCTGGCCGCGATCCGCCGTTCGGTGCACGCCGGTCGGTTGCGGTGGTGGCATCTGCTCGGGGGATTGTGCGGCGCGTTCTTCGTTGCCTGCCAAGGCTTGTCCGTGGCGACGATCGGCGTCACCGCCTTCACCATCGCCGTGGTCGCGGGTCAGTTGACCAGCGGACTCGTCGTGGACCGTCTGGGTGTGGGACCGGCCGGCGTGACGCCCGTGACGCCGGTCCGACTCGGTGCGGCGGTACTCGCGGTCGGTGCGGTCTGTGTCGCCGCCCTGGGCCGCTCCGGCGGCGAATCCGGGGCCGGTGGAGGTGCGGCCTATCTGCTGATCGCGCTGCCCGCTCTGGCGGGCCTCGGCCTCGCGTGGCAACAGGCGGTCAACGGGCGGCTGGCGACCGTCGGCGGGCCCGTGCCGGCCACCACGATCAACTTCGCGACCGGAACCGTGGGCCTGCTGGTGGTGGAGGCGGCGCAGCTCGCTCGGATCGGCTGGCCCACCGGCTTTCCCACCGAACCGTGGCTCTATCTCGGCGGGGCGATCGGGGTCTTCTTCATCGCGGTGGCGGCGCTGATCGTGCGCTGGATCGGAGTGCTCCTGTTCGGCCTGACCTCGGTGTCCGGCCAGCTCATCGGTTCGGTGGTCCTGGATGTCGTCGCGCCGACGGGCGCCCGGCTGTCGACGCTGACCGTCGTCGGCTGCGGACTGACGTTGCTCGCCGCCGCCATCGGCGTCCTCGGGCAGGGCCGCGCAGAACCGGACTGACGGCGATATCGGCGCGCTGCCGCACCAATCAGCGCGCCCGGTCGCTCAGGGCCGGAAGGCGCGAAGTGTGAGCTCCACCAGCGCGTCGGCGTACGCGTCGTCGAGCGGCCCGTACCGCAGCAACCACCGCTGATACACCGGGGCATACAGCATTTCGAGCATCAGATCGAGGTCGGCATCCGCCCGGACCTGCCCCGCCGCCTGCGCGCTGCGTAACCGCTCCTTCTTGGCCTCGTCGACGGGACGCCGCAACTGCCAGTCGTACTGTGCGGCCAGTTCAGGATCGTTGATGATCTCGGTGTTGAGCGCCCGCACCGGTTTCTCGAAGTCCGCATCGGCGAATTCCGCGACCGTCGCTCGCATCACGAGTTTCAGATCCGCTTCGATATCCCCGGTGTCCGGCAGCGAGATGTCCTGCCCGTCGGTTTCGCTCAGGTGCAGGAACGATTCGAAGATCACCGCGCCTTTGGACGGCCACCAGCGATAGATCGTCTGTTTACCGACCCCCGCGCGCGCGGCGATCGCCTCGATCGAGACCTTCCGATACCCGACCTCGGAGATCAACTCGCGTGTGGCCGCCAGAATCGCCCGCCGTGACGTCTCGCTGCGCCGGGTGCTGTCGGGTTCGGGTTTCGCGGTAGCGGACACGCGGTCGACCCTAGCATTTCTACCGAGACGAGACGGTTCGTGTTGACGAGTCGAGACGCGATCACCACACTTGCTCAAGACGAGACGGACCGTCTCATGATGAGAGGATGTGGATATGACCACCGGTAAGACCTGGTTCATCACCGGCGCTTCCCGCGGGCTGGGGCGTGCGTTCACCGAGGCCGCCTTGTATGCCGGTGATCGAGTGGTCGCGGCCGCTCGTGACGTCGAACCGCTACGGGAATCCGCTGTCGCACATCCGGATCGGCTGTTTCCGCTCAGCGTGGACGTGTCGGATCGCCGGGCCGTATTCGAGGCCGTCGAGCAGGCCGTTGCGCTGGTCGGCGAGCTCGACGTCGTGGTGAACAACGCGGGCGGCATGCTCTACGGCATGGTCGAGGAGGCGACCGAGGACCAGATCCGCGCGCATCTGGACGTCAACTTCTTCGGCGCGGTGTGGGTGGTCCAAGCCGTGCTGCCGCGGCTGCGCGCACAGGGTCACGGCCGCATCCTGCAGGTCACCTCGATGGGAACCGCCGGCGGTATGGCCGCCGTCGGCTACTACGGCGCCGGGAAGGCGGCGCTGGCCTCACTGACCGAAGCGCTGGCGATGGAGGTCGAACCCTTCGGAATCAAGGTCACCAACCTGGAGATGGGCGGTTACGACACCGGCCTGTTCACCGCGGGAACGACCGCCACCGCGGCCCTGCCGCACTACGAACCACTGCGCGAAGAACTCGCACGCATGTGGGGCGACGAATCCGGTCCGGCGCCGAGTTCGGCAGCGCCGGTGATCATGAAACTGGTCGAACTGGAGGATCCGCCGCGACGTCTGATCGTGGGCGGCAACTCGTTCGATCAGGTCGCCGACCTCTATGCGGCGCGCTCCGACGGTTATCGAGCCTGGGAGTCGCTCAGCCGATTGGCCCCAGGCTGATGGGCGGACGGGTGAACTATTCGTGCAAACCTGAGCCGTCCGTGCGGAAATCCGCTCAGTCGTCCCGGGTTTGCACGAATAGTTCGCCCTTGTTCACAACTTGCGGGAACGAAGTTCGTGCCCCTTGGACGTCTTGCACCGCCCGGTCTCCAGATCCCACTGCCAGCCGTGCAGATTACAGGTGAGGGTATTGCCTTCCACCACACCGAATTTCGACAGATCCGCCTTGAGGTGCGGGCATCGGCGCTGCACCTCCCACCCGGCCAGCTCACACGAGGCGGAATCGTCGTGCGCCTCGGCGAACCAGCCGTCGGCATAGGCGATGCGCTCGTCGGTGAGGCATTTGAAGAAGGTGTAGAGGAATTCGTTGTAGCCGCCGATTCGCCACGCCTGGAAGCGGGTGGACAGGAAGATGGTGTTCACCCAGTCCGGCTCGTTGTCGCGCAGCACGGTGCGCACCAGCTGCGGGGCGATGCGGAACCCGTAGCGGTACTTACCTTCTCCCTCGATCGGCCCGCGCACCAGCCGCTTCGGAAAGTCGAGGACCACGGTTTCCTCGCCCATCACCAGCCCGACCGGATAGCCGATACCGTCGCAGATCAGATCGCTCTGCGCCATGATCGGTTCGAACAGCTCCTTGAGCCGAGGCAGCAGCGGGGTACCGTCTTCGGTTGCCCAGGAAGCCTTTTCGCGCTCCAGCACCGGTGCCATGCGCTGCGCCATCCGCTCGATGTAGCCGGCCTTGTCGTCGTAGATCTCGGCCGGGTCGAACGGATGGGTCAGATCCAGTTCCTTACCCCGCACATCGGCGACCGAACCCGGAATCATCAGCACCCCACCGGAATTGCCGTGGATGCGCATCTGCTCCAGGAAGACCATCTGGTCCGGGAAGATATTGCCGTTGTCGGCGGAGTAGCGGTTCTCGCCGTCGTCGTTGAGGTAGCGCAGCTCGTCGTCGAGGAACACCGGCGGTCCGGCCGAGGGCACCACCCAGGTGGCCCCGACCTGCTCGATATAGCTGCGCGCACGATCCATCCCGCGCTGGCGCTTCTGCTTGCCGAAGTTCGCCTTGGTCTTGCTCGGGATGTCGTAGACCATCGGGTACCAGATGGCGCCCGAATACTGCAGCAGGTGGATGTCGATATGCCCGAACTGCTCGTGCAGGACGTCCATATCCACCGGCCGCGCGTCGTTCATGTTGAAGCACACGGTCTCGCGATCGGAGACGACCAGACCCGAATCACCGATCGGCCCGTCGGCCGGCGCCCGCAGCGCGATGATCATGATGTCCAGTTCGTGCCCGTCCCGGCCGGTGATCGTGTGCTTGACCGAGTTCTGGGTCTCGAAGAACGTGTGGAAGCCCAGCTTCTCCAGCTCGCGCTGCAGATCCGGCACCGGATAGTCCGGCAGCAGAACGGTGGCGTCCTTGTTCACGTGATCGAGCAGATTCTTCGCGTCGAAGTGGTCGCGGTGCAGGTGCGAGACGTAGAGGAAATCGCAGTTGCCCAGCTCGTCCCAGTCCAGCCCGGTGTTGTCCGGGAACGGGACCCACGACGCGAAATAGGCCGGATTGACCCACGGATCACAGAGGATCGTCCCGGCCGCGGTGCGGATGTGGAATCCGGCATGTCCGACGCTGGTGATCTGCACGAAGAAGTCCCTCCTGAACCCGGCTACCAGCCACCCAGGGTAGCGGTTGAACGGGCTTGTTCGGCCTCAGGGCCGCTATTGCCTCGGTCGTCGCACCGGCGCAGTGTAGAGGTGCACGGTGGCGCCACCGGGGCGCTGCCCCGAGTACGGAGGAAGGGACCGTGTACGCACGTTCTACGACTATTCAAGCCAATCTCTCCGCCATCGACGCCGGAATCGCGCATATGCGCGACGAGGTGATGCCGGCGCTGGAGGACATGCCCGGCTGTGTCGGGATGTCGTTGCTGGTCGACCGCCGATCCGGTCGCTGCATCGCGACGAGCTCGTGGGAGTCCGAGGACATGATGCGCGAGAGCGCCGATCGGGTGCGCTCGCTGCGTGATCGCGCCGTGCAGGTGTTCGGTGCCGGCGAAGCGCGGGCCGAGCAGTGGGAGGTCGTGGCCATGCACCGTGACCATCGCACCCGCGCGGGCGCGTGCGCCCAGCTGACATGGGCCAAGGCCGAGGGCGGGTTCGGCGCCGCGGTCGACACCTACAAGTCCGTGGTGGTCCCGCAGGTGGAGCAGATGCCGGGGTTCTGCAGCACGAGCCTGCTGGTCGATTGGGCCGGCGGGCGCGGGGTCGCATGCGAGACGTTCGACAGCTACGAGGCGATCGAACGCAACCGCGAACGACTCGCGACGTTGCGCCGCGAAGGCACCCGCCGAGCCGGCATCGATGTGCTCGACGTCGGAGATTTCGAGATCGCGCTCGCCCATCTGCGCGTCCCCGAACTGGTCTGAGGCGTACCCCCATTGTCACGTCGGGATGTTGCGGTTACCGGGCTACCGCAACGTCTCAGCGCATCAGGCGGAAACGTCGCCGATGCAATATCCGCTATCGGTCGCCTTCACGGTGTATGTCCGTTCCTGCTGACTGCCGCCGGCCGTGACCGTGGCCGATATGGACAGATAAGTGCTGTTCAGAGCAGTGGAACTGAGCGACTGATCGGCGAAGGCGGTCGCGGTGGCGAGCTTGGCCGCATCGGTCGCCAGCGGCGGGCGCGATGTGCGTCCGGTGCCGTTCGGATCCCAGGCGGTGTCGGCGGTGCACACCAGAGGATGGGAGTTTTCCTGGTCCGCCGCGTCGATCGGATGTCCTGTCTGGCGTGACAGATAGCGTCGGACGACGTGGCGGGCGTCGGCGGTCTGGGCCTCGCTGCCGGTGCCGAAACCGATCTCGGCGCCGGCGGGGTAGACCCGTGGGCAGGCGTATCCGGTGGCGATATCCGCTCGCTCGGCGACCACGGTAACGGCATCGGCGGTTCCGCTCGCCGACTTCCACACGAGGGCGGTGCCGTTGTCGCTGCCCGGCTGCGCCAGCGCCGACTCGATGGCCGACTTGTCGGAGTACATCGTCTCGACGTTGCGGGGAGCCATCGTCCAGCACTTGGCTTCCATATCCGCCGGAGTAAGTTGCCGCAGATCGTTCACCCAGCGGGTCATGGCCGCGGTGGCCTGCGGATCGGCCGTCACGAGGGCCACCGCGATCGCGGATTCGGGCGGCGCGGGGGTGGCCCGGGGCGCGGGAGCGGCGATACGGGAGGACGAGGGAGCGGCGAATTGCGTTGCCGCGGAAGAATTATCGGACTTGTGATAGTCGGTGCCCTCGATGCCGACCTGCGAATCACATCCGGCGAGGATGCCCGCGACCACGATCGCCAGACCGCCTGCCCGCGCCGCCGAGAGCCGCCTGCCGCGTCGCGCCGTGCGGCCGGTATGCAGCGCCACGCCCATACCCCCTCGTGGTTTCCGGCCGCCTGCACGCGATGCTGGACTGGGGCTTTCCACTGCGCTGAACCTCGTTTCCTGTGCGGCGGTCGGTAGCGAAAATGTGACAGCGACTACGCTAGCGGAATTGTGGAACCCGTATACCGGACGATCATCGGCCTGGCCCGGACCGTCTTCTTCGTACAGGGACTGAAATTCGACGTCACGGGGGCTGAGAACATCCCCGCGCAGGGCGGCGCGGTCATCGCGATCAACCACACCGGCTATATGGACTTCACCTACGCGGGCCTGCCTGCGCGGACGCCGAAGCGCTATATCCGGTTCATGGCGAAGAAGGAAGTCTTCGACAACTCGATCTCCGGGCCGATCATGCGCGTGCTGCGGCACATCCCGGTCGACCGCGCGGCCGGCGCGGACTCCTACAAGGCGGCCGTGGACTATCTGCGCCGCGGCGAACTGGTCGGGGTGTATCCCGAGGCGACCATCAGCCGCAGCTTCGAGATCAAGGAATTCAAGTCGGGTGCCGCCCGGATGGCCATCGAGGCCGGTGTCCCGATCATTCCGATGACGATCTGGGGTGCGCAGCGGGTCTGGACCAAGGGGCATCCGAAGCGCCTGGGCCGCACCAACACTCCCATCTCGATCGCCGTCGGCAAGCCCATCCTGCCGCCCGCCGAGGCGGACGAGAAGGCCGTCGCCGAACTCACCGAGACCGTGCGCTCGACCATGCAGGACATGCTGCTCGGTCTGCAGAAGGACTACACGCACGAGCCCGGCGCATATTGGGTGCCGGCCCGCTTGGGCGGCGGCGCACCGACGCTGGAGGAGGCCGACGCGATGGACGCCGCCGAGGCGAAGGCGAAAGCGGAGGCGCGCGCGGCACGTCGTGCCGCCGAAGCGGGAGATGCCGACTCCTGACGGCAGGATCGGCCCGGTAGTACCAGGAGTGTCACCGATGACGCGAGAGCCAGTTTTCGACGTCCTCACGGGATTGGTCCGCACCATCTTCTGGGCACAGGGCCTGAAGATCGACATCGTCGGCGGCGAGAACATCCCGCGCACCGGTGGTGCGGTCCTGGCCGTGAATCACACGGCCTACCTGGACTTCATGGAGGTCGGACTGGTCGGCCGCGAATCCGGCCGCAACGTCCGCTACATGATGAAGGCCGAACTCGAACACGGCATCGTCGGGTGGCTCATGAAGCACTGCAAGGCAATCGGCGTGGACCGCACCGCCGGCGCCGAGTCCTACTCCCGCGCCGTCACCGCCCTGCGCGACGGCGAAATCGTCGTCGTCTACCCCGAAGCCACCATCAGCCGCAGCTTCGAACTGAAGGAATTCAAATCCGGCGCCGCCCGCATGGCGATCGAAGCCGGCGTCCCCATCGTCCCCATGACGATCTGGGGCGCCCAACGCGTCTGGACCAAAGACATCCCGAAACAATTGGGCCGCAACAACTTCCCGATCAACATCCAGGTAGGCGAACCCATACCCCCCGCCGAACCCGCCGAAGACCTGACCGCCACCCTGCGTTCCAGCATGGAAAAACTGCTCGACGCGGCACAACGAGACTACGAAATGCCACCCGGCGCACGCTGGGTCCCCGCCCGACTGGGCGGTACCGCACCGACATTGGAGCAGGCGAAGGTACTGGAGCGCGAAGAGATGGAACGCCGCGCCGCCGCGAAAGCCGAACGCGCCCAAGGGTGAACGGCTCCGCTGCCTGCGGGGGATCGGGAGTCAATCGTCCGAAGCGACCAGGAGGACGGCCTTCTTCTCATTGCGAGATATGAACAGAAACTCGTGGTACTTACTATGAATATCCGCGTAGTCATTTATCGCAGAGTCGCTCAGCCGTGGTAGCTCATAACAACTGATGCTCGGGTCGTACAGCGGGCGTAGGGCCTCGTCGATTACCGAACGAAGTCCGGATGGGATGACACCTCCCATGCCGAGCCACTCGTCCAGAATGCGGCGGAAGGTCGATCCGTCTCGAAGAAGGTAACTGTCCGGACTTATCGAAGTCAGCCAGTACGGTCCGTGGACGTCGCCATCGGGATCCACGCCGCCACCCACATAATCATCCCGGTACTCGACGGAACCGATGACGCCGGCGATGACGGCCTTGTCATCCGAGATGGCGCTTGCCAGGTCGTAGGTCTTGATTACCATCCACCTGTAGAGATGGTGGGCACCGCCGTCGAACTCGTAGTCGCGGAAGTTTATGAATTGTGACTCGCGAAACGTCACAAGTTCATCCATTTATCAACCTCGTCTCACTCGGACCGATTCTTCGACCTACTTGATGTGCCACCGCTTGATATCAACGCCGGGTACGTCGTTGAAGTCCAATGTCTCCCCTCCGGATTGGCTGAAGGGTCTGTAGGTTACATTCGATTTGGGATCTTTGGATATCTCCCAAACCTCGATGTCGCCCTTCGGGGTGTGTTTCACTTGTGGCGGCCCAAGCTTCTCGAGTAGGTCTTTGTGAGCTTGTTCCAACTCCTGTGCAGATACGAGTTGGACCCCTTGTGCGTCCTCTTCGCCGATCAATGCTCCGGAGTCATCAGTGACTATATCGTGTACGGCCCGTGCTCTCGCCTGCTCGCTGTGCGATATCCCGCCGCCTGATTGACCGGACTCGTCGACGAGGATGGCCTGCATATAGTTGAATTCTGAAAGCCTGAGGGCTGTGGTGGCGAGATCGAGCTCGCGGACCTTCTTGAACGCTTGGTCGGTGCCGGAAGCTCGGGCATCGAGAGCTCGCATGTTGAGGACGTCGGGCATGCTACTCGCCTGGTACGCGCTTTGTATTGCATCCATCACGCCACTGACACTTTTGGCGGGGTTATGAGGATCGGATGGGGAGAGCGCGAAATCGAATAAACAGCCTGATACGCCGCAGCGGGCGACAGCTGTAACGCCGACTTTCGACTCGCTGCGATTGATTCTGTCAGCGCAGGACGTGCCCAGGGTGTTGGTGGCTTCGAAATAGTCGTAGATCGCCTCGCTCAGGTACTCTGTCGCGAGTGCGACAGTTTTGGCGCTTGTTTGCAGCTGGCTCAGGCGGTTTTGAATCTCCTGCCGATGGGTGGCGTCATCCATTCCAATAAAATGGTCCGAGATGACCATTATGCGATCGTGCGCGTCGGTAATCGTAGGATTCGCGGCAAAACTCATCCAGATGCGGTACGCCTTCTCGATTTTGAGTAGGTCACCGTTGGGAAGCTTGCCGAACGTGTCCTCGACCTGGCGGACAAGCTTGTCGAAGAAGGAATCGGCGTCGTTTTGATGAGTGAAACCGAGTCCGTTGTTGCTCACCGACGTCGGGATGACAACCTTGTACTCGCCGACCTGGCTGATCGAGGGCCGAGAGGGCGGTGGGTCGGATTTATTGGTGACGCCCCAGTTGTAGCCCTGGGCGTAGAGCACCGCGGCGTAATTCGAGAGCGCATTGGCCAAGCTCGAACACGCCTGCATGGTTGCCCGTGCGTATTCGTCGTAAGCACCACCCCAATCCTTGCATCCAGGCGCGTCGCCGGCCATGCCCGCGCATTCACCCTTGACCGAGTCATGGACGGGCTTGTCGGCTCGTCGGATGTCATCGGCGAGCTGGTGGCATTCCGAGGCGGCATCGTAGTAGGTTTGCCAGTCGACGATCATCTGTTGCCGCTCTGCAGCATTCGCCAGTTGAGTTCCAGCGCGCGAGTGTAGGCGGCATGGGCCTCTTTGGCCGCGTCGCTCATATCCTTGACGCCTTCGACCAGTTCCCTCGCTCCGTTGATCCATTCGCGGTGTGCGTCGTCGTAGGCGCGGGCGGCCAGGCCTTCCCAGCCGGTGCCCTGCAAGCTCGCCACTCGCTGTTCGATATCCGACAGGTGGTCCTCGATGAAGCCTGCCAGCCCGGACAGGCGGGAGACGATGTGGTCCAGGTGTTCGAGGTCTACCGAGAATCGTGAGGGCACGTCAGGTCCAGTCCAGTCTCGGGATGTCCAGGGCCGCCGCACTGTTCGCGTCGACCGACCGGAATGTCTCCGCCGTCACGCCGAGTTTGTCGGCCAAGGTGGCGAGGGCCTGGAAGATCTGTCGGCCGCCGTCGTGGACCTCGGTCCAGCCTTCGGAGAACTCGTCGGCGTAGTCGCCGGTCCAGCTGTCGGACAGCAATTCCGAAACATCTTTGGCTGCGGAATCCAATGCATTGTGCAGTGTTTCGGCCAAACCGTAGATGTAGACGCCCACATCGCGTACCCGTTCGGGCGCAACGGTGAAATCTTGGCCGGGACCTGGCGAATTCCCCCCACTATCGCTCGTGCCCCGATGCTATGTGAGAGCCCATCGATGGTCCAGGTGGCGGTCGGCCGTTGCCCGGGATGCCGAGTCCGCCGCGGGCGACCGCGACGGGACTGTGGGGATCAGCTCGGGTCGGACCCGCGGATGGCGGCGAACCAGGTGGCGGTGGCGGCGGCTACCACTGTCGCTCCGGCGAAGGCGGGGACGCCGCCGCCGGCGACATATATCCAGAACAGGCCGGCGAAGGGGGCGACGACGGCGAACTGGGCGTCGAGGAGCAGGCGGCGGCCCAGGCGGGTGGACGCGGCGGCGTGGGAGGGGCCGTCGGGGTCGGGGCGGGTCGGGTTGTCGATCAGGCGGCCTTGCGGTTCGGAGTCGCGGGCGGCGCCGGACGGGAACAGGCGGCGACCGTTCACGACCACGGTGGCGTCGCAGGTGGCATCGGATTCCGTCAGGCCGACGAGTGCCGGATCGAAATAGACCGGCAGCCAGTTGGTTCGGCCCTCCGAGCTGAGTTCGAGCCACGATCGGCTCAGCAACCGGTTCTGCTGGCGTACCCGCTTCACCCGGAACGTCCCCGCCGGAATCGTGCGCCACGGCGTCACCCCGAACGCCACCGCGAGACGAAATCCGCTGTACAACACCACAACCAGTGCGACCGCCGCCAACATGGCCAACTGCTCCGAATCGGCGAACGGCGCCCAGGCGATGCAGATCACCAGGGCGCCGATCGTGGTGAGAACCGGATAGGCCAGGGGATGGCCGGTACCGGAAATCACTTCAGGTAGCCGACTTTCGTCCAGTCGAGGGTGGCCAGCCCGCGCGCACCGTAGTTGGCGAGATTGGAACGGGTCGCGACGATGCCGGGCGACTGCAGCAGCGGGAGCGAATGGCCCTCGGCGAAGATCTGGCGGTCGACCTGATTGGCCAGATCGATGGCCTTGTTCGGGTCCAATTCCGAGACGGTCTTCTCGATCAGATCGTTGAGTTCCGGGGAACCGATGTGGCCGTAATTGCCCTGCCAGTTGTTCGGGTCGTATCCCCAGATCTGGCTGATGCTGCCCAAGGGGAACGGGTCACCGACCCAGGAGAACTGCGCCAGATCGAAATCGCCCTTCTGGAACACATTCGTGAACAGCCCCTGTCCCGGCCGAGTGTCGATCGTGAGTTTCACGCCGATCTTGGCGAGATTCTGCTGCATGATCTGCGCCATCTGCACCCAGGACGGGTCGTTGTACATCACATCGCGGATCTCGAGTTTGCGGCCGTCCTTCACGCGCACGTCACCCTGCAATTTCCAGCCGAGCGCGTCGAGTTCGCGGGCGGCGGCATCCGGGTCGTAGGGCAGGGCGTTGTTCTGGTAGCCCTTCTGCCCCTCCAGGTAGATGTGGTTGTTCAGTGGTTTGGGCTCGGCGACGAGTCCGTTCTGAATGGCATTCGCGATACCCTGCCGATCGATCGCCTTGGAGACGGCGACGCGAACCTTGGGATCCTCCAGAATCGACCCCGGGGCGCCGTTGAATGTGAGATGCGACCACTGCAGCGCCGGCGCGCGGCGGATGGAGACATTCGGAACGCCCTGAGCCGTCAGCAGATCGCCGCGACTACCGATTCCGATCGCGTCGAGTTCGTCGTTCTGCAATGCGGGGACCAGCGCCGCCGAATCGAGCACGCTGAAATTGACGGTGTCGAGTTTCGGCGTCGCGCCCCACCATTTCGGGTTGCGGCCCAGCGTGATACGCCCTTGAGTTCGATCGGTGGACTGGATGACGAACGGTCCGGCCGTCACCTTGATCCCGTCGACGAGACTCTTGTTGAACGCCTCCGGATTCGAGGTCACCGACTTCGGGTACAGCAGGCTGTTGCCGGAGAACTGGCCCTGCCATTCACCGAAATGCTTGTTGAATGTCAGCACCGCCTGGCGGTCGTCGACGCCGCGCTCGACCTTCGCGACCCGATCGAAACCCATATTGTTGGCGATCAGATACTCCGGGTTGCGACCGCTCAGCGCCTCGGCTTGAGAGGCGATGTCCTCCCACGTGATCGGCGTCCCGTCCGTCCACACCGCCTTCGGGTTGATGGTGTAGGTGACGGTTTGCGGATCGGTGCCGGTCAACTCGACGTTGGTGAAGTAGTCGGTGTTGAGATGCGTGCCGCCGGCGGCATCGATGGTGAATGCCTGGGGCATCATCGGCCGCTCGACCGCGGTGATGTCGTAGTTGTTGCCGTCGATCTGAAGGGTGTTCCAGTTCGGCGGGAATTCCGAGATCGCCAACCGTAGATTGCCGCCGTCGCGAAGGTCGGCGACGTCGTGCGGGTTGATGTCGTTGGTCGTGCCGAGGTCGGAACTCCCGGTCCCGGTCGTGGAGCCCGAACACCCCGACAGCAGCAATCCGAACGCGACCGCGGGGATCGCGAGCCGGGTTATTGTCGAACGAATCCGCATGGTTTCGTTCTCCTTTCGTCGGGACGGGCGGCTAACTGACGAAGCCGATCTTGGTGTAGTCGTAGGTGGCCAGGCCGGGAGCGCCGTAGTTGGCGACGGTGGTCCGTACCCCGTAGTTGCCGGGATCCTGGGTGAGCGGCAGCGAGAAACCCTCTTCGAAAACCTTGCGGTCCACCTGGTTCGCGAGTTCGATGGCCTTCTTCGGATCCAATTCACTGAGGGTCTGCTCGATCAGTGCGTTCAACTCCGGGGAGCCGATGCGACCGAAATTGCTCTGCTCGTCATCGGGGTGGTAGGCGTAGATCTGCGGGATGCTCCCGAACGGGAATGCGTCACCCGAGAACTGGAACTGCGCGATATCGAAATCGCCGGGGATCATCGCGTCGGTGAAGAAACCCTGGCGTTGCCGGGTGGCGATGGTCAGCTTCACGCCGACCTTCGCGAGGTCACCCTGGACGATCTGCGCGACCCGAACCCAGGTGGGGTCGTTGTACATCACATCGCGAATCTCGAGGCGGCGGCCGTCTTTCACCCGCACATCGCCCTGCTGTTTCCACCCCAGTGCGTCGAGTTCGCGCGCCGCGGCCGCGGGATCGTAGGGCAGGCTGTTGTCCTGATAACCCTCTTGTCCCTGGACGAAGATGTGATTGTTCAACGGCTTCGGATTCGACACCAGACCGTTTTCGATCGCATTCGCGATGCCCTGCCGATCGATGGCCTTCGATATCGCCACCCGCAGTGCGGGATCCGCCAGAATCGAACCGGGCGCGCCGTTGAAGGTGATGTGCCGCCACAGATTTCCCGGGGCGTGGCGTACGACCAGTTCGGAACCGCTGCGCACGGTCGCCAGATCCTCGATGGAGTTCAGGCGCGCGGCGTCGAGTTCGTTGTTCTGCAGGGCCGCCGCATATGCGGACTGATCCATCACACTGAAGGTGATGGTGTCCAGTTTCGGAGTATCGCCCCACCATTTCGGATTGCGGCCCAGCACGATTCGGCCCTGCGTGCGATCGGTGGAGCGGACCACGAACGGCCCGGAGGTGAGCGCGATACCGCCGGCGAGCGCGCGATTGAAGGTATCCGGATCGGCGGTGACCGATTTCGGATACAGCATCGCGTTTCCGGCGAACTGACCGCGCCAATCCGCGTAGTGCTGTTTGAAGGTGATCACGGCCTGCCGGTCGTCGACCCCGCGTTCGACCTTGTCGACCCGATCGAATCCGTTGTTGATCGCGATCTGATAGCGGGTGTCCACGCTCGACAGCGCATGGGCTTGGGAGGCGATGTCCTCCCAGGTGATCGGTGATCCGTCACTCCACACTGCCTTGGGGTTGATGGTGTAGGTGACCTGTTGCGGATCGGTGCCGGTGAGCTGGATATCGGTGAAATAGTCCTTGTTGATCGTCAATTGGCCGGTCGCGTCGATCAGGTACGACCGCGGCATCAACGGCCACAGCACCTCCCCGGTCTCCAACTCGTTGCCGTCGATGGACAGGGAATTCCAATTGGCCGGATATCCGCTGATCGCCAACCGCAGGTTGCCGCCGTCGCGCACCGCATCGCGCGGCTGCGGATTGATGTCGTTGGCGGATCCGAGGGCCGCGGGCCCGTTCGTGGTGTTCACCGATGCGCAGCCGGCCAGCGTGATGGCCACCCCGGCCGCCACTACGACAGCGGCCGAACGCAATGCCCGGGAACGTATCCTCACGACGAACTCCTAGCGCGCGACGACCGGAAGCGGAACCGCGTCGATCAGCGCGCGGGTGTACTCGTGCTGCGGCGACGCGAAAATCTGCTCGGCCGGACCGGATTCGACGATCTTGCCGCGATACATGACCGCGATATCGTGCGCGAGATTGCGGACCACCGAAAGATCATGGGAGACGAACAGATACGACAGCCCGCGTTCGGCCTGCAGATCCCGCAGGAGGTTCAGCACCCCGGCCTGAATGGAAACGTCGAGCGAGGACACCGGCTCGTCGAGTACCAGCAGTTGCGGGTCCAGCGCCATCGCCCGCGCGATATTGATGCGCTGCTTCTGCCCGCCCGAGAAATCGGCCGGATAGCGATCGGCGTGTTCGGCGCGAAGACCTACCTGCTTCAGCAATTCCGGTACCCGCTTGCGAATGTCGTCGCGGGACCGGCCGTCGACGCGCAACGGCTCGGCCAGGGCGTCGAAAATCGGCAGGCGCGGATCCAGCGAGGACGCCGGATCCTGGAACACGATCTGCAATTTGCGGCGGATATCGCGTTTGCGCTGCTTGCTCAGCGTCGCGACATCCTCGCCGAAGACCTCGATCGTGCCCGCCTGCGGCTGCACGAGGTCCATGATCTGGCTCAACGTCGTCGATTTCCCGGATCCGGATTCACCGACCAGCGCGAGTGTGCGTCCCTTGCGGACCGCGAAGTCGATGCCGTCGACCGCGCGCACCTCGCCGGTACGGCGCTTGAAGACCACACCGGAGGTGACCGGGAACGTCTTGATCAGGCCCGAAACCCGCAGCACCACATCGGAATCGGCGGGTTCCGGCGCGGCGACGCTGTCGGTGTCGTGGCGGTAGGCGGCGAACAGGTCCGCGGTCCCCACCTCGGCGGTGCGGATGCAGGCCGCCCGGTGCGCGGGCGCGGTTTCCTGCAGTGGCGGCTCCGCGGCCAGGCAGTCGTCGATCGAGACCGGGCAGCGCGGCGCGAAGGGACAGCCCGGCGGCAGGGCGTGCATGGGCGGGGGCGTACCCACGATCGGGATGAGCGGCGTCCGGGCCGGGCCGTCCATCCGCGGGATGGAACCGAGCAGGCCGACGGTGTACGGCATCCGCGGCGAGTTGAACAGCTCTGCGGCGGGGGCGTTTTCGACGATCCGTCCGGCGTACATCACCGCCACCCGGTCGGCCAGCGTGGCCGCGATCCCCATGTCGTGGGTGATCATGATGACGCCGGCGCCGGTGATGTCGCGCGCCTTGCGCAGCAGGTCGAGAATCTGCGCCTGCACCGTCACATCCAAGGCGGTGGTGGGTTCGTCGCAGATGATCAGTTCCGGATCGTTGGCGATCGCCATCGCGATCACCACGCGCTGGCGCATACCGCCGGAGAATTCGTGCGGAAAAGCCTTGGCGCGCACGGCCGGCTCGGGAATACCGACCAGATCGAGCAGCTCCACGGCCCGGGCCGCGGCCTGCGACTTGCTCATCTTCTTGTGGGCGACCAGGGCCTCGGCGATCTGATCACCGACCCGGTAGACGGGCGTGAGCGCCGAGAGCGGGTCCTGGAAGACCATGCTGATCCGCGTCCCGCGCAGCGCCGAAAGCTGCTTGTCGCCCATGCCGAGCAACTCCCGGCCCCGCAGGCGGATCGAGCCGCGGATGCGGGCCTGATCGGGCAGCAACCCCATCACGGCCAGCGAGGACACCGATTTACCGGAACCCGACTCGCCGACGATGGCCAGCACCTCACCGTCGGCGACGGTGTAGTTCACTCCGCGCACCGCGTCGATGCGGCCCTCCTCGCTGGGGAAGGACACATGCAGGTCCGACACCTCCAGCAGGGGTGCGGTCGTGCTGCGCCGCGCGTCCGCCCGGTCGGCGGATTCGGTGGTGCGATCGGTCATGCCGCTTCAATCCTCTTGTCCGCCTGCTCATCCGGACGGGCACCGGAGGTTCGCGCCGACTTCCCGCGCTGCGCCTTGTCCCGCTTCGCCGCCCGGTCGGCCTTCCGGCCCGCCCGCGCGCCCTTGGAACTCGGGTCGAAGGCGTCGCGCAGGCCGTCGCCGACGAGGTTGGCGCACAGCACGATCGCGATCAGGAAACCACCCGGGAACAGGAACAACCACGGGAAGGTCAAGGCCGATTTGGTGCCGAAGGCGATCAGCGAGCCCAGTGACACGTCCGGCGGTTGCACACCGAATCCGAGGAAGCTCAGACCCGTTTCGGACATGATCGCCGCGCCGACGGCGAGAGTGGTGTCGATGATCAGGATCGAGGCGATATTCGGCACGATGTGGGTGACGATCACCGAACGCGTCGAAGCGCCCATATACCGTGCCGCACGGACGAATTCGCGTTCGCGCAGGCTCAGCGTCAATCCACGCACGATGCGGGCACTGATCATCCAGCTGAACCCGGCCAGCAACACGATCAGCAGCAGAATCGAGCTGCTGCCCTTGGTGCGCGGGGCGAAGATCGCGATGATGATGAAGCTGGGAACCACCAGCAGCAGGTCGACCAGCCACATGATCGCGCGGTCGGTCCAACCGCCGAGCAGACCCGCGATCGACCCCGCGGTGACCGCGACCAGCGAGGTCAGCACGGCCACGCAGATGCCGATGATCAGCGATTTCTGCAAACCGTGCAGAGTCTGGGCCAGCATGTCCTGGCCGATCTCGTTGGTTCCGAACCAGTGCTGCGGCGACGGCGGCTGCAGCAGCGCGTACGGGTCGCGCTCCTGATAGTCGTAGGACAGGAACGGCGGAATCGCGAAGGCGCCGATCAGCATGATGATCAGCACGGTCGCGCCGACGACGGCGGGCTTGTTGCGCAGGAACCTGCGCCACACCAGCTTTCGGCGTCCGGCCGCAGCGGGTTCCGGCGCGCCCTGCGCGATGATCTCGGTTTCGGTCACTTTCTCGCCCCGATCATCCGACCCGCACTCGCGGATCCAGAATCGCATACACGATGTCGGACAGCAGGCCCGAAACCAGCACCACGAATCCCGCGAACACCGTGACGGTCACCACGATGTAAATGTCCTGCGCGTTGATCCCGTCGACGAGCCATTCACCGACGCCGTGCCAGCCGAAGATCTTCTCGGTGAAGGTGGCGCCGGTGATCAGCGCGCCGAGGCTGTAGGCGAACAGGGTCGCCATCGGAATCAGCGCGGTGCGCAGGCCGTGTTTGTAGAGCGCACGGCGGCGGGTGAGTCCCTTGGCCCGCGCGGTGCGGATGAAGTCGCTCTGCAGCACATCGAGCATGGCGTTGCGCTGGTAGCGGCTGTAACCGGCCATTGCGCCCAGGGCGAGACCGAGGCTCGGGACGATCATGTGCTGCACTCGGTCGACGAACTGATTCCACACCCCGTGCACGGCATTGGCCGAGGTTTCACCGGTATAGAGGAATATCTGCTGCCCCGCGGCCGAATTTATTTCCAGCGCACCGTATTTCAGTAGCGTGGCCAACAGGAAGATAGGCGTGCTGAGCACCAGCAGGGAAAATATCGTCGTGAAGTAGTCGCTGAACCGATATTGCCGGATCGCACCGGCCGCACCGATCAGCACGCCGAGGACCGTTCCGACGACCGAGCCTACGATCAGCAACCGCAGACTGACCCCGATCCGGCGCGGCAGTTCCTGGCTGACCGGCTGCCCCGTCAGGGTCGTGCCGAAGTCACCGTGCACCACGCCGCCGACCCAGGTGAGGTAGCGCTGCGGGATCGGCTGGTCGAGATGCAGTTCGTGGGCCTTGGCATCGATCACCGACTGCGGCGGTCGCGGATTTCGCTGTTCGAGGCTGTCCAGCGGGCGAAATGTCAGCGACGCCAGACTGAAAGCCAGGAACGACGCCAGCGCCAGCAGCACGACATAGTTGAGCGCACGTCGTAGCAGAAAGCCGGTCATCGGTCCCCTCGGGTCGGTTACTAGCCCCTGATCATAGGGAATGGTCTCGAGTCCACCGGTGACATCGTGCACCACTTCCGGCCCACTCGCAGGCGGGGCGCGGGCAAATGATTACAGCCACGCCGGAATTTCGGGCAGGATGGAATAGGTGACGCGTCTGCCGAAGCCGAAGATGGTGGCCACCGATGTCGATGGCACGCTGCTCGACGAATGGGAACGGGTGACTCCGCGCACCCGTACCGCGGTGGCCGCGCTGATCGCCGACGGAGTGCCGTTCGTGCTGGCCACGGGTCGTCCGCCGCGCTGGATCGATCCGGTGGTCGAGGGCCTGGGCTTTCCTCCGCTGTGTGTCTGCGGCAACGGCGCGGTGATCTACGACAGTGCCGCCGATCGCATCCTGCACACCAGCACATTGGATGTGGAGAGTCTGGCGTGGATCGCCGACCTCGCCGAGCGCGTGCTACCCGGCTGCGGGCTGGCCGCCGAGCGCGTGGGCCGCAGCGCGCACGATGCCGCGACGCCGCAATTCGTCAGCTCACCCGAATACGAGCACGCCTGGCTGAATCCGGACGACACCCAGGTGTCGCGGCAGGAGGTCATCTCGGCGCCGGCGATCAAGATGCTGATCCGGCTGCGGGGAACGCCCAGTGCGGAGATGCAGTCGGCCCTGGAACCCCACCTGGCCGGGCGGGCCGACATCACCTACTCCACCAACAACGGGCTCATCGAACTGTCCGCGCCCGGGATCACGAAGGCCGCCGGCTTGAGTGTGGTCGCCGAGCGGCTCGGGGTGGACCCGGCGGCGATCCTGGCCTTCGGCGATATGCCCAACGACGTGCCGATGCTCCGGATGGCCGGGCACGGCGTGGCGATGGGCAACGCTCACCCCGAGGCCCAGGCCGCCGCCGACGAGATCACCGCCTCCAATTCGGAGGACGGCGTCGCGCGGGTGCTCGAGCGCTGGTGGGAGAGCTGAGGACCTCAGCCCAGGTTGTCTCGGCCCGAAGCAATCGTGCAAACCTCGCCGCAATCGGCGGGTTTCGCGCATGTGGGTGGAGGTTTGCACGAATAGTTCGGGGTGCCGACCTCGGCCTTCAGCCCGCCGGGGCCGGAGGAACGGGCTGGGACGGCGCCGCCGCAGCGGACTCGGGCGCGGGCGGCGCTTCGGGAACCGGACCAACCGGTGCGGGTGCGGCCGATGCTTGCGGATCGGAAGGCGCGGGCGCGTCCGGAGCCGTCGGCGGGGCCGGGGCGTCCGCGACGGGCAGTGCCTGCGGAATCGGCTCGCCCGCCGGGCCGGGTTGTGCCCCATCGTGTTTCAGCAGGGTGGTGACGACGCCGGTGGCGGTGTCGAGGATCAGTGAGCCGAGCCGGAAATCGGCCCGCTGACCGCCGGGAACCGGATACGGATTGCGCAAAGGCGTTCCGAGCGCCCCGGATTCGGCGCCGAGCTGGACGAAGCGGTCGAGGATCCGGCCTGCCAGCTCGACGATCGCGCCGTCGGGCGCGGCGTAGACGTAGCCGTTGACGAACTTGGCGTACTGGCCGCCGTCGCCGGTCGGCGTCGGTTCGGAGGAGGCGGCGCCGAGGTGTCCGTTCGGACCGCCCTGCCCCGCCCAGTATGTGGCGATCGCGTTCGCGAGAGCCGCCAGATCCGCGTGCGCGCGTTGGTCTTTCGGAGCCGCGGGCGCGGTGCCGGCGGCGACGCCCGCGGCGATCTCGCGGATGCGATCCATGCGCGCATAGGCGGCATCGCCGGGGCAGGTGGTATTGCCGACATCGCGATGTGCGAACACGATCGGCAGGTCCACCGCCGCACCCTCGGCGTACGGGGTGTAGTCGGTGCCCTCGGAGTACATGGTGGTGTGGCCCTCGGGGTCCAGTCCCGCGATCTCGGCCCGCCAGCCGACGAACTGCCCGGTGGCCTGGAGCTGGGCGTCGCTGGGCGGTTCGGTCTCGAAATCGCCCATCATCGCCACGCCCGCGGTGTTCTCGTTGAAACCGCCCGCGTGCGCGCCCTCGACCGGGCGGTCCAGACCGCCGTAGCGGCCCTCGAAGATCTGGCCGTACTTGTCGACCAGTGCGTTGTAGCCGATATCGCACCAGCCCAGCGTTTTGGCGTGATACGCGTAGATCGCGCGCACGATGCCCGCGGACTCGGCCTTGGTGTAGTCGTTGCGCCCGGCGGTGTGGTGCACGGTGATTCCGCCCAGCCCGTCGTCGTAGGTGGGTTCCTCGCAGCGCAGCGATTCGTCGGCGCCCCACTGCGCCCGGCTGATCACCTTCGGCCCGCCGCCAGGTAGCGGCGCGGCGACGGAGGCCAGGTCGTCGTCGATCGCGCCGCGCCCGGGATTGATCAGCACCGCCGAGAGTTGCGACGCGGCCTGCTGCGCCGGGTCGTCGGAGCGGCCGGCGGCCGGGGTGATCGCCTTGTGGGTGGTCAGTATCTGAACCGCCTTGGTCTCGCCGACGTAGATCGGTTCGGTGCCGGTCCGGGCGGGGGCGGCCGCGTGATCGCTGCGATCGGTATCGACCCGATCGGCCGGGAACCACGGTCCCCAGGTGCCGTCGGCCTGCTGGGCGCGGATCAGAGAGGTGGTGTCGGCCAGTTCCTTCGCGGTCAGCGCGACCATGCTGAACGGGGTGTCCCGAGTCAATTCCTTGACCTCCGCACCGACCTGATCGGCCATATCCGGTGGTACGGCACCGGGCGACAGGGCGGGGGCGGCCGGGTCGGCGCCGGGAACCTGCGCGGGGTCGAGCGGAGCGGCGATGAAGCCGGGGCCGGCGTGCGCGGGGGAGGCGGCGGGAGTCCGCGTCGGCACGGCGGGGGCGGGAGCCTGCGGGGTGACCGGACCGGCGTAGGGCGTCGGGGTCGGGGTGGTGGTCGTCGGATCACCGAATTGGGGTAGTGGGATCTCGCTGGGTAGCTGTAGGCCCGGCGGGGCGGGTAGGCCGGGCGGGACGGGAATCGACTTCGGCAGCGGGAGTTTCCGCAAGTCGGACAGGCGCAGATCGGGCAGGTTCAAGCCGGTGAGTTCGCGCAGCGGCAACACGATGTCGGGAGCGGACGCCAAGGCCACCTCGGCGAGTTGCGCGGGTATCGCGGCAAGATCGCTGTCGCCCGCTGGGCGATAGCCGGGAGAGTCGCGCAGCGTCAGCGTCGCGAGCGGGGCGGCGACCGCGAGAGTCGCGACCACGGGGAGGACGACGGAACGTTTCGGGCGGCGGTACGGCACGAGCATCTCCCATTCAGGTAGAACCGGTGACCGTCAGCGTGGAACAGGGTGTCGCGCGGGGTTGATTCCTGACGGATCGATGGTCACACTAGTCCCAAATGCCACAGATCTAAACCTTTGGTTGAGGATTAGGTCTAGGATAGCTCGAATGTAACTTTCCAGTAGCCGCCCGAGTGCGCGCCGCGACGTCCGATGGGCGCCGTCCGCACACCACAGGAGGGTTCGATGACCCGGACCGAAGCCGCCCGCACCGGCGCCGCGCCGCCGCCGGAACACTCGAACAGCGCACCAGCGGTCGGGGTCGTGTGCGGATTCCGGAGCCGACTCCGGCGTCGGCACGGTGACCTGCTGCGTCGTCGGCGGATTCGGCGCGGCGCGCTGATCGGATTGGTCGTGGTCCCGGTGACCGGCGGGATCGTCGTCGCCTTCGCGGTGCCGATATTCGGTTCGGGCACTCGCAACGCTGCCTATCAGGCGGCCGCGGGCCCCGGGCACGGGCGCGGGATGAGTCAGGTGGGTGCGTTCGACCAGGCCACGGCGGGCGCGACGGCCGACGGCATTCTGGCGCACTACTACCCGGGCGCCCAACTCGGAACGATCGCGCCGACCACGGTCCGGGTGCGGCTCACCGTCTACGACAAGGAAACGCTCGACGTGTACTCCGATTCCGGGCTGACCGTCGCCGGTCGGCGGGTCGTGGCGGGACAGGCCGCGCACCTGACCCCGACGCCGGACGGCGGCGCGAACGTCGTGGTGACCATCGGTTGTGACGGTGATGTGCTGTGGCAGGGCTCCACCGACGACCCCTGGGCCTATCCCGCCGACCCGGGTCCCGATCGGCCCGCGGCCGAACATCTGAAGGTGTGCGACGGCTCGAGTTTCCGTGGGGTTCTGGGTGTTACGCAGGACAACGGGCAGCCGGTGACGGTGAATCAGCTCGACGTCGAGGACTATCTGCTCGGTGTGGTTCCGGCGGAGATGGAGGCCAATTGGGCCGACAAGGGCGGTGCGGAGGCGCTGCGGGCGCAGGCTGTCGCGGCCCGCTCGTACGCCTTGGCCGAACACCGCTACCCCTATGCCCAGACCTGCGACACGACCGACTGTCAGATGTATCCCGGCACCGACAAGGAAGATCCGCGCGCGGCCGACGCGGTCCACTCCACCGCGGGGCAGGTGCTGATGCGTGACGGCCACATTCTGCGCACCGAGTATTCGGCGGCGCCCGGCGGCGGGCAGCCGATCGACATCACTACTCTCGAGGTCGGGCCGACACCCGCGGAACTGGAAGCGGCGCCCGGCGTTCCGGCCGCTCCCGCCCCGGCGGCACCCGAACAACCGGTGCCAGAACAGGCGGTGCCCGAACAAGCGGTGCGCGGCACTACCGCCATCGATGCGAAGTATGCCGAAAGTGGCGGCGCGGCAGGGCCTTTGGGCGACCCGATGGGTCCGGAGTCGTTGTTGCCGGGCAAGGTCGGAACCTTCCGCCTGTACAAGGGTGGCGTCATCATCGCGACCCCGACCCTCGGTGCCCAGATCGTCGATTACGCCCGCCTGCTGCAGATCGCGCCGCAGGTCAGCCAGAGCGCGGGGGAGGGCGCCGGGGTGCGGGCCGCGGCTCCCGGCGGCACCCGCATCCCGGGGACGGCGGCGACTCCCACCCCGCCACCGGCTCCCAGCGGGCAGGATGCGGCCACCGGACCCGGCCCTGCGGACTCCGTCGGTACTCCGGCTGCCGCGCCCGGCAGTTCGGCTG
>NZ_BDBN01000067.1 GCF_001613005.1 Nocardia nova NBRC 15556 | reverse complement strand
GCTTTCACACACCGCATCCGATGCGTTCCCGGATGCGGAACTGAGCAACGATTCGTCAGTGACCACCTCCTGGACCGCCGGACTTCTTGTGGTGCTTGCGAACTCGGTTGTTCGGTGATGCTCCGTCCCCTTCCGGCAGGTCCGGCCAACTGCTCCGGGTCTATCAGTCATCCGCCGGAAGGGGACGGTGGAACTTACTTCTTCCGGGCAGTTCACCTGCCCGGCCACTTGGACTTATTGATTCGAACGACAGCGACTCTAGAACGATCATCAGCGAATGTCTACACCTGACATGACAGATTTTCGATCACCGGTTGATGAGTGTTTATGTCACCCGGCGGGCGGGTTTCACAGCGTGGGGACCGGGTAGATCCGAGGTGCCCGAGCGCACAGAAGGAGGCGAGGTCGTGACGGCACCGGTGCTCGGCGATTCGCGCAGCGACACCGCACGCGGCGCCACGCTGGAGATCGACCTGGACCCGATCACCCCGGCGCGGGCGCGGGCGCAGGTGCGTGAGCTGCTGGCATCGACTGCGTGTGTCGCGGCCGACGACGCGATCCTGGTGTTCGACGAGCTGGCCAGCAACGCGCTGCGCCACGGGCAGGGGCCGCGCCGATGCCGGATATCCCTGCACGAAGACCGGAGCCTGCTGCGCATCGAAGTCGACGACACCGGACACGGCAACCCCCGTCCGCGCGCCCCCGATCACACCGGCGGGCGCGGCATGATCCTGATCGACCTGCTCGCCACCGCATGGGGCTGCACCCGATTCCCCGAGCACAAGACCGTGTGGGCCACCCTCACCCTCGCCCGGCGCCGACACCGCCGGCCTGACAACGACGCAACGCTCATCGCCAGACGGCGCCGCCGATGCGGTCGAGGACTACCGCCGGATGCGACGACCTGATCGCACGAAGCGAAACGCCGGATGACCGGTTTCGTAGGCTCGGCGACCATGACCGTCGCGCGTTCGATCCTGCTGTTCGTCCTGGCCGCTATCGCCGAGATCGGCGGCGCGTGGCTGGTCTGGCAAGGCGTGCGCGAACACCGCGGCTGGGCCTGGATCGGCGCGGGCATCATCGCCCTCGGAATCTACGGATTCGTCGCCACCCTGCAACCGGACGCGAACTTCGGACGCATCCTCGCCGCCTACGGCGGCATCTTCGTCGCCGGCTCCCTGCTGTGGGGCATGGCATTCGACGGCTTCCGGCCCGACCGCTGGGACATCACCGGCGCCGCAATCTGCCTACTCGGCGTCGCCGTCATCATGTACACCCCACGCAGCTGAACCGACGCACCCGGCCCTTTCGCCAGCTCAGGCACTCACATTTCAGACTGCCCCATTCACACGCAGCCACCGACAATTGTGGTGGCAAGGGCACACACAACCCCTATCACCACACCACAACCCACAAATCCCCTCACACCATTACCACCACAAACCACTCACCCACTACCCTCACCCCCACATTCCCCCCCACATTCCCCCCCCACACACATTCCCCCCCCCACACATTCCCCCCCACCTACTCACTCCAATAGATAATTCTCACACCTCATGCTCCCAGGTCACGAGACGATAACGACGATATCGGGAGCGGCGTAGCCTGGATTCATGATGTCGCTGGCGAAGATTGCGTCCGGCGATGGCTATGAGTATTACCTGCGGTATATCGCCACGAATGACGCCAATGACCGTGGCGCGCAACAGCTTGCCGACTATTACAGTGAGCGCGGCGAGTCCCCGGGGTGCTGGATGGGGTCGGGGTTGGGTGCCCTGGATATCGTCGAGGGCGACGTCGTCACCGAATCCCAGATGCGGGCGTTGTTCGGTCGCGGGATGCATCCGAACGCCGACGCGATCGTCGCGCAGCTGGCGGCCGAGCAGATGGCCGAGGGGGTCTCGCCGCGGGTGGCCCGCCTCTATGGCGCGAAGATGGCCCAGCTCGGGCGCCCCCATAACCGGTATGTGGTCGCCGAGGCCGGCTACCGATTCGAGTGCGCCCGCGCCTATGCCGAATACAACCGGGCGCGAGGCCTCATCGAGTACGCCAAGATCCCGCCGGAGGTGCGTGAGCAGATCCGCACCGACGTCGCTCTGGCGATGTTCGGTGAGGAATTCGGGCGGACCCCGGCTGATGATCGGGAGCTGTCGGGCTGGATCGCGCGCGCCTCCCGGCCGAACACGAAATCCGTTGCCGGGTTCGACCTCACGTTCTCCCCGGTGAAGTCGGTGTCGGCGCTGTGGGCGCTGGCGCCGCGCGAGATCGCCGAGAAGATCGAGACGGCCCACAACGCCGCGATCGGCGAGGCCTTGGCATATCTGGAGGAACACGCGACTTACACCCGCGTCGGCCGCGGCAGTGTCCGCCAGGTCGACGTCGAAGGCTTGATCGCCACAGGGTTCACCCACCGCGATTCCCGCGCCGGTGACCCGGATCTGCACACCCACGTCGTCATCGCCAACAAGGTCCGCCGGGTCAGCGACCGTCAGTGGGGGTCACTGGACGGCCGGATGATCTACCGGCACAACGTCCCGGCGTCCGAGCTGTACAACACGAGGTTGGAGCACCACCTCGAGCAGGCCCTCGGCGTGCGGTTCGTCGACACCGCCGGCGTCGATCTGCACAAGCGGCGCGTCCGCGAGATCGACGGAATGCCGGAGGAATTGATGCGTGCGTGGTCGACCCGCGCCGAAGCCATCACCACCCGGCTGGCTCAGTTGTCGTCGGAATTCCAGTCCAAGCACCACCGGCAGCCGACACCGAAAGAGCTGCTCAGGCTCGGTGAGGAAGCGACACTGGCGACCCGCGGCGGCAAACACGCCGCCCGATCGCGGGCCGAGCAGCGCCGCGACTGGCGCGCCCAAGCCGCCGGGATTCTCGGTGGCGAGCAGGCCGTGGACGCGACGGTCGCCGCGGTGATGGGGCGTCAGGCCGAGATCCGGCAGGCCGTGACCGACCGGTGGGCCGCCGAGATCGCAGCGTCGGTGATCGATACCGTGTCCGCTCAGCGCGCGACGTGGCAAGAACACCACCTACGCGCCGAAGCCCACCGCCAGCTCCGGGGCCGGATCGACCCCAGCCAGTGGCAGGCCGGTGTCGATGCGGTGATGGCGGCCGCGCTCGCGCCGCCGTCGTCGATCCCGCGCGGCGATCACGACACCACCGCCGCGATACCGGCATTGGCGCGTGCGGATGGCACCAGCGTGTATGTCACCGCCGGATCCACCCTCTACACCTCGCCGGAGATCGTCGCCGCTGAGCGGCGGCTGATCAATATCGCCGGCTTCGACCGGGGCGCGACGATCCCGATCTCGGCGATCGAGGCCGCGGAGGTCGAGTTCGCCGCCAATCACGGTGGGCGCGGCCTGAATTCGGGGCAGGCCGAGATGGTGAACTCCTTCGCCACCTCCGGCAAGACTTTTCAGGTCGCGGTCGCCCCGGCCGGGACCGGCAAGACCACCGCGATGCGGGTACTCGTCGATGCCTGGACCAGCCAGGGCGGCAAGGTCCTGGGTTTGGCGCCGACCGGATCGGCGGCCGCGCAGCTGCACGCCGACACCGGCGCGACCACCGCCACCGTCGACATGCTCGCCACCCACGTCGACCGATACCTCGCCGGCACCGACATCACCGACATCCCGGAATGGGCCACCGCGATCGGCCCGACCACGCTGGTCGTGATCGACGAGATCGCCAAAACCGGCACCCTCACCCTCGACAAAGCCATTGTCTGGCTCGCCGAGCATGGTGCGACGATCCGCGCGATCGGCGACGATCACCAGCTGTCCTCCGTCGCCGCCGGTGGCGTTATCCGCGACATCATCGACACCGCCGGCGCGACCGAGCTCACCCAGGTGATGCGATTCGCCGACCCGGCCGAATCCGCTGCCTCCCTCGCCCTCCGGGAGGGTGATCAGGCCGCGATCGGCTACTACATCGACCACTCCCGCGTGCAGGTCGGCGTCCTCGGCGACGTCGCCGAACGCGCCTACCAAGCGTGGGCCGCCGATACCGCCACCGGACTCGATTCGGTGCTGCTGGCCCCGACCCGCGACATGGTCCGCGCCCTCAACGCCCGCGCCCGCGTCGACCGGATCACCGCCGAACGCCGGACCGGGCCGGAAGTGACGCTCTCGGACGGACTCTCGGCGTCGGCCGGCGACGTGATCACCACCCGCCGCAACCACTACCGACTCCGCATCAGCACCACCGACCACGTCCGCAACGGGTACCGATGGACCGTGCGGGAAGTCCATCCCGACGGCCGGATCACCGCCGCCCACATCGGATCCGGACGCCGGGTCACCCTGCCCGCCGACTACGTGACCGCCCACACCACCCTCGGCTATGCGGGAACCATCGATTCCAGCCAGGGCCTCACGGTGGACACCAGCCACACCGTGCTCACCGGTCGCGAGCACCGCGCCCAGCTGTATGTCGCGATGACCCGCGCCCGCGCTGGCGCGTACGCCTACCTCGGCACCGCGGGCAGCGGCGATGAGCACTTCGGCTACACCTACGACGCGATCCACCCGCCGACCGCGGTGGATCTGCTGACCGACATCCTCGGTCGCGACGGCACCCAAACCAGCGCCGCGACCGCCGCCCGCGACGCCGCCGATCCCCGTCGTCAGCTCGCCGGTGTGGTCGATTCCTACATCGACGCCCTCGGCGCCGTCACCGAATTCCACCTCGGCCCCGACAGGATCGCCGAAATCACCACCGCCGCAGAGCAGATCGCGCCCGGAGTGACCGACGCCGACGCGTGGCCGGTGCTGCGCCAGCACCTGGCCCTGATCGCCGTCGCCGGACGCGACCCCATCGGCGAACTCGCCGCCGCGGCCGCCGCCCGCGAGCTCGGCACCGCCGACGACATCGCCGCCGTGCTGGACTGGCGACTCGACCCCACCGGCCACCAACCCGATCCAGCCGGCGGACCGCTCGCCTGGATCCCCGCCGCACCCGACGCCCTCGCCGATACGCCGGAGGCTACGCACCTGCGTGAGGTCTACGACGCGATCCACCAGGCCGCCACCGACATCCGCGCCACCGCCACAGCGTGGGATGCCGATTCGGCGCCGAGGTGGGCACAACCGCTGCTGGCGGCCGACCGCGACCTGGTCGCCGACCTTGCGGTGTGGCGGGCCGCCCAGCACGTGCCCGACCACGACCGGCGACCTACCGGGCCCGACCGCTACCCCGTCGTCGAACGCCGTACCCAGCAGGACCTTTCGCGTGACGTCGCCGCCGCCGTGGGCGACCTCGACGGCCCGGCCCGACGCTGGGCGACGGTGGCCGGCGAACTCGACGAACGCCTTCCCCGTGACCCGTATTGGCCGGTGCTGGCCGAACGCCTGGACATCGCGCACGCGGCCGGGGTCGACGTCGACCAGACCGCCCGCGCCGCGATGGCGCGCCCGCTACCCGATGAGCAGCCCGCCGCCGCGCTGCGGTGGCGACTCACCGAACACCTCGATCCCGCCGTGCGTGGCCACGACGACTACGCGCGGGTGAAAGCCGAGATCGCCGCCGACCCGTGGCGCCGCCTCCACGACGGGCGACTCGAACGCGCAGCGACCCACCGCCGCAACCGGCTCAGCTATTCACTGATCGAGGACGCGCCACGACTGTGGGGCGAGTACAACGACCGCTATCAGCACGGCAGCCACGTCGACCGGGCGCATGCCGAAACCGCCCGCCTCGCCGAACAAGCTGCCGCTATCAACGCCGTCCGCGACAAACGCGTCGCCGCCCGTGACGCGGAAATAGCAGCACGAAAAGCCGAACAGGACTGGAGCACCGAACGCGGCACAACCGTGTCGGTCCCGTGGTGGAAACCGTTCGGCGAAGACGCCGACCGCATCCGCGCCGAACACGAAGCCCGCCTCACCGCACTACGCCAGGCCTGCAACGACACCCGCGACGCGGCAACCGCTGCGCGCGAGGCCGCCCGGCTCGTGAAAATCGACGCCGTGCTCGCCGCCGGCCCCGAGCACGGATGGGACGACATCCTCGCCCGCGCCACCGACACCGGCGACCACGCCCGCCGAATCGCCGACGCCGCACAACGCGACCGCGAGTTCGACCAGGACATGAGCGAATACCAGCAACAGCGCCAACAACTCGCTGACGACCTCACCGAGATCGACGCCGAAACCGCCCGCCGAGAATCGCTCACCCCGACGCAGCGTGACCTCGAAAACCGCGCCCGCACCGAACTCTATGGGGAAGAACCAGCACAACCCGAGCAGCACAGTGGTGTCGACCCCATGGACGACGCCACCCGATCGCGGTACCTCGGCATGAACCACGACACCAGCCACGATCACGGGCTGGACGTGTAGACCGTTCCCCAGTTCCGAAGCGCTGCCGCGGCTCCCCTCAACGGGGAGCCTTGCCGCCCCATGCAGATGGCCGGTGCAGGCGGCTACTGACACATGCGCTGTATCCGTTCGACGAGGCGCTTCCTGTCGGTCAGTAGGTCAAGTAGGTACACCATCGGGACCAGGGCGATATCAGCTGGCAACCGTCCGCTGTGCTCGGAGAGGATCTCAGCATTGCTGTTGAAACCATGAGTGGTGTTTCGCCGCGCATTCCACAGGTTCAGGAGCCGGGATTCAGTAGTCGTTTCGGGATCCGGGCTGGGAACGAAGAACCCGTCGGAGACCTGGATGGCAGCATTCAGCGCACGGTAGGCCGGTGCCATGATCAGTGGTTTGATGCGTTCAGGTACACGCTCCTCGATTGCGGTGATCCGCTTCTGGATTCTCTTAGGACTCATGAGCTGACCGATGCCGTTACTGCCGAGGAAGCTGTCTGCGAGGATGTCCATCGCGGGGAACATGAGCATCAGTTGCGCGGCCCCATCACCAGGATGACGAGTGATCGCGCTGATGCGGGTCAGAAGCTGTTCGAGGTTCAACATCCACCGCTGATGAGCCTCAGGAACGTAGAAACCATGGCTGTTGACATAAGTTGTCGGGGCGTAGATGTCGCGCAACGTGTCATTGATCCTCCCGGCCCACCAATCGACCGCGTCCGAATACGTGGCCTTGTGCAAGGACGAGTCGTCGAGATAGTCCACGTCAAAGTCTTGAGCAGGGGAATGGTGGATCAGAGACCGCAGTGAGTCGATAGCGTCACGGCTGGCACCCAGACCTCGCCCACCGATCTGTCGGCCAAACGTGTAGATGACGATTTGCTCGACCCGCGCCGCGCCGAAGCCCCACATGTTGGGAAAAAGGTTGCCGAGAAGCGGCGCGAAGTAGAGCCCGCCGAAAACCGGCCCCTCCAGGAGCGCAGCGGACGACTGGAACGGGAGCTTGTCTGGATCCTTTTCCGAACTCTCGACCAGCTCCGGAACAGTGCTGTGGCGAAGCCGGAATAGAACCTGCGGAAGTTTCGTCCAGCTGTAGACGACGCTCTTCAGGCGAATGTCGTGGACCGACTGGTTTGGAAACAACGGCTCGGACGATTCATCAGCGTGTGTCAGCGAAAGGCCTGCGAGCGTGTCGCTTCCCCATTTGATCGCTTGGGGGACGTCATGATCACCGACTGCCATCAGCGTCTGGATGATTCGGTCAAACCGGGATGGAAGCGTGGGGGTTGCGTCAAGCGCTGCAGCGTGCTGCTTGAAAACGTTTACCAGGTCAGCTGACATCCCCCCCCCGGTACGTTGGGAGTGGGCGGGGTGCATAGATCAAATCGGCTGCGCTTGAGACCTGGCCCATGGAGGGTCTTGGCGTCGATGAGATCGGTCGGATTCGCTGACACTTCCCAAAGCTCGTCCGACGACGAGGGAGCCCGGTCCACATGTAGACCAAGGCGATCCATGAGGCCAGCGGGGTTTCCGCCGAAAATCTCTGGCGGAACATTGATCTTCATGGTCTGACATCGTGGCACGCCGCATCGCGAGCAGCCGGTACTTTCCTCTGCGGCTGGGGGGAGCCGCGGCAGCGCCTCTACCGCTCGAGGCCGCCGTCGCGGCCGCGCTCCTGGGGACCTCGCCGAGGACGCTGTGGCGAGGATGGCTGTTGCCACGTCGGGCGGGCCCCCCGTTCGGGTTGAGCAGGGTGTGTCGCTCGCCGCACACGCGCGATCCGGATCCGGTTCTCGACCTCGTTCCGGTCGATCCTGTCGACGACCGCCGAGGACCGCATGGCGGCAGCCCAGGCCGGGGAGCCTTCGGTCTTGTCAAAGGGCTGGGACGGGTCAATCCCGTCACGGCGCATGTGGATCTCGGTCAGCGCTCGACGCGCTTCGCTGGCCATCGCGGCCGCGGCCGCCGCCCGGCCGGCCGTGTCCAGGCTCGCCTGCACGGTCATCATCAGCTCGGTCAGCGCGTAGATCAGCGCGAGACCGGCAGCTTCCGGATTCGAGGCCGCCCACAACATGCGCGCCACCGACCGGATGTTCTCCTTCTCGGTGCCGGCGTGGCGGCGCCGTTCGCGGGCCGGGATCCGGCCCGCACGAGCCAATTGCCGCGACAACCGGTCCAGCGGCCCGGGTTTGCGTTCGGTCCGCGACGACGCCGCAGCGAACAACCCAGACGTCTGGGAGGCCACCTGCGCCCACCCGGCGCGATCGGTGACCGGGATCCGGGAGACCACGTCGCTCCACTGCCGCAGCTCCTCGATCGCCTCCTTCTCCGAAACCGGATCCACCGCCTTCGGCCGCGCCCCCGAGCCGACCGTGATGCGCCGCCACTCGGCCAGCGCCTCCTCCCGGGCCGATACCGACTGATCCCACGGCGCCCACGACCGAATCGCAGCCAGCGTCATGTCCCTGCCGAGTCGACCACCGCCGTAGCGAATCGACCTCTCCCACTTGTCGGTCGTCAAATTGCGCTGCGCCGGCAATTGCACCGAGTAGCCAGTGACTTCGTCCATCCCGCCCGCACTCCAATACGGGGCCACGATGATGCCCTCCTCGTGCAGCAGCCGCAGCCACTCGGCCTCCGACTCCGCTGCCGCCGCCGCGCCACGCACCCGCCGGCGCAGCGCCTCCCGATCGGTCTCCGGAGCACCGACCCTCTCAGCGCGTCCCCGCTCAGCGGGTTTGGTCGCCACCTCGGTATCGCCGTGCTCGCGGCTATAGAGCACCCGCAGCCCGTACCGCTCCTCCAACACCCGCGCCACCGCCTGCGAGCGCGGCTGGTCGCGAAACACATCGGCCAGCGACCCGTCCGGACGGACCACCGGCATCGCGATGTGGACATGGTCGTTGCCGTTCTTGCTCAGCCCGTGATGCACCACCGTCCACCGCACGTCCGGGGCGCCGTCGTCGCGGTCGATGAATCCCATCTCCCGCATGAAGTCGGTCGCAATCGCCGCCCACTTCTCCATCGACAGCTCCCCCTCGTCGCGGCCGATCGCCAACGAACAATGCCAGGTGTTCTCATCCTTCGTCGCCGCCTCGTATGCAGCGGCCCGCGACATCCCCTCCTTCATCAGCTGCCGGGCTTGCTTGTACGACGTCGCCAGCACCGGCTCACCGCGCAGCAGAGTCTGGCGCGGCGAGTCCAGCAACGCCCCCAGCTCCCACGCCCGCCGCTGATCGATCGCGCCCCCGAACACCGCCATCGACACCACATCCCCGGCGATCACGCGCGGGTTCGTGTGCTCATTCGACCGGCCCGGCCCAGCCAAGTACCAGAGCAGCCGTTTGATGTCGGAGCCCTTGACCACGTTCGGGATCATCGCCGGATCACCCGTCGATCTGGCTCGCCCACGAACTGGCACCGCCGTCATCGTCGGGCGGCAGCTCCACGTCCAGATCCACACCGTCGAGCACCGCGGCCGACACCGCTGGCGCCTTGCCCATCACCCACCGCGCCAGCTCGTCCAGGGTCAGCGAGACACGCACCACCGCCCGCAACGCCGGGACGACCTCCTCGGGCAGCTCGCGCTGCTGGTGGGCGTAGCGCACCAGCTGGTTGAGGTTGTTGCCGATCCGGCGCACCTGCTCGTCCAGGTCCAGCACCGCAGCCGCCGCGGCCGCACGCCCCGGCTCTCCACCCTCGCGGTTCAGCGCGGCCGACACCAACAGTCGCGGCACCGACATCCCCGCCGCGGCAGCCTTGGCCGCCAGCTGGGACTGCTCGTCGTCCGACAGCTTCACCACCGTCCGGTGTGGTCGGCCTCCGGCCACGTTGGCCTGCCGCTCCCGCGCGGCCCGCGACCGGCGATCCGCCGACTCCCCTGCCATCCGCAGCCTCCTCCATGCCCAGCGCAGCGACCGCCCACACCTGAGGCGGGGTGCACGTTAGTGCACCTAAATTCTAGCTCGCTCCAACTCATTCTGAATCGCGAATACGCGGCGGCACGACAACCGGCGTCGAAGCCGAAACGCGGGACCACACACCGCGATTCGGCGGCCGGTCCTCGCCGGCGGAGGGCAGCCAGAAGCCGGCGTGGCCGCACTGGCGGCCCGCGTCGGACCGGTAGTGTCTGGGCAGACGAGAGCCCCGGCGACTAGGGATCGCCGGGGCTCTCGTCGCGTCTCTGGCGACTGAGCGTCAGTCCACCGGGCGGGGGCCGGCCACCTTGGCGGCGGCACCGATCGCGCGGCCGACTGTCGAGTGCGGAAGCTCGACGAGCTTGCCGATGTGGTTGGCTGTGTGCCCCTGTGAGCGGGACTCGTATATGCGCGCGAGCATCTCGATCGGCTGGCGTGACAGCCCGCGATCAACCACCGCGCGCGCGTAGCTGAGCGCCTGCGCGCGAGTCAGTTCGCGATCGAACGGACTGCGATCGACCCCGGTCGCAGACGAAGTGTCCCGCGCGATCGGTGCGCGATCGGTCGCGCGCGCGAGCGCCCCGTCGACTGCCGCCTCGCGCGCGATCGGCGCGCGATCGCTGTGCGCGCGACTGAGGATGTCGCGCGCGAGCGGTCGCGTGGAATCACCACGAACGAGGGTCACCACCGCCGCGCGCGCGTGATCGGTGTCCTCGCGCGCGGACTCGCCCGCCTCATCGTCGGTGGGTTCGGGATCGGTGTCGTGATCGGCGATCGACTCGCGATCGGTTCCCAGCTCAGCAGGGCTGTGCGCGGCGATCAACGGGCGATCGACCACAGCGGTTTCCGCCGCGATCGGCTCTGTTTCAACCGCCACGCCGCCGCGCGCGGACTCATCGTCGCGCGCGATCGGTGCGCGATCGGTCGCGCGCGCGAGCGCCCCGACGACTGCCGCCTCTTCAGCGCTCGGAGCGGGGACACCGCCCTCGTCCGCTCGCGAGTGATCGATGTTTTCGCTCGCGATCGGGGCACGATCGGTGTCCTCGCGCGCGATCGGCCCAGCCTCATCCTGCGCGCGCACGATCGGGGTGCGCGCAGTGTGATCGGGGTCGGCGTCGCGCGTTGCGGCGAACTCGCTCTCGAACTCCCCCATGTCCGTGTGATCGATCGCCTGGGCGGTGTCGGTGGGGACTGGTGTGGTGTGCCGGGTGGTGGTGGCGCCGAGTTCATGGAGGGCGGCGAGGCGGTCGGCGATATCGTCGACCGCGGGTGCTTCGGCCGACGCGAGAGCGATAGCGCGGCCCAGTCGACGAGAGACCGCGTCGTGGCCAACCAGGGCCACACCGATCATGATCGGCGCGACTGAGTGGACACCGACGTTGTACCAATCGCCGGCGCGGAGATACGGATAGGTGTTCAGTCCGATCGATGCGGCCAGCAGCAGTGCCTCAGTCCAGCGAATGAGGTCCTCTCCCTCGGTGATCCCCCACCGCGCCACGGCGCTGCCGGAGACCATGAAGACGACCAGCACGGTGGAGATGAGCGCCTCGAGGGCGTAGCTCGCCCAGTACAGCGGTTCACCCGGTCCGCCGGGCGCGAGGTTGTGCTGCACGTTGACTGCGCTGAACAGCATGGCGGCGATCACGACGCCGGCCAACGCGCGCGTACACCACTTACGGATCGTGTACAGCTTGGCCAGCTGCGCGTGGGGGCTCCCTTCGCGGTGATGGTCGGCCAACGCGCGCCGGGCAAGTAGCAGGTCCCTCGCATCAGCGCGTACCAGCTCCGAAGTCGCCTTGCGCACATGCGCGGAGGTGGTCCTCATTACCTCGATCGCCGCTAGCTTCTCGGTGCGATCGTGTTCGCGGATACGCTCGGCCACCAATCGGTCTGCGGACAGTTCGTCCTCCGACAGTGCCGCCACAAGTGCTGGATTGCCTTGGTGCGCCAGTCGCGTCTCTGCGACCTGCACGCGATGAGTCAGCTCTCCAGTGGTCAGAGGATCGGTCGATTTGGGTGTCGGCTTGAGTCGGTCAAACATCGGCGAGGGTCCTCTCGAACGAAAGCGCCTGTCGTGAGCGGTAGTTGGGTCGGGGACAGAACCAGATCCGGGCTCGATGGGGGCAGAGGGATGTCATTTGGCTACTCCCCTGCGCCGGGATCCGCCAGCCGATTGCGCACAGCCTGTGAGAGAACAGGGTCTGTTGTCAGTTGGCGCACAAGGACTTCTGCGACGGACTGCCAGGTCACCCGAGGTACAGCAAGCTCTTTCGCCGAATCGGCGAGCCAACTTCGCAATTCGTGGTGCAGCTCGGCGGACAAGTCCGCAGTCACTCGGGGCATATTACCTCCCAAATAGTACTGATTTACTGTTATCAGTATATCAGTAAATCAGTACGAATCTCCAGTTCAGAGGGGTTGCACAGTGATCTGGGCGTCTGTCCTGGCGACAGCGGTGTTTCGTCGCGACGATCCGGTGGCTCGGCCGTATGCTGCGGGCGCTGTCCGAGTAGCCCGCCATGGCGGGTGAAGCCACGGGAGAAGATTTATGGCACTGGTGTATGTACTGCTCAACCAGAAAGGCGGGGTTGGCAAGAGCACGCTGGCGGTGAACCTCGCGGCGGTGACCGCGGAGGTTGCCGGCGATGGCGCCGATCCGGATGCCCCCTCCCCCGTCGCCGCGGTCTCCATCGATCCGCAGGGCTCAGCGGTCTGGTGGGGTTCTCGCGTCGACAATTTGCCGTTCCATGTGGTCCAAGCTCATTCGGACCTCGACCGGCTGCGGAAGTTGCGTGAGCTGAAGGGGATTGACCACGTTTTCGTCGATACGCCGGGGTGGCTGGATATGGCCGACGAGTCCGATGCGAAAGACCCTCTGGGCGTTGGACCTGCGGGGGACGCGCTGCGGGCCGTGCTGGAGTGTGCGGATGTTGTGATCGTGCCGATCACTCCAGAGCCACTGACCTTCGATCCGACAGCGCGGACGATCCGGAAGGTGATCGAGCCTCGAGGCTTGAAGTACAGGGTCGTGGTCAACGCCTGGGATCCACGCGACGGTGAGGCCGACCGTGACGAGACGCTCGAATTCATCCGGCGCAACGACTGGCCCGCAGCGCGAACAGTGATCCGCCGCTACAAACTGCACACACGAGCGTCCCTGAACGGGCAGGTCGTCACCGAATACCCCTCGAGTGGAACGTCTTTGCGAGCTCGCGAGGACTTCTACAAGCTGGCGCTCGAATTGCGGGTGGCGTGATGCCTCGCGGAGGAACGAGAAAGAACCTGGCCGACCTGTTCGACTCGGTCGGCGACAAGTCACCCGTCGACGGAGACCAGACAAGGCCCGAGCCGTCCACCGGGACACCAACGTCCGCTCCCCTCTCGGAGGTCGTGGCCAACCCGAGAAACCCGCGTCGCGATTTGGGCGACCTCAGCGATCTCGCGTCGATCGCCGAAATGCAGCTGCAGTCGGCACTGGTTGTCACCGCCGACGCGTACCTACGTTTGTACCCGGAGGACGCCGACCGGATCGGTACAGCCCGGTGGGTCGTCGTCAACGGCTGCCGACGCGAAGCTGCGGCCCGGCGCTACGGCCGGAGCGATCTTGAGATCGTAGTGAAGGACGAAGTTGCCAGGGATCGAATTACGTTCCTCACGGCGGCTATCGACGAGAACATCGGACGCCGCGACTTCGATGTCATCGAGGAGGCCGAGGCGGTCGAGCGGCTAGTTCAGGAGTGCGGAAACTCCGGCGTCGCGGCGGAACGGCTGAAGAAGTCGAAAGGTTGGGTTTCCCAACGCCGGGCGCTCCTGCAGCTGGCGCCAGAACTGCAGGAGGCACTCCGCGCCGGCGAACTCGCCGTGCGGGTCGCACGCAGCCTGGCCAAGGTCCCCAAAGAGGCTCAAGTGGCCAAGTGGCGCGCTGAGCTCGAACGGGAATCGACCAAGGAACCCACCGACGGGCAACCCCGGCCGGAACCGCAGCGCCTACCTGCCACCACACCACGAATCACCAAGGCGCTGAGTCGGTTTGAGCCGGAACCAAAAATCCTCGCGGAAGCCCTGCGCGAATATCTCGCCCCCGCTCAGCTGGAGCAACTCGTCGACGCTCTTCGGATCAGCTAGCTGTTTACCGCGGTAAACAGCGAAGGCGCATCGTTTACCGCGGTAAACGCAAGTCTGTGTCAGGCTGCGACGTCGAACAGAGTGAGGGGGCGCACGCCTGCCGACAGCTGCTCAGCTCGCTCTTGAGCAGCGCAGGTCGGGCCGATTGACGCTGCGACCGAGGCGGGTGCGTACAACCAACCGCCACAACGGCGACACTGCGCCATAAGGCGGACCACGGGGCGATCGGTGACGGCGACGGCCATGAACATCTCCTCATCGGCCGGATGGACGTGCTCCGCTCCGATGGTCGCACGGGGCACCGACACAGTCGGTGCTACCTCACCTGAGACTCAGATGGTGTACTGCGGCTACTCTCACGGCGTGATCGATGAGGTGGCGCAAGTTCTGATTGTTGCGGCCGAAGTCGCGATCCGGCCTCGGTTCGGCAGGCTGGCCGGGGGAGATGTTGCGGAGAAGGCGCCTGGCGATCTAGTCACCGTGGCCGATCGGGAGGCCGAGCAGCTGATCTCACGAGAACTGCGGAGAATTCTCGATATCCCAGTTGTCGGAGAAGAGTCTGTCGCAGATGATCCGCGCGGTCTGGCAGCCTTGGATGAAAACCTCTGCTGGATAGTCGATCCCGTCGATGGAACCTCGAACTTCGTGGCAGGCCGGCCAGAGTATGCGGTGATGGCGGCACTGCTTCGCACGGGCGAACCTGCCGTCGGGTGGATCGTCTTGCCTGAGGCTGGGCAACTCTATGTGGCCGAACGTGGATCCGGAGCTTTCCGAAACGGCACTCGGATCCCGCATCTCGCCCCTCCGATCCACATCGGGAGCCTGCGAGGGGCCGCCCCGACGAAGCGCCTGACCCAGCAAGAACGTGCAGAGCTCTCAGCCGCCGGCACCCGATTCGCGAACCTAGGACCGGGCGCGTTGAGTGCAGGGGTCAACTACACGCGACTCCTTAACGGCGAAACCGATTTTGTTCTGTACCAGCGATCGTTGCCCTGGGATCATGCGGCAGGCACTCTGCTGTTGGCGGAGGCTGGTGGCGTAACGGTTCGACCTGACGGGACGCCTTATCGACTCACCGACGGCAGAAACGGGCCGCTGCTGAATGCGGCGAACTCAAGATGCTGCCGAGCCGTACAAGCAGTACTGCCAGGAACTGGCCGAAATCACTAACGACAGCCTCCTCTCGCGGTTGTCGAGATCTCGATGCAACGCTGCACCAGCACGGACGCACACACCACACATGGTGCAGGTGACGCTCTTACGCGGCCGCTGAGGCTGGTGTACCTCCGTCCAGCCACCGGGGATCGCTCATGCCCCGATGAATCGTCAGCGGCGCAGCACGGAGAGTCGCCAGGTCGTTCGCCGCCGCGTTCCCGGCCAGCAGCCGATCTGCGGCGTTGCAGATGAGCTCGCGGCGCGCAAGCCAGGTGAACCAGGCTGAACGCTCAGAATGCTCCATCGCTCGCAACTGGCGCCGACGCGTCTCCTGACGCGAGGTTTGCTCGTCCGTCGTGAGCGACTGCCACCATCGCTTCTGAAAGTGCCTTGAGCGAAGAAGCTTCGCTACCGGATGAGAGGAGTCAGCCAGTCGCTCGCCTGGTCCAAGAGAAGCTAAAACGTCGCAGCGGGCGGCCCAAGCGGTGCGATCGCGTAGGTATTCACCGCGGAGGCGGGGGAGGTGGGCGCGGCCGGTGGGGGGCGGGGTGGTACACCTAGTGGGGGAAATAGGGGTATGAGCGGCAGATACGTATTCGATTGCTGCAGGCCCGATCCCGTACGCGCTGCAATCCGTTGACCCCCCCGCGTATGCGTGGAGCTCGACCAGGATCCCCGACTCCTTCGAGGTCGCGAGCGCTCGCTGGACGGTCTTACGGTCGCATCGAGCCCGTAGCGAGAGACTCCGGGTCGATATCGATCCGGACCGCGTCACCACCGCTCGTGCGAGTGCGCTCAGTACGGCGCGCACGCTGCGCAGTCGTTGTGGATGAAGTCCAGCCAGTCTCTCCGCGACCGCGGCCTCGAAACCTATTCGCACGGCTTCGATTTCAGCTAGGACCTCGGTGGGCAGATCGCTGGTTTCGTCAGTGTCGTCGAGTCGGTATCGCCGCGGCCTGTCTACCTGAGCCTCTGCCAGAGCGGGCTCCCACTTCGCGTTTCGCCACCAGTCATAGCCACGGGTAAGGCACTCTGCAGGGCACGCTTGCCGCACGAGATCCCAGGCGGCATCCTCGGTAAGACCACGTTCGGCGGCGACTGTCGTAACTGCTGAAAGCCAGACGTACCGACGCCACCAACGCTGTCCCTGCTCCCTGGCTTTACCGTTCAGTTCTGCAATCGTCGTCCATGCATCGGCAGTGCTATAGCCCGCCCGAGCCATTGCACACGACAGCCCCCACTCGACTGCAGACCGACTACCGTCGAGCGCCCCGGTAAAGGTGGGGCGGGGCACCCGCCGGCCCCCGTGGCACTTCTTCGGGCCGCGAGACTTCCGCATGATCGCGACTGCGTCCAGCGCGTTGGCTGGGGTTGCTGTGCATGCGATCACCGGCGCCGGAAGGCCGATGCGGTGCGGCGCGCTCAGTAGCCTCAGGTGCTGGCCAGTGCGGTCCTGCACCGTCGTGCCGTAGCGCTTAGACAGGCGACGGCACAACCTCGGCCACTGACGCACAGGGACTTTCGGATCAGTGACCACAGCGATCACGTGACGCCCTCCGGGACGGCCGCTCTCGCGTACCACATACGGGAGTCCGTGCTCGATGCACCATGCCACGAGCACCTCTGCACATGCATCACCGATTACAGGCTGAGAAGCGTCGATATCCGCGCCCAGGAGGCCATCAGCCAGCCGACCAGCGATTGAGGCGCATTCACCCGCGGCCAGGGCTGCATGGGCTTCCTGGCACGTGGTCACCCGCATCGGCGAGGTGTTGTCCGCGGCCAGCAGCACGTAGCGGCCGACGAACAGGGCTGCGTCCATCGCCGCGAGGTAGGACCGGTGACGAAAGCCCCGGCCAGAGTGGTTTGGCAGGCTGCAGTTCTGTAACAGGGCGTGTCGGGGCGCGCCCGATTGCGCGCGTGCGATACCCTGAGATCCGTCTCGCAAAGACTGAATCTCCTTTTGGAGAGCGGTGCCCCCGACGTACCAGGTCGGGGGTTTTCCGCGTTTATGGGGTTATGGGGTCCGGCTACGCGCCGGGGCACGATGAGGTCTAGGCGACGTCCTTCCGGTTCACATCGAAGTCAAGCGCTTCTTGGCCGTCTGTAGTTGTGTCTGGCGTCCTGGCCTCAAGCTCTCGCCGAAGGGCCCGTTCGAAAAACTCTCTTTTCGTGAGACCTCGCTCGTGCATGGCACGTTCGCACTCCTCCAGGAGGTCGATCGATAACCGCACGCCGCTGAGCTTGGACGGTGGCATGGTCACAGGTCTGGCCATGCCGTTAACGTTAATGAGCGATCTTGCCTCAGGTGCGATCGACACGCCGACAGATCCACACAGCTGGTGCGGAATTCGAGCTCAGGCCGGGAAAGCCGCTCGCAGTTGAGCGAGCAGGGCGGCCCGTCGTCCCTCGCGGTCAGGTAAGCGGTCGAGATCAGTTTGGGCTGTGTCCAAAACGGCCTGGAGTGCGTCGATTTCCTTGGGCGGCAGGGAGTTTGGCGAGGCCAGCAGGGGAGCCAGCGGGGTAGCAACAACGCCGCTAGCACCGGCCTCTATGGAGGCGCGTATGTGTCGAGAAGACCCATCCCAAACCTGGAATTTCGGTGTCGCAGTTCTGATTTCGGCGACCTCGCTCAAGCTGACCTTCGCGAGCTTGCCCCCGAGTGGTAGACACCCGGCGAGGGAGGCGCGTCGTGCGAGTTCGGCGGTGAACGTGGACCCGTACATCGGATGGCTGTATATCGTCGAGGCCCTGGGAAGTTCCGCTAGGAAGTCCAGCATGGAGGTGGGGGTTCCGGACGATCGGAGCACGGCCATAGGCGTCACCCGCCGATCAACGGCTGCCGCTATGTCTGCGGAGTTCCACGAGCACGCTAGAACCCGTCCGGGGCCCAATTCCTCGATCCAGATATCAAGGATTGCTGTGCGATCGGTCGGCGACAGTAGGTCACCTCTCGTAGTGGATCCGTTGACGAGGACGTAGTCAGTCCAGGTCTTTGCCGCAAGAGTGGCGTAGCGTCGCACAGCAGCGAGATCCGGCACTCCGGTTTCGCCAACGGGGGTGAGCACTGGAACGATCACGCGCCAGGAACCTTGTCGGTTGGCTATGTCGATACTCCGAGCCGCACTCGCCGCCGGCGTGACTGAGGTGTCGATGTTGAGGTCTGACCGAACCAACGGCGGTGTCCGGTCCCAGACTTGGAGCCGATCAGTCGTGTCCCCAGTGCCACGCGCGTCTATCCGGGTTCTCGCAACGTCACGAGGGCACCGCAGATCCACCGTCACCCAATTGATGGCTGGGGTAGCAGCCATAAGGATGTCAACTGCATCAGCCTGGCCGAGATGCACCACCGGTGTCAGACCGGCGACTAGGAGGCGTTCGATCTCCGGACGGTCGATGACGTACGTCGCACCATACTGACTGTTTGCGTAGATGATCTCCCCAGCAGACTCCAGCGCGGCAATGTCTGCCTCGGTACCGATGCGATACCCGGTAGTCCTTCCCGGACCGACTTTCAACCGTCGAAAAAGCGAATAGCGCGGGTCAAGCGCCGCCAAAGCCGTAGTCACCGTGTCTTTTCCGGCCGCTGGGGGGCCGTAGAGGATGATCCCTGAGGGTGGCGGTGTCGGGGTCATGCGGACTCCAGGGTGCGGAGCCACGCTGCGAGTTGTCCCTGCAGCGGCTCGTCCGTGGGGTCGTTATCGATGACTGTGTGGGGCCACTGCGGCGCAAAGTCGGCGTCGATACTCGCGACGTACTGGTCCCAGTGCCCGAGTTTCCAGCTGTCCCGCGCGGCTCCGCGCCGCTCGATATAGGACCGCATGGATGCAGGAGAAGCGCGAAGCCATAGAACCGACAGATCAGCGCCGAGACCGGCGAGAGTTGCATGCAGCCGCTCGAACCACGCAACCGAGGTGAACTCTCTCAAGTATGGGGCGGTTGCGATGACGCTGACGCCACACGAGATGTTCTCGAGCATCGTTGCTTCGAGGCATTGATATTCCGCCGGCCGGACGACCTCTATGTACGTGGCCGACTCCCGATCGGACACTGATGAGCCCATCTGAACCAACGCGGCATCGACCACGCCCCGCGTGATGGTGTCCTTGTCGATCATCGCCCAGCCCGTCTGACGAGCGAGAATCCGTCCCGCCTCCGTCTTCCCAGATCCTGCGTAGCCACCAACTAGAACCGCCCTCGGCCGTGTAACGACGCGGGCGGCCGATGCTTCGGGGCGTTCAGCAACCACACGACCGGAACGAGGACGACTGACCACCAGTCCTTCGTTCGTGAGCTCCTCCATCGCCTGGTTGACGGTGCCGACGCCCACATGCCACTGACTCGCGAGAGCGCGACTTGAGGGCAGTCGCTCGCCAGGCCTCAATCGTCCAGCTTCGATGTCGGATCGGAGTTCGCGCGCAATCTGCCGACGCCGGGCCTCACTGGTCGGTTCAGACAACGGAACTACTCCTCTTCTGGCCACATCTTGGTTGCCAGCTTGACGGTAGCAGTTGCAGTTCCGGCGCCGAGCATTGCGCGCATCTGGATATTTACTCGTCTTCACCCTCAAACCCTATCGACATCTGAACAGTTCAGTTGTACATTCTGAACCGGGAGTGAGCTACATCTCCCCGGAACGGATGCCGCAGAAACGCGCACTCCTTCCACTAACTGGACTGTTCAGATGATCACTATTCGGTGGGGTGTGAACCGATGAATATCCCAACTGTTTGGAACCGCTGGCGGAGTGCCGCGGCGCCCGCGATCCCCTCGGTGGAGGAAGCCGGCGGGCACATGACCAGCGACCAGACCTCCCATCACGCCGATTACGTCGGCTCGGACAGGTGGGTGGTCGATTTCCTCCCAGGGCGGCAGTTGACCCGAGAGCAGGCCCGCGACGCGATTCGTATTGCGGCCGCTCCGGACCGGATCGAGGTGGCCCAGTGGGCATCTCGGCTCGGTTTGACCGCGACCGAGGCTCGCGCCTTTTCGACGGCCGGGGTGGTGCAGTGATGGCCCGCGAGAATGACCGCCCGGTCGCGCTCGTCGTTTTCGCCGCGCCGAGCGTCGGCCCGGTCGCGCTGATCTTCTTCTCTGTGGTCGGCCTCGCGCTGATCGTGTTGCTGCTGGTCACCGCAGCTTTCCCAACTCCGCGGCACCACTACTACGACCGGCCGTGTGAGCCGTTCTGCGCCGTCACTCCTACCACTTCCGTTGTCGAAGGAGCACAGCGATGACCCGCGTATTTCCCGCTGCCACCGATCACCCGGTCGATTGGGCGCCGGTGGACTGCACCGAGGATCCGGATCTGTTTTTCAGCGAAAAGCACGCCGATATCCATGACGCACAACGAATTTGCCAGGCCTGCCCGCTGCTCGCTCGCTGCGCGCGTTTCGCGCTCGCTGCCCCGAAACGCGCCACCGATGGCGTGTTCGCGTCGGTGCTGATGCCCGCCTGCGACGCAGCACAGGTTGACCGCGAGAAAGCACTGGAGCAGCTGCGCCTGGTGGCTGCGAGCGGCGAACCCGCACCGCTGCACGACTTTTCGCATTTCAAGTTCGACGGCACCCGCGAGGAACTACAGCGCCAGGTCGTCGAACTGCGGGACGTGCAGGGCATGAGCTGGGCCGACATAGGGCGCGCCCTGAACTGCCACTACATCACTGCCCTCAACGTCTACCGAGCCGCTGAGGCCGCCCTATCCGAGGAAGTGGCCTGATGGATCGCACGGTGAAGGCGCCGGGCGCCGATCTCGACCAATGGAGAGAAGCCAAGGGCATTTTCGGGCTGATGGTCGGTGTCCCGACTCTGATCGAGACTGCCGGCGCAGCCACGTGGGTGGCCCCGATGTATGGCGGGCCGAAGCAGTCGGTGGAGTTCTCCAACCCGCTTTTGTTGGGTTGGGACTTGTTCGGCACGCATTCGCTGGCGTGGTCGGGTGAGGCGTGGGCCGGTCTGGCGACCGTGCTCGGCGGTGCGGCCGCGGGTGTGGCGGGATCGGTGCTGGCGGCGGGCTGGGTGTGCCGTCGCTGCAGCGATCTGCGCTCCGGCCACCGTGAGGCCCGGCGGGTGAAGAAGGCCAAGAAGGCTGCTGGTGTGGGGTATGCGCGGATCGCGCAGCAGGTCGAGCACGCGATCGATGCGCAGGCCCGGTACATGGCCCAGGGCGCTGAGCTGGCCGATCTGACCTATGAGGCGATGGTCGCCAAGGCCGCCCGCCTCGGGGTGCGCCGCGGTGAGAACGACGCCCCGGGTGTGTCGCTCGGGCAGGCGATTCTGGAACCGACGCCGCTGTATGCCAGCTATGAAGACCTGCATGTCGACCTGATGGGCCCGCGTGCTGGTAAGTCCAGCTCGCTGGTGATTCCGGCGGTGATGGAGGCGATCGGCCCGGTCATCGCGACCTCGAACAAGCGTGACGTCGTCGACGCGACCCGGTTGCACCGCAGCAGCTTGGGCACGGTGCGGGTGTTCGATCCGCAGGGCGTGGCCAAGGAGCCCTGCCGGTGGTACTGGGATCCGATCGGGTGGGTCGCCGGTACCGGTGTCGACGGTGGTGCGGACGCTCAGGAGCGGGCGGCCAAGCTCGCCGGCCATTTCGCCGCCGGTGGTGAGAACGAGCGGAAGGATTCGTTTTTCGATACCGAGGCCGAGGACATGCTGGCCGGGTTGTTTCTGGCCGCTGCGGTCTCGAAAAAGCCTGTGACGCAGGTGTTCACGTGGATCACCTCGCCGTTCGACGAGGAGCCGATCGACGTGCTGCGTGAGGCGGGCTACGACATGGTCGCCGCCGCGCTCAACGACCAGTACCAGGCCCCGGACCGCCAGCGTGCGGGCATCTTCTCCACCGCGAAGAAGATGGCCAACTGCCTCAAGTACTCCAAGATCCAGCCGTGGGTGTGCCCGCCGAAAGACGGTGAGGCAGACCGCGAACCCTTCGACGTGCAGGCCTTCGCCCGCTCCCGCGACACCCTGTACCCCCTGTCGCTGGAAGGTGCGGGCACCGCGGGCCCGCTGATCACCGCGCTGACCGCAGCGGTCGTGGAAGCGGCCGCGGCTGCCGGTAGCGCCGCCGGTGGGCGGCTGCCGGTTCCGATGCTCGTGTGCCTGGACGAGGCCGCCAACATCGTCCGCTGGGCTGACCTGCCGAAGCAGTACTCCCACTTCGGCTCTCGCGGAATCGTCGTGATGACGATCCTGCAGAGCTGGGCCCAGGGCGTGCGCTGCTGGGGCTCCGACGGCATGTCGGCGCTGTGGTCGGCCGCCAACATCCGCGTCCTCGGCCCCGGCCTGGCCGACGCCGGATTCCTGCGCGACATCTCCGACCTGATCGGCCAGCACTACGAGCAGGTGTCCTCGTTGTCGAATTCGCAGTCCAAGGACGGTCGTTCGACGTCGACGTCGTGGTCGCGCATCACCGAGCCGACCATGACCGCCAGCGATCTGGCCGCTATGCCGTCCGGGCGTGCGGTGCTGCTGTCGAGCGGCCGCCGCCCCGCGCTGATCCAGCTCGTGCCCTGGTGGGAGCGCCCCTACGCCGACGCGATCAAAGCCTCTCAGAACCGATTCGAACCGGCCCCGGCCGATGACACCACCCCTGACCAGGAAGGCGACAACGCATGACCACCACCAACGACACCAACGCATCCACGACCCCTGCTGCCGAAGAGGCCGCCGTCGCGGCGGCTGCCGCCGGAGTGGCTGCGGTGAACCCGCAGGCCCTGGGCGCGGCTCTCGACGAGGCGGTCCGCAAGGCCATCGCCGCCCAGATGGCCGGTCTCGCTAAGGACATCGCCAAGTCCGCCTTCGACGCGGCGCTGACCGATGAGGTCATCGCCGGTATGGAGGCCACCGCGCGGGAGGCCGCCGCCGAGGCGGTGGCCCCGCCGGCGGAGCCGGAGGAGGCCGAGGAAGGGCCCGAACCGGAACTGAAGTTCGACACGGTCGAGGAGTTCGTACGCGACTACGTGGCGCCCTGCTACGCGCGTGAGGTGTCCAAGGAAGGCCGTGAAGGCGAGATCCGCTGGTGCCCGGAGTGGCACGAGCACGCCGAGGCGGTGGCCCGCTTCAACGCCTTGTTCCGCGCCTTCGAGGAAGCACGGCAGGGCACCGGCGCGGAGATGTCGTCGTTCTGGCGCGATCACCTCGACCACCACATGGCCGAACTGCTCAGCCCGCAGGGAGCTTTCCAGTACTGCTCGGTGGCCAAGGGCCACCACGGATACCGCGGCAAGCTCAAGCCTCTGCCGCTGGAAGCTGCCGCGCAGGGCTCGTGGGAACAGCCGTTCGAGCAGCTGGAGTCCGGTCTCGTGGTCCTCACCGGCGCGGCCCAGCGACGCGGTGAAGTGGTGCTGGAGTTCCCGTGACCGGCGCACCGCAAGGATCGTGGGCCACGATCAACGCCGCCCTCGAACGCGAGATGGGTCCCGGGCGTCAGTCCGGCGAGTGGATCAAGTACTGCTGTCCGGTTCACGAGGCCGGCGGCGGCCGCCATAACCCTTCGCTGGCGGTGAAGTACGACGCGAACCAGCAGCGCACGAAGGTGAAGTGCTTCGCCGGATGCGATGACCGCGACGTCCTGGACAAGCTTCACCTGCAGGTCCGCGACTTGTTCGACAACCCGATCGAGCGGGCCCGGGGCCAGCGCCGGGCCGCGCCGCGGTTGGCACCGCGCAAGGTCACCCGCGCCGAGCGAGCGATCGACGCGGCCGGGCTGCCGCTGCGGAAGGCGAAAACCGATTACGGCCGCCAGCTTTCGGCGTGGAAGCCGGTCGCCAGCTACCCGTATGCCCGCGAAGACGGAACCGTCGCCGGTGAGGTCGTGCGCCGCGAGGCGCGATTCGAGCACGGCCGCGACAAGCAGTTCTTCCAGCGGCGGTGGACCGAGACCGGTTGGGACGACAGCGGTTTCGAACCGATCCCGTTCCAGCTGCCCCGGGTCCTGGCCGCGATCGAAGCCGGTGAGCCGATCTACATCTGCGAGGGCGAAAAAGACGTCCTGACCGCCGAGGCCGCCGGTCTGACCGCGACCACCAACGCCGGCGGCGCCCTGTCATGGACCGATGAGCACGCGAAATGGCTCACCGGCGCCGGGGAGGTCGTCATCGTCGCCGACCACGACGCCCCCGGCTACCGCCGCGCCGAGAAGGTGATGGACAGCCTGGCCGGGCGCGTGGGGTCGGTGCGGGTGCTGCGCGCGGCCACCGGAAAAGACCTCACCGACCACATCCAAGCAGGCCACGACCTCGACGAGCTCGAACCCGTCCCGTACCTGGACCCTCACATCGGCACCCCCGCGGCTGCGGCTGCGGCTGTGTCCGCAGAGCAGATCGCCGCGAACGCGGGCCGTGCTGCCACGCAACCGATCTCGGAACCCACCACCACACCTCAGGAGAGCGCCATGGGCGAACCCGTATTCACCAAGCAGGACGACACACTGCACCACGACGACACCGTCGACCACTTCGCCCAGCACTTCTCGCGGATCATGCAGCTGCTGATGCAGCAGATCATGACCTTCGCGCAGCAGTCGGCCGAACGCAATCGCCGCGCGGTGGAAGCGAAGATGGCCGACGACATCGCCGCGATCCGCGAGCACAACGAGCGACGCGCCGCCGAGCAGAAGGCCGTCGAGGCCCGGCTGGCAGGGATGCGCAAGCACGGCTGGGATCGCATGTCGCGCAGCGAGATCGTCGCCGCCATGCGTGATGCGGTGGTGTGGTCCGAGGACAGCGACGCCGCCAAGCGAGCGATGAACGAGCTGGCCGGCCACATCCGCGGCCGGTGGGGTGTCCACGTCGACACCGGCACCGGCCACGTCACCGTCGACGCCCCGGAGCTGGTGCAGCAGCTCACCGCCGCCGAACGTGACCGAGTGGCCGGGGAGCGGGTGCGCACCGCCCAGGACCGGATCGTGTCACTCATCAGCGCCGAGGAAGGCCTCGACGAGTCGGCCAAGGCCACTCTGATCGCCGAGGTCGACCAGTGGCGCAAGAACCCGACCGGCCACAGCCTCGATGCCCTGTCGAAGAAGGTCGCCGCTTCGAAGGTCTCCGACAAGACCCGCGCCCAGATCCGGTTCGTGGCCGTCTATCTCGGCACCCCCGACGGCGAGGAGATCCCCAGCGAGGAGCTGGGTGCCCGCGTCGCGATCTCGGCGACGACCGAGCTGCGGCGCATGGAAGAGCCGCTGGTTGACCTCGGTGAGGAGGCCAAGCCCCGCGTGGACCAGCTGCTGGTGCGGTATCAGGACCGGCTGCGCTACGGCCTGGACGTCACCGGCATCCGCGAGCAGCTGGGCCAGGCCGTCGCGGTGATGACCCCCGAAGACCAGCAGATCGCCCGCGACCGGGGCGTGGAGATCCGCAAGGACCCCGCTGGGCAGTACAAGCCACTGTGGCCCAACCACATCGACCGTGAAGCCCTGACCGAAAAGATCCGCATGTACGCGGCACTGGCCCCGGTGGTCGACATCCGCGCCGTCAAGGACGACGGTGTCGACGCCGAGTGGGCTGCCCAGCAGCGCGAACGGGCTACCACACTCCGCAAGGAGATCGAGCACGCCATCACCAAGGGCGAGGGCCTGATCGACCTGGAGCGTGACCAGCTGCGCGCGGTCCTCGCCGACGTCGAGGCCGGGAAAACCGAAGTCCCGGCACAGCTTTTCGCCGACGACCGCACCGCGGCCGCCGTCGACCGCGAACGCAGCGACACCATCGCCCGTGACGTCGCCGCCGATCACCACCGTCAACTCAACGAGCTGCTGGCTACGGCGGCCGCGCCCGGGGCAGCGCGTGAAGCGCGGGAGGAAGTCGCGAATCTTCGTGACACCCAGACCTCTTTGGCCGCCGGGCGTATCAGCCTCGGCGACTACGAGGAGACCAGCGTCGAGGCCAAGCTGCTGGGTCGGCTGTCGGCGGCCGGGGTGCCCGATCAGGTGTGCAACCGGGTCCGCAAACACCTCGACCGGGCCTCCACCGATGCCGCGATCACCGGCAAGCAGGCCAACCGGATCGCCGACAAGTGGACCGACCGCCGCGATCTGGTCGCCGCCGGCCGCGCCGCGACCGACAAGCCCGTGCCCTACGACAGCCCCGAACGGCGCAAGGCCACCGAGGCACACCTGCGGTCGAAAGGGGTGTCCGAGGACGGGGTCGCGGCGCGGATGGCCGCCGACGCCGGGCACGCCCACCCGCCGCAGGCCGCCGTCCGCAACACCGGCGCCCGCAAGGGCGCTCGCAGGACCGCACCCGGCCAGGGTGTGCGCCGCACCCACCACCGTGGGCGCGGCGACCAGCGTGGCTACGGCCGCTGACCCCAACCCCACAAGGAGAGGAAACACCAATGTCCACCACCGCCATCCAGGTCCGTGAGGTCATCGCCGCGACCGTCGACGACACCGACGTCGACCAGCTCGCCAACGCCATCCTCGACGCACCCGACATCGCCGAGCTCTACGGCCCGGCCGCCATGCTGCGCCTGGCCGCCCGCGCCCACCAGCTGCACGAACAGCTGCGTGAAGTCGCCGGAGAGTGGGCCACCCTGCAGCTCGACTACCGCCAGCTGCTGGCCGACCGAGCGTGAGGTTCCCGGCTCGTGACTACCGCTGACGTTCCCGCCACAGTCCCTGAACCCCAGGAATACCCGTGGCGTCTCGCGCCGGCGCACTTGAAGACCCGCCGTCAGCTCCGGGCGGCGGGTCTTCAGCCCAACCGGCAGCCCGTGGCCGCCCTGATGATCGGCCGCAGGCGCGGCCGCCGGTTGGTGGCGCACCTGTTTGACATCGGCAAAGCCGCCCCGAAGAAGCCCCCGACGCCCGCCCAGCTCGCCGCCGCTGCGAACGCGGTTCGCGAGCACCAGGCCCGCGCCGCTGAACGCCGCGGCATCGCTCGCGACGCACTCACCCGCACCGACAACCCAGGTCCGGGCTGGGACAGCACCCCGGAAACCACTCTCCAGGAGGGAAACACCATGTCCACCACCACGAACCACACCGCACAGCCGCAGCTCGGTGTGCCCACCGGCCACAGCCAGCGCATGATCCACTTGCTCGCTGTCGCCGGAGTCAACCAGGCCCGCCACGCGGTGAAAGAGCGCGATATCGAGGCTGCTGGGGCACGAAACGCCGGACCCGATGCCTACGCCGAGTTCGAGACCCGCTCCACCCGCGCCCGGGTCGCGGCCGAGGAGCGACTGGAAACCTCGGCCCCATGGGTGAACCGGTGGCGGCTCACGGCGTCGCTGGCCGACGCACTGACCTGGCGGTGGGAATCGGAGATCGCCGCCGAACACCTGACCGAACTCACCCGCGGCGTTGCCGAGCAGTGGGGTGTGCGCATCGACGCCGACGCCATGCAGGTCAGCGTCGATCCGCAATTCGACCCGATCCCGCAACAGACCCGCGACGAAGCCTCGGTGCTGTTCGCCCGCGAGTCGGCCGCCATCGACGCCGTGTCCAAGATACCGATGAACGAGAACACGAAAGCAGCTGTGGCACAGGCCGTCCTGAACTGGCGCGGCGAGGATATCGACACCGACCCCGCCGGGCACCTCGCCTCCGTCGCCGAACGCCGCGCCGGTCTGACCGCCGCCCTCGACACCGCCGGCGTCACCGGCGCCGACCGTGAACGGGTGGAATTCGTCGTCGACTACCTGGGCGGCGACACTTCGGCGGTGGATCTGCTGCGGTCCCCGGTGTATGTCGATCCGGGCGAGGAAGTCCGCGGCAGGGCCCAGGAAATGCTGAAAGGCTTGAGCGAGGGCACCTTCCAGCCTCAGCGCATCACCGAGGAGATCTCGGTGATGACCGCCGCCGACCAGCAGACCGTGCGTGACGCGTGGACCGCGTTCCGCAACGGTCAGCGCGACAATCTCGACGTCTGGCCCGGCTACGTCAACCGCGACGCCTTGACCGCGGATATCTACCGGTTCGTCATCGACGCCGACGACCTGTCCCAGGCCGCCGACTTCATCGTCGATGACGACATCTCCGGAAACTCCCCGGAGATGATCGGCGTCAGCGACGATATCGGCGCACAGATCGAGCGACTCGCCTACACCGGCGATCAGCTCCTGGCCCAGGCCACGAACGGCAAGGGACTGGCCGCGATCGAGAAAGCCCAGATCGCCGCCCTCGTCGACGACGTCGACACCGGCCGCATCCGCAACCTCACCGACCTGCCCGATCTCCTCCTGGTCGACGAACGCAGCAAGCGAGAACGTGACCAGGCCCGTATCGCCGTTCCGGCCCGCGAACTGGCCGACACGATGAAGACCCAGGTGACCGAGTTGCTCGAACCCACCGGCGTAACCGCCGACCACCGAGACATGAAAGCCCGCCACGCGATCCAGGCAGTGGACAACGTCGCCGACTCGGTGCGCGCCGTCGCCCGCGGGGCCACCACCTTCGGCATCGACCACGAACGCCGCGAATACGCCCAACGCCGCAACGAACTCGACAAAGCCCTGACCGCCGTCGGGGCCGACGAGCAGCTGCGCGGCCAAATCCGTCGCGCAGTCGACGCCGGCGCCCGCGAAGCAGGACACCTCGGCCGCGACGCTGCCGAACGAGACCAGCACTGGAACACCAAGTTCGAGCGAATCACGATGATGCGCGACGACGCCGCGCGCACGGCCGCAGCATCCCCGTCCAGGGCCTGCACCACGCGCCCGGACAAGTCGATCAACCAAGCTCGTGCTGCGGCACCGGCTCGGGTCGGTGGCCGCCGCAACCTGCGCGACGCAGGCGCGGAGCGGTGATCACGGTGATCGAGGAAGCCATCGTCATCCTCGCCCACCCCGATGATCCAGACGGCCCAGCCATCCACATCCACGCCGGTGAGGTCCTCTTCGACACCGACGGGGTGTTCCTCGGATGGGACCACGGCGACCGCTGGGAGGCATTGGAATTCGTCCCCGGCGTCGACGACATCGACGCCACGCTCGCCGCCCATGGCTATCGCCGCACCACGGCGTGGTCTGGTCCGGTCGTCACCCGACGGGGTCAGCGGTGGACCGCCGGCGGAGTCGGCCACATCGAACCCGTCTGATCGAACCAAGAATGCGAGTGAGCCCCGCCGGGCGGAATCCGGCGGGGCTCACTCGTATTCTGGGGCACGACGATTTGCGGCCGAGTCACAGGTACAGCACCAAGACAGCCATGACCATCAGGATCAGCGCCGCGGCCGGAACGAACACCAGCAGCCACCCGTGGCCAGGCCCGTCCTGACGTGCCCCGGGACCGGAGTCGTTGCGTTCCCGCATGTAGCTCGGCGTGCGACGCAGATCGAAATCGCCCTCCGCCACCATCTTCGACCACCGCCGAGCGGCCGCCTTATCGCCCGCGGAGATATACCGCCGCCGGATAGGGCGATCCCGTGACGGCCCCGGCCATGGGCACGTCGTCGTGTAGTGCGACGTGTATAGGCACCACGGATTCGTGCATACGTACCGCAGCACCGCCGCCCTCCCTTCCTCGACACTTGCTCAGGCGACCGAAGTATGCCCGCCGGCGCCGACAACCGCGCCCCCTTCGGGATCGGGTCTCTAACCGGTTTCGCATGCCTGATGAGGGCAGAGCGGTTCAGGATGGGTGTGTGACGCTCAACGAGACTTCGCCACCCAGCTCTGTTGTCGGCCCGATGCGATACGACCTGTGGCTCAAGGTTCCCGAAGACGAAAACGCGGACGACCCCGGTTTCACGGTCAACGCACTGGCCCTGCCACGCGAAGGCGAAGGGATCGTCTTCGAGTCGGAACTGGGGACTATATCGGTCAAGGTGGAAAAGATCGCCCACTGGTTCTACCCCGCTACAAACGAGGCGCCGCGACGAGCGATCTTCGTCGATGCTGTGGCCGACAAGTTCTGCTACAGCACTGTCAGGAAGCTGCGTGACGCTGCCCAGCTCGAACGGTGGATCGCTGACTTCCCCATGCTCGAACCCCTATCGCCCTGAACCGATCCACCTAGTCTGTGTGCCGTGGCGATAGACAACGATCGGATCACCGGACCGGGAAAATCGGATCACATCGAGTTCAGCGGCCGATCCCCGGCAGAGATGTTCCGCGTGGCGGCCGACTGGTTCGCAGCCAACGACGGTGAAGTCGGGCACGTCCTCGCCGTTGGCTTCCGCGAGCTCCCAGAATTTGACGGCCCCCAGACGCAGACCGTGTACACCCTCTCGATCGCCTACGACAGGTAAAGAGCCAGAGCCGCCATGCAGGCCGACGAGGCAGTCTGATCGCGTATCGGGCAGTGCCCCACAGTAGGGAAGGTAAAGCCCTGCTCAGAGAGGAATCACACAGGTTGTGTTAGGTGGTTGTTGTGTTACAGTCGATTGCATAGCCGCCCCTTCGCGGAGGGGTTGGAAGTGAGCCACAGGATTACTCGCCGGATGACGAGGCCTGTGGCTCGCGTCGTATCTGCACTAGATCTGGTGGATGTCGACCAGACCACCGAGTTGCTGCAGGTAGACCGGGTTTCCCACCCGCGCTTGCACAAGCGCACCGCACACTACGTCTGCCACCGACAGAACCGGTTCAATCCGTCCTTTCATGTGGTGCAACCGCATACCCGCGGGTGCGAGTTTGCGAGCGCGGAACTTCTGCAGGATGTCGAGATCGCTGGCGTCCATCGTGCCCCGCGACTCGAAGGTGACTTCCCCACAGGACATGTGCGTCAGCTGGGGAAACAGGTGTTCGAGGCACTTGCGGCGGCGCCGGCGTTCATTGGCGGCCGGATCGTTGTGCACGACGATGACGCTGCACACGGGCAACCCGAGCACCACCTCGACTAACTTCTGGCGCCGCTCGGGGCTGCTGCCGTGCCAGTGGACCTTCGTCTCAGTGGGAAGCAGCAGGTCGTGCATCGTCTTGCGGACTGCCTCGACGTCTTCTTCTTCGATGAGCGCGGCGGCGACGATATAGGTTCCGGGGTCACGGTCGGGCTGCGATCCGCTTTCGTCCCCCCATGCGGTCAGCACGCCGTCACAACTCCCTGCGACGTCCGGGCGACGAAGGCGGCCAGCTCACCGCCGCGAGCGGTCGTACAGGTGCAGCGATTCCGCTGCTGGCGGTTCTCCCCGTGGAGGGGAGCAGTTACGCTCATTCCGGCTCCGATGAATGTTTTCGTATTGCGTTGGTTCCAGTCGTCTTCCCCGGCTCGTACCCGGGGGAGACGACAACCCCGGGGGTTCCCGGGGTCGCAGTACAAGTAGAGCAACCTCCACCGACACGGTGGATACACTTAATATTTGGGCGTGTCGAGGGGATTGGGCAGAGACCAGCGTCGCGTGCTCGCGGCCCTCTATATCGGTGCGGCAGGCCCGTGGAAGCGCTGGCATATCCGGGCTGACGAGGATGAGCAGTGGTGGTTCTCGGTCGCCGAAATCGGTTTGCACAATGGAGATTTCGACCTCGGCGAGGGCGACGACACCAGCCTCGCCGAGCGCGAGAGCAAACGCAGTCGCCGCGCTTCCCTTCGGCGCGCGGTCGACGGGCTCACCCGACGGGAGTATGCCGAATCGGCGAAGTTCGTCGTCCAACTCGACCAGCTACAGCGGACATACCGGTCGACCTACACCCCTGTGCGGCCGGCCGTCATGGCAAGAATCACACCTGACGGAGCCAACTACGTCGAACAGAACCGGCTCGGCCTGGTCCACGAGCTGAACGACGCACTGCTGCAGCGCGTCCTAGCAAAAGCCGGGTACACCGATGTGCTCAGGATCGAAGTGCCCGTCCGCAAACGCGCCCGCCGCCAACGGCGATCGCGACCCTCACCGCAGAGGAGCGCGCCACTGCCGCTGGCTGCTGAGGGCACCTCCGCGGCGCGAGTGGCAACGCAATTCAGCAGGGACCAAGTCGTCGCGATGCTGCTAGGCGAAGGGCATCCACAGGACATGGTGCTCACCCATCTACGGGCGTGGCATCGCGAGCAGCAGCGAGAGTCGCGACAGAATTTCGGCGAACCAGGGCCTCCCCTCCGGGAGTATCTGTTCGACACAAGCCAGATCGCTGAACTGCGCTCCAGCCTTGTCGGTGTCAGGCGCGACAATCGGTGAAAACCGAAGGGGGCGAGCGGCTGTGGTACACGATGAACAGAGCATCTCCGACGACGCTGTCGAGGACCCGTACGCGAAGCACCTGCGGCCGCGGCCGCGGCACCCGCTTCTGCGGAGACTGAATCCGCGCCGGGCGTGGCAGCGGCACAAGACGTTACGCAGGATCAGGTTCGAGTTCTTCGGACCGGAAATTGCCGAAGGCCGTGCCATCGACAAACGCACGATCACGTTCTTTCATCGTGACCAGGCGGGGTGGCCGGTCGGGAAGGTCAGCTATCTGATCTGTCACCAATGCCAGCGCGGGTTCATCGGCAACATCGATGTGCAGACCAACCACCAGGGCCAAGGCATCGCCTCCCACGCGTTGGCCCACATTCGCAGGCAGGTGCCTGGTTATACGTGGCGGACCAGCCTGCACCTACCCGGCGCGAAAAGCTTCTGGCTGCTGATCGCGGACCGCACCGGCGAGGACTACACCGACACCGAAACCGACCGCGTCTGTGAACACATGGCGGCGTACTGGCGCGGAGGCGCCACGTTCCACAACTCCCACTCTCGCAGATCCGGCGCCAATCGCTGGATGTACCGGGGCCCCACGACTGCCCCGGAGGGTGGAAGCGCTGCGCGCGGCGAAGATCTCCCCTAGTTCCGACCCACACACCGCAGTCGATCAAGTCCTACGCGAACTTCAGGCGTAGCGGGCCACCGGGTCCTTGAGCGCGGCCGCGATCAAGCGTCGGTCGTAGTTGTAGAGGTGGGCAAGGCCGAGGCGGTTGATGAGGGTGTCAACCGTGTCGGCACTCCACTGGATCTGGTGGCCGCGCAGCCGGTGCAGGTAGTAGCGGAACACGTCGAAGTCCTCGACGACGATGTCGGTCTTCTCCGGATGCGCCGCGGCCTCCAGCGACGGAACGTCTTGCCCCGGTAGCAGCATCACCAGCACAAGCCCGTAGACGAACCGGTTGCGGCGGGTGATCTGGCCGGCCCAGTTCTTCATCGCCAGCGTATTGGAGCGGACCTGGGTGATCGGATTGTGGTCGACGCTGTTGCCGTAGATATCGGCGACCTGGCCATCGCTCATCAGCCACGGCCCGTTCGGCGGAACGACCAAGGTGCCGTCCTGGCGGCGACGAAATCCCTTGACCTCCACCACGATGCAGCGCTGCTGCGTCCAGATCAACGCATCAATCTGGCGAGTGCGGCCACGATAAGGGACATCGACGTTGAGCAGCACCACGCCCGCCTGCGCCGGACTCCACTGCACCCACTCAGCGAACCGCTGCTCGGCCGGCGACAACTCCGTCTGCTCGTTGATCAGCAACAGCACAACGACCCCCTCCGTTAGCGTTACGCCGACCTGTCAACGATAGCGAAAACCCTCCTGCCGCAACGGACTACGAACGCGGGAGGGGGTTCACGAGAGGAGCGTCAGCAGCTTTTCTGCAGCGGGTAAGCAGGGGTAGCTGTTGTGTGACCACCTCGTCGTGGCTGATAGGCGCGTGCTTCCATGGATGGCCGCGGTCCTGGGCGCTCGGTTCAAGCGGAGACTGCGGGCCGGTCGGCTGTAGCTGGCTGGTCACCGCCGGGATTCAGGATGTAAACACCGTCGCCCTGCCGTATTGACCGCGCACGGATTTCCTCGGTTTTACGTCCCCACTGGGTGTCGACAGACCATGTCACGTCGGCCATCATGTCCATTTTCGGCAGGACGGCGCCGCGCAGGTCTGCGGCAACCAGATCCGTGTCGGACAGGTCCGCGCCGGACAGATCTGCGCTGCGCAGGCTCGCCTGGTGCAGGCTCGCACTGCGCAGGTATGCACCGCATAGGTTCGCGCCACTGACGTCCGCAATGGAGAGATCCGCGCCACTCAGATCCGCGACAAGCAGGCTCGTGCGAACCAGGCGCGCTCCGTGCAGGTTCACTCCGTGTAGATCCGCGCCGTCCAGGTTCACGCTGCTCAAGTCCGCGAAGGACAGATCCCCGCCGCTCAGGCTTACCCTGGCTGTCTGCGAATCCCTCAGTTTCGCCATGTGCAGCTTCACGCCAACCATGTTGGCGTAGGTCAGGATCGCGCCACTCAGGTCCGCGTAGGTCAGATCCGCACCCCGCAGGTTCGCTTCGTAGAGGACCGCGCGACGCAGATTTGCGCCGCGTAGTTTGGCGTGGACCAGCTTGGCGCCGGTCAAATCTGCACTGCTCAAATCCGCACCGTTGATCTGTACACCGGTTAGGTCCACGCCGGCCAGATCTGCGCCGCTGAGGTCTGTATCGAACAACGGCACGCGGAGAGTCTTCGCAGCAAAAAGCAAGCTGCGCTGCGCTTTCACTCTCCAGGTTTGCTTCGTCCCGTTGGTGGAGTCCGAATCTGCGGAGTCGGCGAGGTTGGCGGCCGGTTTCGTGGCGCCGTACCCTCGGTACTCGTCGGGATGCCCCGCCGAAAATGCTGGTGTCGTCCCAGCCAGTGCCGCCAGGAATCGATGAGCACTGCTTCGCTGTTCCTCGCTTGCAGGCATGGTGAACGCTGGTGTCGTTCCAGCCAGTGCCGCCAGCAGTCGGCGGCTGAATGGCCAACTGCTGCTCATAATTTCGACTCCTGGTTGATACGGTCTTCGCCCTCGTGACCGTCCTCGGGGTCTTTCTCCCCAGGGACAAGCGATTCCACGTACTGGCCTATCTTCTTCACAACAACCGGGGTAGCCGTGCCGATCCCGAAGGCTAGACCGTTCGCAGCGACATTCGCGGCGATCAGTCCGGAACCGAGAACCCCTGCAGCGGTAGCCGCTCCGATCCCCAACTGCACCACAATCGAGGCGGCATAAGGGCCACCGCCCGGTCCGCGCGGCGCAACCCAGGGCCACCCCTTCACTCGCTTGGACGCTTCGAGGAACACCACTCCGCAGTTGACGGCTGCACCAATGCACCCCCATACGGCATACAGCCACATACCCCAACGATAAGCCGCCAGCGCCGGATCTGTTGTGGAAGGCGTGGACATGTCCTTCAGTGGAGCAGTGTCGAGAATCGATTCGTTGGTGCCTCCCGCGTAGAGCGTGGGTCTCCTGGATAGTCCGTGCTCCATCGCGGTGGTCAGGGGCCGCCGAATCGTCTTGCGGTCCAGCAACATGTTGCCAGATCGAAGGGCCAGGGCTGGTGGGTCAGCCCCTCTTACATAAGTCGTATATGACCTATGTAAGATACCGGCATGCGGAAGACACGCAGTCTCATCCAGGTCGCGGCCGTACTGCTATCGGAACCCGATGCGCGCCATTGGGGCTATGACCTGATCAAGCGTTCCGGCGAGCGATCGGCTGTGGTCTATCCAATGCTCACCAAGATGCTCGATGAGGGCTGGGTGGTCGATGGCTGGGAGGATCCAGCGACGATCACCGAAAAGCGCCCACCGCGTCGCTACTACGAGTTGACCGAATCCGGGAAGCGCGAGTTGGGGGCCACTCTTCGCGCAGCTCGCTCAGATTGGCGGTTCTCCGCACTCGAGTTGGGGTGGGCGTGATGGGCGAACTGATCGAACTTGTGGCGTCCAAGCAAGCTCTGGTTGTTCTCGGCACCGCAGTCCTGATTTTCGGGTTTTGCCCCGGGCTCATCCTGCGCCAGATCGTCCGTATGTATCCGAAGGGCCACCCGCGGCGGGCCGAGATTATCGCCGAGCTGTACGCGATCGCCTACGTCATGCGGCCGATATGGGTAGCGGCACAGCTTGAGACGGCACTTCACGAAGGCCTTAGTTTGCGTCGCAGCGGCCGTAAGACGCGTCGGGACGCCCGGCGTCTTTCGAGGAACCAGGAGACTGCCTCGACCATCACACACGCTGACCTGCTCGTGGCCGACAAGCTGTTTGGATTGGGAAGTCCGGATGCGATTCGAGTAGTCGCCGACCATCGTGGCATCCACTATTGGGCTCCCGAGCGGCATTTCCCTCTCACCATGGACCCTCGAACGCTCAGATTCCTAGCGTTGTCGGACGATAGTTTCAAAATGCTACTCACGGACCAGGGACTGTCGGCGTGCGTCGAGGATTGGCAGCGCGACAAGGACAATCAACGGTGGTATCCGCTCTACATCACCATTCAGAACTTTGCGGGGCTCAGCCGAACCTTAGCTGCGGGCCTGCGGTACTGGATCAAGACCAGGCTGTGACCCACCGCCTCCGGCCAGTCGCGCCGAGTACGGCGATCAGTTGTCGTAAATCGATCGATTCACCGACACCCGTTCCCGTTTCGCCGAACCCCAGGCGGCGTAGAAGGTGGCGGTGTCGATGAATCGTGTCGAGAAGGGTCTACCGCCGAGATCGGACGTCTCGGCGGCCCTGTTCGGTCCCTTGCGCCGTTGTGACTTCGGCCCGTCGGCGTCACTGAGAGGGCGACGGGCTGAATCGCTCAGAACGCGTTCAGGCTTTGGTCATTTGTCTGGGGAGATTTCGGTCATGCCGTCGATTAATGCCAGGAAGGCTACTGCGACCGGGCTCCAGGGAGCTGGTTGTTCGTCCATGGCAGGTAGCTTTACGGGCGTGAATGCCTGCTCATTCATGAATCGGCGGATTACCATTCCGCCGATGAGAGCTGCGGCGGCGGACGCGAACATATTTTCCGTGAAACCGGCTTTGAGTCGTATTCCTAGCAGCGGCATCAGTGAGCGGTACACAAAAGTCATCCGCTCGATGTATCGGTCATCCGCCGAGGCGAGTATCTCCAGCGCTGTGGCGGAATCCTCGCTGTTCAGAGATGGTATAGCAGCTGCCAAGGAGGCCAGGGCGGGCCACACGGTCGACGAATGGGTCACTGCGAAATTCTTCTCGACACATTGGCGGACGATCTCACGTATGACAGCCTGCCGTTCGGATGGCTTTAGGTCGTACGGGCGGTATCTGTCCACCAGATCCCGAGCGAGGTCGACCGCATCTTGGTCGTATAGCGAGGCAGTCAGGCCCTCCTCGTCGGTTATTTTTTCCAGCAGATCAAGATAATACTTGGCTTTGTTGTTCCATATTCGATACGCCGTCCCTCGATTCACATCTGAACGTTTAATTATGTCGTCGTAATTCAAGTGGTCCAGGTTGGCCTGGTACTCACCTTGCACGAGCAGTCTCAGACCGGTTGATAGCATCGCTTCGCGCACCTCGGCCCTGGTTTGCCGCCGTCGCCGCTTCTTCGGCTCATCACCTTCGTCTGATTTACCGCAATCGTTCGACATCTTCCCCTCGTCAGGTTGAGACTCTTCATCTCAATCTTGACCGCAAGGCGCCGATGCCGGGGCCAGATCGAAAACAGCGGAGTCGGTCTGCGTGGCCGGATGTCGGTACACCGCAGCGCTTCCGAGGAGCGGGTACGGCCTCGACGGAGTTCTCGCTCGTCGACCGTCGCGGTGCTCAACGGGCCCGCCCGTCCCGTTGCTCGTTCTTTCTGACGCGGCGATCGCTCCGCTCTACGTTGACGAATCCGATGGGTGGCGAAGGCCTAGGGCGACGCCTCGTACGGATTGCCAGATAACTACGGTTATCGGGCAACTATCGCTATGATCGTCGGATCCGAGCTGCCCGAACCGATTCCGCCGCCCGGCGTTCGTTTCCGGGTTATCGGGCAACTTTGCCGATCGGGAGGAGACCACCGTGCGCAGCGGCACCGTCGTGGGCGACGATCCGGAGGTGACCATGGGCGATCCGGAGGCCGTGGTGCCGATCGATGTGCATATCGCCGACTTCCTCACCGATCTGGGCAACATGAACGCCCCGGCGAACACGATCCGCGCCTACCGCGGTGACCTGACCGCCTTCGCCGAGCACGTCGATGGCGACCTGGCGGCGATGGGCGTGGATCCGGTGCGCGCGTTCCTGTCCGAGATCTCCGGCCAGGCGCCGGCGACGCGAAAACGCAAGCGCGCCGCGGTCTCCACGTTCTGCCGGTGGGCGGTGCGCCACGACCGGATGACGGCCAACCCGATGGACAAGGTCGGCACCATCACCGTGCCCAAATCCCTACCGCGCCCGGCGCCGGCCGCCGATATCTATCGCGTACTCGACGCGATCTGCGCGCGCCGGCCCCGCAAGTCGGTGCCGATCGACGTGCTGCGCGACCGGCTGCTGTTCGAGACCGCCTACCAGTGCGGCACCCGCGCCACCGAGGCCTGCGGCCTCTACGTCGAGGACTTCGACCTGACCCTCGACGACGAACACGTGCGCGTACACGGCAAGGGCGGCAGCGTGCGCACCGTGCTGCTCGACGACCGCGGCTACGTCATCCTGCTGCGCCTGTACCTCGCGCGCACCGGCTACACCGCCGGGCCGATGTTCCGCGCCAGCATCAACGGCACCGGCGGGCCGCTGTCGTATTCGGCCGCGCACCACCGGTGGCAGAAGTACTGCGCCGCAGCCGGAGTCGACATCGACATCCACCAGCTGCGCCACTCCCACGCCACCGAACTGATCAACGCCGGCGTCTCCATCGAGGTCGTACGCAAACGCCTCGGCCACGCCTCCACTGAAACCACCCAGATCTACGCGCTGCTGGCCGACAAGGTCGCCGACGCGGAGATCCGCGTGGCGCGGCGGGCCCGTGGTGGCCCGCGTCGGTGACAGGCGGAACGCTCTCCGAGGCCGGTGCAGCGTCGGTTGGCCAAGACGGAACCGCGGCACGTTGCGCGTCACGGCGCCGGTCATCGAGGAAGGTGGTGTCCACCGATTTGGTCGATTGCATACCGAAGGCCCCAGCGGAACTAGGTTCCAGCTGGGGCCTTCGGTATGCAATCGGAATTATCGGCGGTAGCCCCCCTGTGGGGGGTAGGACCGCGGCGGCGGCAACTGGGGTGCTGGTGGGGGGTTCGAATCGGTGCAGGTTCCGAAGTTAGGTTGTCCTGCATAATGGGACGTATGTTGGTGCCTGGGGGTCGGGTCGGGCCCTGCGCCGCCGTACCGCAGATAGATCACCAGCAGGCCTGCCGCGATCAGTCCGAGCGCCACCATCACGATGATGAATCGGGCCATGGAGCTGGTGGATTTGATCGCCTTCCCGATCAGTTCGCACACCGCCTTCACCGAACCTGTGCCGAGTCGAATCTTCATTCTGCCTCCTCGATTGATGGGTGTTTCCCTCGTCGAGAAGTCTAGCAATTGCTAGCTGCTACATCTCCAGCGGATGGCGTTCGTACCACGTTCGCGACAGTAATTAGTACTACTAACTAATTAGCTTCTAGCAAATATCACCGAACGCACTCGTAGCTCGTGCGGGTGAGGTAACTTGCAGTTCGCCGAACGTAAGAATCCGGAAACTCGCAGCAAGTACGGTGTAAGTGTCGCCTTGAGACTGAGCGTCTCATGCGCTACTTTTGTAGGTGTAGAAGATTCCTAGGACCAAGCGAGTACGGCACCGTCGGGAAAATTGCGCGGGAGACACATCACTTCCGCCTTTCCTAGATGTGCCGCATCTCACATTTGAAGGCGGCCCGAGATGACGAACAACGATGCCGCCGCTGCGGACACACCGCAGCGCACGGGGAAATTACGGGGCGACGCCACCGCTCCGGACGTTATGCAGCTCAACGCGCGGGTGCCGCGCACGGTGGCGGTGGGGGCGAAACGTCTGGCGCGCCAGCGTGGGATGACGTTGAACGATTTCATTACCGAGCTCATCACGCGCGAGCTCATGCTCGAGGCCGATGCCTTGCGGAAGCAGATGGACGAGGAAGAGCGACGCGCGGCGGAGGAGTACGCCGCGATGCGCGAATTCCTCGATAATCCCGCGCAGTTCACGACCCGCGACACCACCAAGCGCTGACCGACTCACGAAGGTATCCGGCGGGAAGAGCCGCCGGCACCGGTCATTTCGTACCGTGACGCAACAGACTTTCTGTCGGAGCGGTATTCGTCGTAGTCCAGCGCCTGTTCCACCACGGTGTCCAACAGGCACACGGCGGCCGAGCGAGCCAACAGACGTGCCAGCTCAGCCTTACCGGTCGGCAACGATTGGTGGTTGAACTCTGTTGCGCGGCTCCCCTTTACAGCGAATGCCTGGGTGACCTCGATACGAACCCACTCCAGGTAGTCCGCAGTGCGGCGAGTACCTGAAACATCGGCAAGCTCACGCGGCAGGTAGAGGATCAGCATCCCCGGATCGACGACGTTGCATACGTGGGCGAGCGCGCGACCAAGGCACGAGCCCGCCCGGGAGAGAATCTCCCGCGCCTTGTGGGGGTCCAATCGTTGTGCTGCTGCTTCGAGATCGTCGTCCTCGGTGGCCTCGAGATCGCGCCGCAGACTCGCGACCGTCGCGAATGCGTCGACGTGGTCGACCATTCCGCATGAGCAGAGAAGCGGATCATCCTTGCCAACCCATCTGGCCGCAGCAGCGTCGCGATCGGTGTCGGTTCCTTCGTGCTCCGCACGCCATCCGGGTGGGCGCCCGACGAGAAGGTGTCCGATCTCCATCGCCCGCCCCGAGTGACCGCGGCGAAGTCTCCCGTCCATGATGAGGCCGCCACCGATGCCGTCCTCAAGAACAGCAGCGACCGCGAGATCTGCAGTGTCGTAACCGTATTCACGGAACGCGAGCATCGCCAGACACGCGACATCGTTCTCCACGAGGATCGCAGGGGTAACCCCGGGGTACGGACTGGCGACCACCGAGGTGAACTCCGCACGGAGGTACTCCGCCAGCGGCGCTGTGCGTTCGGTGCTCGCGTCGGTCGTTGTGACCTCGCCGTCGATCACCGGCGCGCCGACCTCCACCCCGACGCCGAATAGCCGGGGAGTCACCCCCGTCTGCGCGCCGAGTCTGTCCAGCAGATGGGTAACGTGCTGGAAAATGGTGCTGGCCAGCACCTTCCATGGGTCTTCGCCCACCCGGACGGCGATCCTCCTCGTGGTGCGCTCGCCGAGAATCCTGTGACCGCCGACATCGCACAGAATCGTGGTGATTCCGGTCGGTCGCCCCCCGTGCTGCACGACGTGAGCGGCCGCGGTGACGAAGCCGGACCCCAGCCGGATCTCTTCGACCGCACGAGAGCCCTCCTTCGTGAAGTGCCCTCCGGCCAGCAGGCCGTCCTTGGTCAATTGGGCCACGGCCTTGCTGATCGTGCCCTGCGAAATGGTGTGGCGATCGACCACCCGCACGGCACCGGGCTGCCCCCGCCCGAGTTCCCCGCGCGTGGTCGCCTGGGCCCCCTTGCGTGCTGTGCGCGCAAGCACGGCTCCGAGAATTCCGGCGCCGACCTTTCCGCCTTCGGCAAGTTCGACCAGAGGATTCAGCAGCCGGGCGTATTCGTCCATAGGGAGCAACCTCGAAATCTAGCGAGGGACCAGGACATTGACCAACGTGTTGCGCAGCAGGTTGTATTGCGCCATCTGGATGAACATCATCGGGTGCAGCACCAGATCGACCGTCGGTCGTCGATCCGGCGAACCGAACCAGTAGCCGCTGTCAAGAACTCCCAGCCGCAACGCCGCCGCGCCGGCCGCACGGTGCACATCCACCGACCACCGCGGATGATCCAGGTCCCGCAATGCGATGGCCAGCCAGGCGATCCCGCCGGCCACGGTGTTGTCCGGAGCATCCATCTCCCGCAATAACGCCATGCGGTCCCAGATAGGCTCGAACTGATCCACCGTGATCTTCGCGGCCTTCCTCAGGATGGGAAAGCGCTTCGCGCCCCGCTCAACCAGGGTCTGCACCTGAGAGAGCCCCTCGCCAGGATCGCGGCTCAGCAGAAAGTCGATGTGGGGCAATACCGCTTCTCCGACAGGCGCAGGTCGCTCCCGCTCATGTGCAGCGTTCGGGCTGGTCATAGCAACCTCACCTCCCAGGGAAGGTACCGAGTGGTCCTGTTCCGAAACTTTTTCGACCACTCCTCCAAAACGTGAGGTCACCCTCATGTTTTCTGAAAATGTGTATCCATTATCGTACGCCACAAATCAGCCCTTATGCATGCGAGGTCACACTAACCCGACACGCCCTACCAACTGCTACATGCCGGAACGGGGTCGCCGCGATACCCTGTGACAGTCACGAATCTGGCAGGCCCAGTGAGGAACTGGAAGTTCGAGTAGCGCCCATAGGCACTGCCGAGCTCTAGCCGGAAAAAGTGGGGTCCGGCTCGGTCATCCCCTCGATGATCGAGAGGAATCCGATCGCCACTGGGTGCCAATCGACCAGTTCGCCGTCGGCACCGTGCATCTGGATCATGGCGCTCTCCTGGTGACCGATGGAGTAGCGGATGGCCGCACCGCCGATCAATGCCATCGCCGTCTCGGCGAAAACCTCTGCGCTGTAGCCGTCTTTGAACCGCAACCCATAACCCTTGAGCATTCCGCCGTAGAACTCCGACATACTCGCAAGGGTCTCGGCGTCAGCTACTGCGAGGAACTGCTGCGCCTTGTCCCGAATCGGTTCGCCCAGAGAGGGCAACGAGGCGGTGAGCACCGCGTAGGTGCGCCAAGCCGACGAGCGGTGCGTGGATTCGAAATGGAAGGCCACCAGTTCTCGGACGGTTTCGGCCATGACCTTGCGCCGGCCTTCCGCATCACCCATCAGTTTCTCGTGCTTCGTCCTGATCGCGACCGCACGAGCAAGAGTCTTGTCGTTCAAGATCTCGTCTCGCACGCGCGCAGGATCGACAACGAAGGTCATCAGCTCGAAGTAGAAGTCCTCGTTCTTCGGCCAGAGCCGTTTGAGCGACCCGCGAGGGACGTCCGCGGAACGGATCAACGCGGCCACATTCAACGTTTTCAGCGTCACCGGCAGGCCGCCCGCCTCCAGTTCGCCGACGGCCGCGGTCAGCATCCGGTCCTTCAATTCCTCCGGCGACAGGTTTTTCCGACGCTGCGGCGAAGGCGCGTCAGCCGTCCGCTTCCTCTGTTGCTTTCGCTCACCGACCATTTCCAACACCCCCGTCGCAGACCTGAGACTTGTCGTCTCAAGTCTGTAGTTCCCGCCAACCCACGGCAGCGTTTTCGAAAACAGACCACCGGATACGGGGCCCGGGTGCCGGCCCACCGCCCGGCGGTTCGCGCCATGTGCATGATGCGAACCGCCGGCTGCTGTGGAACTTCAATGATTTAGTCGGAGAACAGGTTTGCGATCGGGTTGGCCGCCCCGGGTGGCATACCCAGCGTGTGGTTCTCGAGGTACTCCAGGGCTGTGATCTCTTCCTCGGAGGCGGCGCCGATGACGGTGCCGCTGTCCGGATCCAGGCGCTTGCGGCCCTCGATTCGGTATCCGGTCAGCGCGTAACGCCGCTTGTTCTTCGCCGCGCTCCAGCTGACACCGGCGTACAGTGCGCGGAACTTGCCCAGCCGGAAGGCCGCGATCGCGTTCGAGCGCAGCCCAACAACCCAGTAACCGCGCACCGATCGCCACAGCTCAGCCCCGTCGGTGGTGAAATCGGCGCCCCCGCACTCGCGTTCGAAGCCGTACCCGTCGGCATCGCGCGCACTCGGGGATGAATGCAGTTGGTCAAGCCGGATCGCGGTGATCCGCAGATTCGGCGCACAGCCTGCCAGGTCCTGACGCATCTCCTCCTGAGTAGCCGCTCGCATATTCAGCGCCTTCAACGCCGTTGCCGCGGCCTCGGCATTGCGACCGGCCGCTGTCCCCCACAGTTGGATCAGGGTGTCGTAACTGTGCCCAGTTCGCTCGCTGGCCTCATCGAGCATCGCCCGCGTGTCCCCGCTGACGCGGATGCGCTGCAGATCGGTCGTAGCCATCTCGGTTCCTCTCTGTTGTCCCGGGACATTTCGCCGTCAAGGCGAGTGGTCCCAACGAGCCGCTTCGTGCGGCTGACAACCAGATTAAACATGATGGGTATGCACTGTCAAAATGTGGTGGCCCACCATATATTTGGTAAGGTGTCCGGTATCGAGCACGACCGTCGGTGGCGACCCGCCAGCGCGGCGTTCCCATTCCAGCAGGCATGCAACTGACCTACCGTGACGAACGAGGACCCCGCCGGCTCCTACGGCGGGGTCCTCCTTTGTTTTCGTCGGCGTTGGCGCTACGGCGATTCCGGATCATCGGGGTATCGCCACGCGATCCGGGTGATCGTCGACTCCGGTGTGCAGCCGGTATGGGTGCTGCAGAAGAACTCGACGAACTGCGCCGGCGTCAACCCCGGGAAGCCCTCGGCGCGGACCTCGTCGGCAGTGATGGTGTCAAGGCGTTCGCGGCAGACGTCGAGGACTTCGACGTCGACGATCTGGACGAGGGGTTCGCCGCGGCGGCGGCCCATCACCTTGCGGCACAGGGTGAGCCGGGTTCCGGGCTGCAAGCTGATCCAGCCGGCGCGGCGGGTGACGGTCTTGCTGCGGTCGCGGACCTGGGGTTCGGTCAGCGATACCGACATCAGACGGGGCATGGGCTAACTCCTACTCGGTGGGTGTGATCGGCGCGGCGGCGGTCATGCCACTGCGGTGCGTTCGATGTCGGTGCCGGTGATGGCTTCGACCAGGGCGCAGCCGATCACCTCGGCGGCGGCCGGGGTGACGGCGTTGCCGTAGCCGCGGGCCTGGGTCCGCTTGTCCCCCAATGCCTTGAACGTGGCCGGGAACGCCATCCCGGCCCGGATCTCGGAGGGTTCCAACATGCGGAAGGTGCACTCGTCGATCAGCCGGGCCGCGTCGGCGCCGACCAGCGCGTACCGGTCGCGGGTGGTAAGCGTGCCCAACGGCCGGTCGGTCGGGTGCGCGCGCCCGGTGCGGAAGTACGGAACCAGCAGATGCGCGTCCGGATCAGCCGGGGGCTGCACGAGACCGTGATGGAACCCACTCGCGGCGAAGGTGGCCAGCGGTTCGGTCAGCGGGCGGGCGCTCTTCTTGGAGCCGCCGCCGCGCAGCTCGGCGATGAACGGCGGTATTACTACCGACAATTCGCGTCGGCAGGTCTGCGTCGGCAGTTCCCGGGTGACCGGGGTGACCGCGGTCGGGGCGGCGCGGCCGCTGGTCTGCACCACCATCGGCGGCACGACCAGGGCGTCGGTCTCGCGCGTGGTGCGGGTGGGCATCGGCTCGCCCACGCTGGTCGCCCCGGTGCGCCAGGTCCCGCCGGCCGGGGTGAGCATCGCCGCGCCCGCGAACTTCTCCAGCCCGATCCGGATCCGTTCCAGGGTGTTGTCCGCGAGGGGTTCGTCGCGGTCGCCGATGCGGGCGCCGGGCGGGAGAGTCCAGTCGATGGCCACCGATGCCGGTGTGGTGATCGGCTCGACGATCGCGAACCGGCACGCCTTCGATGGGCACCGATACACGTATTGGCCGTGGCGCACGCCGTAGCGGCCCATCTCGACGCCGGGCTTCTTCCACGACTGGACCGCGTCGACGACCTGCTCGCAGCTGCCGCACCACGCCTTCGGCCGCAGCCACTTATCCCAATCCGGCTGGCGGCCGAGTGATTTCAGCCAGTAGGCGACATACAGCCGGTCCCGTGACTGCGGCACGGGCAGGCAGGTGCGGGGCATGACGTGGGCGGAGTTGAGTGCGATGAGGCGGGTTTCGTAGCCCAGGGTGCGGATCTCGCCGATCCAGCGGTCCCATTGGTCCCAGCGTCGGCACTGGACGACGTTTTCCATCACCCCGGCCAGCACCGGCTCCCCGCGCCCGGCCATCGCCCGTAGGTATCGCGGGATCTGCTCGACCAGCGCCCGCGACCGCGCTGCGGCCGGGTCCTCGATGACGCCGAGTTCCTCGTCGAACATCGTGTACTGGTTAGACCGATCGAAGTAGCGTTTCTCGCCCTTGGCGTCGGTCCAGGCTGGGCACGCCGGGCTCGCCCAGAACAGCTCGGTCGCCGGCAGCCGCGCCAGGTCGATGTCGCGCACATCGCCGGGTGGAAGGTGTTCCACCGTGGGGAAATTCAGCTCGTGCACCGCCACACAGACCGGGCTGTGGTTGGCGGCGATGCCGTCCTCCACCCCCGGCACGGCGCTCCAGCCCAGATGATCGCCGCCCCACCCGGCGAAGAAGACCGTCGATTTCATACGAAGCTCCAGATCAGACGAGGAACCAACAAGTGGCAGTTTTAAAACTGCCACTTCCGAGGCTAGCAGTTTTAAAACTGCCAGTGGTTCGGATTCGCCGGATCTGGCAGTTGCAAAACTGCTACCGTCTCGGGGGTGAGTGACTACAGCCCGATCGAGACCGTCGCGTTGGCCGACAAGGTCGCCGAGCTGCGCGCTGCCTGGAAGGCCGGCCAGCCGCTCACCGGCGGCCAGGTGTTCGGGCTGCCCGCCCTCGACGGCGATGTGTGGGTCGACACCGCCGGCGCCACGGTCATCACCGGCGTGGCGCCGAAGACGATCACCAGCTATCTCTCGCGCGGCAAGCCGAAGGCCAACCCGTTCCCGGCGCCGTCGAAATTCCTCGGCCGCAACTACTGGCCTGCCTCCGCCCTGCTGGACTGGACTGCCTCCCAGCCTGCCGACGACCGCTGAGCCGGTCCCATCCGCCGATCCGGTCGAACCGGCGACGCGGGCCCCTCGACGCCGCGGTCTTCTGATCCTGTCCTGCGAGGACAAGTCAAAACGCCGCCAGGTGATACCTGGCGGCGTGTGTATCGGCGAGCGTTTGTCAGCGAGTTACGCGGCGTGCAGGGCGGCGGTGATCTTGCGGATCATCTCGGTGGTGACCGGGCCGGGGCGGAGGTCGGTTGTGGCGGCCTCGATCGCGACCTGCACGGTGGTGCGGAAGTTGTCGGCCTCGGCGGGATCGGACTGTTCGAGCAGAGTGACCGCGGCCGTCAGGGCGGGCAGAACCTGGTCGGCGAGTTCGGCGACGGACTTGCCCGCCAGTGTAATGTCCTTCGATTTCGCCGCGAGGACGTGTCCGACAGTGCCGGTCGCCGACAGCAGTGCTGTCGATCCCGCAGTGGCGGCCTTGTGGGGCTTGTTCGATCCGGCGGCCAGCAGGGAGACCGCGCCGTAGGCGGCGGTGCGCACGGTGAGCTGGTCCTGGGCGGTCAGGGCGAGGGTGGCGGACATGATGGTCTCCTTCGAAATCTGTTGTGGCACTCCCCGTCACCGGGTCGATGTCCGGGGGTCATGGTGTTCGATGGACCTACTGTGTCCGGCCTGGCTGACAGCACGCTGATGGCGACCTGACGCGGGGATCGGTCCGCTCCGCGGGAAGCCGCGCGTGGTAACGATTCGGTGCGGGTCTTGACCGGTTTGGTGTCGGTCTGTTTGGCTGGCGGCACGAAGTTCGGGGGAATTTGGGGGGAACCAAATGTCTTCATTGCCTGTGCGTTTCGCGCGCGCGTTCATCGTCGTGCTGGTGTGGCTGGCCGCGGTGGCCGGTCTGCTGGCACCGTCGGCGGTCGCGGATCCGGTCGATTGTGATGCTCTGGTCGCGCAGATCGAGGCGCACAATCAGGCGGCGGCGGTCCACAACGCGAACCCGCCGAATCCGAATGATCAGGCCGCGGTCGCGGCCTACAACGCCGAGGCCGACCGCGGCAACGCCGAGGCCGCGCAGCTGGATGCTCAAGCCCAGCAATGCCGTTCGCAAGGCCACGACGTACCCCAGGTCGGCGGGCCGCCGAACACACCGAGCCCGGCGCCGCCGCCAGCCTCACCGGGGCCGGAACCTCCGGCACCGTCGCCGGCGCCGAAGGTTCCGGCCCCTCCGGCGTTGCCGCCGGGTGGTGGCGCGCCGGGGTTGAAGGCGTCGCCGGCCGCGCCCGCGGCACCGGTGGTGGGTCAGCCGTTGCCGGTTCCGGTGCGCCCGTCGCAGATCTTGTCGCCGCCGACGATCCGGCCCGGCACCGCCTACAACCCGGCCACCGCGGCCGGAGCAACGCTCAAGGCGCCGTCACCGTTGCCCGGTAGCGCGGCGACGAATCCGCGTTTCACCCCGGCACCGACGGAACCGATGCAGGCACCTGGACTCAACACCCCCGCCGGTCAGCCCGGCATGACCGGCACGCAGCAGGAATTCTTTGCTTCCGCGCCGCGGCTGCTGGATGTGGCCAAAGCAGTACCGACACCATCGAATTCGGGCAACGGCCAGATCTACCGGTTGCCGGATCTGACCGGCAGCGGCGCGATCAGCAACTCTGGTCCGGCCCTCTACGCCGGGCCCGGGAACACCCGCGCGATCGCGGGCCCGCTCGACACGCTCGGCCGTCCCACCGGCTCCTACGGCTACCTCGATGCCGCCGGCGCCAAGAGCCCGCGCACCGGGGTGCCGACGATCAACGTGCCCGGCGCCACCGGTGCCTACCAGCGTGGGCATTTGTGGCCCAACCAGTACGGCGGGCCCGGCAACGTGCCGCAGTTCCTGGCCCCGGAACTGGGAACCACCAACACCGGCGCGATGCGGGTCTACGAGCGGTATCTCGGCCAAGTCGTGCAAGGACAGGCGGCCGGGGTGCCGGCGCAGAACGTCACCTACATCAAGGTGCCGATCTACACCGACGACAAAGTCATCCCCGACTACTACCTTCTTCAGGCGTGGGGCGACCAGGGCTGGAACCTGCCACCGACCTACGTGCAGAACTTCTGACACCAGCGAAGGGGTAATTCGGCACGATGACCGCACTCGACGAGCTCACCCGACTGCTCCCACCCCCAGAGGGCGCCGGCCGGGCCTTCGACTGGACCGCGGTGGAGCAGCAGCTCGGCGTCACCGCGCTCCCCGAGGATTTCAAGGCCCTGCTCAGCGTGTACGGGGATGTGCGGTTCTGCAACGCGCTGCGCCTGTACCGGCCCGCCACCGACCCGTGGCTGGACCTGGCCGCAGTCACCCTCGCCGCGCGAGACCCCCTCGCCGACACCGAATTCGGAGAACCACCAGCCGAGATCCCGGCCGGGGTGTCGATCGATCCGTCGACGTTGATCCAGTGGGGTGGCTCCTTCGGCGGCGACTACTGCCTGTGGGACGCCCACGACCCCGACCCGCAGAAGTGGACGCTGGTCTTCACCGACATCGACAAACTCGACTGGGGCTTCTACCCCGGCACCGTCACCGAATACCTGCTCGACTGGCTCACCGGCCGAACCGCACCGATCCCGCTGTGGGGACTCGACGCCGTCCTGCCCGGCGGCGGAACACCGTTCGCCGAGATCTACGACCCCACCGACTTCACCGGAGCGGTCGCCGACCGCATCGACGCCGCCGTCCACTGACCTGTCCCTGCGGGGACAGGCCGAAACGCCGCCAGGTGATACCTGGCGGCGTTTGTGTTGGTGAGCCGACGTCCAACATGCGCCTCTCGGCGAGTGGTCGCTCGAAGCGACAAATGGGGTGCGGCCCGGGGCTGTCCGGACGCCGACAGCGCATACAACCTACGAGACGAGCGGGCTATTCCGCTGGCAGCAAGTCCGAGCTGTCGGTGTGGGGTGTACCCCAACACCACACCGTCCACCATTTCGCCGAGGTCCTTCTCCCAGAATCGGCGCCACACCGATGAATTCGACCGCTACGGCCGGTCATACCCATCGGGTTCTGCAGCATCCGACGTCGGGAACCGCTACGACCAATGAAACCGGTCCGGCGCTGAAGCCTGGCAAATCAACCCACAACCTCGAGGAAGAGGATATGGACACCAAGCAGATCGAGAAGGAATTCGCCGACGCCCGTGAGCTTTTGGAGACGGCGTCGATGGCGCGGCTGGCTTACAACGGACTCGACGGACTGCCCCGCGTCGTCCCGATCGGCATCTTCTGGACCGGCGAGGAGATCGTCATGTCCACCGCGGCCACCGCTCCCAAGGTCGAAGCATTGTCCGCCCGGCCGGAGGTGGCCCTGACCATCGACGCCGGGGACACCCCCGGATCGGCGAAGAATCTGTCGGTGCGCGGCATCGTGCACCTCACAATGGTCGACGGGGTGGTTCCGGAGTATCTCGCGGCCGCCCGAAAGAACTTCGATCCCGAGTTCGCGGTCGAGTTCGAGCGCAGCTGCCGGGCCATGTACGACCGGATGGCACGGATCGCACTCGAGCCGCAGTGGGCGCGGTACTACGACTTCGGCATCGGCCGCATGCCGCAGTTCCTCGCCGAGCTGGCCGCGAAAGCGAGCTGAGCGCACCTCGCGGCGTTCAGCTCGCTTTCGCCACCTCGATACCCTGCCGGGTGGTACGGCGGCAGCCTTATACGTGGCTGACTTCGCGCGTGAGGCGGGCCGGGGCGTGGGTTTCGCGGGTGAGGGCCTGAGAGCTCGCGCAGCGGGCGGCGGCTGCGAGAGCGACGATGGGGGGAACCCAGTCGCGAGTGCCTTCCCGGATGCACCATCGCCGCGGCCCGGCCGGGGGGATATGGATGCTGTGGGTGCCGGTATGGATGCGCGCGCCGGTGGTTTCGAGGTAGCAGGCGGCCAGCCGGGTGCGGTCGAGACCGGTCACCAGGTAGAGGCGGCTGGGATTGTCGTCGCCGATCAGGGCGGTGGGGCCGTCGAGCCGGTTGGCGTGCAGGTATAGGTCGACAGCCGCAGCAAGCGGGCCCGTCATTTCGATGGTCGCAGTGCCCGGGGGAATCGAAATCATCAGCGTGTCACCGAAATCGGTGAACTGCCATCTCTGCTCGCGGGAGCTGGGGTGCGGGCGGGCAGCCGATCTCGATCGCGGTCTCACCTGGGGATCCCCTTCTGTGCCAGGGGTGCTTCGGTGTCGAGTCCGAATGCGGTCGAGTGGCGAGGCAGGGGCGCCGAGGCTGCGGATCGTCCAGCCGCGGCGCCACCCGACCTCTTTTACCGAATGGCGGAGGTGCCGAATCTACCCGAATCAATTCCGGCACAGGTGTGGTGTTCGCCGATTAGCCACCCGCGCGCGAAAAAGAAAAGGGGATCCCGAAAAAGCCACCCCGGCCTTGGCAACTGAATTATTTACCGGGGATAAGGGTTACCGGTAGATAAGTTCAGTTGCAGAGAGAACGGAATGCAGTGCTGATAAACCGCCGGATTCGATCAGTGCACTGCGTTCCGGTGTGTGTTGAACATTCGGTGACTCAGGGGTGTGGAAGGCCCCTGGTTGGTTTGCCACCACGCTGCGCCCCACCAGCAGAAGAGGAGCTGAACAGCGCATATGTTGCTCGGGGAGAAGACCGGCCGTGTCCCCTGGAGTGAGAGTCGACCGGTTTCGCAATCACAGCCCGACGATGCCGAGCAGCGAGTGCAGCAGGTTGAAGACGAAAGTGAGAATCACGGGTAATCACCCCCTCCGAGGGACTTGATGCTTTTTTGCGAGTGGAGCTCCTGCCTGAGCCCGAGCCGGAACATTACACACAGCTTCCAGGAATCAAAAATCACCCGGAAAGCCTAAACAATGACTCGCGAACACCTATTCGACGCGACTTCCGCACCTGCTCCACGCTTCGCCAACGCTGCGATGAACTTTCGTTCCTGTGGAGATCGCCACTATCCGTGTTCGGTGTCGAAGAAACACAGCGAAATTGTGTGCGAAGTTTTTTGCTGACCACCTCGCCCGGGCCGGGATCGGGTGTGTGGGTGGTGTTTACGGGTCTGTGGTCGGTTCCGGCCCCCTGCTGGTCACCTACCGGCAAGTGGGCTTGGCGCGAATCCGACCGCAGGTGCCGGCTGGTGCGGCCGGGCGGGAAACGGCACCGATCCATGCGCTGAGCAGCAGCGAATGACTGTGGCGCCGTGGCAGTTCGAGCCTGCGGCGACAGGTTGGACGTGCATGACGGTGGGGATCTCCTTTCACCGCGAGGGCGCCGGGTGCTCGGGAGCCGGCGCCGAAACGCGTTGCCGTGCAATTGGTGCGTGTTGTTTCCCTGTACCCAGACAGATCAGGAGCTGTTGTGCCCCTGCCAGATTCCACGCCGGTGCTGTCGGTCGTCGTTCCCGCGTTCAACGAGGAACGGTCCATCGCCGCGGTGCTCGACCGGCTGCTGGCGCAGCGTGAGATCGACGAAATCGTGGTCGTCGACAACGCCAGCACCGACGCCACCGCCTCGATCGCCGCCGACTACAGCCGCCGCCATGACCGGATCGTTGTGCTCGACGAGCCCCGCCCGGGAATCGCGTGGGCGCGCAATACCGGCTTCGACCACGCCTGCGGGCAGATCATCGCCCGCACCGACGCCGACACCTTCGTCGCACCAGGCTGGGCTCGCGCCATCCGCGACCACCTGGCCGCCCACCCCGGCACCGCCGCCCTCACCGGTCCGCTGAGCTTTCACGACTCACCTGTCGGGTTCGTCCTGAAAACCGCTGTGCGACTGCAACAACGACGCGGCCGCCCCGCACGCACCGTCGCCAACATGTTCGGCGCCAACATGGCCATCCGCGCCAGCGCCTGGCAACAAGTCCGGGAAGCGGTCTGCATGCGCGCCGACATCGTCGAAGACCTCGACCTCGCGCTGTGTTTGAGCAAGCACGGCCTGCGCATCGACCGCCCCGTGCACATGCACGCACGCACCTCCGCGCGCCGATACCGCACCCCTCCACGCCAGTGGTGGCAATACCAGCAGTGCGGACTGCGCACCCTGGCCAACCAGGGCTACCTCATCCGGCCCGGGCACCACGTGCTCATCGTGCGAGCGTGGCTGGCCTACACCCTCCAATGGCCGATCTACCGGTTCTGGAACTTCGGGCGCCGCCGCTTCACCCTGCACCCCTCGCCTCCCCGCACCTCCACCGTGCACCACCACCGCGCCCACGGCTGCCCCCACTGCGCCGCCCACCACACCGAGCACACCCGCTCGGCCCCGCAAAACCACCACAGCGACAACGGATCCGACCTCGGCATGACCGTCTGAGAACTCACCCCACACCCGCCCGACCGCGTGACTGCCGATCCCCTTCCTCGATTCGTCCAACCATTCCTCGCACCAGGAGATGTTCGATGATCTTGTCGGTGGTAGTTCCCGCTCTCAACGAAGCTCGCGTCATCGAGCGAACCTTGTCCCGGCTGGTCGCCCAGGACGCTGTCGACGAGGTGATCGTGGTCGACAACGGCAGCGACGACGGCACCGCCCAGGTGGTCTACGAGTTCGCCGGCCGCCACCCGAAGGTGCAGTTGCTACACGAACCGGTGCGCGGCATCCCCGCGGCACGCAACGCCGGATTCGACAAAGCGCGCGGCGAGGTGATCGCCCGCACCGACGCCGACACCCTCGTCGACGACGACTGGGCCGCCACCATCCGCGACTACCTCACCACCCACCCGGACACGGCTGCGGTGACCGGGCTGTGCACCTACCACGATTCCCCGATCGGGTTCTTCCTGCGGTTCGGCCAGCAACTGCTGCTGCGCCTGGGCAAACTCGGCGGCCCCGTCGGAAACATGTACGGCCCCAACATGGCCCTGCGCCGCGAGGCATGGGAGCAGGTGCGCGATGCGGTGCAGACCCGCGCCGACGTGGCCGAGGACCTGGATCTGGCGTTGTGCCTGACCTTGCGGGGGTTGCGCATCGACCAGCTGACTTCGATGCGTGCGCAGACCTCCGCCCGGCGCCGGCGCACCAGCCCCCGCCGGCAATGGCAGTTCCACCACATCGGCCTGGCCACCATCGAACACCACGGATTCCGCATCCGCCCCCAGCACCGGCTGATCATCGCCGCCGCCTGCCTGTCCCACACCCTGCAATGGCCGATCTACCGGTTCTGGGACTTCGAACACCACCGGTTCCGGCTGCGCCCCGGCGCCCAAAGGATCTCGGCCACCGGCCACTGACCCAGCCACCAGCCAATCCTCCACGGGGACGTGGGAATTCAGCGCAGGATCCGGGCCGAAACGGCTGCGCCGATGCGGCGATGCGGGTAGTTTCGCGGTCCGGGAGCTGAGGCTCGGTGCCACGCACACCTGGTGTGCGCCGGTTTCCTCAATCGCCGGATACGTGGCATTCGGCTCCTGTGTCCGCGGGCCGTCACCCAGACGACCCCACCTCGCCCAGCTCCCCTCCATCCAGGGCGAGGCCAGACACCGACGCGCGGGCGGGGCCACACCGTCGACCCCGCCCGCCCCGCCGACCCAGCCTTAGCGGCTCCCACAGCGACGCCCTGCCGAGCCGCAGCGCCCAGCGAACGCCGGGTGAGGTGGACCCGTACTCGTGTGCACCGACGTGTAGCCGCAACCAGGTAGCGCACCACTTCGCCCCCTACTCGCCTGGCCCCGGCGGGAGTGAGGTCTCGGGCGATCTTTCTCACAAACGTGGCACCAATCCTTGTGGCGTAGAGCCTGTTTGGACCACATTTCGCAGCGCGAATCGCCTGGCGCTCAGTGGCTGAGCCTTTGGACGGATGTGCGAGCACCGATATACGGTCGGCTCGCCGCGTGAAGGAGGGACTTGTCACGTTGGCATCGGCGTCGCAAACGGGCACTGTGAGCCGCCTGCGACTCGACGCTGGGGCCTGCCGGGGCCGACGCTTCCCCCGAGCACGTGGCGTGGCAGGCCCCATCCCGCACACCGCCGTTCGGCGGCCGACGCACTGTCTTCCGCAGGGGCGAGTTGATCGCCAGAATCGAGTGAGTACAACCACATTTGTCTATTTTTGTGTTCTGCCTCATAGTCGCGGGGCGGTTGCTGCGCATACCCTCTCGGGTCGGGCTCGTGAGTAGCCCCGGGCCCAGCGACATGGCTACCCCCTGTGTTCCGCGGCGCCCGAAGGAGGTCGGAACAAATCTCCGACTCACCACTCCGGTCCCGCTCGCGCGGAGCGAGACCGTGGAGAAAGCGCGGCTCCCCCGGCCCCAACACCCCCGCCGGGGGAGCCGCCGCGACCCTGCTGCGGCGCAGCGCACCCGCCGCCCGCGCGGGGTTAGCCGGTTCATGGACGCGACGGTGGTGATCGTGGTCGCGGTGAGTCTTACCAAGAAGGCGCTGGCGGCGCGTACCGCGATCGCGGCCGCGTTCGGTCTACGCGTCCGCGATCTCGATGTCGGGCTGTTCCCACCCGGTGTCGGCGCCGGCCGCGGATTCTTCACCGTCACCTGCGCGCCCCGCACCCCGGCGTGTGAGTACCTGGCCGTCGTCATGTACGACGCTCTGGGCTGGCACTACCGCTGCCGCGACGAGGATGCCGGCACGTGGCATGAGACCGGCCTATCGGCCGGGACCGATGCTGCTACCGCCGCGCTGTGGCTCAGCGACTGGTTCGACGCCGGAGACCGCTACCGCCGCCGCGCTTGAAGGTTTGGTCCGGGCCCGGCACCGAGAGTTCCGCTCATGTTGGCCGGGCCCGGCATCGCTCAGCATAAAGGTGGAATCTGGTGCGTCGTTGCGCCCTCACACGGGCAAAGACCACTCTGGAAGATGTGCGAGCCCGTGACGTGCAGATCGGGCACACCTACGTGGTCCTAGTCCCCCACCGGCTACCGATCGCCCGCTACCCAGAACGCGAGCTGCCAGGGACACCGATGTGGGTGGCCCGGCTCTTGGCCGGCACCCGGTTCCAGATCACCGTCACCAGCATCGACCGCGACACGAAACCGGTGACCGTTCAAGGGCTGCGGCTGGTCGAACGCGCCCACACCGACATCGCGCTCACAGACACCCAAGCCACCGCCCTCGGCATCTCGCCGGGACACGGTTACCGGGTCATCGGAATGCTGGTCGACCACACCGGACACCCCGCCCGTGTCCCGTCACTCGAGACCATCCAGGTACCGGTCCGGTGGCTTCGCCCGCCCGACGATCCCCGACTGCGACACGACACCCACCGCGACGCCGACCTGTGGCCCTTCATGTAGAGCGCACCGGGCGAAAGAGACCATCTCGGCCGCGGCTGCGCGGCCATCCGCGGCGATGAGGTGGAAGTGGTAGCGTGGCCCGCGATTTCCCGGCTGGACACGGTGCCGGCGTGAGATGACCAGTGGCAGGGCTCCCTCGCCGGCACCGGGCCTTCCGGTCCCTCGATTCCCCGGCTCAATGAGGACCTCGAGGGCACAACAAGCCAGGCTTGGGCAAACCCGGCCCGCGGAAACCCGTGGCACACACCAAACATCGGCGAAAGCGCCGCCCCGACAGCGTGTGATGTTGTGACGCTCCACAACCTAGCGCATGGCACCGAGTCAGCAAACCCTCGACCGGCACAGTCTCACAGCACCCGCAACCGCCACCAGCACTACCGGTTTCACCCGCAGAGCCGATGGCCATCTTCTACGGTGAACAAGTGAGGGACCCGGCGGATCCGAGCCGCCGGGCCCCTCGTCTCCTCAGCGCGTATAGCGTTCGCGCCGAACCCATTCCGCTGCTCCGGCTCGATGATTTCGGCCCGAACGGGGTGCGTCTGTCGACGGCGGGCAACCAGTTCCGCCCGCACGGCGTCGTACGGACATGACCAATCCACAACCACACCCCGAGGTCGCCGAACGCTGGACTCAGGCCCGGATGCGCAACCTGCTGGCCCGCATCTACGGGCGGCCGCAGATCGCGCGCCGAAACCGGCTGCGCGCGCAGCGGAGTCGGGAACTCACTGTCCCGGTGGGGCGTCGCCCTCGGCGGGGGTGAGCAGGCGCAGCGGCCACCAATACGCGTACGAACCCGGCATATCAGCGGTCTCGCCGGTCGGGGCGATGAGCGCCCGCGCGTCGTCTTCGATCTCCACGATCTCGAAGACGTGGTCGCTGTCTGCCGACTTCTTGACCAGGGCACCCACTTCCAGCACACGTCAACAATACGAGACCCGACTGGACGGTCTGTCCAGCGTCGAGCCGGACGTCTACAACTCGATGACGGTCGGCCGATGCTCCGGCAGCACGGTGGCGAGATAGGTGCCGCTGACCCCGCCCCGACAACGCACGAGATAGGCCACGATCCGGCCGGCGTCGTCCGGATGCCGGTGCACGCTGTCGACGGTCCCGTTGTACGTCCGTGCGTCGGAATCGCCGGGCTCGACGGGACGGCCGTCGATGTCAGCGCACCACTGGATGCGATCTCCTACCGCGATCTCCTCGCCCATACCCGCGACTATCCCACCCGAGCCTCGCCGCGGACGCAGGTGACAAGCTCAACCGATGCCCGTTGCGCCGCGTACCCGGATCCGGTTGAAGTCGCGCGCCGGCCTGGCCTCCGCCGACCGGGTCGGCTACGTCGCCCCCGCCGGGCATGCCGCCGTGGTGCGCACAGACTTCGACCACACCTCCGGCGAACTCGTTGCGGTGTGGTCGAAAACCCCGCCTACCGGCGGGACGGACTGGGTCGTGGTGTGGTGGCCGGGAAACCTCTGGACATGGGAACGCGAATCCGACCTCGAATTCGTCGACACCAACCAAAGCCCCACGTAACTGCGCAGATTTTTCGCGGTTTCGCGGCTGATGCTGCACTCGGTGGCCAGCGTCGATTTCCGGGTTCGCCGGCCGTGGCGCGAGCCCGCAGTTGCAGTGCTCGCCCTGCGGTGAGGGCGAGAGTTGGGCGGCATCTGACCCGAGTTCGTTGTCCGACCGAGAAGGTGTGCGGAGCTGCTGCCGACTGTCAGCGGGGTTGTTCCGTGTCGGTGGTGTAGGTGACCGGCCAGCAGGTGACCCCTGGCGAATGTGGCCGGCCGGTGCCGTACTCGATGGTGACGGGCGATTCGCCGGTGCGGGCCAGGGCGGAGGTGACGTTGAGGCGGATCACTGCGTCGAGGACGGCGGGTTCCAGCGCCTGAGGGAGGAAGACATCCATGTGGCCGGTGCGTGTGTCGGGCACGTTCACGTCGTCTCTGTGGGGTTGCTGTGCTGATCGAGGGTGTGCTGCAGTTCGGTGTTGAGGCGTCGGGCCTCGGCGAGCTGGTCTTCGAGGATGACGATGCGGCACGCGGCGTCGAGGCCGTTGCCGGCATCGACGAGTTCACGCACGCGCGCGGCGATACGCAGCTGGTAGCGCGAGTAACGGCGGTGCCCCCCGCCCGATCGTTGCGGGGTCAGCAATTGCGCGGCGTCGAGGCTACGCAGGAACGCTTGGGTGACACCGAGGATTTCCGCGGCGCGTCCCATCGAATAGGCGGGGTAATCGTCGTCGTCGAGTTTGTCGGCGGCCTTGGGACCGTCGGCGGGGTGGGGGTTGGGTAGTTGCACAAGA